>JANRKB010000042.1:0-50664 GCA_033763695.1 Planctomycetota bacterium | reverse complement strand
TCGCCGATCACGTTGAACACCCGGCCGAGCGTCGCCTTGCCAACCGGCACGGTTACCGGAGCGCCAGTATCAACCACGTCTTGCCCGCGGATGAGACCGTCGGTGGAACCGAGCGCGATGCACCGGACGCGGCCGCCGCCGAGGTGCTGCTGCACTTCGCCGACGAGGGCGATGTGTCCGACCTTGGTGTCGGTCTCGACCTTGACGGCGTTGTAGATTTCGGGGAGTTGATCCTCGGGGAACTGGGCGTCGAAGGTGGAGCCGATGACCTGGGTGATCGTGCCGGTGGTGGCCATTCGCCGAATCCTTTTCGAGTGCGTCTGCGGGTCGTGATGCGCGTCGATGCGTTGCGAGTCGTTCCGATCAGTTCGTGGAGCGGGTCCAAGTGCCGGAGCCTGCCCGAACGCGTCCCGAGGCCTTGCCGCGGGGAGGCAAGGATAGGCGCGGCGGGAGGTCAATCGCCAGTTTTTGCCCCTTGGGACGACGCGGCCGCGCCCGGACCGGACAACTTTGTTCGGAACCTGGACCCTCTTGCAACTCGCCATGCGTCTGGACGTACATCGGGTGAGCCCGACACGCCCCCCTTGAGCCACAACATGAACGCCGCAAGCCTTGGCCGTCCAAGTACGAATCCTGAGTTTCGCCTCACACTTTTCGCCTGTGTCGCCCTGGCGTTTGTCTCGTCGTGGGCAAGCGCCCGCCAGTGTGGCCCGGGTTGGCAGCCCGTTGAGAGCGGATGGCGTGCAAACGGCGCAATCACGAGCTCGACATGGTGGGATCCCGATGGAGATGGGCCAGAGCCTGAGCGGCTGGTCGTTCATCAGACCAACCGCAACAGCACCTACGCAGCGATGCCTTTGGTCTGGTGGGATGGCTCGACGTGGCACCGCGTTGGTTCAACTTTGATCGCGAGCAACGCGCTCACCACCTACCAGGGGTCGCTTGTCTCTGCGGCCCTGACCTCCGTCTTCCGTCTCGAAAACGGCCGATGGCGGTCGATCGGTACGTCGAACTACTCCGTCAACGCCGCCGTGACATACTCGGGCTCGCTGTACGTCGCCGGGAGTTTCTCGGCGATCGGCCGCACTGTCGCGAATGGCATCGCACGCTGGACCGGCAGCACCTGGGAACCGCTTGGTACCGGTGTCAACGGCAGGGTTGACGCTCTCTTTGAGTTCAACGGACGTCTCATTGTCGCTGGCACATTCTCGAGCGCGGGTGGATCTCCGGCCAGTCGGATCGCCGCATGGGACGGCTCATCGTGGTCGCCGCTGGGCGACGGCCTGAACAACAGCGTGACGACGCTCTGCGCGTACCAGGGCAAGCTTGTCGCTGGCGGCAGCTTCTCAGGCTCGGGCGCGACCACTGCCATGGCCCTCGCTGCTTGGGATGGCAGCTCATGGGCACCGATCGGCGGCGGTGTCACCGGTGTGGTCACGAAGGTGGCTTCCAACGGACCAGATCTCTACGTCGCCGGTCCGTCGGCTTTCGGCGGAGTCCCGGCAAAGAAACTCGCCAAATGGGACGGAGCCGCCTGGACACCTCTCGACCTGGCCAACGACGCCACGATTGTGTTGCTTGAGCCGCGAGGGAACGATCTGTTCGTCGGCGGGAGCATGTCAAACATCGGCCCCGACTTCGCATCGGGACTCGTTCAGCGCATCGGTGATCAATGGCGCGGCGTCGGATTGCAGGCGCAAGGGCCGGGCCGCGCAATCGAAAAGCTCAGCAGCGGCGTCTACGCCGCGTTCAACGCAATCTCGCCATCACCACCCAACGCTCGCGTTGTGCGCTGGGACGGTCTGCGATGGACGGATTGCTTCGCGCCGCTCAAAGGATCGATCCTCGCGATCTCAGAGTTCAACGGCGATGTGGTGATCGGGGGATCGTTCAGTTCACCGACGCCGCCCGGTCTACTTCGATGGAACGGGACCGCGTGGGTCCCTCTCAGCGCTGATCTTCGCGGCACAGTCAACGCCCTCACAATCTATCGCGGTGAGTTGATCGCGCTTGGTGCCTTCAACGTCACCGGCGGTATCGAAGGCCTTGCACGATTCGACGGCACGACATGGCGAGCACTCGGTGTCAATCGCCCATTGGGGTCGTGGAAGCCGACGGCGAACAACTTCGTGAACTTGATCGTCTTTGAGGACCGCCTCTATGTGCCGGGCGATTTCTGGGCAGGATCGGGTGCAGTTGGTAACAGGTTTGCGTCTTGGGACGGGAACGCATGGACTGATCTCGGCGATCTTCGGATTTCGCTCGCACAAAGTGTCGCGGCGTATCAAGGGTCGCTGTATGTCGGGACCGAACTTTCCGAGGTCTATCGCCGTGACGGAAGTCTTTGGACGCGAGTCGGTGTTTTTTTCGGCGGCTCTGATGGATCAGCGGGCGGACTCCGCGGCATCCGAGCGACCGATCGTGGGCTCCTGGCATTTGGCAACTTTGGTTCCCCCGGGCAGAACATCGCGAGATGGGACGGCACCGCGTGGCGGCGGTTTGAAAGCACGCCAACCGGTCGAGTGCAGGCTGCGGTCCAGGACGGCGACGAACTTTTCGCGGTCGGTGACATCAACTCTGTGGGTACGTTCCCTGCCGACGGCTGGGGCGTCTGGACATTCACTGGTGCACCGACCATCGGCACGCAGCCGTCGTCAGCGGCTGCCGCCACCAACGATGACGTTGCGCTGTCCATCCGCATTCCCGACGGCTATCGCGACATCACAGCCCAGTGGTTCCACAACGGCGAACCGGTCCGCGACGGTGCGGCAGGTGCCGCACTCGGCGGCGGCTTCGTGCGCGGAGCTCGCACAACCATCGCGCAATCCGACTCCACCCAAGACATCTCCCTCGTGATCCAGCGCGCTCGATACACCGATGCCGGCGCATACACGGTGTCGGTCGCCAACGAGTGTGGCGAAGCAACCTCGATTCCTGCAACGCTCGCCGTGAACTGCGCGGCGGACTTCAACGGCGACGGATTCCTGAGCTTTGAAGACTTCGACGCGTTCATCGCCGCGTTCGAAGTCGGTCAGAGTTCCAGCGATGTCAACGCCGACGCATTCCTCAGCTTTGAGGATGTCGACGCGTTCGTCGCCGCCTTCGAGGAAGGTTGCTAAGACACGCGCCTGCGTTTCGCCGGACCACCGATCTCAGTCGCGCTTCCGGTCACAATCCGAAGGGTTGGCGTCGTCGGCTGCGGCATGACCGCGCACGGGTGTGCATCTCGGCAATCCAGGCGAACAAAACCAAGACCACAAACACTTGGACCCCGCCTCAATCACGCGTTCGCTCGCACGATTCTGTCTTGTTTCACCCCCCCCAGTTCGTTAGCCTAAGCGGTTCAGCCTTCGGCCGTCTGTGTGGCGGACGGGGGCGGCTGTCAGCGCATCCCGTCTCGGGCGGTGTGCGTCGACGGCAACGTGTTGTCAGGCGTCGTGATCGATCTGCGACGTTGCGTTCCGGCTCGTTTGTTCTTTGGGGTGCCCCATGAAGCGTTGTGTTGCTGTCGTTCTGGCCGCTGGTGGCGTTGTCGGCGTGTCTTCTCTTGCGCTGGCGCAGACGCACACATGGGTCGGCGGCAACGGAGACCGTTGGAGCAATCCGTTCAACTGGACGCCGCAGAACGTGCCGCAGAACGCTGGCGACTCGGCGCTGGTTGGCATTGGCAGTTCAGTGCTGATGGACAACAGCTACAGCCTCGGAGGTCTGACGATCGGTTTTGCTGCGGACCTTCGCGTGCAGAACAGTCAAGCCCTCTTCTACCAAGGCACCACACTCACCAACGACGGCTTGTTCATCGTGAACCACAACGCCGGGCCGTTCGGCACGTACCTCCGCTTCGACAACACCACCACGCTCGCGGGCAACGGCCGCATCACGCTCAACGCCAACGCGGGCGATTACAACACCGCGTATCTCTCGCCCAATGGCACCAGCGTGACCAATGGTGCGAACCACACCATCGACGGCGTCGGGCGCATCTTCGGCAACTGGAACAACCTCGGCACGATGGATTCCAACGTCCCCGGCTACTCGCTCGACTTTACCAACGGGAACATCATCAACAGCGGCACCATTCGCGCCACGAACGGCGCGTACCAGACGCTTCGCAGCACCATCAACCAAACCGGCAGCGGCCAGATCGTTGCCGACAACGCCACCACCTATCTCTACACCCTCAACTACTCCGGCGGCGCGATCAACGCCGTCAACGGCGGCACAACACAGATCCTCTCCGGACAGGTGCCATCGTTTTTCAACGTCGCCACCAGCGGCCCCCTCAATATCTCGCCCGGTGCTGCGCTCGTCCTGAACTCCATCGCAGACCCGCACAACGGCGTCATCACGGTCAACGACTCGTACGGGCTGAACGGAACCTACATCCGCTTTGACCAATCCGGCACGATGCAGGGCACCTGCACCATCCAACTCAACGCCAACGCCAGCGACTACAACACCGCCTACCTCATCACCAACGGCACCACCGTCGAGTTCCCCTCAACGTACACCGTTCAAGGCCGCGGTCGCCTGTACGGCAGCTGGATCAACAGCGGCACGTGGCAGACGACCGGCGTAGGCAACAGCCTCGATCTGCCGTGCAATGTGGACAACCGGAACCTGATCGTGGCGAGGGACGGCTCGTACCTCACGCTCCGCGGCCCGGTGACGCAATCGGCCAGCGGCATCGTCGGCGGTGACGCATCCGACATCTACTTCTACACAACGTCCTACAACGGCGGCCTCTTCAGCGCGATCAATGGCGGAAAACTGTACATCACCAATGGCGCTACCCCGTACTTCAGCAACGCCGCGCTCAATGGACCGATCGTTATTCCCTCCGGTTCAGCGCTGCTTCTGGGCACGATCGGCGACCCGATCTACGGCAGCATCACCGTCAACGAGACAGGCGGACCCTACGGCACATACGTCCGCTTTGATCAGACCGGCACGCTCGGTGGCAGCGGCGCGATCCTTCTCAACGCCACGCAGGCCGACCTCGGCTCCGCGTACCTAACCACCAACGGCGCGACAGTCACGATTCCGCCGTCCTGGACCGTTCAAGGCAATGGCCGCCTGTACGGAAGCTACATCAACGAGAGTCTGTTCCAGACCGGCGGTGCGGGCAACAGCCTTGACTTTGCGAACCTCTTTACGAACAACGCCGAGGTGCGTGCCACCAACGGCGCGTATCTGACGCCGCGTGCCGGCCTCATGCAAGGTCCATCGGGCGTGTTCAACGTTCAGAATGCCAGCACGCTCTATCTCTACGGCACGAACTACTCAGGCGGCACATTCAATGCCACCGGCGGCTCAACGATCGAAGTGACGGGTGGAAGCGTGCCTTCACTCAGCGGCGTGACGACCAACGGCCCGATCAATATCCCCTCGGGTGCCGCGCTCGTCATGTCCACCACCGGCGAGGCACACAACGGCGTCATCACCGTCAACAGCAATGGCGGGCCTTACGGCACGTACATGCGCTTTGACCAGTCTGGTGCGCTCGCGGGCACACAGACGATCATTCTCAACGGGTCACCGTCTGATCTCGGCACTGCCTATCTCAACGCCAACGCATCAACCATCGCCATCCCGCCCACCACCACCATCAGCGGCACGGGACGTTTCTACGGCTCGTTCTACAATTACTCCACCATCTCGACCATCGGCGGCGGTGCGCTGGACTTCGCAAACTTCTTCAACAACCAGGGCGAGGTTCGTGCCAGCTTCAGTTCATACATCACCATGCCCGCGGGCTTTGCACAGTTCGGGGCTGGCCGCGTGACGCTGTCGAACCTCAGCAACCTCTATCTCTACGGCACGTCGTACACCGGCGGGCGCATCGAGGCCGACGCGTCCTCAAGCACAAACGTCGCTGGCGGTTCTGTGCCGACGCTCACCGGCATCCGACTCGACACACGTCTCAGCATCCCCACCGGCAGCGCGATCGTCTTCAACGGCGATTTCACGCAGAACGGCGTGACCGTCATCAACTCGACCGAAGGACCATACAACACATACGCACGATTTGACGGCACCACGCGTGTCGACGGCGCGGCCAACTTCGTGCTCACGCCCTACGCCGGCGATTGGTCCGTCTCCTACCTCAACGCCAACGGCGGCGTCGCCACCTTCGGCCCGCAGACGTCGATCACCGGCACCGGCCGCTTCTACGGCTCAATCGCGACCGAGGGCGCGTTCGCGCCACGCTACAACTCGAACCCAATCGGATTCGTCTACAGCTACAACTCTTTCACGCTCAAGCCGACCGCAACCTATCAAGTCGACGTCGGCGCGAGCGGCGTGAATGACCTCATCCAAGGCGTCAGCACGCCCATCACGCTCGGCGGCAGCCTCGTGATCAACGTCCTGCCCGGCCCGACGCCGCCGCCTGGTGCGCAGTACATCGTTGCCGCGGGTTCGCCGGTGATCGGCACATTCGCCAGCGTCAGCGGGCCCGCACTGCCCAACAACCGCCGCTGGGAGATGCAGTACACCGGCACGCAGGCGATCTTGTTCGTGGGCTGCGGCGGCGACTTCAACCGCGACGGCTTCATCGACTTCTCCGACTTCGATGACTTCGTCTACGCGTTCGAAGCCGGCGAGGCCCGCTCGGACTTCAACGAAGACGGCTTCCTCGACTTCACCGACTTCGACGCGTTTATTGCGGCGTTCGAAGAAGGCTGCTGAGCCGTCACAGCCAAGGGCATCACGCGGTTCACGCCAGACCGAAGCACGCCCACGCTTCGCGCTCACCGATCGCCTGATCGGGGGCGATCGCTTCATCCTCGGGCATGTTCGCGCGTCGACGCTGCGTCGCCGCCTGAATGCTGTCGCGCGGATCGGCCCCCACCACCGGCGCATCGCTGCCGAAGAGCAGCGTCTGACCTGAAACGAGCCCCGATCGGATGACATCACGCAGCGGCAGCACGCGATCAAGCCGGTGCGGCAGCGAACGCCGGAGCGCCTCGATATCCGCGAGCAGGTGGCACGGCTGCACGCTGAGCGTCACACCCAGTGCGGCGAAGCGCGGGACATCCGCCGCGTCAACGAGCTCGGCGTGCTCGATGCGGAGGTGGCGACCGAGTCCCGTGCGTGCGGCGGCATCCAGACACGCCCGCACCGCGCCGTCGCCAATCGCGTGAGCCGCAAGCAGCAGATCGTGCTGCGCACAGCGCGCGAGTGCCGTCGCGATCTGGTCGACGCTCAGCAGCGCCTTGCCGCGCGGCAGCTCGGGGAGCGGGTCAGCAAAGTCGTGCAGCATCCACGCCGTGCGACTGTTCAGTGTGCCATCGACAAAGATCTTGCCGCCCAGCAGTGACACGCTGGCGTGTTCGCCAACGCGCCGCGTGGTGTCGCGCGTCGCAAGGTGGGCGTCGAGTTCCTCCATCGGCGCGAACATGCCGACATGCAGCGGCAGTCGGCCCTCATCGCACAAGAGCGCGAGGTCCTCCGCCAGCCATGCACCCGAGAACAAGTCGTGCATCTCGGCATAGCCAATCGCGGCCAGATGCTCCGCCGCCCGCAACACCTGTCCGCGGCGCTCCGCGCCAACAGGCTCGGGGGGTTTGGCCCACGCCGCCCATGCCGCACTCTCAAGCAGTTCGCCTGTCGGCGTGCCGTCGCGCCCGCGGACGATGACCCCGCCCGCGGGATCGCGAGTGTCGGTATTGATGGCAAGCGCGGCCAACGCGCTCGCACCGCACGCCACCGCGTGGTGGTCAAATGACATGATCATCGCAGGGCGACCGCCGGTCGCGGAATCGATCTCGGCGGGTGTCGGCCAGCGCTGCTCACGCCACGCAGAACGCCGTGCTCCCGCGGCCTGAACCCACGCCCTCGCAGGCAGCGTCGCAGCGTGCCGAGCCAACGCATCGAGCGCCGCGCCAACGCTGGCGTACGCGGACAAATCCGGCATCGAAAGAGCGCGGCCGAGCCAGGGAAGATGGGCGTGGGCTTCGCGGAAGCGATGCATGCCCAAAGCCTAGCGAGACTTTCGGCCGCGGCGTGCGAGCGATATCCTTCCTCCACATCCATGCACAAAGACATCGACAAAATCCTCGTCGACAAGGACGCCATCGCCAAGCGGGTGCAAGCGCTGGGGACGCAGATCGCCGCCGACCTCGAACGTGAACTTCGCGAAGAGGCCCAGCACGAGGGGCGGGCCTACGACCCCGACCACCCCGATGCCACGGGCATCGTGATCATCCCGATCCTCACCGGCGCGTTCATCTTCACCGCCGATTTGGTGCGTTGCCTTTCCTTCAAACTCTCCATCCGCCTCGCCGCCGTGAGCAGTTATCCCGGCAAGAGCGTGGAGAGCAAGGGCGTGCGGATCGATCGCGAACTCCCGCACGACCTGGGTGGCAAGCACGTGCTCGTGATCGACGACATCCTCGACAGCGGCCAGACGCTCGCCGTCGTCAAGGACCTCATCATGAAGCAGAACCCCGCGAGCGTTCGCCTGTGCGTGCTGCTCCGCAAGCCCGAGACCCGCCGCGTCGCGCATGTCGACGCCGAGTACGTGGGCTTTGAGATCCCCGACGAGTTCGTCGTCGGCTACGGCCTGGACTACGACGGCTACTACCGCAACTACCCCGCGATCGCCGTGCTGAAGTCCGATGCACTCTAAAAGTGAGGACGAAAGATAGAGACGGAGCGACGAAGTGCGAACTGCAAAGGTCACCGGGTTTGACAGGCACGAAGGAGCGGACGCCACGCGTCACTTTGCCACTTTGCCGCTTTGCCACTCTGCCACTTCTCGCTGAGTCTCGACACCATGGCAAGTTCGTCAGACCATCCTCAGCACCGCCGCGACCCGCTGATCCCCGCGGGCGAGCGTGTGCTGTTTGACGGTTCGCCGAGCCTGCTCTCGATCGTGCTCGAACCGCTGGGCACGATGCTCTCTCTGCTTGCGATGCTCGCCCTCACGCTGTGGGTGCTGCCGCGTGTGACCGGTCGTGCCGCACCGACGTGGCTGCCGCTGGGCATCACGGCGTTGTTCGTGCTGCGGGCGGTCTGGTCGTGCGTGCTGTGGGCGTGCCGCCGCTATGTCCTGACCGATCGTCGCGTGCTGGCGAGCGTCGGCGTCATCCGCCGCATCACGGTGGATGTCCCGCTGAAGAACATCCAGCATCTGCGCGTCATCAGATCACGCCGCGAGCGACTCAGCGGCATCGGCACGCTCGCCATCGACACCAGCGGCAGCGGCGAGACCGAACTCTACTGGTTCATGATCGATCGCCCCGACGCCGCGCTCAACGCCGTGCGCAACGCGATGCAGAACGAACCCGTCCAACGACTTCACGAGCCCGAAGCGCAAGCGAGGGGCTCCCATTCCGGCAATCCCATGCTCGTCCTTGGCCTCATCGGCGGCATTGGCGCGGGCAAGTCCGCCGTCGCTTCCTCCCTCGCCCGCCGCGGCTACGAAGTCATCGACTCGGACAAAGAAGCCAAAGCCGCCCTCGATCTGCCGCACGTCCGCGCGCAACTCGTCTCATGGTGGGGTGCGGACATCATCAACCCCGAGGGCCGCGTGGACCGGGCCAAGGTCGCATCCATCGTCTTTTCCGACGCGACCCAGCGCCGCCGCCTCGAAGAACTTGTGCACCCGATCGTCAAGGCCACCCGCGCCGCGATGGTCGCGCGCGCCCGGGAACGCGGCTGCCGCGGCGTCGTCGTCGATGCCCCACTGCTGCTCGAGGCCGGCGTCGACAAAGAGTGCGATGCGGTGCTCTTCGTCGATGCGCCGTTTGAACAGCGTCTGGAACGAGTGAAGTCGGGCCGCGGCTGGACCGAAGAAGAACTCCGGCGGCGCGAAAGCGCCCAAACCCCGCTGGAGGAAAAGCGTCGGCGCGCGGACGAGATCATCGTCAACGACGCCGATTTGACCACGCTCGACGCTCGCGTCGATGCGGCTCTCGCTCGACTTGAGCGTCGCTGAGTCGTCAACGCAGCATCACAGCTCGACGATCGGCATGTCCACCGGGCGAACCGTCTCGCCCTCGGGCATCTTCACATCGGTGACGAACACGTTGAGCGCGGCATTGGCCTTCGCCATCTCGCCGCGGACCTGTGCCGCGTTGAACGGCGTCGCCCGGGCCGGCGCGACCTGCACCGCCGCCGCCACCTGGCCCAGCGACGACTGCACGATCACCGTCTCCGGCTCGCGCGGCTCGACGGGCTGATTCGTCAGTTCCGCGAGCAGATCCAGCGCGATCTGGCCCTCGCTCTTGGCGAGTTCGATCACCGGGATCGCCGCCTCGAAGCCCTGCAGCATGCCGCGGGCGTTCTCAAAGGTGCCGGCCTTCTCGACCCACGTCGCGCCGGGGATGAGCACATCGCACTCATCGACCAACGACGAGGCGAGCGTGTCGATCAGCACGACGAACTTGCCGTCGATGCTCGCCGTCAGTTCAGACGTGACCCAGTTGCTGGGATAGTTGCCCGTCAGCACCACCGCGCCGACATCGCTCGAACCGCTGCCGTGGCCGAGGGCACGCAGGAAGCCGGCAAAGTCGAGAACGTTGCCCTGGCCGACGATCGCCTCAAGCACTCGCGTCACGCCGCGGCGATTCGGGCACTTCTCGGCATAGATCGTGAAGGCGTTCTTATCTTCGGGCTTGGCGCTTGGCGGGAAGGTCTGATCCTTGCCGCTGGTAGGCACCGGGCCGACGCCGACGATCGCGCGTGGGTCGGCCTCGCGGGCCATTTTGACGAGCACGTACGCCTCTTCGCAGGTCAGCATCGGACTGACGAGCAGCGCGACGCGCTTGCCGCCGCCAGTCGCGGCCCGCATGCCCTTCACCGCGTCCTCGTACGCACGCGTGTAGTCGCTCTCGATGAGCGTGCCGAACTGGCGACGCAGCGGCGAGCGCAGACGTTCATCGCTGTGCACGAACTTCCAGCCGTAGCGCACTTCGTCACTGATCCACCACTTGTTGACGCTCAGGTTGGTCCGCGGCTTGATGCGATAGACCTTGCCCTGGTTGTGCTCGATGCGGATGTTGTCGCCGCTGGCGGTGATGCCGTCGATCGAGGGGCTGCTCTTGAGGAACCACACGCGCTGGGCGAAGAGGAAGTCCTTGTCGAGCAGCGCGCCCACGGGGCACAGGTCGATGACGTTGGCCGAGAGCGGGTTGTCGAGCGGCACGCCGGGGAAGACGTCGATCTCTTCCTTGTTGCCGCGGCCCGTGACAGTGAGTTCGGCCGAGCCCGTCACTTCACGCGTGAAGCGCACGCAGCGGGTACACATGATGCAGCGATCGCTGTAGAGCAGGACGTGCGGGCCGACGTCCTTCTTGGGGTTCTTGATCTTCTGCTCTTCGAAGCGCGACACGCCGCGGCCATACTGATAGGAGTAGTCCTGCAGGAAGCACTCGCCCGACTGATCGCACACCGGGCAATCCAGCGGGTGGTTGATGAGCAGGAACTCCATCACGGCCTTCTGGTTCGCCACGGCCTTGGGGCTGTCGGCATAGACCACCATGCCCGCCGTCGCTGGCGTCTGGCAGGTCGGCTGGAGCTTGCCGCCCATCTGCGGCACAATTTGCCCGGTCTTGGGGTCGGGGGCCCAGATCTCTGCCAAGCAGATGCGGCAGCTCGCCACGATCGACAGACCGTCGTGGTAGCAGTACTGCGGAATCTCGACGCCGGCGGCATTGGCCGCCTGGACGATCGTCTGACCCGGGGTGAACTCGCAGACCTTTCCGTTGACCGTGATCGTGGGCATACGACGCGATGATAGCGGCGTGGAGGGGGCCTTGGGAGGACGGCGGCACGCGAACATCACGCCGCGCCGAACAACCGCGTCACGCCCGCCTCTCGCGACCGGTTCACGCCGCGAGCACGCCCGCAAATCCGCCCGCCGCCGCGAGCAGTTCGCGGATCACCTGCGGCTGAGCCTCACCCTGCCGAAGCACCGATACCACGCCCGGCCCCACGCACACGAACGTCGGCTTGCTCAGCCCCGCGAGCAGGTCCTGCGCGGCATCTGCCTCAAACGCGTGCGCCAACATCGGCTGCTTCACTTCGTCACAGAGATACCGCAGCGCGACCTCGCGCCGCCAGCGCTCCGAACGCACCCGCATCCCGAGTCGCTCCACAAACCACCGCCGCAGCGCATTCCGCGGCTTGATCACGCCCGGGTCGAGTCGCACGTCCGCCGCGACACCGACACACACATGCCGAATGACGGTGGTTGAGTGTCCGGTGTGGATCATGTACGCGTGGCTCGCGAGCGTGACGCGCCGCCCATCGATCTCCGCCGCCCCCACCCATTCGATCTTGCCCGCGCCATGCCGCAGCGTCTTGGGCGCGCCGAGCGCGGCGAACGCAGCCTCCTTCAGCTCGCGCGTCGGCTTGGTCTCAATCGCAAACCCCAGCGTGATGACATCATCGAGCGCGGCGTTCAGTGCACGCCGGCGCTTCACGATCATGAAGATCGCAAACGTGAGCAGGCCGACGATGAAGAGCAGCACGGCAACGAATGCGAGTGATTGGGACCACTGGGAAGTCATCGTCGCGCGAGTGTACGAGTTCGGCCCGACCCTGCCGTTCTGACGTTCCTTCCACCCAAATATCCACCAAACCGCTTGACAAGACGCCCGCAATCGTCTTTCCTAGCCCACGCCGACGGCCCGCGATGGCCGATGGTTTGCACCGAGATCCCCGCCCCCCGCATCCCAGGATTGCCCCGGTTGCGGGCCTCTGCGTTCCGCCTCGCATCCTTTCGAGAGATCAGAAACGAGCACGTCGGCCGATGGCCAAACGCCCCACTTCCAACGCCAAGCCCGCCTCCCGCACACCCAAGGGCGATGCCGACGCTCCGTTCGACGCCACCGGTGACGGTGGCGAAGCAGCACCAGCCGCGGGCCGCACCGCCACCGCCAAGACCGGTCGCGCGGGTGGTCGCTCCGGCGGTCGCAGCGCAGGCCGCGGCAAGATGCAGTCCTACACCGCGGGCGCGGCCAAGGGCAAAGACCTGGTCATCGTCGAGTCGCCCAGCAAGGCCAAGACGATCAACAAGTACCTCGGCGGCAAGTACGTCGTGATGGCCAGCATCGGCCACATCCGCGACCTGCCCAGCCGCAACCCCAAGGGCGTCAAGAGCCCCGTGCCCGGCGTCGACCTCAAGCACGACTTCAAGCCGACGTACGTCGTCAGCGAGGACCGCGAGAAGATCATGTCTGATCTCAAGCGGGCCAGCAAAGACGCGATGAGCACCGGCGGCACGGTCTGGTTTGCAACCGACTTGGATCGCGAAGGCGAAGCCATCGCGTGGCACCTCGCGCAGGAACTGGGCATCGCCAGCAAGGACGCCAAGCGCGTCATGTTCGCCGCCATCACCCAGGCGGAGATCGAGCGCGCGTTTACCAATCCGCACCCGATCGACGAAGATCGCGTCAACGCCCAGCAGGCGCGGCGCATCCTCGATCGCATCGTGGGCTATCAGGTCTCGCCGCTGCTGTGGAAGAAGGTCGCCCGCGGCCTCAGCGCCGGGCGCGTGCAGAGCGTCGCCGTCCGCCTCGTTGTCGAACGCGAGCGTGAGATCCGCGCCTTTGTCCCCGATGAATACTGGGAGATCGAAGGCTCGTTCACGGCGGATCTCGCCAAGGCCGCCGGGCTTGTGCCGCAGCTTGAGAAGTTCCTCGCCAGCAAGGACGAGAAGGGACTGCCGCCGACGCAGAAGGCGATCGCGCAGTGGATCAACGAGCACGGCGGGTTCAGCGCCGAACTCGTCGAAGTCGGCGGCAAGAAGCCCGAGATCACCGGCAAGACCGGCGATGAACTCGAAGCCCTCGCCCGCGCCATCGCCACCAAGGCCGGCCTGAAGGACATCAAGACCGCGCTGCGTGAGGACCCCGAAGCCCGCGGCCCTGCCAAGTTCGTCCGGCGCATCACCGGCACCGTCGACGCTGGCCCAACCTACAGCGTTGAGTCGATCGAGACCAAGCGCGTCAGCAGCCGCCCTACCGCGCCGTTCATCACCTCGACGCTTCAGCAAGCCGCGTCGAGCCGTCTGGGGTTTGGCGCCCAGCGCACGATGCGCACCGCGCAGTCGCTCTACGAAGGTGTGGACATCCCCGGCGAAGGCCCGGTTGGTCTCATCACCTACATGCGTACTGACTCGACGCACCTGTCGAAGGACGCGCTCGACATGGCGCGCTCCTACATCCAGCGCGAGTTTGGCGACAAGTACCTGCCCGAGAAGCCCAACTTCTTCACCAGCAGCAACAAGGACGCGCAGGAAGCGCACGAGGCAATCCGCCCGACGAGCCTGAACTATCCGCCGGCAAAGGTCCGCCGCGCCCTCAATGAAGATCAGTTCCGTCTCTACTCGCTCATCTGGGAGCGCTTCGTCGCCTGCCAGATGACGCCCGCGCAGTGGGACTCCACCGCCGTGCTGCTCCGCGGCGGCAGCGACAAGAGCGTGCTCTTCCGCGCCACCGGTCGCGTGCTGGTCTTCGACGGCTTCTACAAAGTCGCCGGCATCCCCAAGGGCGGCGAAGAGCAAACACTCCCCGCGCTCACGGAAAAGCAGCCCGTCGCGCCGATCTCCCTGCGCCCCACGCAGAAGTTCACCAGCCCCCCGCCGCGCTACACCGAAGCGGGCCTGATCAAGGTGCTGGAGAGCGAGGGCATCGGCCGCCCGTCGACCTACGCGTCGATCATCAGCGTGATCCAGGATCGCAAGTACGTCGAGCAGCGCGAACGCCGCTTCTACGCGACGGACCTGGGCGAAGTCGTCACCGACAAGCTCATCGAAGCGATCCCGGACATCATGGATCTGGGCTACACCCGCGAGATGGAGAACAAGCTCGACAAGATCGAGGAAGATCACCTCGACTGGATCGACATGCTCCACAAGTTCTACGGCCCGTTCACCAAGGCGCTCGCCGAGGCCGAGGCCACGCTGGTGCACGCCAAGGCCGAGAGCACCCCCGCGCCGTACCCGTGCCCGACGTGCAACAGCCCCACCGTCTACAAGTTCGGCAAGAACGGCAAGTTCCTCTCGTGCTCGACCTATCCCGAGTGCAAGTACGCCAGCCCCGTCGACAAGGACGGCAAGCCGCGCCCCGCCGTCGAGACCGTTGACGTCGCATGCCCCAAGTGCGGCAGCGCGATGACCAAGCGCACCGGCCGCTTCGGCGTCTTCCTCGGCTGCTCGCGCTACGGCGACAAGACCGCCCCCTGCGACGGCATCCTCAACGTCGACAAGAAGGGCAAGGTCGTCGCGCCCAGCACCAAGCCCGTGCTCACCGATCTGCCGTGTCCGACGTGCGAAGCCCCGATGAACCTGCGCGGCGGCGTGCGCGGGCCGTGGCTCGGGTGCTCACGCTTCCCCAAGTGTCGCGGCCGCGGCAAGTGGAACGACCTGCCCGAGGACCAGCGCAAGGCCCTCGAACTGCAACTGCTCAACCACGAGAAGGCCAACCCCGTGCCGATCATCAAGACGATGAGCGGCAAGCCGCTGACCGACGCCAAGGGCAAGCCGCTGGCCGACGCACCCGACGTCAATCGCCTCGCGGGCCTCGACGCGCCGGGTGGCGATGGCGCGGCAGGCCCCGCCGCGGACACGCTTGAGGCCGTGGCGGATGAGCTTGGGGTGTAAGACGCCCGTGAGAGACCGACTCACCGCAGATTTGCGGACCGCGCGTCTCCACAGACAGTCGCATCTCTCGTGCCACTGATGTCCGAGTCTGCGAGGACATCAGTGCCGCGTCGCCCGATCGCACGTCGCATCGCGCAGCACGCGTTCACGCCACCATCGGCGTCTCTCGGCACGACGCGACCCGCTCCTACTGCGCCCCCACCATCGCCGCGGTCATGCCGCCCATCGGATAGTGGCGTTCCAGCGCTTCGCCCAGCGCCTTAGGGCTGGCCAGCACGAACGACACCGCCTCACCCAGTCGCCATCCGGCGAACTTCATCGCACGCGGCAGATTCTCCTGCGTCGTGCACAGCAGCAGTTCCTCGCCGTCACGCTTCAGCGGCAAGACCTCAAACTGCCACGCCTGGCGACGATTGATGCTCGCCAAGATCTCCTCGCTCGGGCGATAGCGCCGCGGATCCACCGGCGGCGACAACGACGCGTACTGCTCCGCCCACGCCTGCTCAATGTCGTGCGGGCTGACGCCGAACAGTCGCTCCGCCAGCTCGCCGAACGGGCGGCCGATCTCGCGCTGCTGTTCAAGGATCTGATCGCGCTGCTCGTCGGTCAGCACGCCGTTGCGAACCAAGAGATCTCCCAGGCGAAGCACCATGATTCCCTCTCCTTCCGCCACACGCTCGCACATACTCAGCGATGCGGGTGGCGTGAGAGATGAATCGGCCGCGCATGGCCGCGATTGAAGCGTGATGCCCGCAACCCGCGCTTTGGCGTGCGCTGTGCATGCATCGCATCGCGTCGCGCGAACGCATCAATCGCGCGACGGACGAAACAGTTTTTCAGCGCTCCCGCCCTTGACGCCGCGCGGAACGTAATCCCGCCAGCGCGTCAGACAGCCGCAGCTCCGCGAAAAACATCGCGGCAAGCCAGCCAGCACGCCTCCAAAGCGGCTTTACTTCTCGGGCTCGATCGTGACCGTCAGAGACTTGGACGTGAGCTGCTCTTGGTACAGCTCCGCCCGTTCCTTATGGGTCGTCATCAGCAACGCCAGCCCGGATTTATCGGCCTCAAGCGCTGCAAGGGTCGCTTCCTGCTGGCTCAGCGGCGTCAGTTCCACCACGCTGTCCACAACGTGATCAATCGAGTTCACGTCGTCGTTGTGCAGCAGAACCTTGAAGAGCGGCAGGCGATCCAGCGGCGGGCGGACCGGCGCGGGCCGCTCCACGGTTGCCGTGCTCGTCGCCGTGTTCATTGCTCTGTTCTCGTCCATGCACAACTGTACGCGTCGACAGCGTCAGAGTCTGTTCGGGTCCAGCAAGATCCGCGGAAACTCCCGGGTTTCTGGTGAGTGAACGCTCACTTGCCCACGCAGAACGTCGCGAACACGCGCCCCAGCACGTCGTCGGGCGTGATGCGCCCCGCCAGTTCCTCCAGCGCGTCCAGCGCGATCCGCAGCCCGCTCGCCACCGTCTCCGGATTACTCAGCCCATGCGCTTCTCGTTGCTCGCCGATCGCCTCGCGTGCTGACTCCAGCGCGTCGCACGCCCGCCGGAGCGCAAGGCGATGGCGCGGCACGACGAACGTCCCGCCCGCGGGACTCGCGCCCCACGCACCGTCCGCGATCGCACGCCGCAGCGTGTTCAACCCCCAGCCGTCCAGTGCGCACACCTCGATCGCGTCGCGCGCAGGTGTGCTGCCGCGCGCCAAATCACCCTTGGTGCGGACGCGGATGACATGGGCTCCATCGCGCACACCCAGAGGCACAAAGGCCCCGGTCGGATCACAGTGAATCACCACATCGGCACGCGCGATCTCCGCCGCCGCCAGCCCACGCGCCCGAGCGTCCAGCTTGCTCACCGCCAACCCCGCGTCAATGCCTGCCAAGTCGCACAGGCTCACACTGTGTCCCACCGCCGTGCCCGAGTCCAGCGTCAGCGTCTCTGCCAGCACGTCGCGCGTCGTCCCGGCCTCGTCCGACACCACGGCACGCGTGCGGCCCAGCAGCGCATTGAACAGCGTCGACTTGCCCGCGTTCGGCGCGCCCGCCAGCACGACCTGCGGCATCGCGTCCTTTGCCTCTTCTGCCGCCGGCCCGCCGATTTCCGCTGCGATCGCAGCAATCAAGCCATCGATTCCCTGCGCCAGGTCGCGCGGCGCAATCGCGACAACGTCTTCCTGATCGGTGAAGTCGATCCCTGCTTCCGTGAGCGCAAGCAGCGTTGCCAGGCGATCGGCGAGCATTGCGTAGTGCGCGCCGCGTGCGCCGCTCAAGAGGTCGCGGGCCGCATCAAACTCCTCGCGCGAGCGTGCCGCGATGGTGGCCGCGACGCCCTCGGCCTGCTCAAGGCTCAACTTGCCTGCGAGATACGCCCGCGCCGAGAACTCCCCCGGCCCCGCAACGCGCACGCCCGACTGCGCGGTCAGAGCCTCAATCACACGCCGCACGACATCCGGATTGCCCGGCACGAGCAGTTCCGCCGCGTCCTCGCCGGTGTACGACGCCGGCGCGACGAACGTCATCAGCAACACCGGCAACACCAGCGGCGGCTGGCTGGCGTCTTCCGCCGTCAATCGAACGCGCGCCCGCCGACACCCGCGCACAAACGCCTGCGGCTCACACGCCCCGACACGCTCCAGCACATCTCGCGTCGCCGGACCACTCAGACGCACCAACGCCGCCGCGCTCCGCCCGGGCGGACTGGCCTGCGCAACGATCGTGTCCACCACCGGCATAGGCAATCGTAGTGACACGCGCTGCACCCCGACCGCACGCGCCCCGCCGATCGCTTCTACGCTTGCCCCATGCATCGCACCTGCACCGTCGGCTCCATCACCATCGCCACCGGCCAACCCTTGGCCATCATCGCCGGGCCGTGCGTGCTCGAATCACTTGAAATGGGCCTGCAGATCGGCACGCTGGTGCGCGACGCCTGCCGCGGCCTCGGTCTGCCTTACATCTTCAAGGCCTCGTTCGACAAGGCCAATCGCAGCAGCATCCGTTCGCCGCGTGGCCCCGGGCTCGAGAAAGGTCTCGCGTGGATCCACGAGATCGGCCAGCGTCTGGGCGTGCCCACCACGACGGACATCCACGAGCCCGATCAAGCCGCTCCCGTCGCGCAGGCGATCGACCTCATTCAGATCCCCGCGTTCCTCTGCCGCCAGACCGACCTGCTGCTCGCCGCGGGCGAAGCCGCCGCCAGGCACAAGCGCGGCGTGAACGTCAAGAAGGGTCAGTTCCTCTCGCCCGTCGAGATGGGCGGCGCGGTCCGCAAACTCGCCGAGGCCGGCTGCACCAACCTCATGCTCACCGAGCGCGGCACGTTCTTCGGTTACCACCGCCTCGTCAACGACTTCCTCGGCCTGGGCGACCTCATGGAACTTAAGGCCGACGGCGGCTCGCCGCCCGTCTGCTTTGACTGCACGCACTCCACGCAGCTCCCCGGCGCGGGTGAACAAACCGGCGGCCGCCCCGATCGCGCGCCGCTGCTGGCCCGTGCCGCCACCGCCGCGGGCGTTCAAGCACTCTTCATCGAGTGCCACCCCGAGCCCGCCAAGAGCCTGAGTGATTCGAGCACGGTGCTGCCGCTGCACACCATGCCCACACTTCTCAAGAGCGTCGCCGCCATCCGCAGCGCAATGACCACAACTTGACGTCGCAATCACTTCGTCGGTGTGCCGTCGCTTCCGACCGCGGGTCGCGGCGTATCGCCCGGCCCAAGATCGCGCGAACGCTGCGGCACCACGCCGCTCTTCGCCTGCGCCCACGCCGCCTCCAGCCACGACAGATACGACCCCGCGTCCATGAAGCCTTCGACCCGCGCCAGTTCCTGATCGCCGATCATCACGATCGTCGTTGGAATACTGAACACCTTCAGATCCGCCCCGTCCTTGGCATTCGCATCGACATCCAGATACACCGCGTTGAAGTCCGCCCGGATCGTCTTCTCGACATTCGTCTCGCGCAGCGTTGTCCGCTTCATCTCCTTGCACGGCGGACACCAATCCGCAGTCGCGAAGATCAACACCGGCTTCTTGTCGGTTGCAGACGCCGAGCGTGCCGTCGCGAGCGTCAGCCCTGCGTCAAACGCCGGCGGCTTCTCCACGTGCCCGACACCAAGCCAGCGCGGCACGACGTAAAACGCCGCGATGATCACCGCGAGCCAGAGAAACGCGCCAATCACTCGATTCGCTTTCATCGCCGCCGCCCGCTCCTGTTGCCCACCACTTTGACGATCAACGACACAACCTCGCGTGCGTCCGTGACGTCATACACCGCCGGCAACGCCGCAGGGACGCCCTCAGCAATCGCTTTGCCCGTCGCGCTCTCGCGCCGACCGCCGACCTTCGCCAGCCGCGGCGTCAATGCACGCACCGCCGCTGCGCTCGAACGCAGCACCGAATCGCTCGGCAGCGCCATCGCGATCACTGTCGCGGTGCAGCGACGCAGCCGACATTCATCGTGCCCCGCATCATCCTCAAACTCATCCCAGCGCTCATCAAATACTTCAGTGAATCGTGCCGCCGCGGCATGCACTGCGTCAACCCGCGCCTTCGACGGCGCTTCCCCGATTCCCAGCCCCTCAAGCGCATTCGCCAGCGCGACGCGCAGCGGCCCAAGCGCCTCGTCAAGCTCCTCGCGAATGTGCAGCACGCGCCCCGCCTCTGCCTCCGTCACCATCGGAAGGTTGAACGCGAGCAATGCCCGCCCCAGCCGCGCCTCGGCGCGCTGCGCAACCGAACTCGCTTCGGATCGCGCGACCATCAGACCATGACGCGCTGCGAAACGATCAAGCCCCGCGGCTAGCGTCGTGCTGATCGCCGGATCGGGCCCACCCTTGAGCAGATCTCCCGCGACCATGTCCAGAAATGTCGGGGGCTGCGGAGCATCGCGCTCATCGTCTCGCTCAGGTGCATCCGCCGCGGCAGCGTCACCTTCAAACCAGCCCGGCCGGATGAACGCCCGCAGCGGCGCGAGCGCATCATCCCGCAGAATCCGACGGCTGACGGCCTGAACATCGCTCGACGCGTCGTCGTCGTCAACACTCGAACACACCAGCCCGCTGCGCCACAGCGGCATCGACCACGCCCACGACTCCATGAACTTCGCATAGCGTGGCGCTCGCGACACCGCCGCCCGCATGTCCGTCGCCGACATCCCCACCTCGGGCGTCGGCAGGATCGTCACCACCCGCGACGCAAGCAGCAAAGCCGCCATCGCGGCGGGCTCACGCGTCGTCATGTGATAGGGACTGACCGCGATCTGCATGGGCGAGACAACTGTATGGATCACGCGAGCGGCTCGCCCCCCCGCGCCGACCATACTTATTGCGATGCCTGCCCCGCAGGCTTCGCCGCCTCCGCTGTGCCCGCACCCGGCTTGCCGCTCGCCCCGCGCAGGAACTCCATCACCTGCGGCAGCATCTTGGGCACGTTCATGAACAGCAACTCATGCCCCACGTCCATCGTGATCCGCTTGGGCTTCCCCAGTCGCTGCCACAGCACATCACCCAGATCGCTCGGCACCGCCAGATCCGCCGTCGCGTGGATCATCAGCACGGGCTTGTTGCGAAGCGCGGCAGCCGTGTGATACGGGTCAAGCGGGGCCGACGCCAGATATTCGCGATCGAGCATCTGCTGAGCCGTTGTGTCGGGCGTGCCGCCCACCCACGTCACATCCAGCGCGTGAACCATCATCGCGTCATACGCGCTGCGCGACGAGGTGAGCCACAAGTCCGCCGCGCCCGCGACGATGACCGCCGCGGCATACTTGTCCGCCTCGCGCGCCACCACCGTCGGCAGCGTGATCGCGCCGCCGCTCATGCCGACCGCGACGCGCGGCAGTTTCGCCAACTCCGGATGACGACGCAGCACGTGATCAAACGCCGCCTCAACCGCGTACGCACATTCCGCCGCCCGCTGGTTGTAGACCTCCGCGATGCGATCCGCCGCCGCGGCGATCTCGCCCGCATCAATCGAGAAATCGACTTGCTCCGTAAAGCGTGACGGTTGCGACAGCATGCGCACCACCGCCCAACCCTCGCGCCGCAGCGACGCCACCGTCGAATCAATGATCGGCTCGGGAGTGCCCCACAACCCAGGCATCACCAGCGCCGTGCCGCGCACCGTCGCGTTCTTCGCCGGATAGAACGAGAACCACGTGCGCTCGACCGCCAACGTCGGCACATCATCCGCCCCGGCGGGCTTCTTGAGCGTGCGCCCCGAGATGAACTTGAACACCTCGATCTCGCGCGGCGCCGCGTCCGCGGCGATCGGCGCTTCAAAGCGGAAGATCAGATATCCCGGCCCCTCAAAGTTCCAGTTCGGCTCGCGCGTCATCCCCGCCGCATCACGCAGCGCAAGCGCATCGGCGCGATCATCTGGCTCAGCAACCAGCGGCCAGTACGCCCGCTGCGCCCGCCGTGTCAGCACCGGCGCATCAATCGTCTTGATCACGCCCTGCAGTCGCTCGCCCTGCTTCACCGCGCGGGCTGGCCACGCCGCCTCATACGGCAAGAACACCCCATCCGCCGCAGGCGTCCAGTGCGTCGCCTCGCTCTCCAGCGGCTCGATCCGCGGCTCGGCCGCAGGCGCACTGGGCAGCGTGATCTCCGCCGGTGCCTTGATCGGCGGCAGTTCCCGCTCGAACGCGTCACCCTGGGCAAGCGCCGACGTCGCGACATATGCCAGCACGCCGATCGCGCAACCCTGCGCCAACGTGATCACCCGCGATCCGGCCCGCAACAACGCTCGACGCTCCATCACGACTTGTACCCCCTCGGGTGCTCACTGAACCACTTCCACGCCGACTCGATGATCTGATGCAGATCCGTGAACTGCGCTCGCCAACCCAGCGCGTCGCGAATCTTCGACGACTGCGCGTACAACTGCGGCGGATCGCCCGCGCGACGCGGCTGCTCGCGTACATCGATCGGCTTGCCTGTCACCGCCTTCACCGCATTGATGATCTCGCGCACGCTGTAGCCGCGCCCGATGCCCAGATTGAACGCATGCTCATCGCCGGGCTTGAGCGCCCGCAGCACCGCGACGTGCGCGTCCACCAGATCCTCAACGTGCACATAGTCGCGCACGCACGTCCCGTCGGGCGTCGGGTAGTCCGTACCGAAGATTCCCACGTGCGACCGCTTCCCCAGCGCCGCCTGCAACACGACCGGGATGATGTGCGTCTCGGGGTCATGGTCCTCACCCAGTCGCCCGGCCCGATCGCACCCCGCGACGTTGAAGTACCGCAGTGCGGCAAACGAGAAAGGCTTGCCCGCGCGACGCTGGCCCTCCGCCACGTCATGCAGAATGTGCTCGCCGTGCAGTTTCGTCCAGCCGTACGGATTGATCGGGCTCTTGGGGCAGTCCTCGGGGATCGGCACCAGGTGCTCGGGCGGAATGCCGTATGTCGCCGCGCTGGAACTGAACACCACCCGCTCCACGCCCGCCGCCACCGCCGCATCCAGCAGCGCGATCATCCCCGCCACGTTGTTGCGGTAGTAGAGCAGCGGCTGTTCGACGCTCTCACCGACCGCGGCGAGCGCGGCAAAGTGCAGGATCGCATCCACGCGATGCGCCTTCATCACCGCCTCAAGCCCCGCGCGATCCGAGATGTCGCTCTTGACGAACGTCAGCCGCCCCGGCGCGCCCGCGCTGAGCAGATCAATCGCCGCCTGATGTCCGCGGCACAGATTGTCCACCGCCACGACATGATGCCCTTCGCGGAGCAGGCGATCCACTGCGTGCGAACCGATGTATCCGGCCGCGCCGGTCACAAGAACAGCCATGCATCACTCCATCTTCAAGAGAGCGACAAGCCCCATGGGCAAGCCGCACGCCCCGAACCCATCCTATCGGCGCAAGAGCTGCCCGCCCCGCAACCGCACCCCATACCCCGCCCCACAACCAGCCTCCCCGCACCTATCCTCGCCCATGCACTTTGACCTCGTAGATCGCGTCTTGGAGCAGTCGGCGGATCGCATCGTCACGCTCAAGCACGTCTCCGCCGCCGAGGAATATCTGCAAGATCACTTCCCGACCTTCCCGGTCCTGCCCGGCGTCATGATGCTCGAGGCGATGGTTCAGGCCGCCCGCCGCATGCTCGGCGACACGCCCACCCCCATGGTCCTCGGCCTTGTGCGTGCCCTCAAGTACGGCCAGTTCGTCCGCCCCGGTTCGTCGCTGCGCGTCGAAATCTCGCGCGGCAAGACCAGCGATGACGGCTCCGTCGATTTCAAGGGCGAGGCATTCCTCATCGAACCCAACGCCGCTGGCGAGCATCCAACCGCTGTCTCCGGCCGTTTCTCGCTCCGCCCCGTGCGCACGCCAGCGTGAACTCCAACGTGAACTCCGCCCCGGACAAACGACTTCCGCGACCCGGTACGAGAGCGACAACTTCAGCGACAATCCAGAAGCTTGTGCGTACTATCTCGACAGAATCTCGTGAATGAACCGCGTGGAGCGCGTGAACGCGAGCGTCGGTTCCGTGTTTTCATCGCAAGAGGGTGTCCGATCCATGACTCGTGATGACATTTTTGCCAAGGTCCGTGAAGTCCTCGTCGACGCCCTCGCCGTGGATGACGACGAAGTGACACCCGAGGCCCGCCTCACCGTCGACCTCGGTGCCGAGTCCATCGACTTCCTCGACATCGTCTTCAAGCTTGAGCAGACCTTCGGCTTCAAGATCGCGCAGGGCGAACTCTTCCCCGAGAACGTCGCTCAGGACCCCAACTTCGTGCGCGACGGCAAGGTGACCCCCGCCGGCATCGCCGCCCTCCGCGAGCGCATGCCCCACGCCGACTTCAGCGCGTTCGAGAAGGACCCGCAGATCACGAAGGTCGCCGAAGTCTTCACCGTCAATGCAATCGTCTCGTTCTGCGAGCGCAAGCTCGGAAAGTAAGGCATCGGGCATCGGGCATCGGGCATCGGGCATCGGGCATCGGGCAAACGATGTCGCGGCGTCGAGGTCCACTCTGACTTCGTGACTCTTGACTCCGTAACTTCTTCGCTTCTCGCCTTTCGCACTTCGTCTCTCCGTCTCTCCGTCTCTTCTCCTGCTCCCCTCTTATGCGCTGGATGTGGATCGATCGCATCGTCGAACTTGTCCCCCGCCAGCGGCTGGTGGCGATCAAGCACGTCAGCCTCGCGGAAGAGCATCTCCACGACCACTTCTCCGCCACCGCCACCCGCGCAGCCCTCCCCATCATGCCCGCGGCTCTGATCGTCGAGGGCATGGCCCAGACGGCCGGCATCCTCGTCGGCCATGCCGAGGGCTTCCGCGAGAAAGTCATCCTCGCCAAGGTGAGCAAGGCCGAACTGCTCTTCGACGCCGTGCCCGGCGACACCCTCCGCTACACCGCCACCATCATCCAGATGGACCGCCAGGGCGCATCGACGCAAGGCGTGGTCGAACTGCTTCGCCCCACCGCCTCCGGTCACGCCGAGCCCATCCGCTTTGGCACCATCGACCTCATGTTCAGCCACATCGATCAGAACATGAGCGGCACGGCATTCCCCGAGCACAACTTCGTCTTCAGCGAGTCCTTCAAGACGTTGCTCCGCACCAGCGGCATCGCCGCGGACTTCCCCACCCACGCGTAACCCGCGTTCGCGCCGGCGTCGCGCCCTCCGCTATTCTCCCGACGCATGCCCGACTCTCCACCCGCTACCGCCGCGCGTTCGACGCCCTTCCGCGGCTTGCTCGCTTCACTGGTCGCCGGTCTGGTTTGCTCGTTCTGGCTCACGTTTGCGTTCGAGCCCGTCCGCTTCGGCTGGAGCGTGTATCCCGCACTCGTCGTGATCGCCTGGGCCGCGCTGCGCCGCCTGCCGCAGGCCAATTCCCCCGCTTCAACGCGCGGCTCGCGCCGCCACGCCCTCGTCTTTGCCGCCGGCACGCTTCCCTTCTGGCTGCACCAATCGTGGTTCGTCAACAGCATCACCGCCGCGGGCGCGTTCCCGATCTCTGTCTATCTCTCGCTCTACCTCGCCCTCGCCGTCTGGCTGCTGCGTCTCGTCACCACGCGCGTCCCGCGCCTTGCGCTCGCCCTTGCGTTCCCCGCAATCTGGCTCCTCATCGAGATCCTGCGCGGCGAGATCGTCTTCCACGGCTACGCGTGGTATCTCATCTCCTTCCCGCTCATTGACCTGCCCCTGCTCGCCGCACCCGCACGCTTCATCGGTGCCTACGGCGTATGCGCCCTCGTCGCCGCCAGCGTCGGCGCACTCCTCGATCTCGTCGGACCACGCCTGGGCCCGATGTTCTCGTGCAGCATCACCGCCACCAAGCCGCGCCAGTTTGCCGCCTCAGCCGCGCTCCTCGTTGTCGTGCTTCTCTCCGCCGCGGCATGGCTGCACCAGCGTGCCGCCGAGTCACGCGCGGCCAGCGACGCACGCCCGTTCCGCGTCGGCATCGTCCAGACCAACCTGCCGCAGAGCAACAAACTCGGCTGGTCGCTCCCCGATCAACTCAAGGCTCTGGATCGCTGGCTTGAACTCTCGCGCCAAGCCGCCACCGACGACGACTGGTGCGCCGATGTCATCGTCTGGCCCGAGACGATGAAGCCCGGCCTCACGCTCGACGACGATTCGGTTCGCGCCGAAAAAGCCGCCCAGCTCGGCTTCAGCATCCCCGACGAACACGGCACACCCCGCTCCTACTCCTCGCTCGTCTTCACCAACGACTTGCTCAACTTCCAGTCCCGACTCGGCGTCCCGATGCTCATCGGCGAGGACGCGTACGTCGGCCTGCGCTTTGACTCCACGCCCGCCGGCATCGACATCAACTACGACCAACGCTTCAACAGCGTCTTCCTGCTCCGCGCCGGCAAGCCCGACCCGCAGCGATACGACAAGCAGCGTCTCACGCCCTTCGGCGAAGAAATGCCCTACGTCGATCAATGGCCATGGCTCAAGAAAACGCTTCTTGACGTCGCCGCCCGCGGCATGCGCCTCGACCTCTCCCGCGGCACGTCCGCCTCCACGTTCGACATCCCCACGCCTTCCGGCCCCGTCCGCGTCGGCACGCCGATCTGCTACGAGATCACCGAGACGGCGCTCGTCTCTCGCTTCATCGCCGCCGGCGCACAGGCCCTCGTCCACGTCACCAACGACGGCTGGTTCGGTGCCTCAGTGATCGGCCGGCGTGAGCACCTCGACATCTGCCGCTGGCGAGCGCTCGAGTTCGGCGTGCCTGTTGTCCGCAGCGCGAACACCGGCATCAGCGCATCGATCGATGCCTTCGGCCGCATCCTCGCCCGCGGCCCGCAAGGACTGCCCGCCGAGCACAGCGGCATGGACGTCGACGGCATCATTCACGCCACGATGTCCGTCAGCCCCAGTACGCGCACGCCCTACGCCACGCTCGGCAACCTCGTCGGCTGGATCGGCTTTGGCGCAGGCCTCGCACTCATGATCCTCGCGGTATGGCGCGGCCGTCGCCCACACGCCTGACGCCCGCCCGCCGCTCACCAATCCAGCGGCGACAGCCACACCCGCGCCAGTTCATCCACGCGCTCGCGCATGTCCGCCTCAGACCAGACCAGTTCGCCCGTGTCCGTCAGATGGGCCACCGGCTGCGCGACGATCCCGCCCACGCACTCGCCGAAGTCATTCAGCACCGTCCGCACCTTCGCGATATCCGCCGGGGCAACCTCGATCAGATAGCGGCTCGGCGTTTCGCTGAACGCATGCACCTCGTGATCAAGCGGACCCGTATCCAGCGCGATCGTCGCGCCCAGCGGTCCACGCGCATCCATTGCATACGACGCCTTCGCCGAGCCGGTGGTCGCGATGAGCATCTCACTCAGCGCCACCAGCCACCCGCCCTCGGAGCAGTCATGAGCCGAGCAAATCAGCCCATCGCGAATGAGCTGCGCAATCGCCTTCGCCGTCGCCGGACCGCGCTTGAGGTCAACGCCCGGCAGTTCGCACACATCCGCATCCGCAATCAACCCCATCGTCAGCGCGAGCGATGCGCCGAGCCTCGCCTCGGTCGCGCCCACCAGCATGATCACATTGCCCGCTCGCTTCGCATCCATCGTGATGCAGCGCCGCACATCCGGCACGATTCCCATGCCGGTGATGAGCAGCGTCGGCGGGATCTGAATCACGCGCTGCGTGCCGTTATCGTCGTACTTGAACTGGTTGTTCAGCGAGTCCTTGCCGCTCACGAACGGCGTGCGATACGCCATCGCGCCGTCGTAGCACCCCTCGGCCGCCCGCACCAGCGACCCGAGATTCGCCGGGTCCTGGCAACTGGGCCAGCAGAAGTTGTCGAGAATCGCGATCCGCGACGGATCCGTTCCGACGCACACAAGATTCCTCACGCACTCATCGATCGCCGCCAGCGTCATCACATACGGATCGCCGCCCAACTGCGCATCACCCAGCGGCGTCTGCAGCCCGCACGCCAGCGCGATGCCGCGATTGGTCCCCGCCACCGGCTCCACCACGCTCGCGTCGCCCGGTCCGCGGCCGCCCGAGCCGACCAGCGGCTTGACAATCGTATTCCCCTGCACCTCGTGGTCATACTGCCGCACGATCCAGTGCTTGCTCGCCACATTCGGATGCGAGAGCAACTTCTTCAGCCCCGTCGCCACCGGCGTGCGCGTCGTCATGCTCAGCGTCGGCATGCGTGACGCCACCCACGTCGCCTCGCGCGTCGGCGTCGGGATGCCGTCATGCAGGAAGTGCATCGGCAAGCGCCCGACTTCGGTGCCGTGATAACGCAGCACCAGCTCCGCCTCGGGCGTGCCGAACACGCCCAGATCCGCAAGCTCGACGCCTTCCTCGCGGCAGATCTGCCGCAGCGCGGGCAAGTTGCTCTCTGGCACCGCCAACACCATGCGTTCCTGCGCTTCGCTGATCCAGATCTCGGTGTACGACAACCCGTCGTACTTCAGCGGCGCTTTGTCAAGATCGACAATCGCGCCGATCTCGCCGCCCATCTCACCCACCGCCGAGCTGAACCCGCCCGCGCCGCAATCCGTGATCGCGCTGAACAGCGGCGTGGCGTTCGCCTTCGAGAAGTTCGCCGCTCGCAGCACCACTTCCAGCACACGCTTCTCTTCGATCGCGTTGCCGATCTGCACGGCATGGCTGAACTCGTCCGCCGCAGTGTGCTCCAGTTCCGCGCTGCTGAACGTCGCCCCGTGAATGCCGTCGCGCCCGGTGCGCCCGCCCAGCGCGATAATGCGATCGCCGTGTCGGGCCTGTCCCTTGATCTTGTCGCGCGGGATCAACCCCACGCACCCGCAGAACACCAGCGGATTGCCCACATGCCGGTCATCGAACGCCACCGCGCCGTTCACCGTCGGAATGCCCATGCGATTGCCATAGTCGCGCACACCCGCGACAACGTCCGTCAAGATGCGCCGAGGATGCAGGCAGCCCGGCGGCAGCGAAGTCGCCGCGCTGGTCGCGCCCGTCGCAGCCCCCGCCGCACCACTCCAATGGTCCGGATGCGCGACGCAGAACACATCCGTGCTCGCGATCGGTTTGGCGCCCAGTCCCGTGCCAATGACATCGCGGATGCAGCCGCCCGCGCCCGTCGCGGCCCCGCCGTACGGCTCGATCGCCGACGGATGGTTGTGCGTCTCGACCTTGATGCACACGCCCCAGTTGTCATCCAGCGCGATGATGCCGGAGTTGTCCTTGAAGACACTCAGCGTCCAATCAATGCCATGCGCGATCAGATCGAACGTCGCCGCGGCCACTGTCGTCTTCAGCAGGTTGTGAATCGTGACGCTGCCGTCGGCGTTCGCCGTGTGCCCCGCACGCCCGGCAAACTTCAGCACGTTTCGCACGCCGCCTGCCCCGCTTGCCTCGAACTTCGTCTCTCCGTCTCTGCGTCTCTCCGTCTCTCTGTATCGAATGGTGCTCTTGAGCGTCTTGTGCACGCAGTGTTCCGACCACGTCTGTGCGATCGTCTCGATCTCGATATCCGTCGGCTCGCGTCCCAGCGTCTGATACTCCGCCCGGATCGCCCGCATCTCGTCCAGACTCAAGAACAAGTGCGCATCACGCGACAGCGTCACAAGCTGCTCATCACTCAACTCCCGAATCGGCACGTGCCGCAGTTTCATCGCGTACCCATGCCCGCGCGGCAGCGCCTTGGGAGCAAAGTCCCCCGCATGAATCTGCTGAATCACCGGGTTCGCCAGCAGCCGCTTGGCGATCTCTTGCGCGGCCGAATCGCTCGCCCCCTGCAGCGCATAGCGCACGCCTGTCGACACGGCACACTCACGCCCCACAAGCACGCGGATCGCATCACGCACCGACTGGGCCGCCGGGTCCATCACGCCCGGCAGCGGATGCACCTCCACCACCGCGCAGCCCGCCTCCGCCAGCGGATCCACCCCCGCAGCTTGCGTCACCGGATCCACCAGGATCTCGCGCGTCACACGCTCCAGTTCCGCCGCCGAGAGATTACCCTCAATCAAATAAACCTGTGCCGTATGACACGCCGACAGCGACAACCCCGCCGCACGCGCCGCAGTCACCACGCTTCTGCCGCGCGGATCATCGCGTCCGGCGCGCGGGCGAACGAGGACACGATGGACGGCGGACGCTTGGCTCGCGGCGGCGGTGCTCATGCGCGATGGTAGCGGCACACCCGCGCCAGTCGCCTCCACAAGCCCATCAAGAGTCTTCCTTCGAAGAACACTTCTTCACAAATGACTTCTCCCGCTCGCACGGCAACACTTGCCCATGACCGTCAGCCCCAGCACCTCCGAAATCGCCCCCATCCCCGACCTCGCACCCCTCCGCCGCGCTCTCATCAGCGTCAGCGACAAGACCGGCCTCATCCCCTTCTGCCGCGGGCTTGCGGACGCGGGCGTCACGCTCCTCTCAACCGGCGGCACCGCCCGCGCCCTCCGCGATGCCGGGCTCACCGTCACCGATGTCTCCGCCGTCACCGGCTTCCCCGAGATCATGGGCGGCCGCGTCAAAACCCTTCACCCCAAAGTCCACGGCGGTCTCCTCGGCGTGCGCAACGACCCTGAACACGCCGCCGCGATGACCGCGCACGACATCGCCCCGATCGATCTCGTCTGCATCAACCTCTATCCCTTTGAACAAACCATCGCCCGCCCCGGCGTCACCGACGCCGACGCCATCGAGAACATCGACATCGGGGGGCCATCCATGATCCGCTCCGCGGCCAAGAACCACTCGTGGGTCGCCGCAGTCACCAATCCCGCGCAATACGACCGCGTGCTCGCCGAACTCCGCGAGCGCAACGCGCACACCTCGCTCGCGCTGCGCCGCGCGCTCGCCGCCGAGGCCTTCGCGCTCACCGCCCGCTACGACGCCGCCATCACCCGCTACATGCACGCCGGCGAAGTCTTCCCCGACACACTCACGCTTTCATACACCAAGGTCGCAAGCGAACTCCGCTACGGCGAGAACCCTCATCAGGCCGGAGCGCTCTACCGCGATCGCTCCAGCGGCCCCAGCGTCGCCGCCGCAACGCAGCTCCACGGCAAGTCCCTCAGTTACAACAACCTCAACGACGCCAACGCCGCGTTTGAGCTCGCCCTCGCGCTCGCCCGCGTCGATCCCGCCCGCCCCGGCGCGTGCGTCATCAAGCACGCCAATCCCTGCGGCGCCGCCATCGCCGACACGCCGATCGATGCCGTCGATGAAGCCATCGCCGGTGATCCGCTCGCGGCCTACGGCGGGATCCTCGCCATCAACGCGCCCCTCGACGCCCCCGCCGCCGATCGCCTCTGTGCGAAAGACATCTTCCTCGAAGTGATCGTCGCCCCCGGCTACACCGAAGACGCCCTCGCCGCGCTCAAGGCCCGCTGGGCCAACCTCCGCCTTCTCGCGACCGGCCCACTCGCCGCCGCGCTCAGCGCATCCTCAAACTCCCCCACCATCGCCTACCGCTCGATCCGCGGCGGCATGCTCGCGCAAGAGATCGACACACGCGCCGCCACCCGCGATGAACTCGCGCTCCGCGCCGGCCCCGCGCCCGACGACGCCACACTCCGCCTCGCCGCGTTCATGGAAGCCGTCACCACCAGCCTGCTTTCCAACGCGGTCGCGCTCGGCGGCATCTCGCCCCAGCGTCCCAGCGCGTTCCGCCTCTTCGGCGCAGGCGCAGGCCAGATGGACCGCGTGACCTCCTGCAAGATCGCCACCGCCAAGGCCGGCGCGCTCGCCCGCGGCTCACTTGCCTTCAGCGATGCCTTCTTCCCCTTCAGCGACGGTCCCCAAGTCCTCGCCGACGCCGGCGTCGCCACCATCGTCCACCCCGGCGGCAGCAAGCGCGACCAAGACACCTTCGACCTTTGCAACGCCCGCGGCATCACCTGTCTCACCACCGGCCTGCGCCACTTCCGCCATTGACGCGCCTTGCCCCCGCGCCTCCCAATCAGGCCAGACACCCAAACGCAACCCTTCCTTCCGGGCTGCGTCTTGTCTTTCTCTTCATAACCCCCGTCGCCCAAGTCGAATACACTCTGGTCCGGATCAACTTCCCCGGCCTCTGCGCCGGCACGGTGCCGGTGCACGCTCGGGCGATTGCCTCCGTGTGTGCGATGGCTCACCACCAGAGACATTCCGATCGTCGCTCCAAGGGCGCACCCTCGCCTGCAGAAGCCGCCGCGCTCGAAGCGCGGATCCACGCTGAACTCGACGCCGAGGACGAACTCGACGACGAATCACCGCTCGGCCTCGCCGCGTTCGCCGGCAACAGCGACGGCCTCAACGCCAAAGTGCTCGTCCTCAACCGTCTTTACGTCGCGGTGCGCGTCATCTCCGCCAAGCGTGCGTTCTGCATGCTCGCGCGCGACATCGCCGAAGTCATCCACGTCGAGCAGGGCAGCGAAGGCCCGCGCTATCTCAACTACGACTTTGAATCCTGGGCCGAAGTCTCGCTCGCGCGCGATCGCTTCGAGGGCGCAGCGCACGACTGGATCCGCACCGTCCGCTTTGAGATCGCGGTGCCGCGCATCATCCGTCTCCTCGGCTACGACCGTCTCCCCGAGCAGACCGTCAAGCTCAACCGTCGCAATCTCTTCGCACGCGATCGCAACATGTGCCAGTACTGCGGCAGGCACTTCCCCACCTCCGAGCTCTCCATCGATCACGTCGTGCCGCGCACTGCGGGCGGCGGCGACAGTTGGGAAAACCTCGTCTGCGCCTGCATCCGCTGCAACGCCCGCAAAGGCGGCCGCACTCCCGACCAGGCCGGCATGCGCCTCACCCGCAAGCCCGAGCGTCCCAAGCGCAATCCGCTGATCTCGCTCCGCCTCGGCCAGGAGAAGTACACATCGTGGAAGCAGTTCCTCGATGCCGCGTACTGGACCGTCGAACTCAAGTAATCATCGCGCCCTTCTGCCGTCGCCCCTCTGAACGAGCCTGAAGCACAAGCGAGGGCTTCTGTTGCACACCGCCTCGCGTGCGCGTGGGCCGGATTCCACATGTTCACCGCGCGCCTTCCTGCACCCCGCCGCTCCCCTCTACACTTGCGATCTCCATGGATCTGCTCCTGCAATCGCTCGAACGCTGGAAGCCCTTCACCGCACTCGTCGTCGGCGACTTCATGCTCGACGAGCTCGTCTACGGCGACGCCGAGCGTCTCTCCGCCGACGCCCCCGTTCCCATCCTCCACGTCCGTCGCCGCGAGCATCGCCCCGGCGGTGCGGCCAACGTCTGCCTTGATCTCGTCGCGCTCAAGGGCCGCGTTGAAGCCTTCGGCGTCATCGGGAGCGACGAAGCCGGCCGTCATCTCGCCGCCGCCCTCCAGCGTGAACACGTCGGCGTTGCTGGCCTCGTGCAAGACCCGTCACGCCCGACCACGCGCAAGCAGAACCTCATCGGTCTCGCGCAAGCCCGCCACCCGCAGAAGATGTTCCGCGTCGACGACGAATCGCGTGAGCCGCTCGGCCCCGACGTCGTCCGCCGCATGCTTGAACGCTTCAAGGTCGCCCTCGCCACCGCCGACGTCGTCTGCATCGAGGACTACGACAAGGGCGTGTGCACCAGCGAACTCTGCCAGGGCGTCATCGATCTCGCGCGCCAAGCCAACAAGCCCGTGCTCGTCGATCCGGCCCGCATCAGCGACTACGCGCGGTACCGCCGCGCCACGGTCATCACGCCCAACCGCACCGAGGCCGAGACCGCGACCGGCGCAACCACGCACGCCGAGGCCGACGTCGCGCACAACGCCGCCCTCGCGCGTCGCCTGCTCGCCGAAGTCCAGCTCGACGCCGTCGTCCTCACGCTCGACAAGCACGGCGCGCTCCTGCTCGAACGCGACGGCACGCCGCTCGCCGTTCCCACCGTCGCCCGCAAGGTCTACGACGTCACCGGCGCGGGCGACATGATGCTCGCCGCACTCGCCGCGGCCCGCGCCAACAACATCGGCTGGGAAGACTCCGTCCGATTCGCCAACGCCGCCGCCGGTCTCGAAGTCGAAGTCTTCGGCGTCGAGCCAATCCCGCTCGAACGCGTCCATCATTCCATCCTCGAGCAGTCCGCCGCCCTCCGCGGCAAGGTCCGCACGCTCGATCAACTTCAAGTCGAGCTCGCCGCCCGCCGCAAGTCCGGCCAACGCATCGTCTTCACCAACGGCTGCTTTGATCTGCTCCACGCGGGGCACTGCGACCTCTTGGACAAGGCCGCGGCCCAGGGCGACTTCCTCGTCGTCGGCCTCAACAGCGACGCCTCGGTCCGCCGCCTCAAAGGCCCAACGCGTCCGGTCAACAACGCCGACGATCGCGCCCGCGTGCTCGGCGCGCTCGGCTGCGTCGGCGCGGTCGTCGTCTTCGATCAAGACACGCCGCAGACGCTCATCGAAGCCGTCCGCCCCGACGTGCTCGTCAAGGGCGCGGACTACACCAAAGACAAGGTGGTCGGCGGCGCATTCGTCGAGTCCTACGGCGGCCGCGTCGCGCTCATCGATCTTGTTGAAGGCAAGAGCACCACGGCGACGATCAAGAAGATGCAAGAGCCATAACTCTTGCTCGCATGTTCCACGTCGCCATCGTCGATCCCGCGCTGATCCCCGCGATCATCCTCGGTCGCAAGACCATCGAGTCGCGCCTCGCTCGCGTCCGCGCTCTGCCCCACAACCGCGTCGCTCGCGGCGACACGATTTACTTCAAGGCCCGCGGCGGACCGATCCTCTGCGTCTGCACCGTCGAACGCGTGCAAACCCTCGACAACCTCCGCCCCGCCGACATCCGCCGCATCCGCGACGCCCTCAACCACCGGATCGGTGCCGACGCCGCGTACTGGCGACGCAAACGCACGGCCCGCCACGCAACGCTCATCTGGCTCGGTTCGCCGCGCCCCGTCCACGCGACGCTCGACCACGCCCAAATCATCGCGGGCACGCCGCGCTCCGCGTGGATGACGCTCGCCGCTCCGCTCGAACGCGCTGCATCGTCCTCTCCCGTGCAGCGCCGCAAAGCAGGCTGAGGCGAGATCTTCGCCCTCTCCACCAGTTCTTCACACCCGCGCGAGCGTGACGACCACGCTCCCCACCTTGCGTCCGCTGTCCACGCGACGGTGCGCTTCCACGATCCGCTCCAGCGGATACGTGCTGTCGATCACCGGCTTCAGCGCGCCGGCTTCCGCCAGACTCATCAAGTGCGCCACACCCGCGGCGTTCGCCGACACGATCGCCCCGCGCACGCGCTGCCCGCCCGCAAGCCTCGTACACGCGATCTGCCACATCTCCGTCAAGCCCATCAACACCGCAATAAACTGCCCGCGCGGCGTCAACACCTGCTTGCACTTCGCAAACGACGTCGCGCCGACCGTGTCCAGCACGACATCAAACCCGCGCGCCTCGCGCGTGAAGTCCACCTTCGTCCGATCGATCACCGCCGTCGCCCCAAGCGCCGCCACGCGCTCGACGTTCGCCGTGCTGCACACCCCGGTGACAGACGCGCCCATGTGTCGCGCCAGTTGCACCGCCGCGACGCCGATCGCCCCCGACGCGCCCACCACCAGCACCCGCTGCCCCGCTTTCAGCGCGGCCAGATCGCGCAGGCAGTGCAGCGCGACCACCGCCCCGAACGGCATCGACACCGCCTCCTCAAACGTCAGATTCTGCGGCACTTTCGCGAGCGCCGAGTCCGCCCGCACGCACACGAGTTCCGCATGCCCGCCCATCCCCGCGCCCATCACCGCGATCACGCGATCGCCCGGCGCAAACGCCGTCACGTTCGCGCCCACGCGCTCGACCACGCCCGCGCACTCGGTCCCCAGCACTTTCTTCCGCGGCCCCCACACGCCGAGCACCAGCGGAGCGATGAGCGTCCACACCGCCGCGGGCATCACCCGCGCCCGCACCCGCCAATCCGCGGTCGTCACCGTGGTCGCGTGTACGCGGATCATCACGTCCGACGCACCAAGCCGCGGCTCGGGAGTTTCCTGAACACGCACGACCTCGGGAGGCCCGAACTTTGTGTACACCGCAGCACGCATCGCCGACTGTACGGCCGCGCCGCTCTCGCAGGATCCGCATCGAGCGCACGCCGCGAACACGCTCAGCGCCGCGCCTCATGCCGCGAGCCGCGCGGCTCCCGACGGAGCCTTCGCTTCCCCACGCATCACGCGCACCTCGGCACGCGACGCATGTGCGTTGGTCCGCGTCGCGCGTCACGCGTTCCTCCCCACGCGGGCCGCGTGGGCGGGCGGGGCGCCGCGCCGCCCGAGCGAAGCGCGCGTCAGGAAGGACAAAGCGCGAGTCAGGACGAGTGAATCGCGCAGCGGCCGAAGCGAAGCGAGACTCAGGAAGGGCGAATCGCGCAGCAGGAAGCGCAAGACCGAACACAGAGGACGCAGGGTCAAGACACGAGGTCGCGGAGAAGAGGGAAGGAGCGGAAAGAGGACGCGCCGCCGAAGCGGGATTCCACGCCGTTGATGCGGGGATGCACGCCGTCGAAGCCGACGCGTCCTGCTGCGCCGCGCGATGGTCGGCCCCATCGGGGCCGCGGAATGTCGCCACGGGTGAAGCCCGCGCTTCGCGGGCGCAACCCGTGGAAGCCGACGACGAGAGTTCTTCCGCCCCGGCGGGGCGGAGGAAGACACCCGACGCGGTGCGCCCCGTAGGAGACGCGGCGAGAGATTCCTCTGCCCCTCCGGGGCAGGCGAGAGAGAGAACAACGCTTTCCACGGGTTGCGCTCCGCCCGCGTGGGCGCGGGCTGCGCTCCACCCGTGGCTACAAACCTGCGCCCCTCCGGGGCGAAGAGCCGCCGACGCGGCGGTGGGCGTTGTCGATCCGGCGGCCGTGATCAAGGCTTCGACGCGCAGCGAAACGAGCGAGCGTCACGCCCGGGCGCGGCCGCACTCGGGGCACGGGGCGGCGGGCGTGATGCCAATGAGCGAGTAGCCGCAGTGCGGGCACGCGCCGTTCTTGATCGCGCGAGCGCGGCGCCGCAGCGTGACGAACGCGGGAACGCCGATGGCGAGAGAACACGCGGCGGGAATCCAGAGAGGGACAATCACAGACACGAAACTCAACGAAAGATCAGATTCAAACCACCATTTGAGCGGGGGTTGCCAGGCTTCCGAGTTGTAGAACGTGGCGAGAGAGTCTGGTGAGAGTTCAACGCGTCCGCTGCTCGACCACTTCAGACTGATCGCTCCGCTCCGAATCACCAGGAGCGAGTGTTCCGTGCGATGGAGTGCCAATTGGCCCTTGAGCGTGAACACGCAACATGCGATCAACAGAAACAACGTCGCCACGCTGAGCCACGCCGTCACTTTCAAGGTTCGCGTGCCAGTCCGCATGAAGGCAGTCTACCCGTGCGACGTCTTCGCGCGGCCGCACTCGGGGCACGGAGCGGCGGGCGGGAGGCCGGTCAACAGGTAGCCGCAGTGCGTGCAGCGACCACGCGTCGCCGCGATCCATTGACGCCGCAGTACGCGAGCCGACCAGACCGCGCCCACCAACGCAACCAGCACGAAGAACGCCAGCGGCACGCGGATGGCGGTGTATGTGCTCACGTCCAGCCGTCCGCTGGTCCACTGAAATCCAAGATTGACAGGATTCGGCGCGGGGAGATCCCACGGCATGATGGTCATCGGTTGCGGCTGACGCGGCGGGAGCGGTGGCACCTGCGTGTGCTCGATGACATAGAGGCCGCCGTCGGACATCCAGACGTTGAAGCGTGCGCCATCCCAGCCGTTCGCGGCACCGGGCCCGAGCGTCTGCCAAGCCAGCCAGCCGACCAAGAGCAAGGTCGCCAGCGAGACGCACAAGCCCGCACATGCCAAGCGGTGAACGCGGCGCATCAGGAGAGTCTATCAGTGCTTCGCGTTCGCGCGACGTTGGTTCGCGCTGGCAAGCAGAGGAGGGGCCGGGAAAAAGATCGCACCGTTCCCGTCTTTGGCATGGTCGGCGCACGATCCAGTCTCGACAATCCCGTGAATGAGGGCGGGGTTCCGTGGGTGCCGCTGGCGCGGCGACCCACGGCTATTCACCACAACCGCTTCGCGGTTGAAGACGGACACGTCGCCGTTGAAGCTGGGCGCGCGAGAAAGATCGCGTCACGATCCAGCTTCGACGAGCCCGTCCGATGGGGCGAGCGAACGAGGAGACGCAGAGACATCGCAGGAGCGTCCGAGGGCCGATGCCTTCATTTGACGCTTTGCTGCTTTGAGCTTTGACGCTTTCGGCGCTCGCCGCGACGCCTTCGCGGCGACGACCGTCGCCTTCCCCGCCCCTCTCTCGTTCTTCTCTCTGCCTTTCTCTGTGTCCTCTGTGTTCGGTCTTGACCGATTCGCTCCGCCGCCGCGGCCTCACTCCCACCGCAGCACAATCTTCCCGAACTGTTCCGCCGCTTCGAGTCGCGCGTAGGCCTTCGCCGCGTCATCGACGCTGAAGACCTGATCGACCACCGGCCGCAGTTTGCCCGTGCGGAGCAACCCCGCGACTTCGCGGAACTCGGCGTTGCTTCCCATCGTGCTGCCCAGGAGCCGCAACTGGTTCCAGAAGATGCGTGCCAGGTCCGTCGTCGCGTCGGGGCCGCTGGTGCAGCCGGGCGTCACATACGTCCCGCCGCGGGCCAGCGACTTGATGCAGTTCAGGTGCGTCGCCTTGCCCGAGGAATCGACCGCCATGTCCACGCCGCGTTTGTTGGTCCACGCCCGCACGGCCTTGGACCAGTCGCCGCCGTCATCCAGCACCGCGTGGTCCGCGCCCAGCGCCTTGGCCCGCGCGAGTTTGTCCGCCGAGCGGCTCGTCACGCACACGCGGCAGCCCACGTGCTTGGCGATCGCCAGCGCGGCCGTCGCGACGCCGCCGCCGATACCCGTAATCAACACCAACTGCCCCGCGCGCAGACCGCCCTTGCTCACCATCATCGACCACGCGGTGAGCGCGCACAACCCAAACGCCGCGGCTTCCGTCGGCTCCGTCTCGCCCACGTCCGCGAGGTTGTCCGCGGGCACGTTGAAGCGGTGCGCGAACATGCCGTGGTGGTGTTCGCCGATGAGTTCATAGATCGGGGCATACGCCAGATTCACGCCCGGCGGGTCGTCGGGCAACACGCGATCGGGCTTGACTGTCGCCGCGTTGATGATGACGCGCCGGCCCACCCACGCCGCATCGACGCCCGGGCCCACCGCCTCCACCACGCCGCACGCGTCGCAGCCCGACACACGCGGATACGTCAGATCCAACCCCGGCACGCCGCGGCCCACCCACAAGTCCATCTGGTTGAACGCGCTCGCCAGCGCACGCACCTGCACCCATCCCGCGCCCGGCGCGGCAGGCTCGGGCCAGTCGTGCGCGACGACGATGTTGGGAGTGACGGGGTTGCCCTTCTTGGTGACGACGACGGCTTTCATGCCCGCGAGAATATCGCGCCCGCCAGCACGCCGAAACCGCGGCCGCGCCCCTCCCCGCCTCCTCCGCCGCCGCCACAACCGCCCGCGGCCCCGCTTCCTACGCTCCGCCTGTATGACCAGCCCCAGCGCAACGCCCCAGCAACGCCCCGCGTCCAGCAACGCCGCGCACGCCGCCGCCACCAGCGCGAGCGAGCCGGGCGTCACGCCGTTCCGCATCGCGGGCCGCACGTTCTTGAGCCGCCTCTTCGTCGGCACCGGCAAGTACAAGACCTATGACCTCATGCGCGACGCGCTCGACGCCAGCGGCTGCGAAGTCGTCACCGTCGCCGTCCGCCGCGAGCGGCTCTACAACGAGCAGGGCAAGAGCCTCCTGGAGTTCCTTGACCTCAAGCGGTACACCATCCTGCCCAACACCGCGGGCTGCTTCAGCGCCGACGACGCCGTGCGTGTCGCACGCCTGGGCCGCGACATCTTGGAGCAGTTGGGAAATCCGGGAGCGGACTGGGTGAAGCTCGAAGTGCTTGGCGACAAGAAGACGCTCCTGCCCGACCCCGTCGGCACCATCGAAGCGACGCGCACGCTGGTCAAGGACGGCTTCAAAGTGCTCGCCTATTGCAGCGACGATCCCATCGCCGCGCTGCGCGTGAAGGAAGCCGGCGCAAGCAGCGTCATGCCCGCGGGCTCGCCCATCGGCTCAGGCCAGGGCGTGCTCAACAAGTGCAACATCGTCCTGTGCCTTGAACTGCTCCGCCAGGGCGACCCCGACTATCCCGTCATTGTCGACGCGGGCGTCGGCAGCGCGAGCGACGTCGGCTTCGCGATGGAACTGGGCGCCGACGGCGTGCTCCTCAACACCGCCATCGCGCACGCCGCCGACCCCGTGATGATGGCCCACGCCATGCGCCACGCGTGCATCGCGGGCCGCCAGTCTGCCCTCGCGGGCCGCATCCCCAAGAAGCTCTACGCCACCGCGAGCAGCCCGTGGGAAGGCACCATCAGTAGTTTGGGCGGCACTTCGGGCGGCACATCCGGCGTCCACATTCCCGGCGAGTAACGCTTCGCCTTTCACGCGTCCCGCTTCGGGAACCACGGCACGAACGCGCTCACACGCCGCTGATACGAGCGATACGCCTCGCCGCGACTCCGCACCGCCTGCGCCTCCGTCGGCGGAATGCCGCTCACACGCGTGATCAACACCAGCATCAACAGCGGCGCACTCCACGCCCACAGTCCCGACGCACTCGGCGTCGCGATCACGGCATAGCCGCACCACATCAGCCACTCGCCAAAGAAGTTCGGATGCCGCGAGTAGCGCCACAGCCCGCGCTCACACACCGGCCTGGCTCCACCTTTGTCGCCGCCCGCACCGCCGCTCCCAGCCGCCGTCTCGCGCTTAAACGCCCGCAACTGCCGATCCGCGATCGACTCGATCGTCCACCCCAGCAGCCACACCACTCCGCCCGCGACATCCCACGCCCCGATCCCCGCGTGCTCATCCCGCGCCGCAAGCACAAACGGCACGCTCAGCAGCACCACCAGCAATCCCTGGATCGCGTACACCAATAGAAAGATCGGCTGCTCGCGCGGCACAAACTTCTTTCGCAGCGCGGCATACCGCCCATCTTCCGCCTTGTGCGTTCCGATCCGATCAATCAGCAAGTGCCCGCCGAGCCGCACCGCCCACACGCCCGCGAGCACCGCAAGCAATCCACGCGTCCACACGTCGCCGCCGCCCGTGATCGCGACAAACACCGCGGCCGCGCCGATCGAGAGCGACCAGCCGACATCGACCGCCGTCGCATCGCGTGTCCGCGTCTGCCGCAGCCACAGCGCGAACATCACCACCGCCGCGCCCAGCCCGATCCATCCGAGTTGTGCCGCCGACGAAAGCGTCACGGCTCCTCCCAGCGTCCCGCCTCATGCCCGCGCCACGCCAGCGTCTCAGCCCCCACCGGCGCGAGACCACACCGCGGCTTGGTCAGCAGCATCTGCACATCACCGACATGCCGGGCCCGATACGCGCCCTCGCAGTACGCCAGGTAATACTCCCACAGTCGCACAAATCGATCATCAAAACCCAACCGCCGCACGTCGTCGAGTCGTGCAAAGAACCGCTCGCGCCACGTCTTCAGCGTGATCGCATAGTCCGGCGCGAAGTCCTCGCTGTGCCACAGCCGCAGATCGCTCGCGCGCGTGGTCGCCTGCATGATCGCCGCCACGCTCGGCAGGCACGATCCCGGGAAGATGTACTTCTTCAGGAAGTCCACCCGCCGTGCCGCACGCGCGAAGAACTGATCACGAATCACGATCGCCTGCAAGAGCATCGCGCCGTCAGGCTTGAGCATCGTGCCGCACACGTTGAAGTACGTCTCGAGGTTCTCCGCCCCCACCGCTTCGATCATCTCGATCGACACCAGCCGATCAAACCGCTCGGTCATCGCCGGCAGATCGCGATAGTCGCTCTTGAGCAGTGTGATGCGATCCGCCAGCCCCGCGCGTTCGGTTCTCTGCCGCGCGAGCGCGTACTGCTGCTCCGAGATTGTCGTCGTTGTCACGCGACAGCCGTACCGCCGCGCCGCATGAATCGCCAGCGCGCCCCAGCCTGTCCCAATCTCAAGCAGATGATGCTCCGGCCTCAGCCCCAACTTGCGGCACGCACGATCGATCTTCTCGACCTGCGCCTCCTCCAGCGTCGCGCCCTCGCGATACACGCCGCACGAGTACGACATGCTCCCATCCAGGAACAGCCCGAAGAACTCGTTCGACAAGTCATAGTGCGCCACGATGTTCCGCTTGCTTCCGCTCCGCGAGTTCCGCTGCATGCGATACCGCAGTTTCTCCAGCGGCGCAAGCACCTTGCTCACCGGCGACTCCAGCGTCGTCAACGCGGCATAGTTCACCGTCAGCACATGAATCAAGCCCGCCAGATCATCACACGCCCACAGCCCATCCAGATACGCCTCCGCCAGGCCCAGGCCGCCGCCAAACGCCGCCGACGTGAAGAACCGCGCATCGCGCACCTCCACCCGCACGCTCGGCAGGTCTGTCGCGCCGCGCTCGCCCCCCGCCGCGACCACGCGCCCGCCTTCCACAATCTCCACGAACCCGTGCCGCATCTTCGACAACGCGGCACGCACCAGCGCACGCCCCGCGTTCTCCAGCCCGCGCGCCACCACGCCCCGGCGCACCACCGGCGACAACGCCTCTCCACGCAGCACGATCGAACTCATCGCACACCTCCAGCCGCCACTGAACCCGGATGAGCCCACACCGGCACGCGCTTCAGCCACAAACGCAGCGCCTCGGCGTGAATCCGCGCCACCACCCGCGCCGTCATCAATGGATACTGCCACAGCACACGCCGCATGTTCGCCACGCTCGACTCCCTGCGCGTCAGCCGCAGCGTCGCATCAAACACCTTGCTGCCGTCCCGCTCGTTCAGATTCATGTGTACATCCAGCCGCCCGCCCTCGCATCGCGGCGGAGTCACAAACGTCCAGTCATACGCCAGGTCCATCGGCATGAACGGCGACACATGAAACACCTTGTCGAACCGAAACCGCGCCGCATCGCCGCGCCCGTCGCGACTCTCGCCTGCACCCGCCGCACGCGACGTCGACAGCACATACGCGTGCCGTTCCTTCCACGGCGTGTTCGTGATCTCCGCCACGATCGTCTCCACCCGCGTATCCGTCTCGTCAAAACAGTAATAGAAGCTCACCGGGTTGAAGATGTGGCCAAACGTCCGCAAGTGCGTCAGCATCCGAATCGGCCCGCGCGGCTCGCGCCCCGTCTTCGCCGCCACCCGCCGCCGCACCGCAACATCCAGCGGCACATCGTGCCCTTCCTCTTCATCCGCCAAGAAGTCTTCACGCCGAAATCGCACAATCGCCGGCTGCTCCGCGGACCACAAGAAGCCCCGGCGAAACGGCGCGAAGAACGCGTCGATCTCCGACAGATCCAGATACACCATGTACAGCGGCATCATGAACTCATGCCGCCGCGGCGACATCCGCCGATGCCGCACCCAGCCCTCAAAGAGCGCCGAGTGCAACGTCACGCCGGCACCTCGATCGGCGCGGCATGCATCGACTGCGCAGCCACACCACGCTCCGCGCCCGCCTGCAAGCCCAGCCCAAATGCTTCACACACCCGCAGCGCGCTCACCACGCCGTCTTCATGGAAGCCGTTCCCCCAGTACGCGCCGCAGTAGTGCGTGCGCCCGCCGCCGCTCTGTGCATTCCCGCTGATCTCCGCGTGCCGCGCCTGCGCCGCGATCGACGCCGGTGTGTACGCCGGATGCGCATACTGCATCGTCGCGATCACCTTCCCCGGATCGATCCGCGGCGTCTGGTTCAGCGTCACGCACAACGGCTCTCGCGTCTCCAGCCCCTGCAGCATGCTCATGTTGTACGTCACAAGCACACGATCCGCCCGCTCGCGCGGCACGGTCGCATTCCACGCCGCCCACGCCGCCCGCCGACTCGGCAGCAGACTCGCATCGCGATGCAGCACCGCGTCATTGCTCTGGTACGCGATTGCCCCGAGCACCTCCTGCTCCGCCCGCGTCGCGTCCCCAAGCAGGCCCAGCGCTTCATCGCTGTGACACGCCAGCACCACATGATCCGCCGTCAGTTCCGCCTGCTCCGTCGTGATGTGAACCACGCCCGCGCCCCGACGCACCCGCCGACACGCATCGCCCGAAAGCACCCGCACACCGCGCGCATCGAGCGCACCACGCAGCGCCCGGACATACATATGTGACCCGCCCACCACCGTCCGCCACTGCGGCCGCTGGCTCAGATCAAGCATCCCGTGATTGTGAAAGAACCGCAGGAAGAACCGCGCCGGAATCTTCCCCGCCTCTTCCTGCGACGCCGACCAGATCGCCGCGCCCATCGCCACCAGGTATCGCTCAATGAACGCTTCCGAGTATCCGCGCCCGCGCAACACATCTGCGATCCCCGCATCCATCGGCAGCGTTGGCACGACCTCATCCGCCAGCAGCGTTGCCTCACGCCCCAGCCGCAGGATGTCGCGGATCATGCGATGAAACGACGGACGCAGCAGGTTCCGCTTCTGCGCAAAGACGCCCCGCATCCCCAGCCCGCCATACTCAATCCCGCTCGCCTCGTGCCGCACACTGAACGACATCGTCGTCGGTCGCGATGCCACGCCGAGCTGCCGCAGCAGCATGCAGAAGTTCGGATAGTTCCGCTCGTTGAAGACGATGAAGCCCGAGTCGACGCTCAGCGTGCGTCCCTCGTGCTGCACCCGATGCGTGTGCGTGTGCCCGCCCAGCCGCGGCTGCCCTTCGATCAGCGTCACCTGATGTTCGCGCGACAGCACATACGCGCACACCAGTCCCGACACGCCCGCGCCGATGATCGCGATGTTCATGACCGGCCGCCACCAGCGCCCACACGCGGGCGCCACAGGCTCGGCCACCCACGCGTCGGCAGCGGCTTACCCGCCTGCGCCGCGCGGATCGATTCCGCCGCCGCATACACCCGCCGCGGCACCGGCCTCAGATCCCACACCAGCCCCACCATCGACATCATCCGCAGCACGTAGTACGTGATGTCGATCTCCCACCAGTAGAAGCCCTGCCGCACCGTCCCAGGGCAATAGTGATGGTTGTTGTGCCACCCCTCACCCAGCGTCAGCAGCGACAAAAGCAAACTGTTTCTGCTGTCATCCGTCGTCGCAAACCGCCGCCGCCCCAGCGTGTGCGCCAGCGAGTTGATCGTGAACGTGCCGTGATAGAGCGCGACGGTCGAGACGCCAAAGCCCCACACCAGCATCGACCAGCCGCTCGTGTTCAGCGTCGGGTCCATCTTCGTCAGCAGCACGCCCAATCCATACATCATCACCGCCAGCCCCAGCGGCCCGATGATGTGCCACTTCTCCAGCCAGCGCAGCTCCGGATACTTCGCCCAGTCCGGCACCGTCGACCAGTCCGTCCCCAGCCCGCGCTCCGTCAGAAACCAGCCCGAGTGGCTGTGCAGCAAGCCATGCTGATGCGGCGAGTGAATGTCGCTCGCCTCGTCCGAGTGCCGGTGATGCTCGCGATGATGCGCCGCCCACCACACCGGACCGCGCTGCGCACAACTCGTCCCCGCCAGCGCGAACAAGAACTGCGTCACGCGATGCGTGCGAAACGTCCGATGCGAGAAGTAGCGGTGATAGAACCCCGTGATGACGAACATCCGCCCGAAGAACAGCGCCGCCGCCACGATCAGCCCCGGCCAACTGAACCCCACCCACAGCACGCCGCACGCGATCGCGTGGATGCTCAGGAAAGGCACGTACCGAATCACACGACGAAAGTCCATCAGCGCTCCGACGACTGCGACGCCCCGGTCCGCACGTTCTGCCGAGCCCGCAACAACCGGCCCGACACCAACCGCCGACACGCCGTCAGCGTACCTCGCCTTTCGTCTCGCCGCCCTGTTTGGATTCCCTCGCCAGCCCGCTCAGCCCTGCGTCAACCCCTCACCCACCAGCAGCCGCAGTTCCTCGCTCGGCTTCCACTTCATTCCCAGGTGATCCGCCGCCGCCTTCGTCATCGCGCGTCCGCGCCGCGTCCGCGCCACGAATCCGATCTGCAGCAAATACGGCTCCACCACATCTTCCAGCGTCCCCGCGTCCTCGCTCATCGTCGCCGCCACCGTCTCGAGTCCCACCGGACCTCCCGAGTACGTTGTCGCGATCGTCGTCAGGTACGCGCGATCCAGTTCGTCCAGCCCCAGTTCATCCACGCCCTCAAGCGCCAGCGCATCCCCCACCACCCGCGCCGACAACTCACCCTTCGCCTTCACATGCGCAAAGTCCCGCACCCGCCGCAGCAGCCGATTCGCGATCCGCGGCGTGCCCCGCGCCCGCTCCGCAATCGCTCGCAATCCATCCTCAAACTGCCCCGACGCCGACGCGCTCATGTTCAGCATCGTCGCGCTCCGCCGCACAATGTGCAGCAGTTCCTCCACCGGATAGAACTTCAAGTGGTGCGACATGCCAAACCGCGACCGCAGCGGCGCCGACAGCAACCCCGCCCGCGTCGTCGCCCCGATCAGCGTGAACGGCTTGCACTTGATCTGCACCGTCCGCGCCGACACCCCGCTGTCCACCTGCACATCAATCCGGAAATCTTCCATCGCCGGATAGATGAATTCCTCCACCGCGATCGGCAGCCGGTGGATCTCATCAATAAACAGCACATCCCGCGGCCCCAGGCTCGACAGCGCCGCCACCAGGTCCGTCCCCTTCGCCAGCACCGGCCCGCTCGTCACCACCAGCCGCGAACCCATCTCCTTCGCGATCACATGCGCCAGCGTTGTCTTCCCGAGCCCCGGCGGCCCATGAAACAGCGCGTGCTCCAGCGGCTCATTGCGTGCCTTCGCCGCCTGCACCGCGATCGACAACCGCTCGATCAGGTCCACCTGCCCGATGTATTCGCCCAAATGGGTCGGCCGCAAGGCCCAGTTCAGGGCCTCTTCCTCCGGGCGCTTGGCCCGAGCCTCCAGCAAGCGATCCGTCGCCATGATCCCATCCTAACCGCTTCCGCCCCGCCCTGCGACACCTGCGCCGCTACGATCTGCCGCAATGCCGCAGAAGCCCGATCAAATCCGTAACTTTTCGATCATCGCCCACATCGACCACGGCAAGTCCACGCTCGCCGACCGGTTGCTCCAGGCCACCAACGCCGTCTCCGCGCGCGAAGCCCGCGAGCAGATGCTCGATTCCATGGACATCGAGCGCGAACGCGGCATCACCATCAAGGCCTCCGCCGTCACCGTCTTCCACCACCACACCCCCGGCGAAAAGAGCGACGAGCTCGAAGTCGACGCCGTGCAGAACGAAGACTCCCAAGGCACCGGCGGCGCGGACGTGAAGACCCACGGCCAGCAGCTCTACATGCTCAACTTCATCGACACGCCCGGCCACGTCGACTTCAACTACGAAGTCAGCCGCGCCCTCAAAGCCTGCGAAGGCGCCATCCTCGTCGTCGACTCAACCCAGGGCGTGCAGGCCCAGACCCTCGTCAACGCCTACCTCGCCGTCAACGAAAATCTCACCATCATCCCGGTCATCAACAAGATCGACCTCCCCTCCGCACGCCCCGAGGAAGTCGCCGACGAAATCGAGCAGACCCTCGGCTTCCGCGCCGAAGAGTGCCTGCAGGTCTCCGCCAAGACCGGCCAAGGCCTCAAGGAACTTCTCGCCGCCATCTGCGACAAGTTCCCCGCGCCCCGCAAGCCCGTCACCGAAAAACTCCGCGCTCTCATCTTCGACGCCGTCTACGACGACTACCGCGGCGTCATCATCTACGTCCGCGTCTTCGACGGCCGTCTCCGCGTCGGCGACAAGATCCGCATGATGGGCATCGGCCGCACCTTCCAGGTCACCGAAATCGGCAAGATGAACCCCAAGCCCTATCGCCTGCCCGACGGCGAGATCGGCCCCGGCGAAACCGCATACGTCGTCGCCGCCATCCGCTCGCTCAAGGACGTCCGTATCGGCGACACCGTCACCCTCGACATGCACCCCGCCGAGGAAGCACTCCCCGGCTATCAGCCGCCGCGCCAGATGGTCTTCTGCGATTTCTACCCCGCCACCAACGAAGACGGCGAGGGCACCGACTTCGAAGAACTCCGCGACGCCGTCGAAAAACTCTCCCTCAATGACTCTTCCTTCACCTTCGCCCCCGTGCACAGCGAAGCCCTCGGCTTCGGCTTCCGCTGCGGCTTCCTCGGCCTCCTCCACATGGACATCATCCAGGAACGCCTCGAACGCGAGGGCCACGTTCAGATCGTCCAGACCGCCCCCACCGTCTCCTACCACGTTCTCGTCCGCGGCACCAACACCATCACCGGCGCCAACGGCCAGGCCCTCAAGCCCGTCGACCCCGAGTCCCAGTTCTGCCGCAACATCCCCGCCGAGTGCCAACTCCTCGAAGTCCACAACCCCGCCGACCTCCCCGATCAGGGCCACATCATGGAAATCCGCGAGCCGCTGTGCCGCGTTGAGATCCTGCTGCCCAAGGATAACATCGGCGACATCATGAAGCTCTGCCTCGACCGCCGCGGCGTCTACAAGAACCAGCAGTTCGTCAGCAACAGCCGCGAAATGCTCCACTTCGAAATGCCTCTCGCCGAAATCATCTACGACTTCTTCGACAAGATGAAGGGCCTCACCAGCGGCTACGGCACCATGGACTACGAAGTCATCGACTACCGCGATGACCGCCTCGTCAAGCTCGACACCCTCATCAACGGCGACGCCGTCGAAGCCCTCGCCATCATCGTCCACCGCGACAAGGCCGAACAACGCGGCCGCCAACTCCTCGTCCGCCTCAAGGACCAGATCCCCCGCCACCAGTTCGAAATCCCCCTCCAGGCCGCCATCGGCGGCAAGGTCATCGCCCGCGAAACCATCAAGGCCTTCCGCAAGAACGTCCTCGCCAAGTGCTACGGCGGCGACGTCAGCCGCAAGCGCAAACTGCTCGAAAAGCAGAAGGAAGGCAAGAAGCGCATGAAGGCCGTCGGCAACGTCACCATCCCGCAGGAAGCCTTCATGGCGGTGCTGGATCAGGGGGATTGAAATTCGTTTTCCCGTGTCCGGGAGGAGGCGTTCGCATTCGCTCCTTTGAGATATGCGAGGACGTCGGGGTTGAGATTAAACCTCTCTCCTTCTCCTCCCGATCGAAAAAACGCCTCAGCAAGCTCGCACGCTAAGCGATACGACTCGATCGCATCGTCGCTGAGAGCTTCATGTGTTTCAGACAGCCTATGAAGCCACTTGTTGCGTGTTCTTGCCAGCTTGGCTAGCTTGTCCTTGGTCTCCGAATCTATCAGACCCAGCTCTTTGAGGAGGCCCATCCGCTGAGTCTGAGTTTGCTCTTCAAAATTCCTCACTTTTCGACGACCACTAGTAACCCTATTTGTTGTGCCATGCGTTCTTGCGTACTCGGAAATCTGGAAGCGGAACACCGCCAACATCTCTCCGACCATTCCACAGAGAGCGATGCAACCAAGTTCGTGTCCCATCACAAATGCGACCTTTGCTTGATGGATCGGAATCAGCACCTTTTCTACAAGGACAGGTTCCCATGGAAAGCCTTCCAGTCGCTCATCGATCTTCTCGATTTTCTGGTACCTCCCCATGAGCACTTGAGAGCGAGGCTTGGAGAGCGTACGGCACGTCCATGAAAGCAAAGACTCGACATTGATCGGTTCGGAACACGAACTATTGCTCGATAGATACGGGCATTGCAGATACCCGACTACGAGCCTGAGTCGATAATCAGCATCCATTCCGCGATGTTAGCCCAGCAGCTGACAGGGCGAAATGTTTGTGGTCAGCATGAGACACATGGCCCTCTCATCATGTGCCACGACTCATCCGAGTCTTTGAGGATGATCGTGCTTTTGTTCCTCTGACCCTGCCCGGCGCTCGCCCGCCGTGGGTCGTGCATGACACGATCTCCGCTCCGTGATCCTGATCGCTCACCGCCCACAGTCGCGCGCCCCATCCGACGCCGAATCGGTGCAAAAATCTGCGATTCGCTCTTCCTTCGCGGCCGAGCCATCCGGTATTCTGACCCGGGGCACATAATGGAGGCTGCGTATGCGACTGCTTGGGTACGTCTTTGCACTCGTTCTTGGTTCTGCAAGCGCTCTGGCTCAGTTCACGACGACATATCAGGGTCGGCTCACTTCGAGTGGGCAGGCGTACACCGGAACTGCCGACGTCCGGTTTACGCTGTTCAACCCCTCAAACGTCGCTGTCTTGGGGCCCGTTGAGTCATCCGGCGTGAATGTTGTCGATGGCACATTTACCACACAGGTCAATCTCGGCGATCTCGTGACCGGCCCGGGCTTCACGCTCGAACTCGCTGTGCGAACCCCGGCCGGCTCCGGCACGTTTGAGACGCTGACACCACGTCAGCCCGTGACCGCCGCTCCGCTCGCCGCCAACACACGCGGCCTGCGGGTGACCGCAGCCGGAGATCTGGGAGTCAAAAACGCCGCGCCGGAGCGACCCCTCCATCTCGGAACCCAAAGCGCCGCTTCAGAGGCCTTCCTCCGATTCAGTTCGCGGGCGGCGTCGACGCTGGCCGCGCGATCCTGGGATATCGGGGTGCCCGGCATGGACACGCTTCCGCTTTCCAATGCCGCATACAACTTCGTGATCAACGACGCCGGTTCCTCGCGCGATCCCCTGACCAACCCGATGTTCA
>JANRKB010000041.1:0-24260 GCA_033763695.1 Planctomycetota bacterium | reverse complement strand
CCTGGGGTGGTTCTTTGAGGTGCCGGGGCGGAACGCCATCTTCCTGTATTTCGGCGCGGAGATGCTGTGGGCGATCGTGTTGACGCACTGGAAGGTGGTCTACTGGGATGGTGGCAGCTCCTCGCCGCAGCTTGTGTTGACGGCGATCCGCGGGTACCTCGGACAGTTGAGCGACCCGGTGTGGGGCGCGCGGCTCACGACCACCCTCTATATCTGTGGATGGTGGCTCGCGTGCTGGGCTCTGTGGCGTCGCAAGGTGTTCCTGAAGGTGTGAATGAGGACGTTGGCGTCCGGAGCTGGTCGCGGCTGTCGGGCGGAATGGCGGCGGGACTTCAACCGAATTTGGAAGAATTTTCCAAAAATATTGGCCCCGCGTTTGCTTGGGGGCTGACCGGGGGGTACGGTCCTCGGTTCTGCCTTGGTGCGAATGGGCGCGTTCGGCGACGCGTTCCAGCGGGCTCCAGGCGTTTGCGGCGGCTCAATCTTCTGCGAAGGTCGGCGTGACAGGCACTGTGGTGACTGACACTCTGTAACGACACGGGTCTTTGATCACCCGCGGGCGATGGCATCGCTCGTGGGTGCTGGTATTTCTGCCGCGCTGGTTCGACTGGCTCAGCAGCATCTCTCGAGGTACACGATGACGACCATCCCCAAGGGTTCGGTTCAGGTCCAGGTTCCCCGTCCGGCGGCACTCACGGTGCGCAACTTCGCCAAGCGTGGCGATCACGTGCTCGTGCCGGATCTGACCAAGGTGCAGACCGACGCGTACACGCGTTTCCTGCAGCTGGGCAAGGGCCCGGAGGAGCGCGACAACCAGATCGGCCTCGAGGCTCTGCTGCGCGAAGTCTTCCCGATCGAGTCGTACGACAACACGATGCGGCTTGAGTACATCCACTACACGCTCGAAGAGCCGCGCTACACCTCGGACGAGTGCCGCGAACTGCGCCTGACCTACGGCCGTCCGTTCCGCGTGGCGGTGCGTCTGAAGCGTGAAGGCAAGCCGGAGATGCCCGAAGAGGACATCTATCTGGGCGAGTTCCCGATCATGCTGGGCGGCGGCGAGTTCATCGTCAACGGCGCCGAGCGCGTGATCGTCAGCCAGTTGCACCGTTCGCCGGGCGTGGACTTCTCGATTGTGAGCAGCGAGGCCGACCGCCCGCTGCACTCGGCCCGCATCATCCCTGAGCGCGGCTCGTGGATCGAACTGGAGGTGACCAAGAAGGACGTTCTGGCGATGCGCATCGACCAGAGCACCAAGCTGGCCGCGACCACGTTCCTGCGCTGCCTTGATGAGTCGGTGGCGAGCACCGACGCGATCTTGTCGCTGTTCTATGAAGTGACCGAGATCAAGGCGACGGACGCGAAGCCCGAGCACTGGGCCGCCGAGAGCGTGATCGACAAGGAGACGGGCGAGGAGCTCGTGCACGTCGGTCGTCAGCTTGGCGATCAGGCGGCGGCGATTCTCAAGAGCAATCTGAAGACGATCCGCGTCATCCAGAACCCCAGCGACGTGCTGATCCTCAACACGGTCGCGGAAGAGAAGCTGGAGATGTTCGAGGCCGAGAGCGACTACGAGCGCGCTCTGCTGAAGATCTACAGCAAGCTGCGTCCGGGCAACCCGCCGCAGGTGGAGAAGGCCAAGGCGCTGTTCGCCGAGAAGTTCTTCGACGACAACCGCTATCGCCTGGGTCGCGTCGGCCGCTTCCGCATCAACCGCAAGTTCGAGCTGAACACGCCCGAAGACATGATGTTCATCCGCAGCGAGGACTTCCTGCGGGTGGTGCAGTATCTGCTGGACCTGCGCTCGGGTCGCCTTGATCCGGAGACGCAGCGCCCGGTGGCGCAGGTGGACGACATCGACCACCTGGGCAATCGCCGTCTGCGCACGCTCGACGAGCTGGCGGTGGAGGAGCTCCGCAAGGGCTTCCTCAAGCTCCGCCGCACGGTGCAGGAGCGCATGAGCGTCAAGGACCCAGACGAGATCGCGAAGATCGCGGATCTGGTGAACAGCAAGAGCATCAGCAGCGCGATCGACTTCTTCTTCGGGCGCAGCGAACTGTCGCAGGTGGTTGACCAGACCAACCCGCTGTCGAGCCTGGTGCACGAGCGTCGTCTGTCGGCCCTGGGACCGGGCGGTCTGAACCGCAAGCGCGCCGGCTTCGAAGTGCGCGACGTGCACATCTCGCACTACGGGCGCATCTGTCCGATCGAGACGCCCGAAGGCACCAACATCGGCCTGATCGCCAGCCTCGGCATCTTCTCGTCGATCGACGAGTACGGCTTCCTTCGCACGCCGTATCGCGAAGTGAAGAACGGTGAAGTGACCAGCAAGGTCGTTCACCTCCGCGCCGACGAAGAGATGAAGGCCGTGCTGGCCCCGACCGACGCGCTGGAGCCGACGGGCAAGCTGAAGAAGGGCGCCATCATCGCCCGCGTCGACGGCGAGCTGTCGCAGGTCGATTCGTCCAAGTGCAACTTCGTCGACATCAGCCCCAAGCAGATCGTGGGTATCTCCGCCGCGCTCATTCCGTTCCTTGAGCACGACGACGCCAACCGCGCGCTGATGGGTTCGAACATGCAGCGTCAGGCCGTGCCCTTGATCAAGATTGATCCGCCCTGCGTGGCGACGGGCATTGAGAAGTCGGTCGGCTACAACAGCGGCATGCTGGTGAAGGCCAAGAACGGCGGCATCGTGACGTTCGTCGATGCGCAGCGCATCATCATCGACAACGCCGACGAGTATGTGCTCCGCAAGTTCGTGGGCCTCAACGAGCGCACCTGCCAGAACCAGCGTCCGATCGTCAAGCCGGGCCAGAAGGTCGAGAAGGGCCAGGTCATCGCCGACGGCGCATCGACGCGTCTGGGCGAGCTATCGATCGGCAAGAACGCGCTGGTCGCGTTCAACACGTTCGACGGGTACAACTTCGAGGACGCCATCGTCATCAACGAGCGTCTGGTGAAGGACGACGCGTTCACGTCGATCCACATCGACGCGTTCGACGTGGAGATCCGCGAGACCAAGCTGGGTCGCGAGGAGTTCACGCGCGACATCCCGAACGTCAGCGAGAAGATGCTGCGCAATCTCGATGAGAACGGCATCATCCGCCTGGGCGCGCGTGTCGGCCCCGGCGACATCCTGGTCGGCAAGGTCAGCCCCAAGAGCAAGACCGAGCTGACGCCGGAAGAGAAACTGCTGCACGCGATCTTCGGTCGCGCCGGCGAGGACGTGAAGAACGACTCGCTGGAAGTGCCGGCGGGCGTTGAGGGCGTGGTGATCGGCGCCCGCAAGTTCAGCCGTCGTCTGCACATGAACGAAGAGCAGAAGAAGCAGCTGAAGAAGGACATCGCCGAGTACGAGAAGTCGATGGACGAGAAGGCGATCGTGCTCTTCCGCCAGATGACGCAGGCGATCAACGACGCGATCGGCACGCCGATGGTCGATCCCAACACCCGTCAGAAGGTGGGCGCCAGCGACATCCCCGAAGTCATCCTCGAACAGATCAAGACGTTCGACATCAAGTGGGCCAAGGGCAGCAAGGAAGCGCGCGAGCAGGCCGAAGTGCTGTTCCGCCAGTTCTGGCCGCGCGTGACGGCGATCGAGGCTAGAAGCAGCGCAAGGTCGCGCACATGAAGCGCGGCGACGAACTGCCCACCGGCGTGCTGGAGATGGTGAAGGTCTATCTCGCGACCAAGCGTCAGCTCTCGGTCGGTGACAAGATGGCCGGTCGCCACGGCAACAAGGGTGTCATCGCCCGCATCGTGCCCGAGGAAGAGATGCCGTTCATGGAAGACGGCACTCCGGTCGACGTGCTGCTCAACCCGCTGGGCGTGCCCAGCCGCATGAACGTCGGTCAGATCCTTGAGACGCACCTTGGCTGGGCGGCTCAGGTGCTGGGCTTCCAGGCGGTGACGCCGGTGTTCGACGGCGCGAGCGAAGATCAAGTCCACTTGGCGGTGGAAGAGGCGAACAAGCACGTTGAATCGCGCTTGTCGCACTACGAGAAGACCGGCACGTTCCCGCATCCGCGCGAACTGCTGGCCCGCATGCCGCGAGGCGGCAAGATCCAGTTGTTCGACGGCCGCACCGGCGAGCCGTTCAACCAGAAGACGACGGTGGGCTTCATGTATCTGCTGAAGCTGCACCACCTGGTCGACGACAAGATCCACGCCCGCGCGACGGGCCCGTACAGCCTCATCACCCAGCAGCCGCTGGGCGGCAAGGCCCGCACGGGTGGTCAGCGCTTCGGCGAAATGGAAGTGTGGGCGCTCGAGGCGTACGGCGCGGCGTACATCCTTCAGGAACACCTGACGGTGAAGTCCGACGACGTCGAAGCCCGCACCAAGATCTACGAGAGCAAGGTCAAGGGCACGAACAAGCTCGAGGCGGGCATGCCCGTCGCGTTCGACGTGCTGTGCAATGAACTCAAGGGTCTGGGCATGAACATCACCCTCGAGAAGAAGAAGCTGGAGGGCGGCAGCCTGCTGTAAGAACAGGCACTGGGCACGGGCTCAGAGCGATCGCTCCGAGCACTCGTGAATGGCAGTGAGTCGGCAGGTTTGTTTGTGTGAGTCGAACGAGATTTTCCCTGGTGATGCGGCACAGGCCGCCGGAGACCAGAATCATGGCAGAGACCGTTTACGATCGCGTCAATGACTATTCCGCCGTCAAAGTCACGCTGGCGTCGCCCAACGACATCCGCGCGTGGTCCTACGGCGAGGTGAAGAAGCCCGAGACCATCAACTACCGCACCTATCGCCCCGAGAAGGACGGGCTCTTCTGCGAGCGCATCTTCGGACCAGAGCGCGACTACGAGTGCGCCTGCGGCAAGTATCGCGGGACCAAGTACAAGGGCATCATCTGCGATCGCTGCGGCGTGAAGGTGACGCACTCGCGCGTCCGCCGTAAGCGCATGGGCCACATCAACCTGGCCGCGCCCGTCGTTCACATCTGGTTCTTCAAGAGCATGCCCAGCCGCCTGGGCACGCTGCTGGGGATGAAGACCAGCGACCTTGAGAAGGTGATCTACTACCAGGATTACGTGGTCACCGATGCCGGTGACACCGAGCTGAAGTTCAAGCAGATGCTCACCGAAGACGAGCATCGCCAGTACACCGAGAAGTACGGCAACGCCTTCCGCGCGACCATGGGTGCGGATGCGATCCGTGAACTGATCGAGAAGACCGATCTGTCGGCCGAGGCCGCCAAGCTCCGTGAGGATCTGGGCGCGACCAAGAGCAAGCAGAAGATCAAGGACCTCGCCAAGCGCCTGAAGCTCATCGAGCAGATCCGCGGCAGCGAGAACGATCCGGCATGGCTGGTGATGGACGTGGTGCCGGTGAGTCCGCCGGACCTGCGCCCGCTGGTGCTGCTGGAGAGCGGCAACTTCGCGACGAGCGATCTGAACGATCTGTACCGCCGCATCATCAACCGCAACAACCGCCTCAAGAAGCTGATGGACCTCAACGCCCCCGAGGTCATCATCCGCAACGAGAAGCGCATGCTGCAGCAGGCGGTGGACGCGCTGTTTGACAACAACCGCTGCCGTCGCCCGGTGCTCGGCAGCAGCAATCGCCCGCTCAAGTCGCTGACGGACATGATCAAGGGCAAGCAGGGTCGCTTCCGCGAGAACCTGCTGGGTAAGCGCGTCGACTACTCGGCGCGTTCGGTCATCGTCGTCGGTCCGGAACTCAAGCTCTATCAGTGCGGCCTGCCCAAGAAGATCGCGCTCGAGCTCTTCCAGCCCTTCATCATCCGCAAGCTGAAGGAGCATGGCCTCGCCGACACCATCAAGAGCGCCAAGCGCATGCTTGAGCGTCGCGATCCGGCGGTGTGGGACATCCTCGAAGAAGTCATCTATCAGCACCCCGTGCTGCTCAACCGCGCTCCCACCCTGCACCGAATGGGTATCCAGGCGTTCGAGCCGGTGCTCGTCGAAGGCAACGCCATCCGCATTCACCCGCTGGTCTGCGGCGGGTTCAACGCCGACTTCGACGGCGACCAGATGGCCGTGCATCTGCCCCTGTCTGTTGAGGCGCAAGCCGAGGCCCAGGTGCTGATGCTCTCGACGCACAACATCTTCTCGCCGGCCAACGGCAAGCCGATCATCTCGGCCAGCCAGGACATCGTCATGGGTGTCTACTTCATCACCGTGATGATGCCCGACGATCGCGCTGAGAAGGACCTGATGCGCTTCAAGGATCGTCGCGAGGCGATGCTCGCGTACGACCAGGGCAAGATCGGTCTGCAGGAGCGGATCGTCGTCCGTCTCGACGGCTTCGAGCACCTGGTCGAAGCCCAGGGCGGCGAGGCCAAGGAGATCAAGGACAACACGCGCCTGGTGACCACTGTCGGCCGCGTGCTGTTCGCGGACATCCTCCCGCCGGGCATGCCGTTCTACAACTGCTCGCTGGGCAAGAAGGGCTGCGCCCGCGTGATCGACGATGCGTACACGTATTGCGATCGCCCGAGCACGATCGACCTGCTCGACAAGATGAAGGAGATCGGCTTCAAGCAGTCGACGCTCGCGGGCCTGTCGTTCGGCATCACCGACCTGCGCATCCCCAAGGAGAAGCAGGACCTGCTCAACGAGGCTCAGAAGAAGGTCGATCGCGTCGAGAAGAACTACGACCGCGGCATCATCACCGCGCGCGAACGCTACAACCAGCTGCTGGACATCTGGTCGCACTGCCGCGAAGAGATCACCAAGAAGCTGGTCTCGACGCTCAAGGACGACCGTCGCGACGCGGACGGCAACGAAATGCCGCTGGACGACAAGTCCGCCAAGCGGTATCTCAACCCCGTGTACCTGATGTCTGACTCAGGCGCCCGCGGCAACATCAGCCAGATGCAGCAGCTGGCCGGCATGCGCGGTCTCATGGCCAAGCCCTCGGGCGAGATCATCGAGACCCCCATCCGCGCCAACTTCCGCGAAGGCCTCAACATCCTTGAGTACTTCTCGTCCACCCACGGCGCTCGTAAGGGTCTGGCCGACACCGCACTCAAGACCGCCGACTCGGGTTACCTCACCCGTAAGCTGTGCGACATCGCTCAGTCGGTCATCGTCGGCGAGTATGACTGCGGCTCCAAGCGCGGCATCCTCAAGCGCGCCATCTACAAGGGCGAGCAGGTCGACGTGCCGCTCAAGGATCAGATCATCGGCCGCGTGAGCGTGTCCAACGTCGTGAACCCCGTGACCGACGAGGTGATCATCCGTGAGAACGAGATCATCACCGCGGAGGCGGCGGAAAAGGTTGCGGCGCTGGGCATCGACTCGGTCATGGTTCGTTCGCCGCTGACCAGCGAGAGCAAGACCGGTTGCTCGCAGCTGGACTACGGCATGGACATGTCGACCGGCAAGATCGTCGAGCCGGGTCTGGCGGTGGGCATCATCGCCGCACAGTCGATCGGCGAGCCGGGCACGCAGCTGACGATGCGTACGTTCCACACGGGCGGCATCGGTCAGCGTGCGGCACAGGACACCGAGTATCGCGCGTCCAACGCGGGTACGTTGGAAGCGCGTGACTGCAACGCCGTCCCGACCAAGGACGACGAAGGTCACGACGTGCTGGTCACGCTGAAGCGCAACGGCGAGATCGCGGTGCTCGACGCCAAGGGCCGCGAACTCGAGAAGACCAAGGTGCCCTACGGCGCATTCATCCTCGCCAAGGCGGGTGATGAAGTGAAGAAGGGCCAGATCCTGATGAAGTGGGACCCGCACCGCATCCCGATCCTGGCTGAGAAGGACGGCTTCGTCGCCTTCGTCGACATCGAGGTCGGCGCGACGGTCCGCGAAGAGGACGCCGGTAAGGGTCAGAAGGCCTACGTGGTCATCGAGCACAAGGGCGACCTGCACCCGGCGATCAACATCGTCGACAAGGACGGCAACATCCTCGACTTCCATTACCTCCCGGCGCGTGCGCGTCTGGAAGTGAAGGACGGCCAGGAGATCAAGGCCGGCCAGATGCTCGCGCGTCAGCCGCGTTCGGCGGCCGGTTCGCAGGACATCGTCGGTGGTCTGCCCCGCGTGACGGAGATCTTCGAAGCCCGCAAGCCCAAGGACCCGGCGACCATGGCCGAGATCTCGGGCAAGGTCGAGATCCTCTCTGACAAGCGCAAGGGCAAGATGACCATCCGCGTGCTCTCCGACGCGGGCATCGAGAAGGATCACCACGTGCCGAGCGACAAGGGTCTGCTCGTGCACACGGGCGACTACGTGCAGGCGGGCGACCCGCTCACCGAAGGCCCGTTGGTGCCGCACGACATCCTGCGGATCAAGGGTGAAGAGGCTCTGTGGGCGTACATGCTGGACGAAGTTCAGAACGTGTATCGCGCTCAGGGCGTGGTGATCAACGACAAGCACATCGAGCTCATCCTGTCGCAGATGCTGCGCAAGGTGAAGGTCGAGGCGCCTGGCGACACCGATCTGCTCCCGCAGGAAGTCGTCGACAAGTTCACGTTCAAGCAGAAGAACGCCCAGATCGCTCAGATGTACCGCATCACCGAGCCGGGCGGCACCGATCTGCCGCTCAACGCACTGGTCGGCAAGGACGAGATCAAGGAGGCCAACGCGAAGGCGGAGGCCGCCGGCAAGGAAGGCGCCAAGGCCAAGCGTGCACGCCCGGCGACGGGTCGTACGCTGCTGCTGGGCATCACCAAGGCCTCGCTACAGAGCGAGTCGTTCCTGTCGGGTGCGTCGTTCCAGGAGACCACCAAGGTGCTCACCGAAGCGTCGCTCCGCGGCGCGTCGGACGACCTCATCGGTCTCAAGGAGAACGTGCTCCTGGGTCACCTCATCCCGGCGGGTACGGGCTTCCGTCCCTACCAGGAAATCCGCGTCAAGCCGCTCGTCGAACTCCCCCCGGAGGAGGAGAACGACGAAGAGATGCTCGCCGAGGCGTCCGCCGCGGCCGAGGCTCTGGGCGCGGACCCCAACGAGTCGATGGGCATGCCGCAGGTCGAGGTTCGCGATGTCATCATCGGCGATGCCCCGACGGCGAACATGTAATCGGTTCGACAACCTGACCTGATTCGCGGCCCGAGTTGCTCACGACGCACACGCATCGTGGGTGGCTCGGGCCGCGGTGTTGTTGGACGTCATTGGCTGATGACGCGCGGCGTGCGTGCACGCTGCATGCGTGCCGCGCGTCCCACTGTCGCTACGCTTCGGGCGGCGTTTTCCGGGAGTCTGGCCGCGTGGACGTGCAGATCGTGCAAGCGATGGTGGGGGTGCTGGAGGCGAAAGACCTCTCCACCGCCGCGCACACGTGGCGCGTGGTGCTGTACACGCGTGTGTTGGCGCAGAAGGCCGGCGTGAGCGCGGAGATCCTGCATCGCTTGACGCACGCCGCCGCGCTGCACGATGTGGGCAAAATCGAGATCCCCGAAGAAATCCTGCAAAAGCCGGGGCCGCTCACGCCCGCGGAGTATGAAGTGATGAAGACGCACGCGGCACTCGGACACGAGCGCCTGCTGCGCATGCAGGAGGACGACGCCATCCTGCTCAATCTCGTGCGTCATCATCACGAGCGATTTGATGGGCTGGGCTATCCGGATCGACTCCGCGGCACGGACATCCCCGTTGTCGCCCGCTACTTCGCCGTCGTTGACACGTTCGACGCGCTGACCAGCCATCGTCACTATCGCCACGACGTTGGGGTCGACGCCGCACGCCGAGCGATCGTTGAGCTGCAGGCGGGGGCGGGCACGCGCTACGACCCCGACGCTGTCGCGTTGTTCACGGCGCTCTATCACGAAGGACGCGTGACGCCGATCCTCGATCGATTCGGCGACAAGGCCGACATCCCGACGCACGACCAGCTTGATCTGGTGCATGACTACGCCGCACGGATTCTGGAGTGAGCGTCAGCAACGCCGCGCACGTTGACTAAAGCAGCGGCGAGAGCAGCCGCGCCAGATTGTCACCCGCCCGGGCGATCGGCGGCCTTCGTGACCACCAGTTGGACTCCAGCGCACGTGCATCGGCGATGTACTTCTGCTGCACGCGCCGGACCTCTTCGCAGAACGCCGCGTTGTAGCCCAGCAGTGTGACTTCAAAGTTGAGCCAGAACGAGCGCTGGTCAAGATTGGCCGAGCCGATCATCGCGAGGCGGCGATCGACTGTGAGCGTCTTGGAGTGCAGCGTCCCGCCGCGATACAGCCGAATCTGCACGCCTGCATCGAGCAGTTCGGGGTAGTGGCTGCGCCCGGCGGCACACACCACGGGCGCGTCCGATCGCTCCGGTACGACCAGTGTGACCGCGACACCCCGCGTCGCCGCGGCGACCAGCGCTTCCAGCATCGGTTCGTCGGGCACGAAGTACGGCGTGGTGAGAATCAGTTCTTCGCGTGCCGAGAACGCGCACATGAGCATCGCCTGATGGATCGCGCGGGGTGTGTCGCCGGGGCCGCTGGGCAGAACCTGCATCGCCGCGCCCTCGTCGTCGGGCGTGCCCAGATCGGGCAGGAACGCGTCAATGCTCGCGATGGTTTCGGGCGCGTCAAGCTGCCAATCGCGGAGGAAGACGACTTGCAGCGCCTGCGCGATCGGGCCTTCGACGCGCGCCGACGCGTCCTTCCACCGCTTGAAACGCTTGAGCACACCCTTGTTGTACAGGTCATCGGTGATGTTCTGGCTGCCGACGTAGCCGATCCGCCCGTCGATCACCACAACCTTGCGATGGTTGCGCAGGTCTACGCGCTGCAGCGCGAGGCGGAATAGATTCACCGGCAGTGCTTCCACCACCTGCACACCCGCGGCACGCATTCGTGTGCACAGGTCGCTGCGGAGAAACTTGCGAGAGCCGACGCCGTCCACAAGCACGCGGCACGCAACGCCGCGCTTCGCCGCTCGGCACATCGCCTCACCCAGCTCGACGCCTTGTCGCACCGGGTCGTAGATGTACGTGAGCAGATGCACATGCTCCTTGGCCTGTTCGATGTCAGTGATGATGGACGCGAGAAACGCCCGCGAGTCATCGAGCACGCTCCAGCGATTGCCACGCAGCGGCGGCAATCCGCACACGCCCGTGCCGTAGCGTGCGATCGGCGACCACGGATGGTTGAACGACGACCAATCCTGATCGCGTTGCAGCCACGCGGCGATGGCGGGCTGCACGACGTGGCCGGTGAGTTGGTTGTATCGCCGCAGGCGGCGCGAGCCGAGCTTGCGTTCCCCGGCGATCAGATAGAGCAGCGAGCCAACGACCGGCAGCAGCAGCAACGCCATGATCCACGCGAAGGCTTCACCCACGCCCATGCGGCGTGCGATGACGACGCCAACAAGGAAGAGTCGCAGCGCAAACTCAGCGAGGACGAGTGCCGTCCACGCGATCGCCCACGGGTTGGACCAATCGATGCTCACGCAGAAGTGTACGAACTGCGTTATCGGAGTGCCCCGCCGAGCGCACGCCAACATCACGCCGTTCGCGATACCTGTGCCGGTCCGAGAAGCGATGGTCCGCCGCGGCCTGCTCACCGCCAAACGGGCGGCAACCGATGCAGGGGGAAGCGTCGTCAGCGCAACGCGGCGGAGTGCCGCGGCCCGACAGCGACGCCAGGCCTTTGCGACGAGGGAATCATGGCGAATCTGACCATTCTGATCTGTGATGACGAGGCCCACATCCGACGCATGGTGGCGGCACGCCTGCGCGAGGACAACTACACCGTCATCGAAGCCCGCGACGGCGAGCAGGCCCTGCACCTCGCCACGCAGACGCCGCCGGATCTGATCGTCAGCGACTTGCAGATGCCGTTCATGAGCGGCCTCGAACTCGCCACCGCCTTGCGCGCGCAAGCCAGCACGACGCATGTGCCCGTCGTCATGCTCACCGCCCGCGGCCACGTTCTGAGCGAGGAAGACCTCAAGAAAACCAACGTCATCCGCCTGCTCGCCAAGCCCTTCAGCGCACGCGAACTGGGCACCCACGTGCGCGAGATTGCCGGCCCGAGCGATCCGCTCGCGGCCGCGGCGTGAAGACACCACCGCACGCATCGTGCTGTCGGCGAATCTTCGCCGCCACTCGGTTCTTCGCGTGCTTCGATACCTCGGTCTCTTCGCGTTGAAACTGCGTTTGCCGGTCGAGCCAGCGTTCGCGAATCGGAGTCTCTGCAATGACCAAGCCCATGAATCTCTCGCCCGATCAGACCGAGGCGACCCGCGCCCGCGCCACGCTCGCGGAGCGCTGCGGCCAGATGCACCTAGCGCTGTGGTCGATCTCGCGCCGCGGCGACGTCATTGAAGGGCCGCACGCTCCCGGCGCACTTGGCGCATGGCTCAATGCACCGGCCGTCGCGCACCTGATCTCCGACGCGATCGAAGAGGCCGGGCCTGAGCCGGTTGAGGTCGTCACGCTCGGCGAGGGATTCTGGGTGATCGTGCTCCGCCCGCTCGCCGACGATCGTCGCAGCGGCCCGGTTGCCGCGCTCGCGATGAGTGAAGACGCTCTCCGCAGTGCTGCATTCGAGCAGGCCTGCCGCGAGGCAGACATCAGCATTGATGTTGCCCGCACCGCCGTCCACGCGTGGGCGACGTTCGACGAACGTGCGGTTCGCGCCGTCGCACCGACGCTGCGCACGATGCTCAACGATCTCACGGAGATCGAGGAATCACGCGGCGCGATCGAAGGGTTCACGGCACAGCTCACCGACTCATACGAGACCATCCACTTGCTCTACAACGTCAGCCGCTCGATGCACGAGTTCACGCACCCCGATCGATTCGTCCGGCTCTCGTGCGACCACCTCCGCAGCACCACGGCGTTCTCGTGGGTGGGTGCGTACTTCGGCCGCTTTGATTGCCTGCCCACCACGCTTCGCGAACAGATCATCGTGCCCGACAAGGCGCCGCTGCCCGAGGGGTACGCCACCGCCGCCGCCACGATGCTCGGCGAGTTTGTCAGCCGCGGCGGATCGCGGGTGCAGGAGAACATCGCGGGCCTGAGCACGCGTGAGCAGCCGCAGGTGCTCGCGCAGCCGCTGCTGCGCGATGGCAAGCCCGTTGGCCTGTTGCTCGCGGGCGGCAAGGGCGGGCGCGACCCGGACATCAGCAGCTACGACCTGCAACTCTTCGAGGCCGCGGCGGGCTACATCGTCGCGTTCCTGCAGAACGCCTCGCTCTACGACGAACAGCGCCAGCTCTTCATGGGCACGGTGCGTGCGCTCACGGCGACGATCGACGCCAAGGACCGCTACACCCGCGGCCATTCGGAGCGCGTCGCCCACCTCGCGCAGCGGCTCGCCGTTGCGCTGGGCATGCCGCTGGAGACGGCCGATCGCTATCGCCTCGCGGGCGTGGTGCACGACGTGGGCAAGATCGGCGTGCCCGAGGCGGTCATCTGCAAGCAAGGCCGCCTGACGGACGAAGAGTTCGCGTACATCAAGAAGCACCCGGAGATCGGCTACCACATCCTCAAGGATCTCGTGCCGCTGCGCGATGTGCTGCCGGGCGTGCTGCACCACCATGAGCGCTACGACGGCAAGGGCTATCCGCACGGCCTCGCGGGCGAAGAGATCCCGATGATCGCGCGCGTGCTGGCTGTGGCCGACACGTTCGACGCGATGAGTTCAACGCGGTCCTATCGACCCGCGCTGCCGCGAGAGCGCGTGCTGGCGGAGTTTGAGAAGTGCGCCGGGACCCAGTTTGATCCGCAGGTCGCCAAGGCGATGCTGACGATCGACTTGACTGAGTATGACCGGCTCGTCGCGGAGCACGCCGAGTATCTCAAGCCCGGCACGGCCGCCGCGGCGTGAGTTGTCTCGTGCTCCGGCATGACGGCGCAGCGCCAAGACAACAGCGCTCGTCGCCGCGGCCTGCGCACTGATTCCTCATGCCCAATGCCTTCTCTTCAGCACCCCGCCTCAAACGCCGCGACGAACGCATCGAAGTCGGTGAAGTCGATGAAGCCGTCGGCGTTGAAGTCGCCCGAGCCCGATCCGGCTTCGAACGCGGCCACAAAGCCATCAAAGTCGGTGAAGTCGAGGAACCCGTCGTTGTTGAAGTCGGCCGGGCACGGCGGGCGCGACTGAACAGCCGTCATGCCTGAGCCGCTGCCGAAGAGCCCGTTGCACGCGGCCACCGCAGTGCCCGCGCCGGTCGCAGGGTCGATGCGGATGAGGTTGCGGGTGGTGTTGTCGATGGTGTAGAGCTTGCCGTCGGTCTGGTCCCACGCCAGACCGTTGCAATCGCGCACGCCGGCGAGGATCGCCGAACTGACGCTGGTGATTGCGCCGGTGGTGGTGTTGATGCGCACGAGGCGGCTGCTGGCGAGCTGGCTGCTGGGGTCGTTGATGCCGTAGAGCGTGTTGTCGGCGGGGTTGAACTCCAGCGCGCCGATGATGCCGCCCGCGGCGGTGCCGACCGCCGTCGCGACGAGCGTGCTGGTGTTGATCGTGAAGAGTTGGCCGTTGCTCTGGGCTATGGAATACAACTTCTTGGCGACCGGGTCATAGCCCAGACCGTTGAGCGTGAGCGTCGTGCCGGTGATGGTGCCCTTGAGCACCGCCGCGCCGGTCGTGGGGTTGATGGTGAAGAGGCGACGGCTGTTGTCGACGGCATAGATCCACTGGTTGTCGCGATCAAACGCCATGCCCTGCAGCGTGCCCAGGAACTGGCTGAACTTGCCGAACGCGCCGGTGGTGGCGTTCACCGTGCCGAAGTTGTTCGCCGCGTCGGTGCCCGCGTAGAGGCGGCCGAGCGAGAGCGAACTGCGTCCGGTGGCGCACACGCCCAGCGGATTGGCGAGCGCGCTTTGCAGCGCGGCGTTGTTGATGCCCGTGCCGCTGTTCGCGCTGCCCGCGGTCGTCGTGCAGCCCGCGTTGGTGTGGATGCCGATGGCGCGGCCGGTGCTCAGGTCTTCGATCGGCGAGCCGGAGTTGCCGCCGGTGGTGTCGACCGAGTACGTGAGTGTCGTGCCCGAGAAAGTGCGATACGGCCCGGTGTGCGTCTTCTGCACCTGGTTCCACGTGTTGCTCACGGGCGATGAGGTGGTGCCAAAGCCGGTGATGCGGATGGTCTGGCTGGCGACGGCGGGGGGCGTGGAGGCGAGGATGTAGGTGCCGCCGCCCATTTTCTGCGCTGGCGTGAGGCCGTGGTTGGCGTTGGTGAAGACGCCGATGTAGCACCAGTCCTGGCCGATCGTGATGTTCTGGCTCTGCTTGCTCGTCATGTCGACGACGTACTGGTCATCGGGCGAAGGGTTGACCGTCACGCCGGTGCTGGTTGAGAGCGGCACATTGAACTGAAAGACGTTGCCGCTGGTGGGGTCGCAGTGCCCGGCGAGGAGGAACTGCTGGTTGGTGTCATTGATGAGCCACGAGGTGCAGCCGACGGGCATATGCCGCGCGTTTTTGGGATCGCTGCTGAGCGTGCGATCGTCGGTGCTGCCGCAGATGGAGCGCGGGCCGTAGCCGCCTTGCATGACGGGCGCGACGCCGACATCGGCGCGATCGATGGTGACGCGCGCGGGGGCGTTGGCGGCGGCGGAGATGAGTTCCACCAGCACGCGATCGCCGTTGAAGTATGCCGAGCTGTTGTTCCACTGCCTCAGCGCGTCGGCGTTGAGCTTCTGCGTGTGACCGTCGAGCAGTGAGGTGATGCGCAGGTATGCGCCGCTCTGCGTCGCGGCATCGCCGGAGAGGTTCACGTCCTTGAAGTACAGGCGCAGCCACGCTGCGTCGGGCACGTCAACCACATCGGCCCAGATGATGGTGTCGGCGGTGAGTTCCTGCTCGCTCACGTCACTGATCGCACGCTGGTTGGCGGGGACGACGTTTCTCTCGGCGGCAAGCACCTGCACATCGCCCGATGCGATGCCGATCGGCACGCTGCGCGACGCGACCGGGGCCATCTGTGCGGACGCGGCGGAGGCAAACGCCAAGCCGACAACCACCTGAGCAACGACACTGGCGGCCAGACCGGCCGACGACGCGACACGAGACGCCTTCATGAACGGACCTCCCGAAAACCCGTAACCCTTGAGAACACCGCCGAGCGTCGAGCGAGTCGGGCGCGGCGTGCGACAACCTCGGACGAGTCTAACGAGAGGTGCAAGAATCCCCAAGTGCGTTTTGCGTGAAAGCGAGAGGGGCGTCCGGGGTCGCTCAGGGAAGCCCGCTGAAGTGATTGAAGTCGACCTGATTGGTCGAGGTCTCCCACGCTTTGGCCTCGCCCACAAAGGGATTTGCGGGGTTGAGCGTCGCGTGCCAATCGAAGACGTACGACGTGCCGTCGGCCATGGTGACGAGCGTGGCCGTGTGGTCGGTCTTCATATAGACGCGGCTCTTGACGCCCGCGGACTTGACGCCCGGGAGCGACGCGAACGCCTTGTTGATCGCGGCTGCGGTGGCGTCGGCGATACCAGTGCAGACGACGTTGGCGACCTTCTCGTCGGTCGGGTCCTTGCCCGAGAGAACATACTTCCAGTTCCGCAGCGCGCCGGTGATGCCCAGGCGATCAGGGACAAACTGCGCCCCGCCCGAACGCATGCGGCGGAGTGACTCGGGATCAACCTTCACGACATCAACGATGGCTTGTGCCTGTGCCTTACTCAGCGCCATGGAACACCCCACTTCAAAGAACAACGCGCGGGTGGCGGATCGGACTTGCCTGTGCCGACCCAGTAGAACACCCAGGGAGGAAAGAAGCGACGCGGCACGCCGTGCGCGGCGTTGAACGCCTGCGGCGCGAGATCTGCGGTCCAAAAAGCAACACCGATCGTGCTGCGGAACAAGCACGACCGGTGGCGCCGCGACGAACCGCGGCAACGTGGGCTCTCCCGAGCGGCGCGCACCTGCCTCATGTCGGACATGGGGCCAGGTCGTTCACGCGTCGCCGCTCACCCGCTCAAACTGAATCCTCAAACCTGTTTCGTTCCCAGGATGTCGATCGGATAGCCGTTGAATGCCGGCTGTTCGATCCCGGTCACGACCTTCCAGAACGGCTCGCCCATGCCGTCGTCGAACCACGTGCGACACTGCCCCTTGGCGTCGTGCAGGTAGTCCGAGAGCGGTGAGCCCCCGACCAGCACGGCACGCTGGATGATGAGCAGATCATCCGACACGTACTCGCACTCAGCCGCGACGCCGGCGAGCGCATCGACGAGTTGGCCAAAGAGCACACGATCGCGCTGGAGGAGCACGTCGGCGTCATGCCAGATGTAGTAGCGGAACTTGGACGCGGGGCGACCCTTGTGGCTGGTGCGGGTGCGGAGCAGGTCCGTCACGCCGCCCGGGCCATGGATCCGCCGCGCGAGGTTGGGCCCCGGCACGGCACGCTCCAACTGATGACAGAACGACTCGAGGTCAGTGATATAGCGCCCATAGAACGGGCACACCTCGGTATCGCGCTGCGCGCCGAGGAACTGACCAAGAGCGACCGCAAACTGCAGCCGACGCCCGGACATCTCTGACCATGCGGCCAGATGATGCTCGTCGAGCATCTGCCCGACGTCGGGCTCCCAATTGCTGCGGACCAGCGGCTGGTCCAAGTGACGTGAAAGCGCGCTCATGGAGGGTTGGTCCAGGCTGCTCTACACCACGTCACACGATTCCCGAGGCGTACACATGCCTCGGGCCCACACCATAAACATGCGCGCAAATCTCGCCCGCACAAGCGGCAAGGGCGGAATCTTCGTCAGATTCCTGAGAACCTGACTTGTGGACCCAAAGAGCGGAATCAAAATCCAAGTATGACCCGTACCCACCCATTCGGGCTATAGAACTCTGTTTGGTGTGAATCAGGTTCAGGTTATCACCTGATTCTCGTGATTCTCAGTGCTTTCCCCAGTTTCACGCTTGCGTTCCGGCTTGTTTCAGCCCGATACTCCCCTGTTGAGGTTTCCGGAGTGTGCCGTGTTCGGGTCGGGCACGAATCTGAAAGTGCTCGAGCGTCAGGTGAGGGGCCTGACAACCCATGGGCAAACACGGCGCGGAAAGGTAACCAATGTCGGCGCTTGAAACTCGAGGAGTGGCTGCGAACGAAGCTCTGCGCGGCGACGACGACTTGCGCATTGTCGCAGGTCTCACCGAAGCAATCATGCAATTGCCTGCCATCGCCACGCTGGATTGGTGTGATGATGCGGCACGATGTCTCGAGGGCATCGGTGCTGGTGCAGGTGCCGCGGTGCTTGTCGGCAACATCGAAACTGATGGCAGGCTGCGCGATCTGGAAGCCATCGGCTTCGCGGTACGACGCGGCGACGCCGCGCTGCTCAGTGATCTGCGCTGCCGTGCTGAGGCGTGGGACACGATCGGCATGCCGCGGCCAGTGCTGGCGGATGGTCACGCCGAACTGGTTGCATGTGATACCAATCCATCATGGCCGCTGTCTTCGATCGGGCGCACGTGGCGCGATCTGGGAGCCCAGCGGGTCGTAATGGCCTTCGCCGGGCTTGGTGCGCCTGGCTCCTCGCGTGTGCTGGCGGTGTTGGTGGGCGTGTCTCGACAGGAGAGCGCCAACTCGGTGCTCGCCCAGGTCCGCGCCGTCATGCCACTTCTGCGGCGTCGCGCGTTAATGGCGATCGGTGCCGAGCGGACGCGGCGGAACAACTGGATCAGCCCCAAGGAACTGGGGGTGCTGGACCAACTGGTCCTCGGAAAGAGCGTGCGTGAGATCGCCGAGGAACTCGATCGCTCACCCCACACGGTTCACGACCACGTCAAGAGCCTGCATCGCAAGCTCGGGGCGTCCAGCCGCGGCGAACTGATCGCGCGGGCACTTGGGCATACGTCCATTGGCGGCCAGCACAACGGCATGCCGCGGGTCGATCGCAGCGACTATGCGGACCCGCCGGCAGGGCCGAACGCGCACTGATCCATCCCCGCGCAGACTCTGCAGGCTTTTCCGGGCCAAGGCCGATACTGTGGGACTGTGATTCGTCCCGGCCATGTCGTTGCACTTTGCGTGCTTGCGCTGCTGACCATCGGCGTCGTGATGGTCAACTCGGCGGGCATGTCCGTCAATGCTGATCCCGCGCGGGCCGGCGTGACGGCGTCTGGTCTGCTGCTCAGCAAGTCGACCATCTATATGGGTTTGGCGATGGTCGGGCTGGCCGCGGGCGCGTTCTTCCCGCTCCGGGGCGTCGCTGACGGCATGGTGGCGAGCCACACGCGTCGGCCCGCGTCCCTGACGTGGATGTTCATCTTCTGCTTCATTCTCATCGGCGTCATGGCGCTGGTGTATGTGCCCGGGCTGAGCCGCGCCCGCAACGGCAGCCATCGCTGGATTGAGCTGCCCGTCCCGGGTCTGGGTGATGCGCTGTCCATCCAGCCCAGCGAGTTTGCCAAGCTCGCGCTGGTCGGTCTGATCGCGTGGTATGCCGCGACGCGCACCAGCATCATGCATCAGTTCTGGCGCGGCCTCGTCCCCGCCCTCGCGGCGATCGGGCTGGTCGCGGGCTTCATCGTGCTTGAGGACCTCGGCACCGGCATCCTCGTCGCCAGCGCGTCGTGCATCGTGTTGCTCGCGGGCGGGGCGCGTCTCTGGCAGTTCCTGATGTTCGTGCCGGTGGCCGGCGCTGGGCTTGTCGCCGCCGTCATCGCCAACCCCTACCGCCTCAATCGACTGACCGCCTTCCTCGATCCGTACGCGGACCCGGAGAAGACGGGCTATCACATGATCCAGTCGATGACGGCCGTGGTGAACGGACAAGGGTTCGGCCGCGGGCTCGGGCACGGCCTGCAGAAGATGGGCTATCTGCCCGAGGATCAGACCGACTTCCTCTTCGCGATCGTGTGCGAAGAACTCGGCATCGCGGGCGCGGCGATCGTCATCGCGCTCTTTGTGATCCTGATCTGGGCGGGCTTGCGGATTGTGCGGCGCGAGCCGCAGATGATGCTCAAGCTTCTCGGCCTGGGCATCATCTCGATCGTGGGTCTGCAGGCGCTCATCAATCTCGCGGTTGTGACGGGTCTTGGGCCGACCAAGGGCATCGCCCTGCCGCTGGTGAGTTCGGGCGGCACAGGCTGGACGCTCACGGCGTTCGCGCTGGGCCTGCTCGTGTCGATCGATCGCGCGCACCACGAAGACGAATACGTTCCCTCGGCGTCGGTGACTGCGTGAGCCGCTTTGACAGTTCCTCCAGCACGACCAGCAACGGACGCGGCAGCGGACTCGCGGTGATTTTCGCGGGCGGCGGCACAGGCGGACACCTTTTCCCCGCGCTCGCGATCCACGAACAACTGCGCACCATGGGCGATGTGCGCGCGATCTATCTGTGCTCGCGCCGCCCGCTCGATGCCAAGATCCTGAGCGGCGAAGGCGTGGAGTTTGAGCCGATCCCCGCCGAGCCGGTCGGGCTGCACCCACGCAGGCTCGCGAAGTTCCTGTGGACGTGGGGCAGCGCGGTGCGGGCATCGCGTGCGGCGATCCAGCGGCTCAAGCACGAGCACGCGCGGGTGGAGGTCGTGGCGATGGGCGGGTTTGTGGCCGCGCCCGCGGCACAGGCCGCGCGGGTGGAGAAGTGTCGCGTCACGCTGGTGAATCTCGATGCGGTGCCGGGCAAGGCCAATCGCTGGATGTCGCACCGCGCGACGACGATCTTGAGCGCGACGCACGCCGCGGGCTTTGATTGGCCGGTGGTGCCGCCGATCGTGCGCGGCGCGGCACTCGCGCCCGGTGACGCGGCGATGTGCCGATGCGAACTCGGGCTTGACCCCGCGCGGCCGACGCTGCTGGTGTGCGGCGGCAGTCAGGGCGCAGGCTCGATCAACAAACTGTTGCTTGCGCTGCTCGCGCGCGATGCCGCGGCGTTCCACGGCTGGCAGGTGATCCACCAGACCGGCAAGAGCGATATCGATGAACTCCGCGCGGCGTATGCGGCGGCGAACGTTCCCGGCATCGTCGAGCCGTTCTTTCAGCGGATGGGCGTGCTGTGGGGGGCGGCGGATTTTGCGGTCAGTCGCTGCGGCGCGGGGAGTGTGGCCGAGGCGTGGGCCAATCGCGTGCCGTCGGTCTTCCTGCCCTACCCGTATCACAAGGACGAGCATCAACGCCGCAACGCCGAGCCGCTGGAGCGAGCGGGCGGCTGCGTGATCGTGACCGATCGCATTGAGCCGCAGGCGAACCTGGGCGAGGCTGGCGCGCGGGTGCTGGAAATGCTGCGCGAGAGCACGCGGCGCGAGACGATGCGTGCCGCGCTCACGAACCTCGGCCCGGCGGACGGAGCGGCACGCGTGGCGCGAGCGATCGTGAGCCGCGAGCAGGCGGGGTGACTAGAAGTCTCGCGAGATTGAGTAGCCGCTCAATCCCTCATCACCGATCACCGTCTTGCGCACCGATCCGTCGAGGAACATCACTTGGGCCTTCATCTTGCCGTGCCACCATCCCACGGGGAGGCCCGCCTTGGAGGCGTATAGCTGTTTGTCACTCATGCCAAGCACGCCCATCGAACCGGCATCGGTGGCAACGACAAACATCGACGGCGGCACGCTGACATGGCGCGGCCCGAACCAGCGGCGCTTGCCGAAGGTGCCTTCTGGGTCGATGGCGGGCAGTGGTACGACGACATACATCCTCTGATTGGCCTGATACGACGTGCCAAAGGTCGCGAACGCCGTCACGCCGAGCTCGCTGGTGTTCGCGCTCTGCGCGAGGAGACTCGCCCAATTGGGATGCAGCTCGTTTGAGAGCATGTATCGCAGTTGCGCGTCTGACGGACACTTGAAGATCTCGTAGCGGCCTTCCAGCGTGCCATTGGGCGCGACGTATGGATTGACGGGACGTTCGGCGGCGAGACCCGTGTAGGTTGTGGACGCGCTGCCGTAGGTTGGTTCGTCGATCGGTTTGCCTTCGGCGTCGCGTCCGTACCAGTGGACGCCGCCCCATCCGAACTGGACTTTCTGGTGCCATGTCGGGCTGTTGACGGTCGGAAACGTGTTGAAGTCGTTGGCGTACATTGACCACGCGAGTGCGAGTTGCCGCTGGTTCGACAGACACTTCACGTCGCGTGCCGCGTTGCGCGCGCCGCGCAGCGCGGGCAACAGCAAGCCCACCAGCACGGCGATGATGCCGATGACGACCAGCAGCTCAATCAGCGTGAAGCCGCGACGGGCGCGTGCGCGAACGCGTGCACCCGATGACCTCGATGCACTCAGGTCGCTCAGCGCGCTTGGGGCGGGTTCTCTCATCGCGTGCTCGTTGTGCATGACCACCCTCTGAGTCGGCCCGCCTCTGCGAGCGCGACAAGGTTTGCTGCCTGCGTCAGTTGCCCCAGACGAATGATCGAGTCGAGCGTGTCAGACGACTGAACAGGACGAGTGCCCGCGACGGATGGGCGCGAGGGCCGGCCTCCCGCCTGATGGCCTCGCATGAGCGTCAAAATACCACGATGCCGGGTGTTTGCCTATCGCAATCTGGGCAAGCGGCGGCCTCGCCAACTCCCAGACCGGGGTCTGGCCCGGGCCACGGCCCGACGACCAAGACGACCGCACCCCCTGCCAAATCGGCACGCTTGGACGGCCCGGGTGGGGGGGTGGCAGCGGGGGACCCGCGTTTTTGGCCGAGCAGCGGGGGTGGCGCGGGGCGGCGGTCCGGCCGCAGATCGGCACACCAGTTGCCTCCCCTTTGGCATGCTCCCGGTGCGCTTCCATCCCGCACATGACCCCGACACGCCCTCCGGCGGCGGTTGCGGCATGGGCTTGGGGAGTGGCACCGGCGGGCGGCTGAACCTGCTGCTTTCCTGCGGCGGATGGCACCCCGACTCGTGGGCCGACCGCCTGCCGCGGCTCTTGGAGCCCATGGGCGTGGTTTCGCATCGGGCCGGGACGGGTCGCCAGGCGACGACGGTGTTGCAGACGACGCCGATCCACATCGCGGTGGTCGACCTGGGCCTGCCGCTGGATGCGGCCGAATCACCCGAGCAGAGCGAAGAGGGTGGCACGCGCGTGCTCGACTTGCTCGCGCGTCTCAGCCAGCCGCCGCCGACGGTGGTGGTGAAGCGTGCCCGCTCGATGCGCGACGACCGGCGCGAGCTTGCCGCGGCACTGCGCATGGGCGCGTTCGCCGTCGTCGATCCGCCGCGCGAGACATCGGATTTGGATCTGTTGCTCGACGTGCTGCGTCGGGTGCTCACAAGGCATTACCAGGGACGATGGCCGACGTGAGGCGTCGTCGACCCAATCGATTCGTGCCCTCGTGGGAGGGCGACAACCAGTTTCTCACAACCAAGTTTCTCACTGTTTCACACTTCGAAGATGGAGATCACCATGGCCAAGACCGCAACCGCTCCCGCCCCCAGCAAGAAAACCAACGCCGCTGTCCGCCCGCTGCACGACAAGATCCTCGTGAAGCGTGACGAGGCCCAGAGCAAGACCGAGAGCGGCATCTTCCTGCCCGAGTCCAGCAAGGACAAGCCCAAGACCGGCGTCATCACCGCCGTCGGCACCGGCTCGCTCAACACCGACACCGGCGTGCGCATCCCGCTGTCGGTCAAGCCCGGCGACAAGGTGATCTTCTCGTCCTACGCCGGCACCGAGATCAAACTCGACGGCGAAGAACTGCTCATCATGAGCGAAGATGACATCCTCGCGGTGATTGACTGAGAGAGAAGGCACTTGGGACGAGGCACTTGGCACGAGGAAAAGCCAGCTGCCGATCGTCTTTCTCAAGTGCCTCATGCCAAGTGCCAAGTGCCTTCGACTTTCCCATGACTCCCGACCAACTCCGACAAGCTCTTCGTGAACTCAGCGGCGATCGCGACCTGACCGTCGCGTTCGCCGATGTCTACCCCGCGGGTTCGGGCGGGCTCAACAACGCCCTGCTCGATGTCCGCAACGCCATGCTCATCCCCGATGAGCCGGATCACATGGTCAAGGTCACCGACGGCAAGCACATTTATGTTCTCGATGCGGACCGCGTTGTGTGGGTCCGTATCGCGCTCAAGCAACCTGTGAAGTAGCGGCGGGTGCCGCAAATGGCCAAATGGCAAATCGCCAAATGGCCAAAAAGTCCTGAGACACACCGTTCATCTCTGTATTTGGCCCTTTGGCCATTTGAGATTTGGAGATTTGGAGTAACCCATGGCAGCCAAAGCAATCGCTTACAACACCGATGCACGCGAGCGGATTCTCCGCGGCGTGCAGAAACTCGCCCACGCGGTCAAGGTCACGCTCGGCCCCTCCGGCCGCGTCGTCGTCCTTGAGAAGTCCTTCGGCGCGCCCACCGTCACCAAGGACGGCGTGACCGTCGCCAAGGAGATCGAACTGGAAGACCAGTACGAGAACCTCGGCGCGCAGATGGTCAAGGAAGTCGCGTCCAAGGCGTCCAAGG
>JANRKB010000040.1:0-42305 GCA_033763695.1 Planctomycetota bacterium | reverse complement strand
GGACGACCTGATCGATCTTGCCGCGGATCTCCTGGACTTGCTTGACGCCTTGGGCAACGCCGAAGGTGAGGCCGATGACGGCGGGGCCGATGATGAGGACGGCGGCGAGCAGGATGATGATGGCGGCGGCTCCGCCGCGTGAGGCGAAGCGCTTGCGCGTGACCCAGGCGACGAGCGGTTCAAAGAGATAGGCGAGCGCGAGCGCGATGAGCATCGGCACGGTGACGATGCTGAGCGAGTAGCCGAGCCAGAGCACGCCGAAGACGGCGCCGAGCACGAGCACGTCGCGCACGGGCTGCATCTGCCAGAGGTGCAGCCGCTTCCAGTCGGAGTTGGAGCGGTTGGCGGGGTCCATACGGATACCGTAGCGGAAAAGTGAGAGACACGCCGCGTGGGTCGCGACGGGATCGGCGGTGCGCCGGTTGTTGGTGATCGGCTCAGCCGACTTTCGCGGCACAGAAGGCTTCGTCGAAGTCAAAGACATCGCGGAAGTCGTCGACGTGATCTTCGTCCGTCTTGCGCATGAGGCCGGCGTCGATCATCGCGAAGACGATGTTGCCGAAGTCCTCGGTGCGATTGACGCCCCAGCGATTGAGGACGGTCTTGGCGAGCATGCCGTATTGACGGATCGCGTAGTCCCGCAGGCCGAGGCACAACTGCTGGCCGCTGACGTGGCGCGAATCATCGTCGCCGGCGGCGTTGGCGTGCACCATACTGACGGTGTGGGCGAGGCCCTCGCGTACAAAGTCGAACGCGGCCGGCGGGTATGGCGCCTGGTCACGCAACTTCTTCCAGTTCACCTTGAACGTTTCCGACACGTCCAGCGACTCCCGCGGCATGGCCGCCTCTGCTCCTGCCCTCGATGATATTCCAATCTTGGTCAGGAAAGACCCTCATCGGATCACTCCTGCGCAAAGGTTGAAGGCTTTTGTCTCTCTGACCCGCCGGTCGTTTGGTGGGTACTCGGTAGTTGCGTGCGTCAGCGGCTCACGCACTGGCTTTGATGGAGAAAGAAGCGCAGCGGTTTCAGGCTCCAGTGACGGGCGTAATCGACGCCGATGCGCGGGGAGACGCCGATGGCGCTCGAACGCACGCAGCGGCGACGCACACGCTCGATCCACAGTTCGTCGCTGGTGGTCAGGTCGATGCAGTTCAGTGCGCGATCGATGCTCAAGGCGCGGCACAGCCGACCGGGGCCGCGGCATAGCTCGCGCGTCGGCGTGCGCACGCGGCGGGCCTCGGGCAGAGTCGCACGCATGAGAGCATCGCCCTCGGTCACCTCGGCGGCGCGGATGAGCACGGCGGCGGGTTCATCGACGCGCCCGCAGACCACGTTGAAGCAGTGGTGCATGCCGTAGGTGAAGTAGACGTACGAGGTGCCCGCAATGGCGTACATCGCTTCATTGCGCGGCGTGCGTCGGCCGTTGGCGGCATGGCTCGCAAGGTCGTGCGTGCCGAGGTAGGCCTCAGTCTCGACGATGATGCACGCGCGACGCTGGCCGCGCTCGATGCGGACGAGGCGCTGACCCAGGAGGCGGCGTGCGAGCGTGATGGCATCGGTGGTGAAGAATGCGCGATCGCAGCGCGGAGCGGAAGTCATGTGCCGCGCACCTGTGACGGGCGCCATGCGGCGGGCCAGTTCTGCAGCGTGACAGGGCGCGTCCAGCGGAGCATCGCGTCAGGGCCGACGGCGGTGAAGTCGGGGCGGTTGGTGCTCGGCCACGGCCCGCCGTGGACCGTCGCGGGGCACACACGCACGCCGGTGGGAACGCCGTTGACGATGACGCGCCCAGCGCGGGCGAGCATCGACGCGAGGATGTCGGCGACATCGTCGTTTGGCTCAGCGTGGAGCGTTGCGGTCAGCGTGCCGTTCAGCGGAGTGAGTGCGTCGCGTGGTGTGGCGTACCACGAGATGATCATCGCGGGGCCGAAGATCTCGTCCCACGCCGCGGCGTGGTGGGGCAAGATGTTGCCGTCAGCGAGGAAGACACGCGGCCGTGTGGTGCGTGAATCCAGCCGCCGCCATGCACTGGCGTCGAGCACACAGCTGAGCGCGGCAACTTCTTCGACGCGGCGGACGTAGTTCGTCGCCACGCCATCGCTGAGCATGCGTCGCGCGGGCGCGGCGTCGAGGGCGGCGCGAAAGCGGGCAAACGCGTCCTGGGCGGCGTTGCGGGTGGGGAGCAGGAGAAGACCGGGAGCGGTGCATTGCTGGCCGTGGCGCTGGAGCAGGGATGCGATCACGCTGTCGGTGATGGCGTCCGCGCGCGCGTGCCACGCGTGAGGCAGGACGACGATCGGATTGAGGCTGCCCATCTCGGCGAAGACGGGAATCGGTGGCGTGCGCTGGGCACCGAGGCCGGCGATTCGATCGCCGACGATGCGCGAGCCGGTGAAGCCGACGCCGACGATGCTTCGATGCGCGACAAGTGCCTCGGCGACCCGCGGCGAATCGGTGCCGTCGTCGGCGATGAGCGTGAGGATGCGTTGGTCCATGCCGCGGGAGTCGAGTGCTTCGTGCGCGAGCGTTGCAAGAAGCGTGCCGGTACGCGGCTGCGCGGGGTGCTGCTTGACAGCAACTGCGCAGCCCGCGGCGAGCGCGGAGGCGGTGTCGCCGCCGAGCATGCCGTAGGCCAGCGGGAAGTTGCTCGCACCAAAGACGGCGACGACGCCGGGCAGGGCGAAGCGCATCCGGCGCAGATCGTGGTTGGGGCCGATGGATTGTGCGGCGTCCTGCTCGGCGGGCACGATCGCGACGCCGCGCCATGACGCCTGAGATGTGCTGTCGCGGAGTGTCTGGGCGAACATCGCGAGCGTGCGCCACATGCGTGCGAACTCGGGCGCGAGTTCGTCGGGCGTCAGTGCGCTTTCATCACTTGCGACGGAGATGATCTCGTGCTCGCGGCTGCGCAGGGCGTGGGCGATGGCATCAAGGAGCGTCGCGCGATGGGCGTCGTCTTGCCACTGCGGCGCGTTCATCGCCGCGCACGCCGCTTCGATCTGGCGGGCAATCTCGCGCGTGCTTTCTTGTGAAAATGGGCTCACACGCACAGTGTACCGGGGCAGGCTCGCGCTCAGCCGGCGATCGGCTTGGCCGGGGCCAGGGCCATGGCGTTGACCATCAGCGCGTGCAAGTCGATGTTGTCGATCGCGGGCGCGAGGTGCTCGCTGCCCGGGCCGAGCGAGGTGACTTCGACCATGTCCGACGTGTGGTTGGGGCTGATGAACGACACACCCAGCGTGTTGGCGAGGATTTGTCCAAGCACGCTCGTCGCGCTGTTCATGGGGTCAAACGGCATGGTGCGCTTGCCTTGCAGCGCGAGCGCGACGTGCTGCAACTGTGCCGCGGTCAACTCGACACCGGTTGCCTCGCGCACCGCGGCGGCGAGCTTGTCCGTCGGCTTGGCTTCCTGCGGGTGCGCGGGATCGTCGTAGGCGATCTTGGTGTCGATCTGAGCAAAGAGCCATTCGAAGGAACGCTTGACGTTGCTGAGTCGCTCAAAGGCCTTGTACGAATCGCGGCCGTAGAGCGTGAGGCCGGGGTTGGCGTTGCCGTGGTCGGTGGTCAGGATGACGAGCGTGTCGTCGCGATCGCGGACGAACTCGGCAACGACGCCGACGGCGTTGTCGAACTCGACCTGCTCGGCGAGCAGCGAGCCAGCGTCGTTGGCGTGGGCGGCGTGATCGACGCGGCCGCCCTCGATCTGCAGCACGAAGCCGTCGCCGCGGCGCGAGAGCACATCGAGCGCGGCTTTGCTCATCGTTGAAAGCGACGGCGAATCTGCGGAGCGATCGAGTTCGTAGGGGCAGTGTGAGTCCGCGAAGACGCCGAGCAGCGGCGTCGTGTCGCGCGCCGCGGCGAGTGTGGCGAGCGTCGCGGCGTCGCGGGCGACGCGCAGTGTTGGATGCTTGGCGATTGCCTCGGGTGTGATGTACTTGCCGCCGCCGCCGAGGGCGACGTCGAAGCCGCGCTCGAGCATTTGCGGCCCGATCTGGTCCTCCATGCTGCGCTTGGGCATGGTTGCGAGGAAACTCGCGGGCGTGGCGTGCGTGAGTCGCGTGGTGGTGACGAGGCCGGTTGCCTTGCCGTTCTGCTTGGCGTGGATCAGGATCGGCGTGGGCTGACGGCCGTCGAGCGTGATGTTGATCACATCGTTGTTGATGTGTTCGCCGATGCCCCACGCGCAGCCACCCGCAGCGGAGTCGGTCACGAGCGAGTCGGCGGAATGTGTGCGGGCGAGAGCGCGACGCGTGCCCGCGCGCGACCAGAGAGAGACCCAGTTGCTGTCGCGATTGTCGCGGATGCGACGCAGCATGTGGGCCAGCGTGAGCGTGCCTTGCGACATGCCGTCGCTGACCATGAAAATGACGTTCTTGGCGACGCGACGATCGGCGACGGGCTGCGTGCGACGACGCGACTCGGCGGCGGAGGCGACGCGCAGCCCGCTCGTGCTCAGCAGCGCGGCCGCCGCACCGGACCAGCCGAGGAACGAGCGGCGATCAACCGTGCGCGTGCGTGTCGCGGCGGGCGAGGGATCGGTCGAGGTCGGGTCGTGCGGCATGGGTGACTCGTGGTCAGAGATCGCGACGCGGCCGGCGGGGCATGTGGCAGGGCGCGTCGGGAAAGAACAGTCGGCGTCGGTGCAAAGCGTGACTATACCCGGTTTTGTGCGTCTGGCCGTGAGGATCGCGCGAAGACCAGCCACTCCACCGCGAGCAGTGCGAACGCGAGCACCAGCAACCACGACCAGATCTCTCGCGGCCCGGTTTCGCCCACGCCGCTGGCGAGCGTGCGTCCGCCGATGCTGATGTGATCGCGGGTGGCGGCGCGGCTGACTGTGTCATCGGTGACATTGCTGACGATCGCTGGGACGCTTGCCCCGCGGGCGATGTAGACGCCCGCACGCGACAGGACGCCGAGCGTTGCGCGGGATACGCCGCCGTCGCGGGTTGCGGGCGCTTCCACCTGTCGCGGGCCTTCAAGCCGCACGCTTGGCGCGGTGGCTTCGAGTTCGACGGGCTGCGTGGTGACAAACTTCAGTCCCGCGGCGGTCTGCTCGGCCCGCGACAGATACTCAATGGCCTGCACCACAAACAGCGGGAACGACACTTGCAACGCCCAGTTGGAGTCAGCTAAGGCGAACGGCGTGACGAGGTGTGAACGACCGGCGATGGTGGCTTCACGCAAGAGCGTGCCGTGATCGCCGATGATGAGGTCCGCTGCGCTTGGACTGTCGGCGTTCAGTGCGGGCAGTTGCCGCGTTGTGTCAGCGAGCAGCGCGTCGAGTGCGAGGTCACGCAGCGCGGGGTGCTTGCGATCCCACGAGACGACGCGTTGCTTGACGAGCGACCCCGCTGGTGCCAGCGAGAGCGGGGCGGCAGGCAGCCCCGCGCCGAGCGAGAGCGTCGGTGCGTCGGGCACGCGCGTCGGCGTCACACTGTCAAACACGATCACATCTGCGCGGGGGCGGCCATCCTGTTCCCAACGCGCGATCGTGGTGCGCGTGAGCCCTGCGCTGGGAACTTGACGAAGCACGTCTGCGAGCAACTCGCTGGCTTCGGTGCGTGCACGCGTCTCGGCATCGGGCGTGGCGTCGAGCGTTGGGTTTGGACCCACAAGGAGAAGCGTTGGTCGTTTCGGCGGCAGCAGCGTCGCACCCGCGAGATTGTCGCACGCGAGCGCGTCCTCGTCTGGCAGCGAGACGGTGAGAACCCCGCCGCCGGGTGCGACGGCGACGAGCGTGAGATTGAGCGTGCCGTCATTGGGTGGGTCGCCTGCGGCGGGGGTGGCGGCGGGGGTGGTGGGTGCTGCGCCGCTCTTGGGCGCGCTTCGTGCAGGAACTGTGACAGCGCGGCGTTCGAGCACCGTGCCGTTGAGCGCGAGAGTCAATGTCGTTGCACGCGGCGCTGCGCCCGCGTTGACCACGCGCACGAACACCCGCACCTTGGTGGGATCGGCATCGTCGCGGCGCGTCGCGAGAGCGGCAAGGCCTGCGTTGTCGACGGGTGTGCCCTGCGGCGGGCCGACACGCATGTACTCGATGGTCGCTGGTGCGTCAGCTTCGGCGGCGTCCCAAACGCCATCGCCGAGGAGCACGACGCGCCGCGTGCGGGTGTCTTCCTGATCGCTGGCGAGCAGGCCGCCGAGCACGCGCATCGCGCTGGTGAGATTGGCGGGCTGGTCGGCGATCTCCATGCGTTCGAGGGTGTCGCGCACCAGGCCCAGATCATCGGTTGGGCCGGCCTCGATGCGAGCGTCGGCGGCAAAGGAGATGAGCGTGGCGCGCACGCCGCGACCGCTGCGGCTGGCCTCGTCGAGCAGGTCGTCCGCGCGACGGATCGCCTCGCGCAGGCGCGAGCTTGGGGGCGTGCCGTCGGCGTCGCGCGTGTCCATCGTCGCGCTGCGGGAGAGGACGAGAATGAGTTCATCGGGCGGGCGTCCGCCGCCGGTGAGTGCGGGGCGACCCAGCGCGGCACAGAGCAGCAGAACGATCAAAAGGTGCAGCACAAAGAGCCACGTGAAGCGCGGCGTGCGCCATGGGACGTTCGCTTCGACATCACTCGTCGCGCGAGGCCAGAACAACGCCGTGCTCACGCGCACCGGGCGGCGGCGCAGCTTGAGCACGTACAGCGCGACGAGCAGCGGCACACCGAGCGACGCTGCGATCAACGCCGCTCCGGGTGTCAGCATCGTCAGCCACGCTTGCGCGACCAAACCCAACGGCGGCTCCCGCGCCAATGCGGCGCTTGCGACGAATCAGTGCTCAGGAGGCGGAACCCCAGCCGGCCTTGGGCGCGGGCTTGGCGGGCGCGACGCCCTTGGGCGGCTTGCTGTCGCGCGAGGTCGCGCCCGAATAGCCGTACGCCACGATGTACGTCTCACGCGAGACATCGCGGCACGCGTGCGGCTTGAAGCTGCGTGCGTCGCGGAACATCGCCTTGGTCTCGTGCAGCACGCGCGGATGCTCCGCGCCTTCGAAGATCTTCATCGCCAGGTGCCCGCCGGGCTTGAGCACGCCCGGCAGCAGTTCGAGCACGCGACGGCACAGGCGGGCCGAGAGCAGATCGTCGCCGTGCCCGCTGGTGTTGGGGGCCATGTCGCTGAGCACAACGTCGAACATCTTGCGCTTCTCAGGCGGCTCGCCGTCTTTGGCGGCGGCGGCCAAAAGCACAGCAGGCTCCGCGGTGAAGGCGTCACCGACCATGGTGCGCACCTGCGCCGGGAAGCCCTCGCGGATCTCCTGCAAGTCGATGCCGACGATGCGGCCCTTGGGGCCGGTGAGTTCGCACGCGACCTGCATCCATGAGCCGGGCGCACAGCCGAGGTCGAGCACGCGATCGCCGGGCCAGATGATCTTGCCGCGTTCCTGGATCTCTTTGAGCTTGTAGGCCGAGCGAGCAAGATACCCCTCGGCCTTGGCCTGCAGGAAGTATTTGTCGTGGAGTTTGCGCGGCTGGGCCATGGGTGAGCGATTGTACGACACCACATCGCGGGGCATGCGTGGCCGCGGGCGCGTGCGACAGTTGTGGAAGTGCGACTTAGCCGAGCTTTTTGAGGCGCATCATCAGTTCGTCGGCGTTGGGGGTGTTTTCCATCGCGACGCGCATGTGGATGTATTCCTGCTCGACCAGTTCGACGAGCGACTGGTTGAAGTCCTTCATGCCCGACTGGCGGGCTTCGGTGGACTTCAGATAGGTCGAGAGTTCGCCTTCGCGGGCTTCGAGGATGTACTTGCGCACCACGCCGTTGTTGAGGAGGATCTCAAGGCCGGGGATACGCGGGATGTCGGGGTGCAGCGTGGGGAGGAGCTTCTGATAGACGAAGCCGCGCATCTGGTAGGCGAGGATCTTGCGGACCTGCTCGACTTCCTCCTGTTCGAAGAGGCCGTAGATACGCGAGAAGCACTGCGTGGTGGAGGAGGCGTGGATGGTGCCGTAGACCAGGTGGCCGGTCTCGGCGGCGTGCAGTGCGGCCTCGAAGGTCTCTTGGTCGCGCATTTCGCCGACGAGCACGATGTCGGGGTTCTCACGAACGAGGGCACGCAGCGCGACCTTGAAGTCGAGGCAGTCGATGCCGATCTCGCGCTGGTTAATGGTGGCTTTCTTGTCCTCGAAGATGTATTCGATGGGGTCTTCGATGGTGACGATGTGGACGGGCTTGCGCTCGTTCACATAGTCGAGCATGGCGGCGATGGTGGTCGACTTACCCGAGCCGGTGACGCCGCAGAGCAGCACGATGCCCTGGGGCTGGAGCGCGAGTTCGGCCATCGAGGGCGGGAGGTAGAGATCCTCGAACTTGCGGATGTTTGAGGTGATGAGACGGGCGGCCATGGAGAGCTTGCCGCGGGCCTGGAAGAGGTTGACGCGGAAGCGGGCGTTCTTGTCGTAGTCGTAAGCGAAGTCGACCGAGCCGAACTTGTGCAGGTCTTCCATCTGCTCGTCGTCGAGGATGGCGCGGGCGATCTGGAAGAACTCCTCGCCGGTGACGGGTTCGGTGTCCAGCGGCTTGAGGGCGCCGCGCAGGCGCAGCTTGGGGCTCTGCTCGGACTTCATGATGAGGTCCGACGCACCCAGTTTGATGGCGGCTTGCAGGAACTTGCCGAAGCGAGTCGCGTGCGGGTCGTTCTTGGGCTTGGCCTCCAGGTGGATGTGCCCGGTGGGGTTGACAGTCGTCTGCGCGTCGGAAGCAACGGACATGCGAAAAACTCCGGTCAAAACACGCCCAGACAGCCCACGGCGGCGGCGGTCGCTTGGCCGCGGTCCTTCGGCGGACCGCGATGGGCCGGCGGCGGTGTCGGGTCAGACAGTGCGATGCTGGGACTGAGATGTCAGACGAAGGGTAAGCGTGCCAAGCCCCCGAGGCGCAACGCCAGCCCACCGGGGAGCCGATTCGCGGCCAGGCCGCTGGCGGTTCCCTCTGGGCGGGGGAAGGCCGCCAGATGCGGATGGTTCGGGTGAGACCATGCAGGTACTGCCCGTCCGTCGCGCGATGGCGCAGAACGCGACGAGTGTGGGGCAGAAACAAACAGCCCGCGATTGCTCGCGGGCTGTTCTAGAGACTCTTCAGATCAGGTCAGCCTTGCGGCCAACATGATGTGGATTTAGTCGAAGAAGGGCTTGATGGCGCTGAAGGCATTGCTTGCGGCGGTGACGCTGAAGTAGCCTCGGAGGTAGTTGTTGGTCTGAGCGCCCGGAGCCGACGTGCCCGTCATGGACAAAGTCTCGCCCAAGGGGGGGTTCTGCTTGGAGTCATCTTCGTTGACGAAGAGATTGTCGGGCTGGGTTTTGTTCGTGCTGAGGCCGTTGAACGTGAAGGGCAACGTGTCGGGAGCCGCGTTGGTCTCGAAGTTGACGTGGTTGTCGTTGTAGGCGATGTTGCCTTCCCACGTGCTGCGACCACCGTGGATGAGCAGGGTGTTGGAAGCCCGGGCGTCAGCCGCGGTCGGGTTGTTGCCGCCCGTGGGCTTCGCTTCTGCGAGCTTCCAGCCGCTGGTACCCGTATCGAACGTGTACCACGCACCGCGGTTGCCGATGACGGCTTCCGACGCGTTGAACGAGTTGGACCAGATCTTGCGGCGGCCACCGAACGGCGGAACGTGGGCGTACGAGAAGCCGCCCGAGGTCACGGCCGTGGGACGGGCGACGGGCTTGCCAGCGTTGCCTTCGGTGATCGAGTTGGGATAGGCCCAGAAGGTCGGGTCCCACAAAGCGGCCTTGCTCGCCGCGCTGCCAGCAGCGCCACCCTGAACGGTGGGCTCCTGATAGGTGTAGCCGGTGTCGACCTTGATGTCGCCGTTGGTCTCGGCGGGGCTGACGCAGAGTTCGGGGCTGAAGTTGTTGTTATAGATGAGCAGGGAGATGATGTTGGCGGTGGTGTCCTTCTCGACGCCCGTGCCGGCGGCGGTCTGGTTGGTCGTGCTCTTGTCGAGCTGGCTGGGGATGGGGTAGTTCTCGGCGTTGTTCTGGGCGAAGACGACCATGCCCTGCTGGATGCCGCGGACCTGCGTGGAGTCCTTGAGCTGGCGGGCGGTGGCGCGGGCCTTACCGAGCGCGGGGAGGAGGATGCCAATGAGCAGGGCGATGATCGCGATCACCACCAGGAGCTCGATCAGCGTGAACGCTTCACGATTCTTCTGAGTCTTCATGAGACTGATCTCCAAATCTTGGCGGCAGATGTGCTGGGCGACATGCCCGTGTGATGCAATCTGCCGCACGCTCTGACGACCGAATAGCCCGGTTGAACACCGGCCGGTGCTGCACCAACAGCGGTGCGACACCCTCGCCGAAAGGACACGCTTGCGAAGCGGCGTACCGCTGACAAGCGTTCGACCCGAGTGAGCGGCAGCGACAATCGGTCGTCAAAGGTGACGCGACCGTGCACGCGGGTCTCCAAGATGTCGGCGGGGGTCTCGATCCCGGGCGGGATCAGTCGGGCGGCAAACGCCGCCGATCAGAGCAATGGATTGGACAACCCGGTGAACGTGAACCAGCCGCCAGCGGACCCTTGTCCGCGCCCCAGACAGGCCGGAGCGAGGAGCAGAGTACCCCTTTCGATTCGCGGGTCAAACGGCGGCGGTTCCGGAAATCTGGGTGTCCGCGGGTGCGGGACGACCGGTCGAAACTTGGAGTGTGTGATCCTGTATGTATTGCACGTGCGACGGCGCTGTGTTTGTTTGGTGTTTGAGCGAGTCTTGCACCGAAGGATGCGAAAAAGGATGCGAAAGTTGTCGCGGAGCCCGCTGTGGCGTCGGCAGATCCGGCGCGTTAGAATGCATATGCGGGCGTTGAATGAATGAAGCCGGCTTTGGTCAGGCGGCGTGGGCGGCTGTGCCCGGCTGTTCGCCCGCATCAGAAAATGCATTCGGCGCGGTGACGTGGCCAGCGAGTGCCCCGATCTCGGCCCGGTCGACGAAGCGATCGTCGCGCATGACGCGGCAGACCGTCGAGAGGGCGGAGGTCGCGCCGGTGGTCTTGAGCGTGAGCTGCGGCTCGCCGCGCTCGTTGACCCAGATCTTGAGCGGGCCGCGGATGACTTGGCGCGGCTCACAGACGAACGGCCCGATCCAGAGCTTGCTGCCCGGCCAGAGTTCAGAGAGCACAGTGACGCAGGGTCGGCCTGCGGCTTCGAGCATCGAGAGAATGCGGCAGATTGCGGCCCGCACCTGCTTGGCCTGCCGCTCATACTCGGCGGCTTCGAACTCGCGCTCGGTGAGTTCCTCGGCCTGGGATGCCGTCAGTTTGCCGGTGGCGCTCTGCAACTGCTTGAGCTTGTCGAGGGCCTCTTGGCGCTTGGCGTTCAGGCGTTCGACGAGCGAAGCCGCGGCGTGGAGTTTGGCGTCGGTTTCGGGCAAGTGTCCGACGGCGAGGCGCGTCGGGGCGTTGGCGTCGGTGCCGATCTGGGCGACTTCGACGTGGCCCGCGACGCAGATGTCGCCACCGATGAGCGCGGCCGTCGGCGCGATGATGGCGCGACCGACGTTCAGATGACAGTGGGTCGCTTCTTTGCCGACGCGCAGGTCGCGCCCGACATGAGCGGTGACTTGTTCAAGGTAGAGTGCGGCAGCGTCGCGCTTGGCGCGGAGCGTGCCCTTTTGCCGCCCCGCCATGCCGCCTTCGAGCGTGATGTCGAGGTCGGCGCTGAGTTCGGCGGCTTCGACGAGGCCGCGGATGAGGAGCGTGCGGCCGGCGTGAACGCGGAAGCAGTCGCGCACGCCGCGGTTGATGACGACTTCGCCGGGAAAATCGACGTTGCCGGTGGTGAAGTCGACGGCGTCGGGGACGTTGAGCTTGGGCGAGACGCGGAGCGTGTTGCCGTTGCGGACGAGCATGCCGTCGGCGTGGGCGGTGATGGTGCCGTCGGGCGCGAGCGCGATGGTGTCGTCGTGGAGGAGCTTGAAGGCGCGGGCGTCGCGCGGGTTGAGCGAGCGACCAAAGACGTCGATGCCTTCGCGACCGATGGTGGGGGGCACGACGCGCCCGAGCACGTCGCCGCGCTTGGCGGAGACGAAGACGCTGCGCGCGTGGTGATCGATGCGGGCGTTGGCGTCGGCTTGGGCAGCCTTGGCGGCGGCTTCAGCGGCGGCGGCGCGATGCTCGGGGTCGAACTTGGGGTCGAGTTCGAGGCGGCCGTCGATGCCGTGGACAACGGGCTTGCCCTTGGCGACGACGCGTTCGAACTCCTTGCCGGGGGCGCGAGCGCAGTCCTCGGCGAGGCTCTTGATGGCGGCGGCGAGTTCGGGCGTGCGGGCCAGACCACGCTCCTCCACCAAAGCGGTGAGCGCCATGAGGCTGACCGAATCGGGGGAAGCACCGGACCCAATAAACACAATCGCGGCCGATTGATCGGCCGCGATGGTCAGGCGAACGAGGTTGTCAGCGGCGGCACTCCCGCCAGCCGGAGGTGTTCCGGCGGCGTGATCGGGTGGCGGGGTGGCATCCGGTGCGGACATGAACGAACGTTCCGTGAAAGGTCAGGCCAGCGGAGATCAGGCGGGCTGGGCCGCGGCCTGGCACTTGGCGAGCGTCTCGTTGATGCGCTGGCTGAGCAGGTCGGGGGTGAAGGGCTTGACGACGTAGTTGTTGACGCCGGCCTTGATGGCCTCGATGACGCGGGCCTTCTCGGCTTCGGTCGTCACCATGATGATGGGCGTGACCTTGTTGGTCTGGCGGATGGTCTTGACGAAGGTCAAGCCGTCCATGTTGGGCATGTTCCAGTCGACGAGCATGAGGTCGGGCTTGCAGGCGACGACCTTGGAGAGCGCGTCTTGGCCGTCGCAGGCTTCTTCGACCTGCGTGTGCCCGAGCTGCGCGAGCACCGACTTCTGGATGTTGCGCATGGTCTTCGAGTCATCAACCAGGAGAATCTTCATGTTCGTTTCCTCGTCGCGATCTTGCCGCTCGTGGCGGCGGGTGAGTGCCTGAGTGGGAGACGGTTCAGCGAGCGGCGGCCGCGGCGGCGGTTGCAGCGGCGGCGGCGGGGGCCTTGTCCTGGATGGTCACTTCGATGGCGACATCGCCGCAGTCGGTGCCACAGGGGATGACGATGGTGGGGAGTTCAGACTGCCCGGCGACGACGTGCGACTTGCCGATCACGACGCTGGGGCAGGAGATGGAGACTTTGCGATCCTTGAAGAGCGCCTTGGCGCCGCCGGAGACCATGTTGACGAGTTCACCGATGGCGTCGGCGAAGTCGGCGGACTCGCAGGTGAGCTGCTGGCCGCAGAAGAGCGCGACGATGCGCTCGGCGGTCTCGCGCGGGAAGGAGAGGACGACCGAGCCGGTGACATCGCCGGAGAGGCCGATGATGCCGGTGACGTCGTAAGAGGCGTTCTTGCCGTCCTTGATGAACGGAGCCTTGACGTTGACGGGCAGTTGGAGCATCGTCGAGAAGACGTTCTGGATGCTGGCAACGAACGGCTTGATGAAGGCAGGGTCCATGTCGACTCCGATTCAGTGCCCGAAACCCGGAAGAGACCAGGCAGGAGGGCGTGCGACGATTCGATCACAACTCCGTGGCGCGTCCATGGCCACGACAAAGCGAGGCTCAGTTGTTCATCGCCCCGCGGGCGGGCTTGCTTTCGGCGAGTTTCAACAGTTCCGCAACATCGACAATCAGACTGACGCCGCCGTCGTCACGGACGGTCGCGCCTGACACCGGGCCCTTCTCGGCACCGGCATGCGTGTCATCGAGCGGTTTGACGACGATCTCTTGCTGACCAATGAGACCCGTCACCATCAGGCCGACGCGCTTGTCATTCATGCTGAGCACCACCGCGAACGGGGTGTCGGGGCGTTCGCCGGGGAGGCTGAACACTTCGGCACCGTTGACGAGCGGCAGGACCGAGTCGCGCAGGCGCATGACGGAGTGGCCGCCGATGCTGGTTACTTCTTCCTTGCCCGGGCGGACGATCTCGAGGATGTTGGTCAGCGGGATCGCGTAGATCTCCTTGCTGATGGAGACCATCATCGCCGGAAGAATCGCGACGGTGAGCGGAATCGTGATGTTGATCGTGGTGCCGTGACCGGGCGTGCTGTCGAGCTCGATGGAGCCCTTGAGCTTCTCGATGTTGGTCTTGACGACGTCCATGCCGACACCGCGGCCGGAGAGGTCGCTGACCTTCTCGGCGGTGGAGAAGCCGGGCAGGAAGATGAAGCGGAAGACCTCGCGTTCGGATAGCGCGTCGGCGGCTTCCTGTGTGGTGAGGCCGCGCTCGATGGCCTTCTTGACGATGCGTTCGCGGTTGAGGCCGCGACCGTCATCGATCACCTGCACGCGGACGTGGCCGCCCTCGTGGCTCGCGACGAGGCGCAGCGTGCCGGTCTCGGGCTTGCCGGCGGCGACGCGCTCGGCGGGGGTTTCGATGCCGTGGTCGGCGGAGTTGCGGAGCAAGTGGACGAGCGGGTCGCCGAGTTCTTCGATGACCGACTTGTCGACTTCGGTGTCGCCACCCTCGATGACCAGATCGATCTTCTTCTGGGTCTTGGCGGCCAGGTCGCGGATGAGGCGCGGGTACTTTCCAAAGAGCTTGTCCAGCGGCTGCATGCGCGTGCGCATGACGGCGATCTGGATGTCGGCGGTGACGCGATCAAGCCCGCCGGCGGCGGTGCCGATCGCTTCACGCATCGTCTGCTGCGTGCGCGCATCGCCCTGAATCTGGCGCGTGATGGCGGCGATGCGGTTCTTCTGGAGCACCAGTTCGCCGACGAGATTCATCAGCGTTTCGAGGCGGCCCACTTCGACGCGGATCGTCTGCTCGACGCCGGGGGCGGCATGCTTGTCGCCCTTCTTGTCCGCGCTCTTGTCGGCGGCGGGGGCGTGGTCGGCCGCGGGCTGCGCGGCGGTGGTGTCGGCGGGCGAGGGAACGGTGATGTGTTCGTCGTGATCGGGGGCGGGCGCGGCGGCGGCGGCGTGGACGCCGTCGGCGACGAGCGCGTCCTGCGGCGTTGCGCTGCCCGGGAGCAGGCCGTCGGTGAGTTCGCCGCCGGAGATGAGTCGGCGCACGCGATCGACGAGCGTGGCGGTGCGCGGCTCGAGAACGAGCTTGCTCTTGAGGCCTTCGGTTTGCTCGTGGAGCACGATGATCAGGCCGCCGATGCGGGGCAGGAGCTGCTCGCGCGTGGTGTCGTCGGCTCCGCTGGCGAACTCGGCGGCCTCGGCGAGCAGGTGCGTGTGTGCGCTCATCGCGCTGCACTCGAAGAACTCGACGCTGCGGGCGAGCGCGTCGGAGGCTTCGGCGAGGGCGTGGCCCGCGGCGCGATCGCGCGTTTGCTGCAACTGATCGAACATCGCATCGACGCGGGCGAGACTGTCGTTCAAGTCAGCGATGAGATACTCGAGAAGGTCGGCCTTGCTGGAGTCGAGCACGAGCGGACGCGAGCCGGCGGGCGCGGCGGGTGCTGCAGCCGCGGCTGCGGGCGCAGCGGCGCTGGCGCTGTTGGCGGGCGCGACTGCGGCAGACGCACCACTGGGGCTCTTGCCGTCGCCGATGAGCGTGAGTTCGCGCACCAGCGTTTCGTCGGGAACGCAGAGGTCTTCGCCGGCGCTGAGCTGAGACATCTGGCGCTTGATCGTGTCTGAGGCCTGAAGCAGCAGATCCATCATCGCCTTGTCAACGACGATGACGCGGTTGCGGGCGGCGTTGAGCGCGCTCTCGGCGGCGTGGGCGATGCGGACGAGGTTGGTCAGGCCCAGGAACGATGCGCTGCCCTTGATGGTGTGCAGCGCGCGGAAGACCTGGTTGAGCATCTCCGGGTCGCGCGGATCCTGCTCCAGCACGACGAGATCGCCCTCGAGCTTCTCGAGCAGTTCGCCCGACTCGGTGAGGAAGTCTTGAAGGATTTCCGGCTCGAACGCACTACCCACGGGAAGCTCCTGGTCTATTGATGTCGCGCGGCATGTGTCCGCGCGGGGTTTACTTCGTCACCTTGCGATAGCAGAAGCCCTGCGGGATCGGCAGCGCCTCGAACGGCGCTTCGCCCGCGCGGATCGTCTCGCTGTGGCCGATGAACAGCGCGCCGTCGTCGGCGAGGTTGTCGGCGAAGGAGTTGAGCACGCCCTTCTTCATCGCGTCATCGAAGTAGATCATGACGTTGCGGCAGAAGATGACATCCCACGTGCCGTGGCGCTTGGCGGCGAGGGTGTCCTTGAGGTTGTGCAGCTCGAAGTTGACCATCGACTTGATGGTGTCGTTGAGGTAGAAGTAGGGGCCGTCGGTGCGGAAGTACTTCTGGCGGATCATCGGGTTGGTGGTCCGCATCGCGTACTCGGTGTACTTGGCTTCCTGGCCGACTTCGAGGGCGCGTTCGGAGATGTCGGTTCCGAGGATCTCGATGCGCCAATCGGCGATGCGCACGCCAAGGGTGCGCTGCACGAGGATGGCGAGGGTGAAGGGTTCTTCGCCCGTCGAGCAGGCCGCGGACCAGATGCGCAGACGCTTGGTGTTCTTGCGGGCTTCGAGGATCTGCGGGAGGATCTTGCGTTCAAAGACGTCGAGCTGAGGCTCGTTGCGGAAGAAGGACGTCTCGTTGATGGTGATGCGGTTGAACATCTCCTGGAACTCGTCCATCTGGTACGGTCCCATGGTGAGGAAGGCGATGTACTGGTCGTAGTCCTCCATCTCCAGCTCTTTGAGGCGCTGGCTCATGCGGCTTTCGAGGACGTACTTCTTGTTGTCGGGGAAGTGGATGCCCGCGCGGTCATAGATGATCTTGCGGAGCTGTGCGAACTGCTTGTCGCTCATCGCCGCCTTGTTCGCGGTCGTGGCGGCGGGGGTGGCGGCGGTGGTGGTCGTCTTGAGCGTGCTCATGTCTGATCCAATAGTCCCGGAAGCGGTTCGCGAGTGAGTCTGTCAGCGGCGGCAAGGATCGGAATGTCGCGGGATGCGCTGTCGCGTCATCCCGCGCGGTTGTTGTGTCGCGTGCGTTATGCCGCGGCGGCGAGGCGGTCGGCGGTCTCGCTGTTGAAGAGACGACCCAGGTCGAGCAGGATGAGGAGGCGATCCTCAAGCTTGCCGACGCCGGCGATGAAGTCCGAGTCGATCGAACAGACCATCGCGGGCGCGGGCTCGACGATGTCGCGGTTGATGCGGAGGACTTCATGGACGCGATCCACGATGAAGCCGAGCACGCGGCCGTGGACCTCGACGACGATGATGCGGTTCTGATCGCTCTTCTCGCCCGCGCCGAAGGAGAAGCGCTTGCGGAGGTCGAGCACGGGGATGATCTTGCCGCGCAGATTGATGACGCCTTCGACCTCGGGCGGGCACTGGGGCACGCGGGTGAGGTCCATCATGCGGTTGATTTCCTGCACCGCGAGGATGTCGACGGCGAACTCTTCGCCCGCGACCTCAAAGGTGACAAGCTGGAGCTGGTCGGCGCTGGCGATGGTCTTGCTGGTGGTGCTGGTCGTCGTGGTCGTCATGGTCGTCTCCATGCGGTTCGCGTGATGGCGCGGCGTGTGAAACAGGCGCGGCGGAACACATCGCCAGGCCTCAAGTCGGGGGATTCATCGGTCCTCATTTGCCCGTCCTTGACCGTCAAGGACGGGTCTGCGGTTATGCGGACTTGCGGAATGCGGCTGCGCCGACGCGACCCCGCGTTGAGGGTGCGAGCGACGCGAGCGTCGTGGCGATGTCGTCGGGCGTGAGCGCGGCGTGCGCGAGATTGCGTGAGACGATGGCGCGGGGCATGCCATAGACCACGCAGGTGGAGCCTTCCTGGGAGATGAGCGTGCCGCCGGCGCGGTGCATTTCACCGCCGCCGATCGCGCCGTCTTCGCCCATGCCGGTGAGCACGACGCCGAGGGCGCGTTCGCCGGCGCAGACGCCGCTGCGCAGCAGTTCATCGACGCTGGGCTTGTAGAGAGCGGTGCGGGGCTCTTCGCTGACTTCGAGGTGGAACTTGCCGTTCTCGCCGCGCGAGACGCGGCCGTGCTTGCCGCCTTGGATGATCGCGACCATGCCCGGGCTGAGCGGGATGCTCTGGTCGGCCTGCATGACCGTGACGGCGCTGTGCTGGTCGAGGCGCTCCGCGAGGCTCTTGGTGAAGAGCGCGGGCATGTGCTGGGCGACAACGACGGGCACGGGCAGATCGGCGGGAAGCCGCGTCAGGATGGTTTCAAGCACCGGCGGCCCGCCCGTGCTGGAACCGATGAGAATGATGTCGAATCGCTTGTCGGCGAGCGAGATCGCCTTGGCGGGCGTGCTGATGCGTGCGGGCGCGGGAGTCGTCGGGCGCGAGCCGCCGACGGCCTTGATCTTGGCGATCAGGTCGGCCTTGAGTTCATCAAGGCCGGTGGTGGCGATGCTGGCGTCTTTGGCGACGACGTCCGCGGCACCGAGGCGCATGGCCTTGAGCGCTTCATGGCTGCCCGCGCTGGTGAGGCTCGAGCACATGATGACGGCGGGCTTGGGATCGGGGCAGTGGAGCCGGATCTGTCGGAGGGCTTCGAGCCCGTCCATGATCGGCATCTCGATGTCGAGGGTGACGACGTCGGGACGAAGCTGCTTTGCTTTCTCGACGGCTTCCTGGCCGTTCTTGGCGGTGTCGATCACTTCAAGCGACGGATCACTCGCCACAAACTGCGAGATCATGCGGCGCATGAATGCGGAATCGTCAACGACCAGAACACGCACGCGATTGCTCCCACGCGGCAAGCCAGCCGCGGCTGAAGATCAGGTCGTGTCATCGGTCGGCCCGGTGGAAGCCTTGAGATCGGTGGGAAATCGCGAACGTCCGATTGTGGGGAGGCTCGGGATAAACCATTTACCCGCCCATACATGAGTGATTTGTCGGTAGTTGCACTGAACCAGGGGAGTGTCCGGCCCGATCGCTCCGGAGAATGCGTGATTCCGGGGCATGTGAGGTGTGGATCATTGATGACAGTGCGGCGTGTCGCCGTCTTGTCGCGATGGTCGTCACACGCGCGGGCGCAACCCCGCGCGAGTTTGAGAGTGCTGAGTCGCTGGTGGTGCAGCTGGCGGGTCACGTCTCGTCGCGCCTCTGGCCAAACGCGATTCTTACTGACCTGCACATGGGCGAGATGGACGGGCTCGCGCTGGCGGCGGTGTTGCGGGCACGCGGCTACTCGGGGCCACTTGCGATGATCACGGGCGCGTCGGACGATGCCCTTCGCGATGCGACGCGAGAGGCGGGCATCGATGTCATCATCGACAAATCGGTGCTGGTTGAGCGGGTGTCGCGTTTCGCCGAGAGTGTGACGCGTGCGCACGCATCACGCCGCGCGTCGTGAGACCGCGACCTGCGGCACGTCATCGCTGATCGCTTCTCCGGCAAACCACGGCGTCAAGATGCGGCGGGTGTCGCGTGTGCGCCACGCGTCCAGTGCGTCGAGCATCGGACCGGGGCTGAGCGTGCCGATCACCAGCGTCTTTGCCTCGGACTCGGGAACGACCTCGATGTCGAGTTCATCAAGGATCCGTCGCACGGCCCATTCGTTCTTGCCGGGCGCGACGACCGCGGTGGGGCCGAAGGGTTCGCGGGCGTGCTGGGCGTGCAGGGCACTGCGACACGCCGCAAGGCCGGTGAAGCGATCCCACTGCGACTGATTCATCGGCGTGCGCGGCTGCGCGTCGAGCGTGCCGAGGAGGTCGGTCAGACCACGCGCGTAACCCGCGAGCGCGTGCTCCTTGCGGGCGATCGCGGCGTAGCGGGCGATGTGATTGCGGATCTCGGAGAGTCGCTCGCGTTCAGGGGCGTAACGCTGGGCGACCCACGCGTTGTTGCGGACAAGGTTGCGGACGATGCGCGAGAAGTCGCGCCCGCGTGTGATCTTCTCATGGCGCACGCGGAAGCGACGGTCAAGCGTGATCTGCCAGCCGGCGAGGATCAGGCGCGCCGCGAGGTCATACTCCTCGGCGTAGTAGTCAAACTCCGCGTCGTAGCCGCCCAGCGTGTTGAAGAGGCGTGTGCGGATCGCGACGCCGCAGCCGATGAAGACTTCGGGGAGTCCGCCTTGCTCGCGGCAAGTCGGTGCATCAGGCCCGAGAAAGATCTCGGCGGCGACGGCGGCGACTTCGGGCGCGGCCTGTGCCACGGCGCGCAGCACTCCCAGATCGAGCGGGGCTGAGTCGTCGTCGAGCATGACGATCCACTGGCTGCGCCGGCTTGCTTCGCGGGCCGCGAGGTTGCGGGCCGCCGCGGCGTGATTCTCACGCAGGCGCAACAGACGCACGGGCACGCCCGATGACAACTCGCGCCCGACCTGTGGCACGTGCTGCGATGCGTTGTCGGCGATGATGACCTCGGCGTCATGCTCGCCGAGCGAAGCGATCTGCGCGAGCGTGCGCTGCAGGACTTCGGGTCGATCGCGCGTCGGGATGATGTACGTGAGCATGGCGATACCGGTGGTCGATACGGGGATCGTTCAGACTCAGGACGCGAGCAGGCCGTGCTGTGCCATGGTGTCGGGGGAGTAGGCGAGTGAGGCCTGCGCGATGCGGGCCATGCCGTGGCGCAGGTCGGCGGCGTTGATCGGCACGTTGCCCAGGCGCTGGGCTTCGCTCGCGGCGGCGACAGAACCGAGGAACGCCGCGGCCAAGGTTGACGCGCCGGTGGTCAGCGCGAGCGTGGCGGCGGAGATGAGTGCGTCGCCGCAGCCGAGCGGATCGATCGGCGTGCCGGTGAGCGCGGGCACGTGCTCGCCACGGACGCGCGAGAGATTGGCATGTGCGTCGGCATCGAGTTCGGCGTCGGCCTCGGGAAGCGGTTCAAACGCGATGAGTCCATCGCCGCCGAGCGTGATGAGGAGGCGGCGGGTGGATGTGCCGCCCATCATGCGCCAGGCAACCGCGGGCAGCGACTCGGCATAGGCCAATGTCGCACCGCGAACTTCGGCTTCGCTGGGTGAGAGCAGGTCGAAGTTGTGGAAGGCCATCAGCGGGGCACGGCTGCCGCTCACGTCACCGGTGAGCACGCCCACCAGCGGGCGAAGCAGTTCGCCCAGACGCGTGATGAGTCCGGGCGAGAGCAGACCGTTGCCAAAGTCGGCGATGATCGCACCGTCGAAGCCACGACCGATTGCGACCGCTTCCTGCGTCAAGCGATGCTGACGCTGGGCGTCGAGAACGATGGGTGTGAGGTTGTTGACCTTCATCACCTTCTGTGTGCCGACGAGGTAACGCTGCTTCTCGGCGAGTGGCTGGTCGATCTCAATGCCGACGACTTCGACGCCCTCGGCGGCGAGTCGAAGGCGCAGGCCGTCGTCGCCGCGCTCGGGAAGTCCGGTGAGGAGGACGGGCTTGCCGCCCATGGCGGCGATGTGCCGCGCGATGATCGCCGCACCGCCGTCGTATCGGCGGCGTTCGAGCGGGCGGAGTGTCATCACCGGCGATTCGGCGGCGACCTCCGGCTGATCGCAGAGGAAGTAGGAGTCGACGATCGCCTCGCCGACGACGAGGATGCGTTTGCCGCGGAAGGCGGCGATGGTCGCGCCGAGCGAGGATTGATCGAGTTCGGGACGGGCGAGCAGCTGCATGAGCCGCGCGTGATAGGGATCGATGGACCGTTCGAGTGCGGAGATGAGCGCCGTCGAGGAGAAGACGACATCGCCCGACGAGAAGACCACGCGTCCGCCGCCTTCTTCAACCGCGCGGCGTTCGGCGGCGAAGCGCGGATCGTTGTTGGTTTCGTACTCGCGTCCCTTGACGTAGACGTCGGGCTGCACGGCCTGCAGCAGTTCGAGAGCGGTGGGAGCGGGTTCGATGAAGACCCAATCGACGCAGTCGAGTTCGGCGAGGTTCTCGGCGCGGAGTTCTTCGGGGATGAGCGGCGCGCCCTGACGCTTGGTCCACGCGCGATCGCCCGTGATGCTCACGAGCAGGATCTCGCCGTGGTTCTTGGCCTGGCGCAGGTGGCGGATGTGCCCCGGGTGCACGATGTCGAAGCAGCCGTGGCATTGGACGACGCGCTTGCCGGCGGCACGCGCTTCGGCACGGCGCTTGAGCAGTTCGGCGCGTGAGAGGATCTTCACGCGTGCCGACGACTGGAATGGGATCGCATCGCGACTCTCGGGCATGCCTTGGTTATCGGCAACCCGAAGGCCCGATATTCAGCCCGCGCGGGCAATCGGAATCGATGGACTCCCGATCGTCTCCCGGACACCCGGTTGTGGTGGCGAATGCCGCGGTGTGACTGGGAAATCTGTTGATCGCGTGATCGGTGGGTCGATGTTCGGATCATGGCACTGCAGTCGGAGCAAGGCTCGGTGGCGACGCGCGCTGATGGTGCTGCGTCGACCACGATCACACGCGACACGCTCGTCACGATGGGGCGCGGCGGCGATGCGTGGCAGTTTGTGCCGCTGTGCATTCATGCGCTGACGATTGTGCCCAGCGATCATGAACTGCGATTCCTGCTGGCTGCGGCGTATGCCAAACTCGGATTGCGAACTGCTGCACGCGAGACGTTGGATGAGTTGAGTGCGGCACTGGGCTCGACGGCGGACGGTCAACAGCATCCCGCGATCGCCCAGCTTGCAGGCGTCGTGAACGCATTGCCCGATGATCGCGTGCCGCTCTCGTCCCGGTTGCGCACGCTGGAGCGCAATCTTGCCGCGCTTGCGTCGCGGGCACGCGAGTCCGTCGATCTGCAGCACGCGATCGGGCCGTGGACCGAGCGTGCGGCGAAGCACGTGTGCTTCCAAGCGCGCGGCGGAAGCGTCTTGCTTCGAGATCAGAACGGTCGCTGGTTGCGCTTTGTGGATGATGTGTCGCGGGTGGATGCAAGTGTGCCGCAGGCTGCGAGCGAGGCCCAGGGCGGGCATGCGCCGGTGCTGGTGGAGGGCGCAAGCCCGCCGTGGTTGCTGAAGACGGCGTACCAGCGAACGCCGACGCGGACAAGCGGCGCGCGCACGCTGCTCGTGCTCGTCGAGTCTGATCTGAATTTGCTGTGCGATGGTCTGTCGATGACCGACCTGACCGATGTGCTCGCGGATGATCGCGTGCGGGTCTTCGCGGGTGCGGATGCGGGGACGCGCCTGGATGCGTGGCTGGATCAACGCGACGCGTTCTCGCTGGGGCAGATGTTCTTCCTCGGACCAAACGTGCCCGCGCCCGCCGCCGCCGAGATCGAGGTCGAGGGTCGCGCCACAATTGTTCGCGGCAGCGGCGAGATCCTGCGTCATGCACTCCTGCGGCAGGCGGCGCGTTATCAGCGACTGCACGAGCAGGCAACGGCGTTGTATGCCGCACGCGACAAAGTCTGGTGGGCGCGGCGTTATCACGAGGCGTTCGCCGGCGGTCCGCCGCTGCGGGTGCTGATTCCGACGTCGCGGTTCACGAGCTATGTGCAGCATTCGTGCCAGGATCTGGCCGAGGCGCTTCGTGAGCGCGGCTGTGACGTGCGCGTCATGCTGGAGCCGGACGACTCGTCGCGCAGCAGCGCGATTGCGTGCTGGCGTGAGTATGCGCAGTGGCAGCCGGACCTGATCCTCGCCGTGAATCACACGCGTGGGTTGCTGCCGGCCGGGGCACCTCGCGGCGTGCCGTTTGTGATGTGGGTGCAGGATCAGGCGGGCCAGTTGCATTCGCGCGAGGTTGGCGAATCGCTCGGCGAACTCGACTTTGTCGTCGGCTATCTGACGCCCGCGCTCTTCACGACGTTTGGCTATCCAAAGCAGCGCACGCTTTACTTCCCGGTTGTCGCGGGCGAACGCAAGTTCCACGCCGGGCCAGTCAACGATGCGCAGCGTAAACGTTTCACGTGCGAGGTCGGGTATGTGAGTCACAACAGCGAGCCGATTGATGGGCTGATCGAGTCGCTCGTGGCCACGCTCCCCCAAGCGACGCGAGCGCGGATGATGGAAGCACTGCGCGAGTTTGTTGCGGGTGTCGAGCCGATCATCAACTCCGGATTGTCGCTGTGGGTGCGTTATCGAGCGGGGCTGGTCGCGGCAAAGGTGCTGCGCAAGCACGTCAACCCCGTTGCAACCGATGCGGATCTGGCAAACTTCAATGCGGGCTTTGCGTCGCCGATTGTTGAACGCATGCTGCGGCACCAGATGCTGGAGTGGGCGGCGGATCTGTGCGAGCGGCGCGGCTGGCGGCTGCATCTGTATGGCCGCGGGTGGGAGAAGCATCGGCGCTTCGCGCGATATGCCAAGGGCGAACTCACGCACGGCGACGATCTGCGTGCCGCGTATCAGTGCGCGCGGGTGTCGCTGCATGCAGCGATGGGCTTTCATCAGCATCAACGGATTAGCGAGAGCGCGCTTTCTGGCGGCGTGACGCTCCCGCGCTACAAGCGGGAAGACATCGATGTGATGCTGCTGTGGTGGGGGATGGGCCTCGATGCGGCCTCGCCAGGTGAGCAGACGCGCGGCGCGCCCCGATGGTCGTGCGAATCGTCGCGGTGGGAGGAGCCGGCGCTCCAGCCGCCGATGCAGATCATGGATGAGTTGCATCGAGACTTGGGCTTTGAGATTCCCGAGCGCACAGTTGTCGTGCCGGAGCCGATCGTGTATCCGACGCGCGAGCAGCCATGGCCGTACACGCATGGAACGCCCGTGACGCGCGAGAGCATGTGGCTCGCGGGCGACCCGCGCTGCTGCGGCTTCTGGGATCGTGCGTCGTTCGACGCAGTCGTTACGCGAGCGATTGAGAGTCGCGAGTTCCGGGACGGGCTGGCATCGTGGCAGCGGTCGTGTGCGAGAAGCGCATTTACGAGCGACGGGCTTGCGGTCACGCTGCCCGCTTGGTTGCGCGATGAGCTTGCGCGGGCGTGATGGCCTGCGGCGTGGCGGACTTCCATTGATAGATGCGCACGATCGGGATCCCGCGGGGTGCGAAGACTTCGTGCGCTCGCACGGACAGTCGCGGCTCGATCGTGTCGGAAGAGATGACGACGGCGTCGATGGAGAGCGTGCAGCGGTCAGGGCGTAGCACCGGGACCCCGCTGATGTTGGTGTCGGGCGAAGCGTCGTCGAGGACGCCGACAACTTCAAGGCCGCGTGCACGCAGAAAGTCAAAGCCCACGCGACGGGTATGCGCTCCTGCGCCAAAGAGCGCGACGCGACGTGCGCCGCGCGCCACGCACTCAAGTGCGGCACGATCCAAGAGCGCGTCGAGCTCGTTGCTCGTCGGCTCCATTGCCGGTGGCGGCGGCGGTCCGGGCAGATCGGCAAGCGCGCGCGCGGTGGCCCGTGCGGCTGAAACGTCCGCGATCCATCCGACGCGGATCAGTTCTTCAACCATCAGAGGTGCGGCTTGGCGGCCCAAATGAACCGAATCCATGAACCACCGGCGATCGGGCAGTTTGCCATCGCACAGTTTGTCGTGAATCTCAAGCACGGGGCACCCGACGCGCGACGCTTCGCGCTTGAGCGCCGCGTTGAACTCGATGACCGCTTCGCGCCGCTCATCGACTGAGCCGCGGAAGCCGCCTTCGGTTTGGATGTGGTCGAGCTGCGCGGGGCCGGCGTCGGCGAAGGCGAGCCGCGCTTGAGCGATCAGTTTGCGGGCCGCCGGGACATAGAGCTTCGCCAGTTCGCGGGCGACGGATCGGATGGTGCGACGCTGGAGGCGAGCCTGATGAACGACCTGCCAGCGGCAGTCGATTTCGCCGTACGAAAGCACGACCGCGTCATCAGGTGCGAAGCTGCTCGCGATCGCTCGCAAGACCTGGCGTGCCTTGTGCCGCGGGCGCGTGAGCGAATAGGCGAGGAAGGGACCGGCCCGCTGCACCACGATGCCGGGGATGTAGCTGGGGCCGCGTTCAGGCCAGAGCGGCGCGAGGTCGACGGTGCCTCGCATGAACGACACATGGCTGTCGCCGACGTAGTGGATGACGGGATCAGTCTTCTTCTTCGTCTTCATGCTGCGACGCATGGTGAGGTCCTTTCGAGACAATGTTCATCAATGCTCATGCGACCGATGTGCGCGCGTCGTGGTCGTCCAGTCCATAGACCGTGATCCCGGCGTCGCGAAACGTCGCGCTTGCCGCCCGAAGTTGCGCGTGCACTGAACGGGCCGCGAGCACCACGCCTCGGATCCCCATCGCCGCCGCTTGGGCGCGCGATACAACCGGGATGTTCCACGCCATGCGGCCTTGGCGTTGCGGGTCGTCGTCGATGAAGCACGCGATCTGCACGGGGGGCTCGCGCAGGGCATTGGCGGCCGACTGTGCGAACAGGCCGTAGCCGAAGATGCCAACCGGGTCGTGACCCGCGGCCGCGGCTTGCTGGAGTGCCGCTGCCACGGCCTGCGCGCACGGGTTGTCCAGCGCTGTATGGATCAGGCGCTGCTCGGCGAGCAACAGCATGTCGCGCGGCTCGGGCGGAGGACGGAAAGCAAGAGTCTGCGTGTGATCGGCGATCGGCTCGTGCCCGGGAAACCCGCTCTGCGCCCGCGCGTAGTACAGCAAGCAGTCTTGCAGATCGCTTGCGACGACGCCGCCCCAGTGGGATGGTGCCGCACTCCCGGCGCGGCTGAAGTGTTCATGTGCCTGCGTCAGGTCGGGCCGGTCCCAGAGGACACCCATGCCTCGCGCGAGCCACTGAAGTTCGTTGTCCGCGTAGTTGTGACGGTACCCCGAAAAAAGTCCGCCTGCACCGGCGTACATCCGCTCGAACCATGCTCTGCCGATGAACGGCGAGCCGCAGTATTGATGCGCGGCCATGAAGGTATCGCCGCGTGCTTGCATGATGCCAAATGTGTCGGGGAAACGTTGCAGGAACTCGTTCACCAACTGCTCGCAGGAGTGACGAGGGTCTGGCAGGATGTCATCGCCGCCGGTGACGACGACAGGGCATTCTCTTGGCACGACCTGTCGGCAGAGAAAGTTGACGCTCGCGGGCCACCCTTCGTATCGGTCGACGCGGACGACGACATCGGCACCGAAGTCGCTCTCGGCAGCGCTGCTCTTGGCGTCCGCCAGCACGGCAGTGCCATAACCCTGCTCCCGCCACGCGCGCAGCGTGATGCGGCAGCGTTCTGGGCAGGCAGAGGGGATTGCGAAATAGGCGCGTGGAGCGGGCATGCGACGTGGTGTCTCTCAGATCGGATGCACCACGGCCCGTCCTTGAGCGCACCCCCCGAACTTGAGCCTGATTTGCCGCCTGCCCGGCGGCGGAGGCAAACCCGGCCGCACTTTCGATACAGGCCTCATGGCCCCCCCTGTCGGATTCCGATAACTGCTTGCACATGAGGACGGTCGGAATGCAACGAAGCATCGGAGTCGAGTCATGAGCCTCGCCAACCACGAGGTGTGGTACGCCATTCCCTCGGCCAGTCTCGAGCGATGCCGCCAGACCCTGCCGCGTTGGCGCGAGATGGGGTACAAGGTCGCGGTGCTGCAGGACAAAGTCCGAGGCGATGTTCCGGCCGACATCATCCATCGCGTTGACGCATATCCCGGGTGGGCGGCGTCCGTGAATCTGCTCTGCAAACAGGTCGTGCCGCCCTCGGCGTCAATCGTGGTTACCGGCGGCTGCGACATGCTGCCTGACCCCAATCACTCAGCCCAGCAGTTGGCTCAACAGTTCTTTGAGCGCTTTCCGGACGGCTTCGGCGTCATGCAGCCGCACGGCGACGCCTATGGCAATGCGGCGCTGTATTGCGGCAGTCCGTTCCTGGGGCGGCGATGGATCGACACGATGTATCAGGGGAGTGGTCCCCTGCATGAAGGCTATTGGCACAACTGGGGCGATTGCGAGTTGTACTGGGTCGCGAAGTGCTTGGGCGCGCTGTGGTGTCGGACGGACCTGACGCACGAGCATCGCCATTTCTTTCGCAGCGGCGAGGCGCCGCCCACGTGGTGGACCGACAGCGCGGTGGGGCATGATCGGCGCGACAACGAACTGTTTCTGACGCGCAAGTGGTTCGGGTTCCCCGGGCATGAACCGCTGGGCTTGAACCGGCGGCTTGACGCGTCGTTGCTTGCGACCGACAGCGAGCGGCTTGCCGAGAGACACTTTGCGGGCAACTACGGCCCGGGTTCATGCAAGGACCAGTTTGAGGAACAGATCGCGCACGCGATCGCGTGCTTCGAGCGCGAGGGTGCCGCGCGATTGGTGATCCGCCTGATCGATCTTCCTGCGCGACTCCTCGCCGATGCGATCATGTCGCCAAAGGTCGAGATTGCAGGCTTTGTCTCGGAATCTGCGACGCCACGCACGCTCTGGGGCTATCCGTGCTTGCCGCTTGATGAGTGGCATGCCCGAGGCGTGCGTCACATGCTCGTCGCTGGCTACTCGCCTCAGACCCAAACGCGCTGTGCGCCAGAGTTTGATGCGCTCGCCGAGCGCGGAATCCGGACAAGATTCGCCTCGTTCTACGGCCCATCGACGCCAGAAAAGAACCTGCGGGTCGCGGCAGCCCTTCAGAAGTGCGCCGTCGAGGGACGCACACGCGTCGCGCTCTTCGGCGCGGGCACGCACACGACTGATTTGGCGCCGACGATCGCGTCCGCCCCCGTCGAAGTTGTCGGCGTGATCGACGATCGCCCGGAAGTCCAGGGTCGATCGGTTGCCGGCTTGCCGATTCGCAGCATCCGGCAGATTCTCGAAAGCCAGCCGGATGCTGTCATCCTCTCTTCTGACCGATTTGAACGCCAACTCTGGCGGCGCAGCAAGATGCTTCGCGATGCCGGAGTTCATGTCATCGCGCTTTACGGCGAATACCACGACGCAGCCTGATCACCCACCCCGCGCCGGAGACTTTCCATGTCGGTCGCTCCAACCGCCCAACTGGCTGACCTTTCATCGCCCACAACTCCGGCCACCACGCGCGAGCCAAAGTACGGCGACCCTGACTGCGAGCAACTGTTCTTCTCTCGCCTCGCGGCAACCGGCTATCGGCCGGGCGTGGTGCTCGACATCGGCGGTTCGACGGGGTGTTGGTCCGCGGCGATCAACCCGATCTTTCCTGAGGCGCGTTACGAGATCTTCGAGCCGCTCGCGGGACGCACCGGCGACTACGACGAGAAGTTGCGCGCGAATCTCGACACACACTCCAACTTTCACCTCCACGCGGTGGCGCTGAGTGAACGGCCGGGTATTGCTGACTTTTGGCTTCAGCCATCGGGACTCGGAAGCTCATTGCTGTTTGAGTCCATGCCCTACGGCAGCAAGATCCAGGTGCCGTGTGAGACGCTCGATGCGTACATCGAGCAACACCAGATTCCCCAGCCGCAGATCATCAAGGCTGATGTTCAAGCGGGCGAGCTCAAGGTGATTCGTGGCGGGGCCAAGGCGTTTGCGAACGCCGACGTCGTGCTGCTCGAAACATGGTTCCGCCGCTACTACGGCCCTGAGAACCCGCTGCTTCCCGAACTGATGGAGGTTCTGGGGCAGATGGGCTTCTACATGGTTCAACTGGGTGACTATTGGCGCGACGAGACGCACGAGATCGGTTCAGTCGATGCGTTCTGGATGCACAAGCGGCTCATCAAGTCGTTGAAGCGCCAAAACGCCGCATTCCCGTGGCCGGTTTGCTGGGCGAGCGAGCATCGCGTTCCACCGCTGTGACGCTCACTCCACCTTCGCCACGGCGATCCGCAGGCCGCCCACTTCCACGACGCGCACGCGGCTGCCGCTCTCGATGAATCCCATCTCCGCGACCACGTCCACGATCTGGCCCGCGAACTCCGCGCGCCCCGATGGCCGCAGCGGCGTGATGGCCACGCCCTTGTCGCCGAGCTTCACGGGGAGATCGCCCAGATCCATCGCCGTCAGCAGCGTTCCGCCGTCGTCTTCGGTGTTTTTGAGCACGAGGTGCTTAAAGAGCGGCAGCGAGCCGAAGTTCCGCGCGAGGAAATAGATTCCCACGCCCGCGCTGAACATCGACAGCAACACAGTGACCAAGCCGGTGAGCAGTTCGGCGTTGGCCTGCGAGCCGCTCTTGAAGAGGTCGGTCGTGCCGTGCGTGAACGAGAAGACCAGGCCGACAAAGAGCAGCAGCAAGCCGAGCACGCCGATGATGCCAAAGCCCGGAATCACGAGCACTTCAAGCGCGATGAGCACAAGCCCCAGCAAGATCGCCGCCACTTCCCACCACGTCGCCAGCCCGACGAGCAGCGGCGGTGCGATGAGCAGCGCGAGCGCCGTGAGGGCGACCAGCGCGGGGAGTGTCACGCCCGGGTGCGACATCTCCAGGAAGAGCGCGATCAGGAAAATGACGATCAAGATGCCGCGTACCCACGGGAGCGTGAGCACACGCACCATCGACTCGGACCACACCTCGTCAAGCCGCACCAAGCGCTGTGCCCCGAAGAACGTCTTGAGTTCCTCGTCGTCGCCGATCGGCGCGAGCGTGGTACTGCCGCTCTTGGTTGAGATGTTGGCGGCAAGCCCGAGGAATCGCATTTCTTCTGCGCCCATGACGATCGCGCCGCGTCCGTTGCTGATCAGGCCGAGGAGCTTGTAGCGGCCGTTGTTGGGTGTGACGATGCGCGGGCGCATGGTCGGTGTTGCGCCGGCGTCGGCGATGGCGCGATCAATCTCGCCGCTGATGGAGCGGAGCGAGTCCGCCGCGGGCACAAACGGCGACGCGGCTGGCGTATCGGAACCCTCTGAACCCCGCTCGCCTTGCGCGGACGCGTCGGTCGTCGGCGTCGCGGCTGTGCTGCCTGCATCGGGCGGCGGCAAGACGCTTCCGACGCCCGCCGTCGCGAGCAGCGGCTGCGTGATCGGCCGATCGGGGAAGAGAGCCGCAAACTCATTGGCATCCACGCAGAATCGCGTGCCGGTCTGGGTGTCCTCCACCAGCCAGAGCTGCGCGTCAGTCGCGATGATCGCCTGGGCGAGCAGTTCGTCCCACAGATACGCGCCTGCGGCCTTGTTGTGCCGTCGGACGCTGTTGGTCACTTCCGCGATCAGCGGCGGCAGCAGTTTCTCGCGTTCGTCCTTCGACAGCCCCTTCAGGCCCGTGATGGTCGTCGGCGAGATCGTCACGGGTTTGGCGTCACCCATCGCCGCGGTGTCGGTCACGACGATCTCGCGGCAGGCGAGGGCGATGATCGCGCCGCCCGAATACGCCTTGGTGTTGATCCACGCCACCGAGTTCTTGACGCGCGAGTTCTTGATCGCGTCGCAGATCTCCAGCACCGCGCCGACCTCGCCGCCGGGCGTGTTGAGTTCGATGACGATCGCGTCGGCTTTGCTGTCCTCGGCGACCTTGATGCGACGGAGCACACTCCGTGCCGTCATCGAATCAATCGGGCCGGAGATCGTGATGACGACCAGGTCGTTGGCTTGACGTGCCGCCGGCACGCCGACGATCGTGCTCGTTGCGGCGGGCTGGCTTGCGCTGGCCGGCGACGGCGTCTGCGCAGGTGCCTCGGCGATGGTGCCGACGATGCACAGCAGCGCGATCACCGCCATCGCGACGTGTCGCCACGCCCCGCCCGACGTTGCCCGGCCCGACAGCCGACAGGCCCTCAGCCAGCCAGCCGACAACGGTCGCGTCAGCCCGCCGAACGTCGCCCGTGCATGATGCAGTGTGCTTGTCACGAATCAAGTATAAGGAAGACACGCCCGCGTCTTGCAGCGTGACCGGGTCTGACCGGCGATTCGCCGGAAGCGTGCGAGCGTTCCGGCCGCGCGGGCCATGCTCTACACTGTCGCCATGAACCTTTCGCGGGTGATGATCTTTGTGCTTCTGGGGCTGATCCTCGGCGTGCCGTTCGTGCTCAAGCCCGCCGCCGTCGCCGACACGCGCGCCAAGGTTGAGAAGCTCATCATCATCACGCCGCACGTGCAGCAGATCTCCGCCGAGTATGGCCCGGCGTTCGAGCGGTGGATGAAGCGTGCCCACAACCGCGACGTCAAGATCGACTGGCGCGGCCCGTTGGGCACCAGCGAAATCCTCAAGCTCCTCCAGTCGCAGTACAACGCCGCCGTCTCGCGCGGCGAACTCAAGCTCGATGGCAACGCGTTCATCTGCCCGCCCGGCACCGTGAGTTATGACCTCATGTTCGGCGGCGGGTCCTATGACCACGGCCGCCTGAAGAAGGGCGATGGCGTCTTCGCGACCATCACCGATCCCGAGGGCAAGCCCAAGCGCGTCAACGTTCCCATGTCCATCCCCGCGGGTTTCTCGCAGGAGCAACTGCTCGCGTGGTACGGCCCGACCAACCTGGTCGGCACGCAGCCGCTCTATGACAAGGACCAGTTCTGGCTGGGCAACTGTCTCTCGGCGTTCGGCATCGTCTACAACAAGCCGCTGTGTGAGAAGCTCGGCGTCAAGCCGCCCACACACTTCAGTGATCTTGCCGATCCCAAGCTCGCGGGCTGGGTCGCGCTCGCCGATCCGCGTCAGTCAGGCTCACTGACGACCGCGCTCGACTCGATTCTCTCGGCCTATGGCTGGGAGAAGGGCTGGCGCGTGCTGCGCGAGATGTGTGCCAACTCGCGGTCGTATACCAACTCCAGCACCAAGCCGCCGATCGATGTGAGCCAGGGCGAGGCCGCGATGGCGCTGGCGATCGACTTCTACGGGCGCGGCCAGGCGCAGGCCATTCTCGCGCCCGGCGAAACTGCCGCCGACAGCCGCGTCGGGTATGTCGATCCGCCTGGCGAGGTCGCGGTCGACGCTGATCCGGTGTCGATCCTGCGCGGCGGGCCGAACTTCGAGCTCGCGCAACGCTTCGTTGAGTTCCTGCTGACGGACGAGGGCCAGTTGCTGTGGCAGTTGCCCAGCCAGCGCGATCCGCGCGGCAAGGAAAACCCCAAGGGCGACGACGCGCAGCCGCTCGGCCCGCGCCTGTATGAACTCCGCCGCATGCCGATCAGGCCGGAGACGTACACCAAGTATCGCTCGCACTTCGTGGATGACATCGACCCGTTCGCGATCGCCAGCAAAGCAACGCCCGGCAAGTGGCGTGCGGCGATCGGCCCGATGCTCGGCGCGTTCGCGATCGACAACGCCCACGAGCAGCGCGAGGCGTGGAACACGGTCAACGCGGCCCGCGCCAAGCTCGGCAGCGAAGACCCGCTCACGAAGGAACTTGAAGGCTTGTTCTACGCGTGGCCGCCGACGACGCTGCCCGATGGTCGCGTGCTTGAGTTCACCGAGGCGAACTTCAAGGAGATCAAGGCGGCGTGGGACAAGAACGGCTTCGGTGCCGTCGCCGCGGTTGAGTACACCAAGCATTATCGCGCGACCTACAACACCATCGTTGAAAAGGGCCGTGCGCTGCGGTGAGTCATGTTCGTCCGCCGTGCCGCGATGCACGGCCATCGGAGGTCATTGAGATGAGCGTCAAGACGATCGGCGTTGTGGGTTCGGGTCAGATGGGCGGCGGCATCGCCCAGGTCGCCGCGGTTTCGGGGTTGCACGTTGTCGTCTATGACGCGTTCCCCGGCGCGATCGCCAAGTGCCAGGCGACGCACAAGAAGTCGCTCGCCAAGTTCGTCGAGAAGCAGAAGATCTCGCAGGCCGACATGGACGCCGCGTTGTCGCGCATCTCGTACGTCGAGACGCTCGACGGCCTTGCCAAGGTCGACTGGGTCGTCGAAGCGATCGTCGAAGACGCCAAGGTCAAGAAAGACCTCTTCGCCAAGCTCGCGGCGATGCTCACCCGCGACGACATCGTCCTGGCCACCAACACCAGCAGCATCTCCATCACCGAGATCGCCACGGCCACCGGTGCCGCGGCCCATCGCGTCGTCGGCATGCACTTCTTCAACCCCGTGCCGCTGATGGGCCTGGTTGAAGTCATCCCCGGCCTCGCAACCAGCCCTGAAGTCACCGAGCGCACGATCGCGCTGGCGACCGCGATGGGCAAGACGCCGCTCAAGGCCAACGATCGCGCCGGCTTTGTGAGCAATCGCGTGCTCATGCCGATGATCAACGAGGCGTTCTACGCGTGGATGGAAGGCGTCGCCGAGCCCGAGGCGATCGACGGCATCATGAAACTGGGCTGCAACTTCCCGATGGGCCCGCTGCGCCTTGCCGACTTCATCGGGCTGGACACGTGCGTTCACATCATGAATGTGCTGGCCGATGGGCTGAACAACGATCGCTATCGCGCGTGCCCGCTGCTGAAGCAGCTTGTGACCGCCGGTCGCCTGGGCGACAAGTCCGGCCGCGGCGTGTACGACTACAGCAAGAAGGCGTGAGTGCAAAGACCCGAAGGCCCGGATCGTCTTACTTCCCCGCCTGCTCGCGCACTTCGTCGCAGTCCACTTCCGTCGCCGTCGCGAACGGTCCGGCCGAGCGCGTCACCAGCGACACGCCGTCGGGCATGTGCTTGGCCACTTCGGCGACGATGTCTCCCGCGAGGGCGCGGCTGAACACGCCGCGGCGCGACTTACCCATGATGAGTGTGTCGCAGCCGAACGTCACCGTGTAGTCCAGCAGTTCGTTCGCGACTTCGGGGCTGATGACATAGATGGGTACGAACGGCACACCCGCGTCGCGGGCCACCGTCGCCGTCGTGCCCAGCGCCTCCATCGCGTCCTTGTCATCCTCGACGCGCGGCACGCTGCTCGAACCCATATCGCTCACGCGCAACGTGCGCACGAAGATGCCAAAGAGCGCGGCACCACGCTTCTTCGCCAGGTCCACGGCGTACTGCGCCTGATCGCGACCGCGGGCCGCGAGCATGATGCGCGGGCCGCCGGTCGGGGGCTTGCTGGCCGCGGCGTGGAGTACCGCCGCCCAACCCGTCTCGGGCTCGGGCAGCATCTTGGGCTGCAGGTAGTGCGTGAGCACGCGACCGATGAGCACCGCCGCCACCATGCCGCCGGCGAACATCGCGGCGTGCGGCTTGGTGATGACGATGGTGACGAATACGCCGCTCATCAGCACGGCAACGCCCACCATGCCCGCGCGTTCCCAGCCCTTGAGCGTCAGCGCCTTGTTGAACACGCAGCACGACACATTGATCGCGATCGCGCCGACCACGCCGACGGCGTACAAGTCCGCCAACAGCATCACGTCGTGGACGAACAGCAGCACCACGATCGGCCCGATCACACCGACGATCAGGCCGATGATCGGCACGCCGGAGTAGTTCAGTCTCGTGCACTTGGCCGGCAGTTCGCGATCGCGCCCCAGCGAGTACACCACGGACACCATGCCGAGGATGACCGTGTTGGAGGCCGACAGCAGCAGCAGCCCGAAGATGATCGCGGCCGCCTTGCCGAGCACAAAGCCCATCGTCGGGCCGAGCCAATGCTCGCCCGCGGCGATCGACAGCGTCTTCATCGCGGTGTCGCGATAGGCCTTGACGGCGTCGGGCACGGCTTCCGCGCCGCCGCCATTGACGATGTGCGTCACATAGTCGGGCACATGCAGATCGCGCAGGTGCGGCAGCCCCGCCAAGGCGATGCCAAAGACCATGTTCAGCACCACGACCTCGGCGAGCACCGGCCAGATCGTGCGCTTGGCGGTGCGGGCCACGGGCTCCTTCATCACGCCGGTCATGGTCGACACGGCTTCCACGCCCGACAGCGCGAGCATGATCTGCACCAGCGACGTCCAGCGCTGCCAGTTGTCGCTGTTCTTCACGCCTTCAAGGCTGACGGTTCGCAGGCCCTCGCCCAGGAACGGGATGCACATGAGCGCGATGACCAGCGACGCGCCCATCGCGGCGATCGCGATGATGAGCGCGAACTGACCTGCACGCCGCGAGCCGAACCAGTTGATGAGGCCCAAGACGCCGATCGTGCCAAGCGACAGCGGTAGGACCCACTTCTCGCCGACGCCGAAGTAGTGAAAGGCTTCGATCGTCGAGAGTGCGGCGGTGATGATGTAGTCGCACAGCAGCAGCGTCGCGCCGACGACCGACAGCAGCGGGCTGATCTGGCGGGCCGACGAATACACGCCGCCGCCTTCGGGGAAGCAGCGACAGATGATCACGTAGGCCCACGCGACCGCGGCCATGATGATGCCCATGGCGCCCAGGTAAAACACCGAGGTATGGGCCGTGTAGAAGAACGCAAGTCCGAGGACGTACAGGCGGCTGGTGCCCCAGTCACCAAAGAGCAGCGGACCTGAGTGGTACCAATCCAGGTTGCGCGGACGACTCTCGGCAACAAGCATCGAGGGGCGATCCCAGAGAGCCGATCCCGGCCCGGGTCGCGTCGAAGGACGCAACGGGGATGACTCTACCCCCCCTTACGACCCCTCGCAAGTCTCAGTAGATCGCATTTTGTTTGGATTGTGAATAGTTTCCGTTTATACATTCCCGCAGCATCGCGGGTGGTGACGCGCAAAAGAGGGGGCAAAAACGTCGAGGGGGAGGCTGACGGGCAACCTCCCCCTCGCCCCTCGCGGACGGCCGTTGGACGTATTGCCCCTCTCCCTTGGCAACGGCGTCCGGCCTTCCTGCTCACGCGGGCGGAACTGACTTTTCCAAGAATCAGCGGCGGCGACGGGCGGCCACCAGACCACCCAGCCCCAATAGGGCCAGCGAGCCGGGCGTCGGGACGCTGGTCAGATCCCAGCCGTACGACAGTCCTTCATAGGTGGTCATGGTCCGCGTTGTGTCGTCGATCGCGACGAGCAGCAGCACGGCATGGAAGTAGACCGTCGAGTCCTTGACCGTGCCCGCCTTGGGCTCGTCAAAGAAATGCTGGTCGGCATAGGTGAACGGGTAGGCAGGGCTGGTGGAGCCGGACTTCACATCCATCTCGTACCGCTGCTTGCCGACGGGGCCGGGCCACGGCGGGGACACGCCGTCGTAGTTGTCATCGAGGGCCTGGGACCACACCCACTTCACCGGATCCTTGCCTTTGGGGGTGAAGTTCAGTCGGATGGTGACGCCGCCGAAGCCCGAGCCGTTGATGAACGTGCGGATGGTCGAAACGTTGAACTCGCCTTCGAGTTTGCCGCCGTCCTTGAGCGTCCACTTGTTGGTCTGGGTCTTGTTCCACGCATCCCAGGACTTGCTGAAGAAGCCGGTGCCGCTGTTGGCGGGGTTCTTCGAGTCGAGATAGCTCGAGATCGACGCCTTGTAGCCAGCGATGGTCGCCCGCGGATCAGGGTTCTTCGAATCGCTGTAGGTCGGCGCGGGGTCGCTGATCTTGATGGTCGCGGCAGACGCCACGCCAGCGAGGGCGATCATCAGTGTCGCGGCGGCGAGGGCGGACGGGTTGGAGCGGTTCAGACGGCGGTTGGTGCGAGCGTTCATCGTTCTGGTCTCCCGTCATGCCGCGGCGGGTGCTTTCCCGGGGTTCCCCCCTCCGGTCCCGGATGCGTCCGGGTCTGCCGCGTGCGTGACAGTTCAGAAACGACAACGCCGCGTGAGACTCACGCGGTTTGGTGCAAAATCCCGCCTCGCTCGGCTCGGGCGGACTTCACCCCAGTCATGCCCCGGGTGGAACACGCGTGCGCGGAAGCACCAGAAAAACTCTGGACGGGTTCGCGCGGGTGCTGGCGTTCCTCTTCCGAACTTGACCAACATGCAGGGCACACCCCGGCGGCCTTCCCAAAGCGACGCGGGGTGGCTGATCCCGCTGGAGATTTCGATATTCTGGTTTGTTTCACTTTGGGGCCGCGTCGCTGCCGATGGAGATGGTGTCGAGTCTCATTCGAGGCTCCGACGCTCCTTCCAACTGAACCCGTGCCTCGGAGTCGTTGTTCGATGTCGCCAACCGCCATGCCCGCGTCCAAGATTGACGTTCCCGCCCACCTGTTGACGGGGCTGACCCCCGCGCTGGCGAACTTCGTCGCGCCCTCGTCGATCTGGCATCTGGACCCTTCGGTCACGTTTCTGAACCACGGCTCGTACGGCGCGGTCCCCAAGGTCGTGCTCGAGAAGCAGCACGCCCTGCGCCAGCGCATGGAGCGCGAGGCGGTGCGCTTCTTCAAGGTCGATCTCGAGCGGCTGATGGATGAGTTTCGCGAGGACCTGGGTGCGTTCGTTGGTTGTGATGCCGCCGACCTGGCCCCGATGGCCAACGCCACGCTGGCGATTTGCAGCGTGCTGCACAACATTGACTGGCGCGCGGGCGACGAGGTGCTCATCACCGACCATGAGTACATGTCGGGCGTGAATGAACTGGAGCGCATCGCCAGCCGCACGGGCATCAAGATCGTGCGGGCCGCGATTCCGTTCCCGATTCAGACGCCCGATCAGGTGTTTGACGCGATCATGTCGTGCGTGACGCCGCGCACGCGGCTGGCGATGGTCAGCCACATCACCAGTGCAACCTCATTGATCTTCCCGGTGGAGCGCATCGTGCCTGCGCTGAAGGCCAAGGGCATCGAGGTGCTCGTGGACGGCGCGCACGCCCCGGGGCAGATTCCCGTCAACATCAGCGCGCTGGAGCCGACGTACTACGTCGGCTCATGCCACAAGTGGATCAGCGGCCCCAAGGGCACCGGCTTCCTCTACGTCTCGCGCGAGAAGCAGGCGAACTTCCGCCCAGTCTTCCTCTCCAGTCGCGCCCATCGCATCCGGCCCGAGCGTGCGCTGTTCCTGCGTGACTTCGACTACATGGGCACCGACGATTACACGGGCATTCTGAGCGTGCCCAGCGCGATTCAGGTGATGGGTTCAATCGTGCCGCCCACGGCGATCGACGCCCGCGGCCAGGCCGAGCCGTTCGCAGGCTGGCATGCGTTGATGGCACGCAACCACGCGATGGTGCTGCGTGCCCGCGACATCCTCTGTGCCGCACTGGGCTGCGCTCCCGCGGCACCGGCGTCGATGATCGGCACGATGGCGACGCTCATCTTGCCCGAAGCCGCGCCGGAGATGCAGACCCGCACCACGCTCTACGACGACCCGCTGCAGGATGAGCTCATCCATAACCACGGCGTCGTGACGCCCGTCTGGCGACTTGCCGCGGGGAACATCCGCGTGCTGCGCATCAGCGCTCAGCTCTACAACACGCTCGATCAGTATGAGAAGCTGGCGCGCGTGCTGCCGCTCGAACTGGCTCGCGAACACCCGTCGCGCGTCAGTCGCCTGTCGGCGTGATGAGATGGTGACACGCGTTGCGGGCTCGTCAATGCATCGCTCGACAGGTTCTCTCGCTTCGAAGCCGCGAAGCGGCGCAATAGCCACCAACGATCACACCGGGCATCACACGCAACACGCGTCCCGACTCCCGCGACATCGCACATTCACAAAGACAACACGCACGATCCCAGATCGTGCGTGTTTGGTGTGTTCAGATTGGCTCTCTGAGCGCGATCAGGCGGTCTTGACGGCGATCAGGTCAAAGACCGGCGGCAGCAACACGAACGACGCCGGGTCCTTGCTGGCGTGACGCCACTCTTCAAAGAACGCTGCCGCCTCGGCCGCCGAGACCAGCCCGTCATCGACAAGCCGCGGCACGAAGTTGCGATAGAACGTGTCGGGCCAGTGCCACAGCGTCGAGCCCGGGCGCGCGATCCGCTGGTTCACTTCGAGGTGCTGGATCTCGAACCCATGGCGCTGCATCAGCTTGGGGAGCGTGCCCATGATGTCGGGGTCGCCGCCGCGGCTGCGCCACGAGTGAGCGATGGCGCGGACCACGCGCGAGAACATCTCGCGCCGCGGGGCGAGCGTCATGCCCAGTTCATAGTTGAAGTAGTCCTGAACGACGAAGCGGCCGCCGGGCTTGAGCAGGCGGCGCACGCCGCGCACGACCGACTCGGGATTCTCCAGGAAGCAGAAGACCCATCGCCCGTAGGCGACATCGACTGCGCCGTCGTGGCCGGGCATGGCGTTGTCCAGATCCTGCACATCGCCCAGCACGCGTTCGACGTTGCTGAGGCGGCGCGACATCGCTTCCTCGTGCAGTTGCTTGAGGAAGGTGGGGGACTCATCGATTCCGGTGACGTGTCCGGTGGCGCCGACGATCTGCGCGAGGTCAACGGTGGCGTGGCCGGGGCCGCAGCCCAGGTCGAGCACGACCGAGCCGGGTTGGACGCGGGCACGCTCCCACAGCGCGTGTGCCGCACCCGACCACAGGCGATGCTGCAGGCCGAGGCGGAAGGCTTCGTCAACGCCTGTGCCCAGGACGTACTCGTCCGCGTCGCGATGACGCGTCGAGGGTGTGGGCGTAGGCATGGGGGCGGCACTGGTCATCGGTTCTCTCTCTCACATCGAGCACGCCGGAGCCGGCGTGCAACAACGCATGTTCGCTCAACCGTTGTTCCCTTGCGACAAGACTATGTCGGTCGGTCGTCGCAGAAGATTTCGTCCAATCCTCCGGTCGGTTGCACGCATGGACCGAAAACCACGATTCTGCATCACCAAACGCACGCCGCAAGGCTTGCGCATTCACGTCCCCCAAGGTGGCGGAGGGCGTGTGGAGCGTGTTCCACGCCTGTTTTCGAGCGCGTGATGTGCCGAACGCATCTACGCTCTGCCGCCGCTGTCGGAGCGATCACACGGTTGCTCCACGCGGCATGCATGTCCGATCGTCTCGTGCCGCGTTTGCCGACGTCCACCGTGACCGCTTCTGACTCTTCCCATCCATTGTCGTCCGTGCGTCGGGCCTTTGCGCTCGCGCCGATGCCGCTTATGTCGCGCCCGGCGTTTCGGCGCGAGATGCTCACGTCCGTCTTCTTCTCCTTCGCGCTCGCGGCGGTGGACGGCGGCGTGATCGGCGTCTTCGCACGTCACACCTTCAAGCAGCATGTCAGCGTCGCGGAACTCGGCCTCGTCGTCGCGCTGCTCGTGGCGGCCAACGAACTTGCGAACATCGTCAGCTTCGTGTGGCCGGCAATGGCAGCGGCTCGCGCCAAGGTCGCGTTCATCAACACGCTGCAGGCGATCATCCTCGTGCTGGTCGGCGCGATCGCGCTCACGCCCACGTCCGCGCTGGGGCTGTGGCTGCTGCTTGCGCTGGTGTTGCTGGCCCGCGTCTGCTGGTCGGGCATCGTCACGATCCGCACGGCCATCTGGCGGGCCAACTACGCACGTGACGCACGCAGCACGGCGGTCGGTCGCTTTGAGACCACGCGCCAGCTCGTCGTCGCGCTGGGTGGCCTGTGCATCGGCTGGCTGCTCGACGCCGACCCGGAGAAGTTTCGCTATGTGACGCCCATCGCGGCCGTGATCGGCATCGTGGGGCTCAACACGTTCTCGCGACTGCGTGTGCGTGGCGAGCGGGCCCTGCTGGCGCGCGAGCGAGCCGCGGCCGAGCGTGCGATGTCGCCGCTCGCGGGGATCGCCGTTGTGTGGCGTGTGCTGCGCCACGATCCGTGGTTCGCACGCTTCATGGGCGCGATGTTCACCCTCGGCATCGGCAACCTGATGCTGACGCCGCTGTTGGTCTTCATCGCCGACGACACGTTCGGCATGAAGTATGGTTCATCGATCGCCATCGTGACGACGATTCCGTATCTCGTGATGCCGCTGGCCGTGCCGCTGTGGGCGCGGCTGCTGGCGCGGATGCATGTCGTGCGCTTCCGCTCGATCCATTCCTGGGCGTTTGTTGTCTCCAACGCGGTCTTTGCGCTCGCGTGCCTGGTGGAGAGCAAGTGGCTCTTCTTTGTCGGCGCGGGTCTCCAAGGCGCGGCGCTCGGCGGCGGCGCGCTGGCGTGGAACCTCGGCCACGTCGACTTCGCGCCCGTCAGCCAAACATCGCAGTACATGGCGACTCATGTCACGCTCAACGGCGTGCGCGGCCTCATGGCCCCGTTCATCGCGGGTGCGCTCTACCACTGGTTGCACCGCTGGATCCCCGCCCACGCGCCCGTCAGCGCGGGCGTTGTCGCGCTCAGCATCACGACAGGGTGCTGCATCGCCGGCGGCCTGTGGTTCGTACGCCTGCGCCGGCAGATGGGCGCGCTGGCCACGACCAAGTCGCGGAGCGCGTAGAGCGGGCAAAGCACGCGCGATCGCGCATGGCTTCGTTAGCTTTAGTAGTCGCGACCGCGGACGCCCTCGGGCGTGCTGTGGATCTTGACTTTCAGCCCGCCGCGCATCGGGTTGGCGACGGCTTCCGTTGCGAGAGTCGGGTCTTTGGCTTCGGCGTGGCCATCGACAAACGCCATTGCCGCGGGCGCTTTGTAGTGGCGTTCGACGATCGCGGGTCGCTTGGTCAGGTACGCGACGTGCGCGTCGTACAAGATCACCTTGTTCGACGGAAACGTCACGTCCTTCTCGCTCGTGGGATGGATGTTGGTGAGTGAGTCCTTGCCCGCGGCAGTGTAGAGTTCGGGCTTGGCGACAAAGCACTCGGCCATCCGCACGGAGATCTGATCGCGGGCTTCGATGTCTTCCTCGCCCAGCGACTTGATGTCCTTGGGGAGCCCGGGCGAAACCCACGTGGGATATGCCGCGGCGACATCGCCGACGAAGCGTGCCATCGGCCCGGCCCACATCCACTGCATTTCGAACGCGTCGCTGGTCATGATGAATGACTGGTCATTCAGCCACTGCGTGCCGATGAAGCCATCGGGTGC
>JANRKB010000039.1:0-1673 GCA_033763695.1 Planctomycetota bacterium | reverse complement strand
GGCGCAATCAACTTCATCACGACGATCTTCAACATGCGCGCGCCGGGCATGACGCTGCACAAGATGCCGCTGTTCGTGTGGTCGGTGCTGGTGACGGCGTTCCTGCTGCTGCTGTCGCTGCCGGTGCTCGCTGGCGCGATCACGATGCTGCTCACGGACCGCAACTTCGGCACGACGTTCTTCGCGCCGGCCGGCGGCGGCGACCCGGTGCTCTATCAGCACCTGTTCTGGTTCTTCGGCCACCCCGAGGTCTACATTCTGATCCTGCCGGGCTTCGGCATGATCAGCCACATCGTGTCGACGTTCTCCAAGAAGCCGGTGTTCGGATATCTGGGCATGGCTTACGCCATGGTCGCCATCGGCCTCGTCGGCTTCATCGTGTGGGCCCACCACATGTACACGTCGGGCATGAGCGTCGATACCCAGGCTTATTTCGTATTCGCCACAATGGTGATCGCGGTGCCGACGGGCGTGAAGATCTTCTCTTGGATCGCGACCATGTGGGGCGGCTCGATCTCGTTGCGCCTGCCGATGGTGTGGGCACTCGGGTTCATTTTCCTCTTCACGGTGGGCGGCGTGACGGGCGTCATGCTCGCCAATGCCGGCGTCGACCGCGCGCTGCACGACACGTACTACGTCGTCGCGCACTTCCACTACGTGCTGTCGCTCGGCGCCGTGTTCTCGATCTTCGCCGGCTGGTACTACTGGTTCCCGAAGATGTCCGGCTACATGTACTCGGAGTTCTGGGGCAAGGTGCATTTCTGGCTGACGTTCGTCGGCGCCAACGTCCTGTTCTTCCCGCAGCACTTCCTGGGCCTTGCAGGCATGCCGCGCCGCTACGCCGACTACCCGGACGCGTTCGCGTTCTGGAACTACGTGTCTTCGATCGGGTCCTACATGACGGCCGCGGGCACGATCTGCTTCTTCATCGGCCTGATCTCGGCATTCGTGCTGAAGCGCAAGGTCGGCGAGAACCCGTGGGGCCCGGCCGCGACCACGCTGGAGTGGACGCTGTCCTCGCCGCCGCCGTTCCACTCGTTCGAGAAGCTGCCGCGCATCAAGGCGACGGAGCACCACTGAAGTCGAGGACAGCAGACGCCGGCAAATCGCCGGCGTCTCGCTACCGGGCGGGTCACGCGGCGGCGCTGTTGGGGCGTCATTCGGGTCTTCACGACAACAAGCGGGATAAAGCCCGCGCAACGGAAGCGGATGTGTGACACATGGCGGGCGGCGGAGTTCAAGTTGAGGCTGGCCGGATCGACGTGGGCCTCGCCCCGACGGTCGGGGACTTTCTCGCGCTGATGAAGCCGCGGGTTATGTCGCTCGTCGTGCTGACCGCGCTGGTCGGCATGGTGGCGGCACCGGCCAACATCCATCCGCTGATCGGCGCGATCGCGCTGCTCTCGATTGCGGTCGGCGCGGGCGCGTCGGGCGCGCTCAATATGTGGTACGACGCCGATATCGACGCCAAGATGGCGCGCACGGCGGCGCGGCCCATCCCGCGCGGCAAGGTGCTGGCCGAGGACGCGCTCGGCTTCGGCATCGTGCTGTCGATCGCGTCCGTGATGACGCTCGGAGTGCTGGTCAACTGGGTCGCCGGCGCGCTGCTGGCGTTCACCATCGCCTTCTACATTTTCGTCAACACGAAGTGGCTCAAGCGCTCGACGCCGCAG
>JANRKB010000038.1:0-4224 GCA_033763695.1 Planctomycetota bacterium | reverse complement strand
CGTACAGGTCGGACTCGTACCAGTCCTCGATGAGCCCGCCGCTCTGCGTACCGGCGTTGGGGCCGAAGCTGTTCCAGGTTCCGATGAATCCGTCGAGCTTCAACTCGGCATCGTCCACGAGGCGCGTCGTGATTCGAGCGGCGGGCTGGACGATCAATCCCTTGTCCTGCTGGCGAATGCCGCGGTAGAAGTACGCGTTGGTGAAATCGAGGTTGAGCTGGACGCTAATGGCCGATCCGACGGTTTCGGCGGGTGCCGGGGCGGGATCCGGGGTTGAAGCTGGAGCGTCCGGCGCCGAGGTCGCTGCTGCGGGCATTGTGGCAGTCGTCGTCAGTTCTGGCGAGCCTTCAACCGAGCGGGCGGTGGGCGGCATGCCTTGGGATTCCGCCACCGACTGTGGGGCGGGCGTCTGGGCGGCTGCGACCGCCGCGGTCATACCGAGCGCCGCGAGCGTCGTCCCTCTAGCGACTCGGATCGAACTTGCGGAGCGATCATGCGACGTGGACGCAGCCCGCCAGCGTGCCCGTCGGGCGCGTTCCTCCGCCCGACTCTCGCGCCAGTCGCCGATGAACATCCAAGCGAGGTAACCCTCTGCCGCGACGCCTGCAATGACCAGAAGGACCGCTATGCACCAAGCCGCTGTATCGCTCATGACACCAACTCCAAGCCATGTGCCTGGGTGCAACCGCGAAGTACGACCGCACCCGGGCATGACGAGATGAGTGTGGAGGGCTCCGCGGCGATGTCGCTCAAGAGCTCATCAAGGGACCGTCTCGTTGCATCAATGCCATATCAGCGCACGGCAACGTCTCGACGCCCCGTCGAGCGGCGCGGGCTGTCTTTATGCCGGCTTTATGCGATTGGTCACCGCGTTTATGCCCGGCTGAGCGACAAGGGGCCGGTGCATGGCGATGCTCATGCCATGATCGCACTGCATCACCAAGTCCTCGCCCGTCCGAGGGCCACTCCATGAACGACCTCATTCCCTTTGCGCTCTTTGTCGGCTGCCTGCTCGCCACGTTCGGCCTGGTGCGAGTGTGCGAGTGGCTGCGGCCCATCAGTCAAACGCAACGCGGCGAAAAGTCGGGCTCGCACGACCCGGCTACTCAGCACCGGGAGTTCGGCCAATGACGCCACAAACCGTCATCTACACGCTCGCGGCAGTAGTCGCAGCGGCACTGCTCGTCTATCTCTTGATCGCCCTGCTCAAGCCGGAGTGGTTCCAGTGAACACCCTCGCATCCGCATCCGTCCCCGCACCAACGCTCGCAGCCATCACGGGCTCGGGCGTGTTGCAACTAGTCATCTACCTCGCGGTGCTGGTTGCGCTGGTCAAGCCACTCGGGTGGTTCATGGCTCGCGTGCTGGAAGGCAAGGCGGGTGAGGCGCCGCTGGGTATGGGCCGCGTGCTCGGCTGGCTGGAGCGCGGCATTTACGCCCTCTGCGGCGTGCGTGTCGATGCGGACAAGCGTCCTGTCGAGACGGGCTGGAAGGCATTTGCGGCGGGGATTCTGGTCTTCAACGCGATCGGCTTTGTGGCGGTCTACGCGTTGCAGCGCTTGCAGAACATGCTGCCCGCGAACCCGGCAGGGCTCGGCGCGGTCGAGGCCAAATCTGCGTTCAACACTGCGATCTCCTTCGCCACCAACACCAACTGGCAGGGCTACGGCGGCGAGACGACGATGTCGTACCTCACGCAGATGCTCGGGCTGGGCGTGCAGAACTTCCTGAGCGCCGCGACGGGCATCGCCGTGCTGGCGGCGCTGATCCGCGGGCTCTCGCGCAAGAGCGCGAGCACGATCGGCAACTGCTGGGCGGACCTGACGCGCGTGACGCTCTACATCCTGCTGCCGCTGAGCGCGGTCTTGGCTCTTACGCTCGTGAGCCAGGGCGTGGTGCAGACGTTCCGCGGGCCGCAAGAGGTCGCGCTCACGGTGCCGCTGCCCCCCGCCACCCCCGACACCACGGCGGGCACAACGCAGACTATCCCGCTTGGCCCCGCTGCGTCGCAGATCGCCATCAAGCAGCTCGGCACCAACGGCGGCGGATTCTTCAACGTGAACTCGGCCCACCCGCTCGAGAACCCGACAGCGCTCTCCAACTTCCTGCAGATGCTCTCGATCCTGCTCATCCCCGCGGCCCTCTGCTGGACCTTCGGCGAGATGATCCGCGACCGACGGCAGGGCTGGGCGGTGCTCGCGGCGATGCTCGTGATCTTCGTGCCATTGCTGGCCGCGACATATGCCTTCGAGGCTCGGGGCAACCCGGCGATCGCGGCTCTCGGCGTCGACACCACGGCGAATCTCGGCGAGCTCGGGGGCATGGGGGGGAACATGGAGGGCAAGGAGGCCCGCTTTGGAGTCGCCAACTCCGCGCTCTGGGCAGCCGCGACCACCGCCGCGAGCAACGGCAGCGTGAACTCCATGCACGATTCGTACACGCCGCTGGGCGGGCTTATCCCCATGTGGCTCATGCAGCTCGGTGAGGTGGTCTTCGGCGGCGTGGGTTCGGGCCTCTACGGCATTCTCATGTTCGTCATCGTCGCCGTGTTTGTTGCGGGCCTGATGGTGGGCCGCGCGCCGGAGTACCTGGGCAAGAAGATCGAGCCGTTCGAGATGAAGATGGCGATGGTCTGCGTGCTGGTGCCGTGCGCGATCGTGCTCGTCGGCACCGCCGTGGCCGTGCTCATCCCCGAGGGGAACACCACCAGCAACCCCGGCCCGCACGGCTTCAGCCAGATCCTCTACGCCTTCAGCAGCGCGGGCAACAACAACGGTTCGGCCTTCGCTGGTCTGTCGGCCAACACGCCCTTCTATAACGTCGCGTTGGGCTTGGCGATGTGGTTCAGCCGGTTCTGGATCATCGTGCCCGTGCTGGCCGTCGCGGGCTCGCTCGCCGCCAAGCGCGTCAGCCCGACGACCAGCGGCACGCTGCCCACGCACACGCCGGTCTTTGTGCTCATGCTGGTCGCAGTGGTTGTCATCGTCGGCGCTCTCACCTTCGTGCCTGCGCTCGCCTTGGGGCCGGTGGTGGAGCATCTCCAACTTGTCGGTAAGTAAGCGCGTTGTCTCTTGGAATCAGCCATGTCGAGCTCAACCACTCACACTTCCTCATCGACCTTCAGCCCCGCCATCGTGCGGCCCGCCATCGGCTCCGCGCTGGCCAAGCTCGACCCGCGAGTGCAGCTGCGCAATCCCGTGATGTTCGTGGTGTGGGCCGTCAGCGTGCTGACGACGCTGCTCGCGGTAGCAGGGTTCGCGGGCAAGGGTGAAACGGGCGGCTATTCGCCGACACTCGTGCTCGTGATCGCCCTGTGGCTGTGGTTCACGGTGCTGTTTGCGAACTTCGCCGAGGCGATGGCCGAAGGGCGGGGCAAGGCCCAGGCGGCGAGTTTGCGCAAGAGCAAGCGGGATGTGGCTGCGAAGAAGATCGGCGCTGGGCACTGGGGATTGGGCACTGGTGAAAGGCAGAGGGCCACGGATTTCGCGTCGCTCAAGACCGAGAGCGTGTCGGGCGCGTCGCTTCGAAAGGGTGACATCGTGCTGGTCCAAGCCGACGACACCATCCCCGGCGACGGCGAGGTGATCGAGGGCGTGGCGTCGGTCAACGAGTCGGCGGTGACGGGCGAGTCCGCGCCGGTGATCCGTGAGGCGGGCGGCGACCGCTCCAGTGTCGTCGGCGGCACGCAGGTGCTCAGCGATTGGCTCATCGTGCGTATCGCTGCTGACCCGGGCTCGTCGTTCCTCGATCGGATGATCGCGATGGTCGAGGGAGCCAAGAGGCAGAAGACCCCCAACGAGATCGCGCTGGATATCTTGCTCGCCGCGCTGACCATCACCTTCCTGCTCGCGTGCGCGACGCTCTTGCCGTACTCGATCTACGCGGTGTCGCAGGCGAAGTTAGCCGACCCAATGTCGACGGCTCAGCCGATCACGGTCACCGTGCTGGTCGCGCTGCTGGTGTGCCTGATCCCTACGACCATCGGCGGGCTGCTCTCGGCGATTCGCATCGCGGGAATGGACCGACTGGTGCAAGCCAACGTGATCGCGACGAGCGGCCGGGCCGTCGAAGCCGCGGGCGACGTGGATGTGCTGCTCCTGGACAAGACTGGCACGATCACCTTCGGCAACCGCATGGCGTCGGCGTTCTATCCGGTCGACGGGACTTCTGCGGAGCACCTCGCCGACGCGGCCCAGCTCTCATCGCTCGCCGACGAAACGCCCGA
>JANRKB010000037.1:0-146797 GCA_033763695.1 Planctomycetota bacterium | reverse complement strand
CCGGGCCGTGGGGCTCATGACGATGATCGACGACGGCCAGCCCGACCACAAGGTGATCGCGGTGCTGATGGACGACCCGGAATACGCCGACTACCGCAACGCCAGCGACTTCCCGCGGCACACCTTCAAAATGCTCAAGCGTTTCTTCGAGGACTACAAGACGCTTGAAGGCAAGGACGTCGAAGTTGACGACATCATGCCCGCCGAGGCGGCCCACATGGTGATCGAAGAATCGCTCGCGCGCTACTACAAGGTCCGCCGCACCGGCGGCATGACAGGCCTGCGATAACGACGCCGCCCATTGCAGCACATCGCCGAACCCCGATGGAGGCGCACGGACGAACGCGAGCGAAATGCTCCGCGTGGTTTGTCAGCAGCCCACTTCAAACGCCGCGACGAAGGCATCAAAGTCCGTGAAGTCGATGAAGCCGTCGTTGTTGAAGTCGGCGCCAGCGCCGCCGGCTTCAAACGCCGCGACAAACGCATCGAAGTCGGTGAAGTCGAGGAAGCCGTCGTTGTTGAAGTCCGCCGGGCAGCTCGGCGCGGTGATGGTGAACTGCAGCGCGTACGTGCCGCCCGCGAGTCCGTTGCCGCTGGGCAGTGCCGTCGCGCTCGACGCGCTGGTCACCTCGCCGTCCAGTGCCAGCCCGCCGCTGCTCGCGACGACGCCGTTGGCCGTGAGGTTGTACACGCCCGCGGCCCAGCCGCCGGTCGGGGTGATGCGGATCGACGACGTCGGCGCATCAAACGCATACGAGAACGGCACGCTGTTGCCATCGCGCGTCAGCGTGAAGTTCGATGCGTTTGCCGTCACGCCCTGCGTCACATAGACGCGGAGTTGCGACGGTGCCGCGCTCACGTCTGTGCTTGAGCCCGGCGCGGGCGACGTCTCAACGACCACCGGAGGCCCCTGGACAAAGGCTTCGCTCGTGCGCGTTGCCCACAGCACCCACACGTCCGGGTCGAGCACCGCGCTGCTGGCGGCACCGCTGGTGCCGATCGGGATGACATAGTGCTCGGTCGCGGCGTCGTTGTTGACGACCGTGTTGATCGTGCCGCCGGGCGTCACGATCCGCACATCCATCGGCATGACGAACGTGCCGAAGGTAGAGCTCTGCGTCTGGCGGACGCGCATCTGCAGATAGTTCTTGCCGTTGATGGTGATGCTGTTGCTGCCGTAGGCGTAGGCCGGGGCATAACCGCCGTAGACCCACTGGTTGAAGAACTGGTCGTAGTCCTTTCCGCTCATCGACTCGACGACGGCCTTGAAGTCATCGGTGGTCGCGGCCGAACCTTGATACATCGCGCGATAGGCCTTGAGGGTGTCGAAGAACAGCGTCTCGCCGAGCGTGTGACGTAGCATGTGCATCACCCACGCGCCCTTGTTGTACGTCGTATCACTGCTGAAAATGCGATTCATGTCGCCCACGCCACTCGCCGGGCTTGTCGAGCCGGTCGGCACGTACACCGAGTTCGCGCTGGTCGTGCTGGGCTTGCGGCTCGCGAGCGCCGCCTGCAGCGCGGCCAAGTTCGTCCCGCCCGCCTTGCGCTCTGCCCACAGACACTCTGTGTACGTTGCCATGCCCTCGTTGAGCCAGATGTCATTCCAGAAGCGGCATGTCACGTTGTCGCCCCACCATTGGTGGCCGAGTTCATGGGCGACCACGCTCTCGTTGAAGGTGCCCATGCCCGTGTAGGTCTGGTGCTCCATGCCGCCGCCGAACGGGAACTGGTACATCCCGTACTTCTCGTTCACGAATGGATACTCGCCGTACATCGGGCGGAAGACCGGGAACATGCCCAGGCACGTCTCCCACGCCGCCCGGTTGGCGGCGGTGTCGCTGCCGGGATAGATCGAGAACTCCACCGGCATCGTCGCGGTGCCCCCGCCAGTGAGCGGGTAGGTGTACGTCTTCTGCCACTGGTTGTAGTTGGTGCTCGACATGAAAACCAGATAGGGCGCGGTCGGATAGTTCGTCGTCCAGCGATAGCGTTTGCGCGTCGCGTCCACGACATCAACGCCTTGCAGGAGACCGTTCGACACGCTCACCATGTTGCTTGGAGCGATGATCGCCATCTGCATCGTGGCCTTGTCGCGATTGTCGCCGGGCAGCCCGAAGTCCCCGTCCTTCGCCGGCCACCACGTCGCGCTGAAGTACGCCTCGCTCAGCGTGCTCACCAGCGGCTGGCCCCCCTGGGTCTGGAACTCAATCGACCCGAAGCCACGCGACACCGCGAGCCCGCGATACGCGATCGTCAGCGTAAAGGTGGTCCCCGCGTTCACCGGGGCCGGCAGTGTGACACGCCGCCCGTACGAGCCCACGCTCGTTGGCGTGAGCGTCGTGGTGCCGTTGTAGACCACGCTGGTGATGGTGTAGTTGCTGCGCAGCATGAACGTGAACTGTGTCAGGCCGTTCACGAGACTCTTCACGGTCATCGTGTTCGTGCCCTTGATGTTCTCCGTAGTGCTGCTGGGGATGATCTCGATCTCGACGTTGTTGTTGAGCACGTCGGTGTCGGTCAGCGCCTCACGCGGGCCGTAGGACACGCCCGGGATCTCGCCCATCGGGTCCAATCCCATCAAATAGCGCTGCTTGAGCATCTCGGCCTTGCCGCAGCCGACGAACGCGGGTGCATCGCCGGTGGCGGGGTCACGCGCGAGCGACAACGACGCCGGCATGCCCGCCGCCGTGATGAGTCCGAGGAGGGCGGGGACGACGACGCGATGAGATGAACGCATCTGGGAGACTCCGGGAGACAGACACAGCGAAGCAGGCAGCAACACGAACGGCATCGAACACTGCGGCGGCACCCAACGCGCCTGCGAGGCGAACCTTCGCCGATCGCAGAACATCGGCGTCTCACGGACACGGCTGGACTCCGCCCCCAAAGGCGAAGACCGCCGCCCGTCCTGAAAGACGCGCAGTCGACCCACACGAGAGCCGGAAGATACCGCGCCTCGCACGATTCGCAAAGTGTTTTCGCCCCACGTCCGAGAAATCGTCTTCGCCTGCTGGTTGGTGCCAGAACTGCCAAACATCGTCCCTCCACGCTCCCGGAGCGCGATTCGCAGAACAACTCAAGCAAGGGAGGGTGCTCTCGCGGACGCCAACTTCGGACCCGCCCGCACAGATCCCTGCGCACACAAGTTCGGTCGTGTTGCTCGGAGCTGGGAGTTGACTTAGAACATCTGTATGGTACAGTTGTACGAATTGTGAGCCGCGGGGCGCCGCTGGCGATGTTCGAGGGAGATTTGAGAGGGGACGGCATCGATGAAGGAGCGAAACTCGGGATCCACGCGGGAAGCGATCATCTGTGCCGCCGGCGAGTTGTTTGCGTCACGAGGCTTTGACGCCGTCACGGCTCGAGAGGTGGCCAAGCGCGCGGGGGTTGCCCTGAGCGCGATTCCATACCACTTCCGGAGCATGGAAAACCTCTATCGCGAGGTGCTGCTTCGGGCCAGCGAGGTCTCGCCACAAGCATCTGATCTCGCAGAGGCATCGCGTCAGGCGCCGCCGGAGCGGTGTTTGCAACTCGCGATTCGCTGGGCGCTCAAAGACTTTGCGTGTGTGGAGCACGCGTGGATCTTGCCTCTGCTCGCACGCGAGGACCTGCGACCGTCTGCGGCATTCGATGAGGTGATTCGTCGCAAGTTTGCACCCGAGTGGGCGTGGTTGTGCGAGGTCGTGGGCCGGGCCACCGGGCAGGCTCCTGACTCGACAGCCGTCCGATTCGGAGCATCGACGATGTATCTGCTGCTTTTTTCGCTCGCGGGTCGTTCGGCTTCGGTGGGCGCGCTCGCGCCCGATGTCGTCGCGTCACTGAAGAACGAGGATGTCATCGTCGAGGTGCTGGCCGGTCTGACGATAGACGCCGTGCGCCGGTTCGAGCCGCACGCTCCCGCCCGCAAGCCGGCCCCCGGAACGACCTCGCGCACTCGGCGTTCAACCTCCACACCAAGCGCAACCGAATCACGCGGGAAGGGACACGCGTGATTCGCATCGCCTTCAAGATTCTACTGCACGACACTGCGAAGTACCTCGCATTGGTGATGGGTATCGCGTTCGCGACTTTGCTCATCAGCCAGCAGGCGGCAATCTTTCATTCGGTGCTGCTCTCGTCGACGCGCGAAATCCTCGACGCAACCGACTCGGACATCTGGGTGATGAAGCCCAGCGTTGAAACGCTCGATCAGTCCGACCCGATGGCGGAACTGGCAGTGAGCCGCGTGCGATCGGTGCCGGGTGTGGCATGGGCGGTGCCGTACTACCAGGCGATCGCGCAGATGCGTACACCCGACGGGAGGAGCAAGTCGGTGCAGGTCGTCGGTATTGACGATTCGTCAATGGCGGCGGCACCGCGCACGCTGCTGATCGGAGCACTTCGAGATCTGCTCCAGCCAGATGCTGTGCTGATCGATGCCGCGGGATTTCGAACAATCTTTCCCGACGCTCCTCTGGAGCCTGGGATGGTCGTGGAGATCGGCCAACGCCGCGCGCGGATCGTCGGCATCAGTCTCGTGGGCCCATCGTGGACAGGATTGCCCAGGATCCACGCACGACGTTCGCTCGCCGTGGAGATGGCCCGAGAGACCATCAACCCGGTGAGTTATGTGCTGGCCAAGGCGAGGACGGACGAGACCGCGGCGATGGTCGCGAGACGGATCAGCACGATAACCGGACTGCGTGCGCTCACACGCGACGAGTTCGCGGCCGACACCAAAAACTGGATCCTGAAGTACTCCGGAGTCGCAGAAAACTTCGGCATCACGATTCTCATGGGTGTCGTGATCGGCGTCGCGATCGTCGGACAGACCTTCTACATGTTCAGTGTTGAGAACCTGCGCCAGTTCGCGGCGCTCAAGGCGATCGGCGTATCGAACAGACGGATCCTGAACATGATCGGGGCGCAAGCACTCTTTGTGTCACTCGTCGGATACTCCGTGGGGATCGGCTGTGCGAGCTTGTTCTTCGCACTCTTCAGCCCGCAGTTGACTGGCGGGCTGCGCGGCATGTTCATGGATCCGTGGATCTTCGGCGGATCCGGAGTCTTCATCGTGATGGTCACGCTGCTCGCGTGCTTTGTCTCTGTTCGGCGTGTGCTGACCGTCGATCCGGCTTTGGTGTTCAGGAGTTGAGCCGTGGTTGCGACTGTTTCATCTCTCGACGCTGGTGTCTGCTGCGCTGACGTGCGTATCGAGTTTCCGACCGCCGCTGGACCCCTGCGCGTGCTGAAGGGCGTTGACTTTCATGCGCCGGCGGGAAGCCTGACCATGCTGGTCGGCCCGAGCGGCTGCGGCAAGACGACGCTCATATCAATCATCGCAGGTCTGCTGCGTGGTGCGAGCGGATCGGTGCGGGTCTTTGACCACGACGTTTCCGCGCTCAGCGCTAGCGAACTGGTGATGTTTCGACTGAAGAACGTCGGCTTCATCTTTCAGCAGTACAACCTCCTTGCTGGGCTGAGTGCTGCGGAGAATGCAGCGGTGCCGCTCGTGGCGCAGGGCATGTCGTGGCCCGATGCAACTGATCGCTCGCATGCTCTGCTGGAGCGGTTGGGGATGGGTCCGCATGCAGGCAAGCTCCCGCGGCAGCTCTCAGGCGGGCAGCAGCAACGTGTGGCGATTGCACGCGCCCTTGTCCACGAGCCGCGGCTGCTGCTGTGCGATGAGCCAACGGCGGCGCTCGACGGCACAGCGGGCCGCGCAGTGATGGAACTGCTCAAGCAACTCGCGGTGCGACCGGATCGAGCCGCGGTCGTTGTAACGCACGACCCACGTGTCTACGCGTACGCGGACCTGGTGGTGCACATGGAAGACGGGCTGGTGAGCAAGACACAAGATGGCGCGAGCGCTGCGGCAGCTCAGCATCACTGACGGCGATGCGCCGGTACTAATGGAGCGAGTCATGTTGATCAAGATCGGAGTTCCGCTCGTCGCCGCCGCCGCCCTCGGCTTCGGTGCCGCCACCACGATGATCCTGAAGCCGGAAGATCAGGTGACATCGCCGCCTTCGGTTCCAGCGTCGACGACTCTGGGAACGGACGTTGTGGCAGGGCTGGGTGAGCTTCAGGCCGCGGATGAGGCTGTCGCACTGGGCGTCGCGGCAGGTGGGATCGTTGGCGAAGTGCATGTGAGCGCTGGTGACCTCGTGAAACGCGGCGACGCGCTGCTCACCATCCGCGACGGGCCATTGCAGGCGGAGCTTGGGCTAAGGCGCAGCGCGTTGGCGGCTGCGCGTGCAAGGCTGGAGAAACTGCGCGCCGGAACACGCCCCGAGGAACTGCCGCCCGCGCGTGCTCGAGTTGACGCGGCGCGTGTCGAGGTGCTCCGCGCAGGGGACTTTCTGGAGCGTGCTCGTGCGGCGGGCGGGCAAGGAGCGGTAAGCACCGAGGAACTGAACACACGCGAGTTTGATCTGCGGCGGGCGACAGCAGAATTCGAACAGGCGAGCGGCGAACTCAGTCGCTTGGAGGCGGGCACTTGGGCGCGTGACATCGAGATCGCTCGCTGCGAGGTCGAGCAAGCCGAGGCCGAGGTTCGCCTTGCACAGGCGCGGGTGGATCAACTGGTCACGCGGGCGCCGTGTGATGCGATGGTGCTGCGTGTGGATGCTCGGGCAGGCGAGTTTGTGCAGCCGGGCGATGTGACGCGACCGCCGATTGTTCTTGGGCCCAGTGGAACGCTGCAAGTGCGGGTGCAGGTCGACGAAGAGGAAGCGAGCTTGGTGCTGCCCGACGCGCCCGCCGAAGCATTCGTGCGCGGGCGGGCACGTCAGCGGCTGGACTTGCGATTCGTCAGGATCGAGCCGCGTGTGGTTGCGAAAACTTCACTAACGGGTGCAACCACGGAGCGAGTGGATACACGCGTGCTCTTTGTGGTGTACGAGGTCGTGGGCACGCCCGAGCGTGCCTATGCGGGGCAGAAACTGGACGTGTTCATCAGAGCCGGCACGCCAAGGTGATCTCTGGCTGATTGAATCGCTCAGTTCTCTTTGTCTCGCGGAAAACCAGTCGGCTTCAATGAGTTCGCGGTCGCCTTGATGAACGACCAGCCAGCCGGCGTGTCATCCCATACGCGTCCCGCTGCAGCCGCGGCTTGAACTGCTGGGCCGCGGGATTACGAATGCCGCGTGCAACTCGTACACGCGGCACGCGGAGCTGACGGCGTTCTTCTTCGAGCATGTGGCGTGGGAGCCGACGCAGTTCGTCGGCTTCCGCTGCGAAGTGACGTACCCGGTGTGGCGCGCGGGCTACGCGATCTTCTTTGAGCATGTTGCCGCACGGCCGCATGAGGCCAACACCTGAGAACGCGTGCAGAGAGCCACGTCGCTCTTACGCGACATTCACACTGAAATGGAACTTTCGTGCGTTCTTCCCACAATGCCGCGGGCATTTGTGCGGCTGTTGCTCGGGCTGTGTCGATAGCCCTGTTGGTACTCGCTGCGGCGGCGATGCTTCTGCGGTCGCGTGCTGATGCCGCCGAAGGTGGAGCAACTCTGATGACAACTCGACGTGCGACGATGGCGATCTGTGCGGCGGTGCTCTGTGCGTGCGCACCGATGTGGATGGAATCGGATGGACTCGTGTCGCGTGCGAACGCGCAAAGTGAGTGTGTTCGCGAGTGGCTGGCTGGTGCGCCGCTGCCGGGTGTTGATCGCGGGGCTTCGACAGCGACGATTGTTCGTGCCGAGCGATCGCGCAGCGGACGCGAAGAGTTGTACATCGGCGGTTACTTCAACGTCGCTGGTGCCGTGATCGCCAATGGCGTCGCGATGTGGGATGGTTTCGAGTGGCGCGCGCTGGGCAGCGGCGTCGCCAACTCGGTCCCCTTTCAGTCCTTCGACGTGCGTGAGATCTGCGCGCTCAAGAACGGCGACATCGTGATCGCCGGACGGTTTACGTCGGCGGGTGGCGTGCCCGCGCAGGGAATCGCTCGCTGGGACGGGCACGCATGGCATGCGATGACCACCAGCCCGCTGAGCGGCGTGTCGTCGCTCGTCGCACTTCCAAGCGGCGAGCTGCTCGTGTGCGGCAGCTTCGCACAGATCGACGGTTTGACAATGAATGGTGTCGCCCGATGGGACGGAGCGCAATGGCATTCGGTCGGCGGCGGCGTCATGCAGACGGGCGGCGCAGCGGCTTCCGTTGAAGATGCTCGCTTGTGTGCCGACGGCCGAGTCGCGGTGTGCGGGCGATTTGATGTCGCAGGCGGTGTTCCGATCTCAAACGTCGCGTTGTTGGACGTCTCAGCGGGGACATGGGAAGCCCCGGCGAGTATGAAACCTCCGGTCGCTTCAGCGTCGCTGGTGGCACCCGTGCCCGACGGCGGCTTGGTGGTTTGCGGCATTACGAACGTCGGCGGCGCGGCGGCGCGCACATCACTCCAGCACTGGAGTACCGGCACAGAAGCGTGGGTTGAAGTGCCGCTCGATCCGGGGCTTGAAAAAGGCCCAGTTTTTGCGATCAATGTCGACGCGAGTGGCGAGATTCTCATCGGCGGCTACACGATTGGCAGGACAACCGACAAGACATACGGCATATTCCGGTTCGATGGCACTGCTTGGCACCACCTCGGCACGAACCTATTTGGTGCCATTGATTGTGTCATCCAATCGACACACGAAGGAATTCTAGTTGTAGGCGGTGTTCGTGACGGCGTGCGTAAGTTGGCTGGTGGTGAGTGGCGGCGTCTGAAGGAGACGAACATCCTGAGGCCGTGGGTCATGCGAGAGGCCGCTGATGGCACGATCTACGCGCTCGGCGCGACGGGTGATTACGATATCGAGTATGAAACCGGCGTCTTTCGATATGGTGCCGGATGGGAACGGGTGACGGGAGGTTTCAACGGCTATCCGAGAACATTGACCGTTCTGCGTTCAGGTGACCTGGTCGTGGCGGGCGACTTCACCAAAGTTGGCGATGTTGATGTGCCAGGCGTCGCTCGCTTTGACGGCTCGGCGTGGCACCCGGTGGGTGATGGGTTGCCGGGCGCGCTGCGCGACTTGATCGAAACGCGCGATGGCAGGCTTGTTGCCGCGACGTATCCGGGCTGGACCAATGAGGAATTTCGCCAAAGTGTGTATCGACTGAGCCAAGCTTCGTGGGAGCCGCTCGGTGAGCCGTTTCGATACTCGTACTACTACGGGACCGGATACGCCTCATCGCTCGTTGAGATGCCCAATGGAGATATCGTCGCGGGTGGAGATTTCATGTATGCGGGAGAGACTGCGGTCACGAACGTCGCGCGGTGGGATGGAGCATCGTGGCGGGCGATCGGTGCCGGTCTTGGCGACACGTTCAACGTGAATCACCCCTTTGTGAACGCACTCGCCGTCACATCCGATGGCGAGCTCTTCGCCGGTGGCTTCTTCTATCCGTTCGGTAGCACAACCAAGTGCAATCTGGCGAGGGTTCGCCCGGGCGCGTCGGAATGGGAGCCTGTGCCCGGGATCGAGATCGGTGGGTACAGCCCGATCGTACGTGCGATCAGTTTGACCGCAGCCAACGATCTTCTTGCGATCGGTTGGTTCGGCGACGTCAGTGGCCAGTCGATGAATGGCGTGCTTCGATGGCGACGCTCGACAAATACGCCTGAGCCGCTCGGCCAAGGTGTCGTGTCGGGAGCGCTCTACCAACTCCTCGCGCTTCGTAACGGCGACATTGTCGCGGCTGGCGACCAACTCGCAATGGGCGATCGCGTCTCCGACGGCTTCGCCATCTGGGGCTGCCGCTGCGTCGCCGACGCCGATGCCGACGGCATGATCACCTTTGAGGACTTCGACGCCTTCGTGGCCGCGTTCGAGCGCGGCGACGCCAGCGCGGATCTCAACGCCGACGGGTTTATCACGATGGAGGACTTCGACGCGTTTGTGGGCGTGTTCGAGACCGGATGTTGAGCAAGGCTCTCGCAAGACGGCCGCTCGAAACGGCGACGACCTGCGCAAGCAACACACTGGCGCCGCCGCGCGTCAAAGCTCTTCAGCACCCTGCTTCAAACGCGGCGACAAAGGCATCGAAGTCTTCGAACGTCAGGAATCCATCGGCGTTGAAGTCCGCGGTCGCGCTGCCGCCTTCGAATGCGCTGACGAAGGCGTCGAAGTCTTCGAACGTGAGGAAGCCATCGGCGTTGAAGTCGGCGGCACAGATCAGTGTGCCGCGGATGAGCACAAGGTACGGGTTGTCCGTGCCCGGCGGCGCCCAAGACACACCCTGATCTTCGGAATAGCGGTACTCAACAAGCGAGCCCGGGCCTTCCCAGAAGTTGCCCGATGCATACGCCCAGCCGAAGGACTCTGTGCTGGCGGTGCGCAGCACCAACCAGTACTTCTGGCCAGGCAGCAGTGTGACGGGCACATCAGGCGTGAGTTGCACGGGTTCCACCGCGAGCGGATTGAGCGCCGGGATCGGAAGGTTGGCGACGACCAAGCCGTCGGGCAGATCGCCCACGCGGAGTTCCGCCACCGGGTCGTTTCCCGCTGCCGACTCGCCGAGGATCAGTGTGATCGATTCGAGCGCGTAACTGGAGGGCACTGTGAAGCCCTGCGCGGCCCAGATATCGTCGGGGGCGACAGTGCCGAGGATGCTGACGCCGCGCTGCGGCTCAGTGAGATTGTCGATGATGATGTTGGGCGACACGGGGGGAGGCGCTTGAACCACCCGGAAGCCGATCGTCATGTCCTCAGCGCCGGGGCCAGCCCCAATGAATTGGATGGACTGGAGTTCGACAGAATCCTGCAGGAACGATCCGCCTCGAATGACGCGGAACGCCCCAGCCGAGATGCGCTCGGTCCATTCGCGGACATTGCCGCCTTGATCGAACGTGCCATACGGCCCGGGTGAGTTTGCAAACTGTCCCGCGACCGTGGTGTAGTACGGAAACTGAATCGGGAGTGGGGTCCCAGGCGACAGCATGTTCGCGTTGTTTCCCGAGGCGTCCGCGAGGTCACCGCCCGGGACCGAGTCACTGCGCGTGGGGTAGACCCAGTAACCCGCGGTGCTGCCGCCGCCCTTGTAGTACGCGGCTTTGTGCCACTCATCCTGGTCTGCGATGGCCCATGTCCATCCGGGATTGCGTGCGACCGTGTTTGCGGCGATCGCAGCGGGAGTCATCGTGTAGACCCCGTCTTCGGTCGTGCTGGCATCCTGCACGCCGTTGGGCTGGCCGTTGTGAAGCCAGTTGACGAAGCGGCACGCATCCCAGAACGAGACGTAGTTGACGGGGCGGGCGATATACGCAGGATTGACGCTGTAGGTGTAACTGCCGCTGACACCGGTGCGAACGATTCCAGAACTCGCGTCTGCACGCTCCATGAACTCGTTGTACAGGTTGAATGTGTCGGTGTGAGCAACGGCGTTGAGGAACGCCGCATACTGGCCGGCCGTCACTTCGGAAGTGCCGATGTTGTAGACGTACGCGACCGAGCCGACGGTTGTCACCGGATCCGCGACGTTGCCCGGGTCCTTGACCTTGACGGTCGGGATTGTGATTTGTGCCAGCGCGGACGAAGCGGCGACGGCGGTCAGGCCCGCCAGGGCCACCAATCCACTGAACGTGCGCAACGACATAGTCCCCCCTTTGAGAAGTTGCGATGCATCGCGCAGGCAGTCACTCGCTCGGCTCCGCCACGATGCTTTGGATAAGAACCGCACCAGAATACCCGAGCGTGCCGCAGAAACCCACAGGAATCCTCGGTAGGTGGTGGCTTCGACGGCTGGGGCACTCTCAACGGGCCAACCGCTGGTGCCGTCTCGATGGCAGATTCACAGTCTGGATTCGCCTTGAACGGGTGGCGTTCGGGAATTCTGCCTGATTCTCGGACGTACGGATCTCCATTAGAGCCATGGAGTTACGTCCATTGGTGGTTACCGAGAACGGATTCCCTCAACCGCATGCATGAAATGGGCGTAGTATTCACAGTCCACCCGTGTGACGCACGGGGGGCCGGTCCTGGCGGACGTCGCAGCTTGTCAAGGCACGCGACCGACGCAGTCGGCAGGCAGAAATCGGCCAAGTGCTGCCGATGATGCCGAGGTCGAGCAGGCAACCGAACGCACTCGGGTATGTGAGGCCTTGGCCCCGCAGCACTCTCTGACGCACGTCGCACCACTCAACAACACTTGAGAGAGGTCTCTTTGCCGCAACGCGAAATGCCGCGCGGCGGGGGAGCATTCCTAGCAGGCGCGATGGTCGCGTCGGCGCGGAGTGTCGGCGATCGGGCGCAGCGCGTCACCTGGAACCCTCGGATGATCGCTACGCAGGAAACCGTTGAGGCAGCTGGTTCGACCGTCGGCACCGCCACCATGGAGCCGGCCTTGGAACTCGACCTTCACGCCCGCCGGCGGCGTGCCTCCAAGGCACCAACCCCCGTCTGGACGAGCGCCGACCCCAACGGCAAGCCCCGCACGCTCGGCGGACTGACGATCATCATCCCGGCCTACAACGAGGCCAAGTTCGTCGCCGACACCATCAAGTCCGTCCAGAAGCAGACCGTCCACGTCGACCAGATCATCGTTGTCGATGACTGCTCCACCGACGGCACCGGCGACGTCGCCCGCGCCTGCGGCCAGGACATCGTCGTCATCCGTCCACCCAAGAACTGCGGCTCCAAGGCCAGCGCGCTCAACTTCGCGCTCGACTATGTTTCCAGCGAGTTCACGCTCGCCATCGACGCCGACACCACGATCGCGCCCGACGGCGTTGAGAAGCTGTTGCGCCACTTCGAGAACGCCAACACCGGCTGCGTCTGCGGCATGGTGATCCCGCGCCGCGTGCAGAGCCTGTGGGAACGCGGCCGCTATGTCGAGTATCTCTACGCGTTCACGATGTACAAGCCGATTCAGGACTACTACGGCCGCCCGATGATCGCGTCAGGCTGCTTCTCGGCATATCGCACCGATCTGCTCCGCCTGCTGGGCGGCTGGTCGATGCGCACCGTCGGCGAGGACATGGACCTGACCTGGTCGATGTACAAGCTCGGCTGGGATATCCGCTTCGTCGAAGAGGCCGTGTGCTATCCCGTCGAACCCCACAACTGGAACTTCCTGAGCAAGCAACTCAAGCGCTGGACCGCGGGCTTTGCCCAGTGCGTCCGCGTCCACTGGCGCGACCTGATGCACCAGCCCATGATGCGCTCGCTCGTCGCGGTTGCCCTGTGGGACGCGCTCGCCGCGATCATCGGCATGTTCGTGCTGCTCCCCGCGCTGGCGATCTTCGTTCACCCGCTCTTCCTGCTGGGCTATGTGCTTGACGTTCCTTCGGTGGCGGTGCCGGTGCTGGTGGCGGCCAAGAAGCGCGGCGAGGTGAAGAAGGCTCTGGCCTGCCTGCCCGCCTTCTACCTGATGCGATTCGTCAACTGCTGGTTCGTGCTCACGTCCTTCTGGAATGAGTTCGTCAGCAAGCGCCGCATCACGGTGTTCGAGAAGGGACATTGAGAAGGCGGAAGGCATTGGGCATCGGGCATTCGGCATCTGGGCAGAAAACAAGACAGACACAACCCGCCGCAAGGCGGACGCACCTGGAGTCACTTTCATGTTTGCGGGTCTTCCTGGAACGGGTATCGGCGGCGTGTTCTACATCCTGCTCACGCTCTTCATGCCGCTGCGAGAGCTGTATCTGACGGCACGCGGTCGCGGCAGCGTCGAGCGCTGGAAGTTCGTCGGCAGCCGCTTCATCCTCTTCGCTGGCGTTATCGGCGGCCTCTGGCTGCAGATGATCATCCTCCACGCCCTCGTCGGCAGCGAGACCAGCCAGATGATGTCGATGGCGGCATCGGGCGGCGGCGCGATGTCGACCGCCGGCGCGTTCGGTCAGGCCGGAAGCAAGCTGCTCGCCAGCGGCGCGGGGCTGTCGCTCTTCGCCCTCGCCATCGTCATCGGCGCAGTCACCCTGCTCCGCTTCGCGATGATCGCCAAGCAGCGGCTCGGCCTGTAAAACCAGGCACTTTCGACAATACGAACTCACTCACGCGGCCCGATCGGAAGATCGGGCCGTTTCTCTTTGGCACATCCGCTCAGGCAAGCACGCCCCGCAAGCGTTCGTCGAGGTCGGCCTCATCGAGCACGCGGAAAGCCTCGCTCATCCATACCCGTTCCAGTTCATCAATGTCGGGATCGGAGATGACCGCGGCATGCACACCCTCGCCCTCGAACCTCACGTCGACGAGTTCATCGTCGAACACCACGATGCGAGTTCGGCGGCCGATGCGAAGGCGCGGCGAGCGGGAGTCCGGATTCTTCACCTGATCGCTCAACGTATCGCCCCGGAGGAACAGCATCGCGCCGCCGTCATCGCGAACGAACAGCACAACTCCGTCGACGATGAGATCGCTCCACCACGCGCATGCAACATCGATCGAGATCTCGCGCACGAGCGCACCGCGGAGGTCGCGTGCGCGTCGAAGCGGCGCGAGCGGCCGAATCAGGCTCAATACCCGCGCCGCGGCCTTGAAGAGCAATGCCACCCCGATCGCTCCGGTGATCGCGGCAAGCGTGAAGAGTGCGACGGGACTTGGCAGCAGCGCACGATTGACAAACAACGCGGCAACCAGCGCCACAAGTCCAAGTCCCGGTACGCCCAGCACGATCGCCCCGACGAGCACGCCAGCCGAGTTGAATCGAACGTCCCTGATCTCAGGCTCAAGCTTTGCTCGCTCGGCATCGGAGATCGGCCGTGTCTTCTCTTGAATCACCCGATACCTCCCCGGAACTGACTGGCTCTCCGCTTATGACAATCGATCAGTTTCTCCAAACGGCGTGCAGGAGGTAACTTAGCAGACCCCGGCCCGGTCCTCGGCGTCTTGGGCTGCATGGCCGAGCATGACGGCGTCGATCTCGTCCGGCGCAACGGCATGAGCCCCTGGTTCATCACGTTGCACGGCAGACCTGATACCATCCCCGCATGATGCCTTCGGCTTTCCAGCGTCATGTTGTGAATGGTCCGCGACTGGCCAACCTCGTCGGACGCGTGTGCCTCGTGCTGAGCGTCGCGGCGATGGCCGCGCTGCTTGGCGGTTGCACCGATCCACTCCTGGCGCCCAACGAGCCGCGCAGCCAGTACGACCGCTACGACGCCATTCGCGCCCAGCGTGCGCCGAGCTATCTGGAAGACGAATACGGCCGTCGCCGCCCGAATCTGCGCGGACGGCTGCTCGCCAAGGACTGATCGGCGCCAACGACCAATCGGCGCGATCGACCGACTACAGCGTCAAGCCCGCGAACGACGAGAGCCCCAGCGGTTCCTTCGCAAAGAAGGGTTCGCCTGCTTTCGTGCCGATGCGCGAGCCGAAGTACGTCCCCATCGCATCAAGCCATTCAACGACGCCGTGGTTCTTGGCGTTGTCGATGAACTGCGTGCGATAGGCGAGGATCGCGTCGCGCTTCTGTGCCGCGTGCGGCGTGGTGTCGATGACGAAGTTGGGGTCCGCGGGGCGGCGCAGGTGTGAGCAGTAGTAGTAGAAAAGCCACTTGGGATACTTCGGCGGCATGCCCTGATCGCCCGGCATGTTGATCTTCGTGAGTTTGGCGTCAAAGCGTGCGTCCTCAGCGATCCGCGTGACGGCCCGATGGTCCGGGTGGGCGTCTTCGTGATGCGGCACAAAGAGGATGTCCGCCTGCACCGCGCGATAGACACCGGCGAAGGCGTGGCGTGCGGCGAGCGTGTGCTCCACGCTTCGATTGGGCAGGTCAAGCAGATGGCGGCGCACGGCGTTGCCGGGCGCGGAGAGGATGCGTGCGGCCTCGGCGGCTTCGACGAGGCGCTTTTCGCGCGTGCCCATCGGCGTCGGCTCGCCGTCGGTTACGTCCAGCAGCAAGACCGAGTGGCCCTGTGCCGCGAGCAGGGCGATGGTGCCGCCCATGCCGATCTCATGATCATCTGGATGAGGGCCGACGACAACAACTGATGCCATGCTGGTCTCGCTCTGTGAAGGACGCTCGCGAACGCGGAAGACTCGGAGAGGTTACCCCGGTCGTTGCGCGATCGATGTTTAGGGGGCGGGCATGTCGTTGGATGCACGGCACAACCCTGACGTGCCGCCTGAACTGTCGAAGTGACTTTGGGGTGGACGCAGCAGACGTCTGGCAGCGGGAGCACTGTGTGATCAGTAGACCACGTCGGAGGGCTTCGGGTTTGGAGCGGCAACAGGGCTTGCGCCGAGCGACAGCCGCCATTGCTGTTCTATTGCGGCCGGTGTCATGCCGAGCAGATCTATGCATGCTTTCTCGTAGGAGGTGCCGTTGCTCATAGCGCGGAGCCAACGGTCGAGTACGGCAGAACCCTTGGTACGACGGATCCACGTCACGATGGCGTGGCCGTGCGTGTAAACGTGGCCGAAGTTCTGTGGCGTGACTTTGCCAAAGTCAGCCAGATCCTTGAGCGGCACGAGCGTTCCCTTGTCAGCCATGGAGCGAAGCTCTCGCAAGTTATTGACGCCGTCGCGTGTGAACGGCTCGGCACACATCTCCGCCACGCCTTCCAGCGTCCACCACGGCATGTCGTTCGCCGTCGGGCCGAGCGCGAACGTGCACACATGGCCGTATTCGTGCGCGATCAGGCCGCGAAAATCGTCGCGTGACTGATCGGGCGTGCTGACGAGGCGGATGGACTCGTTGGGCTCGTTCCAGCCGTCGATGTCGTCGTTGTAGGAGAGCGCGATGCTGAACTTGAGTTGGTCCGAGGTGTGGAAGAGCTTGATGACCTGATTGCGCTTGTGATGCACGTTCATGGTCGCCTCGACGCTCGCACGAACGTCGCGGAATGCGTCGGCGGCGTTGGTCGCGGCGGTGTGCAGTCGCGGCATCGCCCACACTTCGATGCCGTCTTTGACGGTCTTGTCCCAGATCGGTCCGTCGTACTTCCAGCCGTCGCTGGTCTTGATGAACCGTGCGTAGTCCACGTGACGCCGCGACACGGGCTTGCTCGGCGTCGTCGTGCCGGGCACGGTGTCGCGATATTCCCACAGCCACTGAACCGCCGCATCAACGACGACGCCGTCGACCCCGGGCACACGACGGCGCCGCGGCTCGAACGCGGTGGTCGCGATGAAATGAACGGGCGTGTCGATGAAATCACGGGCGAAGTAGCGACGCTCGGCCGCGGTCATGGGGTCGGCGTCGGTGCAGAGCGCGAGGAACCCGATGGAGTCGCGTTGATAGATCGCGCGGCTCATCTGCCGCGTCAGGTCACCGATTGCCCGCGCATCTCCTTCCGAGACGGGCTCGCCGTCGAGGGCCGGCAGCGGGGCAGTATTCGTGTTGATGAACATCTGGCCGTCGGACGCGGTGCGATCGCCCGCACACCCTCCGAGCCCGGCGAACGCGGCGCAGACGAGCACGCACCCGGCGGCGAGGAGTTCACGACGACGATGACGAAGCCGGTGACCGGAAAGAGTCATGTCCAACAGCGTACCGCCACTTGCCCGTATGATGCGCTTGGTCGCCGCCATGCCGTGCGCGACCTCCAAGAACGGGAGTCGATCCATGAATCGCCAATCAGCGGATGCGTCGCCGGGTGTGTTGTCGCGTGTGTCGCGTCTTTCGGGCGCCATCGCGCTCGCTCTTTCGGCCGGGCTGTGCCTGGCCCAGGCCACGACAAACCCCGCCGCGGCCAACCCGCAGGGCAAGCCCGCGGTGAAGGCCGTCAAGCCCAAGGCTGGCAAGCCGGGTTGGTGGAACGACGCGGTCTTCTATCAGATCTTCGTGCGGTCCTTCAGCGACAGCCGCCAAGGGCCGCTGGCCAACGACGGCGTAGGTGACTTCATGGGCATCGTCGATCGCATGGACTACATCAACGACGGACGAGCCGACACGGAGGACGACTTGGGCGCGACCGCGATCTGGCTGATGCCGATGATGGAGTCGCCTTCGTACCACGGCTACGACATCAAGGACTACTACAGCGTTGACAAGGAATACGGCACGACGGCGGACTTTGTGCGCTTCATGACCGAGTGCCGCGCGAGGAACATCCGCGTGATCCTCGACTTTGTGCCCAACCACTGCTCGAGCGAGCACCCGTGGTTCCTCGAAGCCCAGGACCCCAAGAGCAAGAAGCGCGACTGGTTCATCTGGAGCAAGACGCTGCCGACGTGGAAGGGGCCGTGGAATCAGGAGGTGTGGCACCCCACGCCGCCGCCCGACGGCGCGGGCAAGCGCCCCGATGGCGTCACCCCCGGCGCGCCGTACTACTACGGCATTTTCTCCCCTGTGATGCCCGACCTGAACTATCGCAATCCGGAAGTGACCCGCGAGATGTTCAACGTGGTGCAGTACTGGATGAAGGACATGCAGGTCGACGGCTTCCGCCTCGATGCGATCCGCCATTTGATCGAAAAAGACAGCGTCCAGGAGAACACGCCCGAGACGCACGAATGGCTCAAGAAGTACCTCAAACACACCAAGTCGATCAAGCCCGACGCCTTCAGCGTCGGCGAAGTGTGGGCGGATACGGCGACCGTCGCGTCGTACATCGGCGATGAACTCGACAGCTGCTTTGAGTTTGATGTTGCATATCGAACCATTGATGCGGTCAACAACGCTGATGCCAAGGTGCTCAGTGACGCGGTGACGCAGGCATGGGGTGCGATCCCGCGCAACATGTACTCATCGTTCCTGAGCAATCACGATCATACGCGCGTCGCGACCCGCTTCGGCGGCGATGCGGCCAAGTGCAAACTCGGCGCGACGCTGCTTTTCACGCTGCCCGGCATGCCGTTCATGTACTACGGCGAGGAACTGGGCATGACCGGCGACAAGCCCGATGAGAATCTGCGCACGCCGATGCAGTGGTCCAACCAGATCAACGCTGGCTTCTCGGCCGTCAAGCCCTGGCGTGCTCCCAACAACGGCTATCAGAAGCAGAATGTGATGATGCAGGCGCGCGATCCCGAGTCAATTCTCAGCGCGTATCGCAAGCTCATCCGTCTGCGCCTCGCCAACAGCGCGCTGAACGACGGTGATTTTCAGGCGATCGACACGGGCGACAACAAGGTCTTCGCGTTCCTGCGCACGCCGCCCTCGGGCAAGCGGAACGATCCGTCGTTCCTCGTCATCGCCAATCTGTCGGCCGAGCCGATCAAGGGTGTGAAGCTCTCTGCCAAGGAGACGACGCTGCGCCGCGGCAAGGTGTACGACGCGTGGGAAGGCAAGACCGAGCTCGCAGCTCCCAAGCTCAACATCCGAGGCGGCTTCGACGAGTACGCCCCGGTCGGCGAGATCGGGCCGCGCAGCGCGGCGATCCTGAAGATCGTCAACTGAGTCGCGCGGACACGCGATGTCGGCGGCACACGACCGGCGGACCGCCGCCGGTATGATGTCGCCATGCTCTCTCCCATCAGGCTCGGTATGGTCGGCGGCGGCACGGGCGCGTTCATCGGCGCGGTGCATCGTGCGGCAGCGGCGCTGGACGGACAGTTTCGCCTCGTCGCGGGCTGTTTCTCCGCCACGCCCGAGCGGGCCATCGCGAGCGGACGCGTCTTGGGCGTTGATGACCGACGCAACTACGGCACATGGCAGGAGATGATCGACGGCGAGCTTGCGCTGCCGTCGCACGAGCGGATCGACGCCGTCGCCGTCGTGACGCCGAACTTCACGCACGCGTCGATCGCCGGCGGCTTCGCTCGTGCGGGCATTCACGTCATCTGCGACAAGCCGCTGTGTCTGAACGCGCGCGAGGCGGCGGAGATCGATGCCGCCGCGCGGGCCGGCAACGTCGTCTTCTGCGTGACGTACACCTATGCGGGCTATCCGATGGTGCGTCAGGCGCGGCACATGATCGCGTCGGGGGCGCTTGGTGATGTCCGCAAAGTCGTCGTTGAGTATCACCAGGGATGGCTCGCCAAGAACATCGAAAAGAGCGGCCAAAAGCAGGCGGCGTGGCGCACCGACCCCGCACTCGCAGGCGCAGGAGCCCTCGGCGACATCGGCAGCCACTGCGAACAACTCATCAGTACCGTCACCGGCCTGCGGATCGAGAGCCTGTGCGCTGATCTGAGCACGTTCGTGCATGGAAGGCGCGTGGACGATGATGCGAGCATCCTGCTGCGCTTTGTCGGAGCCGGCACGAACGCGCACGCGGCCCGCGGCATCATCTCCGCGTCGCAGGTCTGTGAAGGTGAAGAGAACAACCTGACGATTCGCGTGTACGGCTCGAACGCGTCCTTGCAGTGGAAGCACGCCGCCCCGAATGCACTGACGATTCTCGATGCGACTGGCATGCGCGTGCTCTCGCGCGGCAGCGACATGCTCTGTGATGCCGCCAAGAAAGCATCACGCCTCCCCAGCGGACACCCTGAGGGATACATCGAGGCCTTCGCCAACATTTACCTTGGCGTGGCGCACGCGATCCGCGCCCGCGCGGGGCTTGTGACGCACCCGGATGCGGGACGTGTCCATGACTTCCCCGATCTGGCCGAGGGCGTGCGCGGCGTGCGATTCATCGAGGCCGTGCTCGCGAACGCCAAGTCTCATGAGAAGTGGACGAAGCTCTGAACGCGATCGATCGATGATGCGTGAAGCGCATCACTCACTCCACGCCCGCGGCCTGCGTGAACTTCGCCGTCGAGGCACCGGTGTGCTTGAGCATGCGATCCAGCGCGAGCAGCGCGTCACGCCGCACTTCAGGATGCACACGGATGACATTGCGCGTCAGCGGTTTGTTGTCCTTGGTGCCCTCGCCGACGAGGCCGTCGAGGATCCACAACAGGTGCGGCTGATCAATGCGGTACATCGTGGTGCAGAGGCACTGGCAATCGCTGAGAATGCGGACGAACACGCCGCGGGCCGCGGCCTCGCGCGCGATGCGTGTGACCAGATGCACCTCAGTGCCCACGGCCCAGCGCGAGCCGCTCGGCGCGTTGCGCACTTGCTGGATGATGTACTCCGTCGAGCCCGCGAGGTCGGCCTTGTCGACAACTTCCTTGCAGCACTCGGGGTGAACCAGGATCGTCGTCCGCGTGCCGTCTTTGGCGTCGGCGGCACGGATCTGATCGCAGTGCTCGGGGCGGAAGAGCTTGTGCACGGAGCAGTGCCCGGCCCACAGGATCACCTTCGCGTCGCGGAGCTGCTGCGGCGTGCTGCCGCCGAGCGGGTCGCCTTTCTTGGCGACGCGCGGGTCGAAGATGGTCGTGTGCCGCGCGACGTCGAGGCCGGCCTTGGCCGCGGTGTTGCGGCCCAGGTGCTGATCGGGCAGGAAGAGAATCTTGATCTCGTCGCCGTCCCGCGAGCCAGAGCCGATCGGCTGCGTGCCACCGGCGCTCGCCCACGCGAAGACGGCGTCAGCGTTGCTGCTGGTGCAGCAGGCTCCGCCGTGCGCGCCGACAAAGGCCTTGATCGCGGCGGATGAGTTCACATAGGTGATCGGCACGACGCGGCCGCGCCAGCCCTGGGCCTTGAGCGCGTCGTGGATTGCGTCCCACGCATCGACCGTGTCCTCGTACTGCGCCATGTCGGCCATGGAGCAACCGGCAGAGAGGTCCGGCAGCACGACATCGACGCCTTCGGGCGTGAGCATGTCGGCGGACTCGGCCATGAAGTGCACGCCGCAGAAGATGATGGTGCGCGTGGCGGCGTTCTTCTCGCAGAGTTGTGCGGCGATCTGCGAGAGCTTGAGCGAGTCGCCGGTGTGGTCGGCGTGCTGGATGATGTCATCCGTCTGGTAATGGTGGCCGAGGATGACAACGCTCGAGCCGAGTTGCTTGCGGCGCACGGTGATGTCAGCGGCCAGTTCAGAGGGCGCGGCTTTGGTGTATCGCTCTGGAAGTGAGGGTTGCCACAGCACGCGGCAATGGTAGGAGCCGGTCCGAACAGGGTTCAGGCGACGCCCAGATAGGCCTTGCGCACTTCATCGCTGGCCGCGAGTTCGCTTGCCGGGCCGGACATCGCGATCTCGCCCGTTTCGAGCACATAGGCGTGATGCGCGACGTTGAGCGCCATGTGGGCGTTCTGCTCCACCAGCAAGATCGTCGTACCGCTCGCGTTGATCTCGCGGATGATCTTGAAGATGGTCTGGACGATCTGTGGCGCGAGCCCGAGGCTTGGTTCATCCAGCAGCAGCAGGCGCGGGCGTGCGAGCAAGGCCCGGGCCATCGCGAGCATCTGCTGTTCGCCGCCGCTGAGCGTGCCTGCGAGCTGGTTGATGCGTTCCTTCAGGCGAGGGAAGAGCGCGAAGCCCTTGTCCATGTCGGCTTGGATGGCGTCCTTATCCGCGCGATTGCGCGTGTAAGCGCCCAGGTCGAGATTCTCGGCGACGGTGAGATTGGGGAACACGCCGCGCCCTTCGGGCGAGTGCGCGATGCCGAGTCGCACGATCTCATGCGCGGGCATGCGATTGATCGGCCTGCCTTCAAACGTGATCGTGCCGCTGGCGGCACGCACGAGCCCGCTGATCGCACGCAGCGTCGTTGTCTTGCCCGCGCCGTTGCAGCCGATGAGGGTGACGATCTTGCCGGCGGGCACGCTCAGCGTGACGCCGTGCAGGGCACGGATCGCGCCGTAGTTGACGCTCAGGTTGGCGATCTCAAGCATGGCCCACCTCCGCGCCGGTGCCAAGGTACGCCTCGATGACCTTGGGATTGCTCTGCACCTGGGCGGGCGTGCCCTCGGCGATGACGATGCCGTAGTCGAGCACCGTGATCCGCTCGCACAGATCCATGACCAGTCCCATGTCGTGCTCGATGAGCAGAATCGTCACTTTGAACTCATCGCGGACGCGCCGGATCAGGGCTCGCAGGGCCTTCTTTTCCTGCGGGTTCATGCCTGCCGCGGGCTCATCGAGCAGCAGCACTTTCGGATCAGTCGCGAGCGCCCGCGCGATCTCGAGTCGGCGCTGGTCGCCGTAGGGCAGGCTGTTGGCGGGCTCGGTGCGGCGGCTGTCAAGGTCAAAGAGCTCAAGCAAGCGACGAGCCCGCGCATCGATCGCGCGTTCCTCGGTGCGATGGCCGACGCCACGCATCACTGCGCTGAACATCGAGTGCTTCACACGGACGTGGCACGCCAGCTTCACGTTGTCCAGCACGCTCAGCTCGCCGAAGAGGCGGATGTTCTGGAACGTGCGTGCCATGCCCGCGGCGGCGATCGCATTTGGCCTGCGTCCCGTGATCGGCGCACCCGCGAGCGAAATGTCGCCCGAGTCGGGCGTGTACACGCCCGTGAGCAGATTGAAGACGGTTGTCTTGCCTGCGCCGTTGGGGCCGATCAAGCCGGCGAGGTCGCCGTGCTGGAGCGCGAGCGAGAAGCCCTGCACAGCCTTGAGGCCGCCGAACGACTTGTTGACGCTCTGGGCGTGGAGCACGGGCGTGGCGCCGGTCATCGGGCACCTCCGCGCTTCTTGCGTCGCCAGAACGCCGCGTCCCACAGTTCGTGCACGCCCAGCAGGCCCTGCGGGCGGAAGATCATCATGAGGATGAGCGCGAGGGCGTAGATCACCATGCGATACTCGGCGACGCCGCGAAGATACTCGGGCAACAGCGTGACGACGATCGCGGCAAGGCACGCACCGCTGATCGAACCCATGCCGCCAAGCACGACCATGATGATGAAGTCAAAGCTCTTCTGGAAGCCCGCGTCGGTGGGGGAGAGGGAGACGCCGAGTTGATGGCCATAGAGCCCGCCGGCGACCCCGGCGAAGAACGCCGCAAGCACGAACGCGCGGATCTTGAACTTCGTGGTGTTCACACCCATCGCCTCGGCGGCGATCTCATCCTCGCGGATCGAAAGGAACGCTCGCCCGTACGAACTGCGCTTCAGACGGACGGCCACGAGAATCGTGATCACCGCGACGAGGTAGACCCAGAAGAGGCTTGAATACTGCGGGATATTGCCAAAGCCCAGAGCGCCGCCGACGGCGGTGGGGAGCTTCCACAGCGGCGCGTCCTTGACCTGCTCGGGGCTCTGGATGACCGGGCCGGACTGCTGAATCAACACACGAACGATCTCGCCGAAGCCGAGCGTGACGATCGCGAGATAGTCGCCCTTGAGCCGCAGCGAAGGAAGCCCGACGATGTAGCCAAGGCCCGCCGATACCAATCCGCCGATGATCAGTGCGATGACAAACAGCCACTCACCGCCGCCCAGCAGCGGGAGCCCGCTGGCGTCGATCGGCATGCCGTTGAGCATCCCTGCGCGAAGTGCCCCGGAGCCAAAGAGCTTCTGCGAGCCGTAGTAGGTGATGATGCCCGACGCATAACCGCCCACGGCGAGAAACCCGGCATGTCCCATTGAGAACTGCCCGGTAAAGCCGTTCACCATCGTCAGCGACACCGCCAGCACGATGTTCACGCCGATCGTGAGCATCAGGATTGCCGTGTACGGATTCAGGTTCGGACGCAGCACGAGCTGAAACAGCAGGCCGACGCCAATCGCGGCAAGGAGCGGCCAGACCGCGTCGAACGCGGCACGGGCCGTGCTCGGCGGTTGGTTCAGGTTGTCTCGCTGCAAATCTGCCACGGTACCAGTTCTTTCGTTACACCTTCTCGACGACTGCCTTACCCAGAATGCCGCCCGGCCTGACCAGCAACACGACAATGAGCAGGCTGAACACATAGACATCGCGCATGCTCGCGCTGATGTACGCCACGCCGAAGTTCTCAAGCAGTCCGATGGCCAGCCCGCCGAGCATCGCGCCACGAATGTTGCCGATGCCGCCGACGACCGCCGCGACGAAGGCCTTCAGGCCAAGCAGCGTCCAGCTTGCGTCCGCCGGCTGCTTGATCGTCTCGTACTTCATCGCCCACAGGAAGCCGCCCGCCGCCGCGAGCGTCGAGCCCAAGACGAACGTGAAGGAGATCACGCGATCGACCGGGATGCCCATCAGGCTCGCGTTTGCGGGCGAGTGGCTCACGGCACGCATGGCCCGCCCGATCCGCGTGTGGAACACGAGCCAATCCAACGCGATCATCAGCAGCAGGGCGGTGCCCGCACCGACGACGTCGAGCATCTTGACGTTGACCTGACCGATGCTCAGCAGCGTCGCGTCATCGAGCAATGTCGGAATGCGCCGCGGGCCGGTGCCGAAAGCCCAGCGCTGTTGACCGATGTTCTGCAGGAAGAGAGAGACACCGATCGCCGTGATGAGCACGTTGAGGCGCGGCGCTTTGCGCAGCGGCTTGTACGCCAAGCGCTCGATCGTGAAGCCGATCGTGCCGCACAGGGCCATGGCCAGAATGAGCACGACCGCGCCCATCCACCACGGCACGGCCTGAAACTGACCCAGCACGAGCAGCTTGTCGGCGATGACAAGCGAGAGCCACGAGCCGAGCACAACGACGTCGGAGTGCGCGAAGTTGATGAACTTGAGGATGCCGTAGACCATCGTGTAGCCCAGCGCGATGAGCGCGTAGAGGCTGCCGATGGTGAGGCCGTCCTTCAGAGTTTGCAGCAACAGGTCCATCAGAAAAACGCGCAGGCCGAGCAAGTCGCAACCGACCACCCCGGCTCCCGCGAGGGGGCCGACGGCAGACCACGGGGCAACAAGATAAACGCCCCGGAGCCGGAAGGCTACCCGTTCTCACGCGGTTTCGTCGGCCGGCACCCGAAGGTGGCCCGGAGGTGGCTAGCGGCGCAGCCGCCGCATGTCGTCGCGCTCGCCGAAGCGGAGGACGTTCAACAGGATGTTCCGGTCGGTCGCATCCGCGGCACCGGAGCGGTTGATATCACGATGGCCACGTCCTTGTTCCCACGCATACAGGTCCTCGATATCAACCGTTCCGTCGCGATTGACGTCCTCGCTGCTGCGGATCACGCGTGCCAGCGGGTCACCAAGCACGACGTGCTGCCAGGAGAGCACCGGGATGGCGGTCCACGCCGCTTCGCCCCACGTGAGATTGCCGAGCAGGAAGTTGGTCACAAGGCCGTAGTTGTCGACGAGGTACCAGGTGAATGGCTCCCAGACATAGCCGACCCCGAATGTGCCGCCCGCGGAGAGGAAGTCGGCGATCTGACCTTGCGGGACGCTCGGGTTTTGCCCCAGACCGCCGAAATCGCGCCCGTTGTAGCTCTCGATCGAGTTCATGATCGCGCCGTTTGCCAGGTTGAACGAGCGGCAGTACGTCGTCTTGGAACTGGTTCCGTCGGGGCTTGAAGGCAAGCCATCGTTGCTCGCGGCGTTCGCTCCATAGCTGGCGAGCAGCACAACCGGGCGCGTCTCAAGCGTTCCTTGACCGAAGTAGTTGATCCGCGGGCCGACGACCATTCCCGCTCGCCCGCCAAGGGTGTCAAGCCGAGCCAGCGCTGGATTCCAGCGTTTGTCGGTCGACGCGAGCCACGTCGCGGTCTTCTCGTAGTCATTGCCATCGTTGATGAGTGTTTCGCCTTGGTTGTCCAGGTCGCTGCCAGAAGTGCCGTCCGGGAGCGACAGGGACTCATCGAACACCATCGCAGCAGTGTCAACATCGAGGTAGATGTCGTGTGCGCGATCGATCATGAACGCGACATCCTGGACCGTGTGACCATCGAGACGCGCGACAAGCATCATGTCGCCTGCCAGAAACTTCGGGATCGGGCTTCCGGCGGCGGTGCTCGGCCCCCACGTCGGCCCAGTGTTCGAACGCGTGTACCACGTCTTGGCGGCACGATTGTTGTTGGTCGCGAACGTCGTGATCGAGGCGGTCGCACGCCAGCAGGGATTCAGCACGGTGCCGTCGGCCTTGCTGTCACCGCCGCCGCCGCGTTCGCCGGTGTTCAGGTCCTGCCACAGGCACGTGAGCTCCGAATCAACGCTGCATGACGTTGCGTTGTTGTTCAGGAAGTTGGTCTGCTGCTGGCTCGGATCATCGCCCGCGTTCCCGAAGTTGATGTCCTGCACGCGATGCGGCAATCCCATTGTGAGCACTATGCAGCGCACGCTCTTGTCGAGCTTGCGGCTGATCAGAAAGTCGCGGATCGGTGTGCGGAAGATCGCCACGAACTCGGTGTACGTGATCGTCCCGGGATGAATCACGGGGACTCCCGGTACGCTCCGCAGATCGAGCACGTGCACGCCCGGCCGTGCCCCCGCCATGAACCCGAAGCCATCAGGTACAACCGCGGATCCAGCGTAGTACTCCGCGATCGTCAGCGATTCAAAGTTCGATGAGTCGTACACCACCAACACATCTTGCGGCATCAACTGTGCCTGGGCGCGAACGCACGGCAGAACCAGCGAGATGACCAGCGTCAGCAGCGTGCCGAGCCATCCTGCCCGTCGGCGTCGACACGCCGACGCACGCCAAACGCGATGTTCTTGCAACCCGATCTGATTCATGTCCGCGACCCCGCGCGCAGAATGGTGGAACAACAACACGCCGCGGGATAGACCCGCGACATGGACAAAACTTGGCCGTGCAAGCGGCCCCTCAGCCGCAGACACAACGCAGACAAAATCTACCGTGTCGCGCGCGAATCACAAAGCGCAATCAGCACGGATAAGCAAAGCTTCGCGCTGTGTAGGCGATGCGTTCGGATGATCTGCAAACCTGCGTCCGGTGAGTGATGCCCCGTCAGGGCGGGGCGAGCGTGCCGCTCGCCGAGAACGGGACTGTCGGGCGCTCGATGTCGTAGTCGAACAGGATGGCGGCGATCTCCCCGGGGGCGACGTATCCGAGGCGACCTTCGATGCGATAGGGCGTGCCTGCCGCCGGAGCCGCGCCGGGAACGACTGCCGGGAACGAGATTTTCTGCGTGCCGAAGCGGCGCAGCGTGGCCTCGGGCGAGCGCGTGCCGCGGAAGACTTCGCGCTCGTTCAAATACACCGTGTAGTCCAAGGTTTTCAGAGGCAGCGCGACCTCGGCGCTGTTGCTCGCGTCGACGCTGAATGTGATCACGCTTCCGGCGTCGGTCGTTTCGGTCACGCGCGCGTCGGTGACGGCAAGCGTGGGGGAGGGATAGGAACTGCACCCGCCGAGGAACAACCCGGCCGAGGCAGCGAGCATGCCCGCCAGGGGGAGGCCGATCAGAGGAGCACGAGAGCGCGAGCCGCGGGTCATCATGCGGGCAGTCTAGCGATGCCGCGGCGTATGGGGGTTGTTGCGTGCTCCAAACCCTCCGCGTGATACAGGCCGCGAGTTGAGCCTGCGTCCAAGGGCCTCTTGCCAATGCTTGCCGCCAACCCGAACCGGCTTCCGTGCCGATGACTAGGGACCAGCCATGTTTGCTGGCGTCGCTGTTCCGCAGGCTTCTTGGCGGAGTAGCATCAGGCAGAACAAATGGTCGCCCGTGTCCGTAACTCCGCGGCACTGGCCTCCGGCTGGGCTTGAGTCCGATAACTGCTCGACGCTCTTTGGGAATCCTTTTCTATGTGTGGCATCGTCGCTTATCTCGGCAACAAGCCCGCCCAGAACCTCCTGCTCGAAGGCCTCAAGCGGCTTGAGTACCGCGGGTATGACTCCGCCGGTATCGCCGTGCTTGAAGACGGGCAGCTGCGTGTCGCCCGCGCCGTTGGCCGCGTCGCCAACCTTGAAGACAAACTCGAGGACATCGGCGGCCTCCGCGGCCACCAGGGTCTGTGCCACACCCGTTGGGCCACCCACGGCGGCGTCACCGAAGCCAACGCCCACCCCCACACCGACGACACGAACGGCATCGCCGTCGTCCACAACGGGATCATCGAGAACTACGCCGCGCTGAAGACCTACCTCGAAGAGAAGGGCCACACCTTCCGCAGCCAGACCGACACCGAAGTGCTCGCGATGCTCATCGGCGAGTTGTACGAGGGTGACCTGGAGAAGGCGGTGCAGGCCGCGCTGCGTGAAGTCACCGGCGCGTACGCCATCTGCGTGATGTGTGAGAGAGAGCCCGGCGTGCTCGTCGCGGCACGCAAGGGCTCGCCGCTGCTCGTGGGTGTCGGCGCGGAGGAGTATGTCGTCGCGTCCGACGCGTCGGCGATCATCAGCCACACCACCCAGGCCTTCCACCTCGACGACTACAACGTCGTCAAGATCACCAAGCAGGGCTTCCGCACGTCGACGATTCACGATGTGAACGTGTCGCCCAAGATTGTGCAGCTCGAGCTTGAGCTGCAAGAGATCGAGCTCGGCGGCTACGAGCACTTCATGCGGAAGGAGATCTTCGAGCAGCCCAAGGCGCTCGCCAACTGCTTCCGCGGGCGCATCGACCTGCGTGAAGGCCGCGTCGTGCTCGGCGGGCTGGGCAACCTTGCCAAGGACCTCGTCAAGACGCGTCGCGTCGTCCTCACCGCGCAAGGCACCGCGTTGCACGCCGCCATGATCGGCGAGTATTTGCTCGAGGACCTCGCCAAGGTGCCTGCCGTCGCGGAGTACGCCAGCGAGTTCCGCTATCGCAATCCGATCATCGAAGACAACACGGTCGTGATGGCCGTCAGCCAGTCGGGCGAGACCGCCGACACGCTGGCCGCGTTGCACGAGGCCAAGGACCGCGGCGCGCTCGCGCTGGGCGTGGTCAACGTCGTCGGCTCATCGATCGCGCGTGAGACAGATGCAGGCGTGTTCCTCCGCGTCGGCCCAGAGATCGGCGTCGCGAGCACGAAGGCGTTCACGGGTCAGGTTGCCGTGCTGACGCTGGTGACGCTGTTCATGGCCCGGCGCAAGTTCATGAGTGCGGACCAGTGCACCGAACTGCTCCAGCAGCTTGAATCTGTGCCCGACAAGATCACACGCATCCTCGAGCAGGACGCGAAGATCCGCAAGGTCGCCGAGAAGTACTGCGAGCGTGAAAACTGGCTCTTCCTGGGCCGCGGCTACAACTATCCGACGGCGCTCGAAGGCGCGCTGAAGCTCAAGGAAATCTCGTACATCCACGCCGAGGGCATGCCCGCGGCTGAGATGAAGCACGGCCCGATCGCCCTCATCAACGACGGCATGCCGGCTGTGTTCATCGCCAATCGCGGACGTCAGTACGACAAGGTGATGAGCAACATCCAAGAGGTCAAGAGCCGCGGCGGGCACGTGATCGCCGTCGCCACCGAGGGCGACAAGGAAATCCAGCGCTACGCCGAGGACGTGCTCTATGTGCCGGACATCCCCGAGCCGCTGAGCCCGATGCTGACGGTGGTGCCGCTGCAACTCATCGCGTATCACGCCGCCGTGCTGCGCGGCCATGACGTGGACAAGCCGCGCAATCTGGCCAAGAGCGTGACGGTGGAGTGAGGATTGCTGCCGCGGAGGTCACTCCATAAACTGGGCGTGCGATGAGCGATCTTGCGGTAAACGTCAGTCCGGAACTGTTGGCGGCATTCTGCCGTCGGTGGCGTATCCGCGAGCTGTCGCTGTTCGGCTCGGCGATTCGTGATGATTTCTCGCCAACGAGCGATGTCGATGTGCTGGTCGACTTTGAGGTCGGAGTGCTTTGGGGCATCGACGAGTGGATCGTGATGCGCGACGAACTTGAGGCGATGTTTCGTCGCCGTGTCGACCTTGTGAGTCGAGCATCGCTACGCAATCCATTCCGCCGCGCTGAGATTCTTCGCACGCGCCGGGTGCTGCATGCGGCGTGAGGAACTCGATGACATCGCGTGCATGCGCGACATGCTCGAAGCGGCATGCGAAGTGGTGGAGTTCACTCAAGGCCGGACGTGGGATGATTATCGCGACAGCAAGCAGCTTCGCAGAAGCGTTGAGCGATCAATCGAAATCATCGGCGAAGCCGCTCGCAGAGTCACTCGTGCGACCCAGAGCAAGCACCCGCAGATTCCTTGGGATCGCGTCATTCCGACACGGCACCGTCTGGCCCACGAGTACGACAGCCTCGACGACTCCATCGTCTGGTCAATCGCAACGAAGCATGTGCCGCCGTTGATTCAGTCGCTTAAGGCAATACTGCCACCGGACCCGGTCGATCCGGGTTGAGTGACGCGCGAAGCGATATCCGATCTGTTTCACCCGCGGGCCGGTCCGAGCAACTGCTCGGGATCCTGCAGCAACTTGATGATCTCGGCCAGTGCCAGCGCCGCCGCCGCACCGTCGACGACGCGATGGTCGCACGCGAGGCTGAGCGGCAAAAGCTGGCCGACGAACAGGCCCGACACGCCGCCGACGCTTCGCACCACCGGCCCCGGGCGGGCGCGGCCGACCGCGAGAATGCCGACTTCGGGATAGTTGATGATCGGCGTCGCAAAGCGGCCGGCGTGGCTGCCCACATTGCTGATCGTGAACGTGCTGCCCATCAGTTGCTCGCGCGGGATCGAACGCGAACGGGCCATGTCGGCGATCATGCCGATCGAGCGGCTGATCTCCAGCACGCCCAGGCGGTCCGCGTCGCGAATCACTGGCACCATCAGGCCCGTGTCGGTGTCGGTCGCGATGCCCAGATGCACCGCGCGATGGCGAACGATCTCTTCGTTCGCGTCGTCCGTCGTCGCGTTCAGTGCTCGGAAGGCCTCAGTGTTCAGCACGCGGCAGACCGCCGACGCGACGAACGGCAGGAACGAAACCTTCTCGCCGCTGGCGGCGGCCAGCTTCTTGCGGACGATGTCGAGCGCCGAAACGTCCGCCTCATCCATCACCGTGAAGTGAACGGTCTGCGCGATTGACTCGCGCAGGCGATTGGCGATGGTGCGACGCACGCCCCGGAAGGGGATGCGGGTGGTCTCGTCGCCCGGTCGGGAGGCGGGCATGGGCGCAGGAGCCGCAGACGCCGCGGGTGCGGTGCGGGCAGGCGGCGCGACTCGCACTGGAGCGGCGGGGATGGAAGGTTCGCCCATGTCGCACGACGAAGCACGCGGTGCTGCCGGCGCGGGTGCAGCCGGCCGCGCCGGGGCCGCAGCCTTGCCATTGCCGCCGACGGCAGCGCGGACGTCCTTCTCCAGCACGCGTCCGCCGATGCCGGTGCCGCTTACGCGATCGATATCAACGCCCAGATCACGGGCGAGGCGACGCACTGCCGGGGTCGCGAGTGCCTTACCAGGCTCTGCTGCCACGCCGGCTGCCGCGCCGGACATCTGGCCGACCACCGTGCCCGCGTCCTCACGCTCAGCGCTCGGCTCAGGGACTGCGGCCGGTGCGGGTGCGGCCTTGGCCGCGGGGGCGTGCGCCGGAGCCGCGGCCTTCGCGCCCTCGCCGACGTAGGTCACGAGGACATTGCCGACGTGGAGGATCTCGCCCTCGTTGCCGTGCAGGGCCGCGATGACGCCGGTGCGGGGCGAGGGGACTTCAACCAGCGCCTTGTCGGTTTCCATCTCAGCGAGAATGTCGTGTTCATTCACGGCGTCGCCAACCTTGACGCGCCACTTGATCAGTTCTGCTTCATGCACGCCCTCGCCCAGGTCAGGGAGGATGAACTCGTTGGGATTCGCGGAAGTCTTGCCGGCCATTCACAGCTCCCAGTCAGGCGGACAGAACACCAGCCGGGCGTCGCGGCCCGGGTCGATTGAGCAAGGGCAGTTTACGGGGGCCGACGCCCGCCGGGCGAGCAACCCGACGCGGTAATCAGCGTGCATGAACGTGAACTTGTAGAACCTCTCGGCGGCGGAATGACCCAGTCCGCCAGTGGGGCCACGCCGCCTCGTACCTCGATGCCGCGTGGCTTGATGCCTTCTTCTCAGCCGAACCCGCGAGCGTCAGCGATGCCGGGCGTGGAGAGGATGTGGGTGCAAAGAAGGCATGAGGCATGAGGTACGCGGCATCAAGCCGATGCGATCGACGTCGCCCAGCGTTGCGGTTCACTTCATCGGCTTGGATACAGCCGAGCGCCACAGCGGCATTCCGGGAGCGATGTCCTTGCCGACAGGCGCGAGGATCTCGACCAGATACCCGTTGGTCTTGGTGCGGATCGGGATGACGCCGATCTCGGTCTGCACGTCGAGGATCTTCTGGCCCGCCACCATTGAGCGGCCCAGCTCCACGTGCCACGCAAGCACCTTGCCGCGGGGCGCGGTGCGACGTGAGATCGGATCCCACAGTTCCGGGGCGGCGAAGATGCCGTCGGAGTCCAACGTATGCACCACCACCGGCCCTTCAGACATGAGGGCGGCGACATTGGACTTGACCCACTTGAGCAGACTCACGGCACGGTTCCTCCGCCAACAGCGCAAGAATCTATCGGCACATTCTGCGTCCCGAGTCCACATTCACACGCCGCGGCTTGGAAGCCGGCCGACGAACGCCGCGCGAAATTTTGCGTGGGTGCGTCGGAGGCACTTCACACACAGATTTGTTCCGCTATGCTGGTTTCCAGACTGATGTGCCGGTAAGCCGATAGCCTCGCGTTCCGACACGCTTTCAGTCTTCTTTCAGACGTGCTTCAGTCTGGGGCGGAGCCTCAGCAGAGTCAATCCGATGTGCCCCGTGGTACATCGTCAGGCCAGGATGGCATGATGGACCTCAAGACGTATCGCGGCTCATCAATGGCCGAAGCCCTCGCCGAGGTCAAGAAGGACCTGGGCAAGGATGCTGTCATTCTGCACGCGCGGACCACAAAGACCGGCGGCGTGTTGGGCTTTGGCGGCACGCCGCTGGTTGAGATCACCGCCGCACCCGCCGATGCCGCCGGACGCACCCCGCGCCGCACCGACACGCGCATTGCGGATCGCGCCGAGCGTCGTATTGAGGCCGGTGAGAACGAAGCCTTCTCGACGGCCGACTGGAAACGCGAATCGGATCCCGCGCTGACCTCGCTCGCACGGGCAAAGACGGACACATCCGTTTCCGCCGCACCCCTCGACTCCCTCGCTGCGGCGGCCGATCACTCGCGGTTCGCACGCGGCCCGTTGACGTCGCAACGCTTTCCCCGCGTGCCCGGGCCGAGGCAAAGGCCCAGTCCAAGGCCCAGTCCAAGCCCGAGTTGCGACCCGTCGGCGAGCCGAGCGGCTTGGTTGCCGCCAGCGTTGCGACGCCCGCGGGTGCCGCACGCCTGAGCACGCCGGTCAAGCTCGCCCCAGAGTCACAGGCCGCCTGGACTGCGCTGGAGGACGAGCTTTCTTCCATCAAGCGTCTGGTCGGTCAGGTGTTGCAGGCCGCACGGCGTGGTCCGGTCGCGGGCGTGAGCACCACCACCGGCCAAGGCTCGCCAGCCGCGGCAACGGTGAATCTTGGCGCGCTTGCGCCGGCCTTGTTCGCCGAGTCGATGCTCCTGCTCGACGCGGGTCTGGAGCCTGGCGTCTCCGAGCAGATCATCGGTGTGGTGCGCGACGAACTCGAACCTGCCGAGATGAACGATGCGTCGATCGTTCGTGCCGCGGTCCTGCGGCATCTCGCGGGCTTGCTTCCGACCAAACCTGCCGCCAACGTCGGCGTGCGCGACGGACTCAGCAACGGGCCGCTGACGATTGCGTTGATCGGGCCTACCGGCGTCGGCAAGACGACGACGATCGCCAAGCTCGCCGCCACCTACAAGCTGCGTCACGGGCGGCGCGTCGGTCTCATCACCAGCGACACTTATCGCATTGCTGCGGTCGATCAGCTTCGGACGTACGCGAACATCATCGGCCTGCCGCTGAAGGTCGCGCTCACGCCGCAGGAAATGACCAACGCCCGCGTCAGCCTCGCCGACTGCGATGTGCTGCTGATCGATACCGCGGGCCGCGCCCCGACCGACGCCGCTCGACTCGAGGAACTGCGCCGATTTGTGGACGCGGCACGACCCGACGAGGTGTACCTGACGCTCAGCGCCAACTGCACCGAGCAGGTCATGACCCGGGCCGCGGAGCGATTCTGTTCCAGTGTGCTTCAGCCGACGCATCTGGTGGTGACGAAACTCGACGAGGCCGTGACGCTCGGCGGGCTTGTCAACGTCCTGCCGCGAATCGGTGTGCCGATCGGCTATGTCACGACCGGTCAGGAAGTGCCCGATCAGATCGAGACGGCGTCCAGCGACCGGCTCGCGCGGCTTGTGCTCGCGCGTGCCGAGGAACTCAAGGGCGGCACGCCGCCCACTCCCGTCGATCGCGAAATGCCAGAGATCGTGGTTCCGAGTCGAAAGGATCGCGTCCTGGCGTGACGACTTTCGCGTCCAAACCCCGCTCGCCCGCCGACGCCGCGCCCTCCGATCAGGCGTCGCGTCTGCGTCAGCTCATCGCTGAACTGGGCAACCCGGTGACCAGCCCGGCATTCGCGCCGGTGTCGGCATCGCGGATCGGGCCGGGCAATGGCAATGACCCTGCGGCCGAGTCCGCCGCACGCGTCGAACGGGTCGTCCGCACGCTCGCCCCGGTCGCCGGGCGCACCGTGCCGATCATCGCAATCGGTTCTGGCAAGGGCGGCGTGGGCAAGACGAGTTCTGCCGTCAATCTCTGCGTTGCGCTCAGCGCTCTGGGGCTTCGGGCCACGCTGGTCGATGCCGACTTGGGGATGGCCAACGCCGACGTGATGTGCGGCATCACACCCGGGCGACGCATGGATCAGACGGTGGCGCAGCCACACTCCGTCTATGGCGACGCGGGTGCACGCACGCTGTCGCAGATTTCGATCAAGGTGCCGACGGTTCCGGGCAAATCCTTCGTCTTGGTTCCTGGCGCGGCGGGCGTCGCCCGGATGGCCGACCTCGCCGAGTCACAACGTCTTGCCCTGCTCGACCAGTTCGCGGCGTTGGAAGCCGAGAGCGACGTGCTCATCGTCGATACGGGCGCAGGGCTGAGCCCGGGAGTGACAACGTTCCTGATGGCCGCGGACCTGACGCTCGTGCTCGCGACACCCGAGCCGACGTCGATCGCCGATGCGTACGCCCTGATCAAGTGCCTGCGGACCTGCTCGCGCGTGACGCGGCATGCCCGTCAGGACGCCTCGATCGCGCTGGTCGTGAGTCAGGCACGAGACGAGCAAGAGGCTCTCTCGGTCCACCAACGCATCGATGCGGTGAGCCGCCGGTTCCTTCGTGCACCGCTGCCGTTGGCCGGCTGGGTGCGACTGGACGGGGCGGTGGGGGTCTCAGTGCGTCAGCGTGCGCCGCTGCTGACGTCGAATCCGAAGGCACCGGCTGCGGGCGATTTGCGCCGCCTCGCGATCCAGCTTGCGGGCCGCTTCGCGCTGCCGATCCGTGAGGCACCCGCCGAAGAGCGCGCCGGATGGCTCGAGCGCATGCGCCGAGTTTTCCACATATCCACAACGCCACGGGTCGCGACGCGCTGAAACGCGCAAGTTCGATCGGTGTACGCAGCGGCTGCGCACGCACGCGCCGCAGCCGCGCTGAAAATCCGGGCGTCCCTCGCAAGTTATTTTCAAGTTGCGCCCCGTCTCTGCCGACGAAGCCGGGTTGGTCCGGCACGCAATGTGCGGACAAGCGGCACCCATGGCGAAGACCGGCGGCTCCATCCCCAACGTCCAGACGCCCGCGCAAGTCGTCGCGGGAGCTTTTGCGCTGACAGGGTTTACGGTCGCGGTCGTCGCCGGAATGAGCGTCGGCAATGACGCCAACAGCGTTATCACCTCGGCGATCTTCTCGATGTTCGCCTGCTATCTCGTGGGGATGTTTGTCGGCGCGTGCGCCGATCGCATTCTTCGCGCACACGTTGAGCACTATCGCGCCGCGCACCCGATCGCGGGTTCGTCCGGCGCCGCCTCTGCCGTCACTCCGCCGATCGGCGGAGCGGCCCAGTCTTCCACGTCCTCTTCTGAGTTATCCACCGAGGCAAAGAAAAAGTGAAGAAGTGTGCCGGTCTCGCATCAATCGGAATGGGTCGAGGTATACTCCTCGCCAATCCGGCCGGTCATGGATGATGCGGGCTCGGGGGAAGAGTTCATGTGTCGTTTCCGCGTCTGGCGGACCGGCACAACGCCTGCATGACCGTGGGCGTCAATGGTCAAGGAGTGGACCATGTCGGCGATCAAGTCGTCCCGTCTGGGATTGCGTGGTACCGGGCGCTATGCAGCCCGTCACGCGGAACCATCGAAAGCCAAGTCGCAGTACGACAGCCTCCCGATCAATGAGGTCTGGACGCGGTACGCCAAGAACCCCACCGAGGATCTTCGTAACTTCCTCATGGAGAAGTTCTTGCCGCTCGTGCGCTACAACGCCGAGCGCATCTACTCGCGCCTGCCCGACGAGGTCGACATCGAGGACCTCATGTCGGCCGGCATCTTCGGCCTCAAGGACGCCATCGACGGCTTCGACCTCGCCCGCAAGGTGAAGTTCGAGACGTTCAGCGCCCCGCGCATCCGCGGCGCCATCCTCGACGAGCTCCGGTCGATGGACTGGGTGCCGCGCCTGGTGCGTCATCGCACATCCAAGTTCGAGCAGGCCCGCCAGCAGATCGAGATGCGGACCGGTGTTCCGGCGACGGATCAGCAGGTGGCCAATCACCTCGGCCTCTCGGGCGAGGACTTCGACAAGGTCCATCGTGACTCCAAGGCCGTCTCGACCCGCTCGCTCACGCAGCGCTGTTTCCCCAGCGACGGCGGGCGTGACGTCCGCGAGATCGACGTCATCAAGGATGACTCGCAGCACAACCCCGTCACCGAGCTCCAGCGGCGCGACCTCAAGGACCTGATCACCAAGGGTCTGAGCCGCGCCGAGCGTCTGATCGTGATCCTCTACTACTACGAGGGGATGACGATGAAGGAGATCGGCTCGACGCTCGACCTCTCCGAAAGCCGCGTGAGCCAGATGCACTCGTCGATCCTGGCCCGCCTCAAGGCCCAGATGCAGCATCGCATGAAGGAAATGGAAGAGGTCGATCGGTAAGGCGGCAGCATCAGGCAGCCAGCTCTCGCAAACAGACCGGCATGATCACACGCCCCGCGTCATCGCGGGGTTTTTCGTTTTGCGTGCGACGGCAGCGCGAGCCGCGCGGCCCACCCGCGCACAAGGGCCGCCGCGTCGCCCACGCCCGACGCCTCGGTCATCGCGCGACCCGCGGCCATCAGCGCCTCGATCCGCGCGGCGTGCTCGGCCCTATCATGCGCTGCCTTCAGATGCTCCGCGGCACGATCCCACAGTCGCATCGTGGTCGGCGTCTCCGCGGGGATCGGCAGTTGGCGGATCTGTGATGCGCTCAACTTGATGGCATCTGCGCTCAGAGCGGCACTGCCATAGTGACGCAGCGCAAACGCCGAGACCACCGGCGACGCCAGTGCCGCGGCCACATGCCAGAGTCGATCCACATGATGCGGCGTCACCGTAATCACGGGCGTGCTCGGCAGGAGTTCTCCCGTTGCATCGACGATTACCTCGATCACACGTGTCTGCGTCGCCACGAGCACTTTGGGCACCAAGCGCTGGCGCATCCATGGGCCGAGCTCACCCGCGTGTTCCAAACGCGCTCGATCAACCCGAGGGCGCATCCAGACGCGCTTGTGCACGCGCGTGGGCGTGTCGCCCCAGAGAATCTGCGCGAGATCGATCAGCCCGCTCGTGATCAGCCGCGGAAAGGCTGCTGCGTCTTGACGCTGCGTGGGGGTGAGCTTGTCGTGTTCGACGAGGAAGCCCTGCAGGCCGTAGTACTGGTCGCGAAAGTCTGCCGTCGCATGTGCGATGTCGCCGAGCGTTCGTCCGCCGCGGACGATGACATCGGGCACATCGCTCGGCGGTGCGGCGACCTCGCCCCATGTGGGTGCCTGCGCGAGCGCGTTCATGTCAACGTGCAGCGGCGCGAGTGACGTGAAGTCCGCACCGGTTGTTCGTGAGACGACGGCGTCGCGAGCACCGCTGCGCCTGAGGGTCGGCGCACACGTGAAGACCGCCGCCCCGCGAAAAACGCGGGCATTGGCGACCCAGAGCGATTCGAGCGAGGCATGCTCAAGCACGCCGTTCCGCACGCGTGAGGCGTCGCGCGTCGCGAGCAGCGACTGGGGCTGCACAAGACAGACACGCCCGCCCGGGCGGATGAGCTGCGTCCCAAGCAACAGAAAGGTCGCGGCGACATCGGCATAGCCGCGGACGCGATCGTGATAGCGGGCGGCAAGCAGGCGTGCGGCATCGCGCGAGGATGCGGTGTCGGTCCTGAGTTGGCCAAGAAACGGCGGGTTGCCGACGACGACGTCGAAGCCACGCGCGGCCGCGGCTTGTGCAGTAAAAACAGTCGGAAACTCCAGATGCCAATGCAGAAATCGGTGTTGGATCGCGATGCGCCGAGCTTGGCTCCTCGTGATCGTCCGACGATTCCTGGAGCCCGACTCGATCATTGCCTCGGCGCACCATGCGTCCGCCGCCGCGCGTGACTGGATCGTTGAATCCGGCGGCACGCCGAGGATGGCGTTGCCGACACGAACGGTGCCGCAGGCTTCGAGCGACAACCCCGGGTCGTCGACAGCGAGCCAAAGCGCGACGCGGCACAGATTTGCCGCGATCGGGTCGAGGTCGACGCCGAATATGCAGTGCCGCACGACATCTGCCATCGCGGCGCGGAAGGCGCGGGCTGCGCGATCTGCATCGCGTGTGGCGCGACCCGACGCTCGCGTGCGGACGAGATGCCCCGCGAGTCGACGGCAGGCCGCCACCAGAAAATGCCCCGTCCCGCACGCCGGATCGCAGACGCGCAGCGACAGAATCGCGCTCGCGGCGCGGCGTCCGGTCTTGCCCGCGATCACCTCCGCGATGCACGGCTCAAGCGTCGAGTCGAGGATGTGTTCAACCAGAGCCGTGGGCGTGTAGTACGCGCCTGACGCTGTGCGCGCTCCGCGCCGAGCCTGCGCAGGCTTCTGGTCTGTGCCGTCTGGCGGCGTCGGCGTCCAATCAAGCAGTGCCTCGTACGCGGAACCGAGCGTGACGCCGTCGATTGTGAGACTGTTCCAGTCGACGCGGTGCGTCTGAGCTGCGGCGATCAGGCTGCGTTCTGCATCGTGCATCGCCCGGGCTCCTGACGGGAGCCGGACGCCGCCGAGCGTCACGAGCGATCGTGCTGAGATCGGGGGCTGCTTCCCTGCCCCGGGTCGCAAGCGGCTACTCGCCCAGTTCACCATTGTCGCCATGAGTCTCGCGCGGAGTGTGATCGCGGTCGACTCAGCGTCGCGGCGTGTGCGGGAAGTGCTGCGGCTCGACGCCGCCAGCATGTCAGCCGCGGCGTGGACGATCGCGCCCAGACGCGGCGGAGGCGAGGATGCACGGCCTGATTCCATGAGCCGCCAGCGTAGCGAACGCGCCGGATGCGGCTCGGACGGATTCTGTGCGATCAGCCGCGGCCGGGGTCGCAGCGGTGGGGGGGCGGTCGTACCATGACGGGCGTGAACGACCCGCTGGCCGTGCCGGCCCGTCAACCCGTCGTCGTGGCCCGCGCGACCGCCGCGTGGAGACGTGCCGCGCCGAATCTGTTGACGATTCTGCGGCTCATTCTTGCGGCGGCGTTCTTCATCACGCTCTCGTTCTGGCGCTATCCCGCCGAGCTGCTCAGCGGTACGGGGCCGTCTCTGCGTGCGCCGATCGCGTTCTATCTCGTCGCCGCGGCGTTATTCATCATCGCGGCGGTGACCGACATGATCGACGGGCTGCTCGCGCGGCGGTGGAAGGTGACCAGCAAGTTCGGGCGCGTCATGGATCCGTTCGCGGACAAGGTGCTCGTGCTCGGCGGGTTTGTCATGCTCGCCAGTCCGCTCTTCCAGGTGCGTCCCGCGGGCGCGCACCTTCAGATCAGCGGCGTGTCAGCGCTCATGACGATCGTCATTCTTGGGCGTGAGTTGCTCGTGACTTCACTGCGCGGGCTGCTTGAGGCCAAGGGCTTCAATTTTGCCGCGTCGAAGGCGGGGAAGGCCAAGATGCTTGTCCAGAGCATCGCCATTCCGACCGTGCTGATCACGCTGGGCATCATGCCCGCGTTGCCGGGGACGTTTGGTCGCTGGCTGATTGACATCACGGTGTGGGTGACGGTGGCCGTGACGATTCTGAGCGGCTGGCCATATGTGATGCGCGCGGTGCAGACGCTGCCGCTGACGGGCGATGACGACGCCGAGACGTGAGCGCGACGGCAGGTCTCACGCCGGCGGCGCTTCGGCAACATCTGCACGCATAAACAGTGGGTCGCCCTTGCTGATGCCGCTGCCGGGCTTGAGCGCGTGCGGCCCGGCAAAGGTCGCCAGCGTCGCGAGCGGCACGCCTGCGGCCGGCCCACAGTTCCACAGCGACCACAACTCCGCGATCTTCGTCGGCATCGCCGGCGTGAGCAGCAGCGATGCGATGCGCAGCGTCTCGGCACAGTTGAAGAGGATCGTCGCCAGTTCACCCTTCTTGCTCGGGTCGCTCTCGACGAGCTTGGCGAGCTTGAACGGCGCCGTGGTGTTGATGTAGCCGTCGACGTGGCGCACGAGTTCGATGCCTTGGAAGACTGCGGTTGAGGCGTCGCCGCCATGGCTCGCGTCGAGCGAAGTCTTCACTGCGGTCGAAGTGAGGGCCGCAAAGTCGTAGCCTGCATGCGGGCCGCTGGTGGCGGCCGCGGGCATCTTGCCATCGAAGTACCTCGCGATCATGTTCCCGACGCGGCTGGTGCAGTTGCCGATGCCGTTGGCGAGTTCGGCGTTGTAGGTCTCGACAAACTTCGCGTGGCTGAAGTCCGCGTCGGTCTCGCGCAGCGGGCCCTGGGTCACGAGATACCAGCGCACCGCGTCGAGCGAGTACTTCGCCACATACGCCTGCAGCACTTCGAGCGTCACAAAGTTGCCCAAACTCTTGCTCATCTTGCGGCCTTCGCGCACCCAGTACGAGTGCGCGTACACCGTTCGCGGCAGGTCCCGCTTGAGCGCCATCAGCAGCGCGGGCCAGATCACCGCGTGGAACCACAAAATGTCCTTGGCGATCAGGTGAATCTGCGCCGGCCACAGGTGCGCGCGCTCGGGCGTGTCGACCACGCTCAGGTAGTTGAAGAGCGCATCGATCCACACATAGATGCGATGGCCCGCGTCGTCGGGCATGCGGATGCCCCATTGGCTCGTCGGGTCGTCGGTCACCGCGCGACTGATCGGCACGTCTTGCAGGCCTTGGCGCAGGCGGCCGAGCACTTCGTTGCGGCGAGCGTCGGGCTTGATGAAGTCCTTGGTGCTCTCGATGTGCTCGCGGAGGCGCGTCTCGTACGCGCTGAGTTTGAAGAAGTAGTTCTTCTCCGTCTTCTTGACGAGCGGCTTGCCGGTGACGGGCGAGAGGTAGTTGTGTTCCTTGGCGGTGGTCTCGGTGAGGTACTCCTCCTGCGAGGGGTCGAACCACCCGACGTAGTCGCCCAGGTAGATATCGCCGCTGGCCTGCAGAGCGCGGATGTACTCGCGGACCTTGCTGATGTGCCGGTCTTGCGTGGTGCGGATGAAGTCATCGTGCGAGGTATTCATGAAGGCGAAGGCCTTCTTGAACTCCTCGGCGTTGCGATCGGCCCACTGGATAGGGGTGACGTGGTGGTCCGCCGCACTGGTCACGACCTTGTCGGCGTGTTCGTCGGTGCCGGTGAGGAAGAACGTGCCGCCGGCGGGGTCGGCGAGGCGGGCGGCACGGGCGAGCACGTCGGCGAGGAGCGTGGTGTAGCAGTGCCCGATGTGCGGGCGGTCGTTGACGTAGTAGATGGGGGTGGTGATGTAGCGGGTCGTCATGGCCGCAGTTTAGGGGGCGATGCGGCGCTGCGAAGGCTCATCATCGACGACCATCGCTCAGGGCACCGTGAATCCGCCGTCGACCTTCAGATCAAGACCGGTGATGAACGATGCGTCGCTGGACGCGAGGAAGACCACGGCCTTGGCGATCTCTTCGGCCTTGCCGACGCGACCGATCGGGTGGAGCGAGGCCATGGAGTTGCGAGCGTCATCGCTGGTGGCGAAGCGGTCGTACATCTCCGTCTCGATCGCTGCCGGGGAGACGGCGTTAACACGGATGTTGTTCTTAGCGACCTCAAGTGCCGCGGTCTTGGTGAGGCCGAGCACGGCGTGCTTGCTGGCGATGTAGACGCTCATGCCGGGCATGCCGATGGACCCGGCAATGCTGGCGTTGTTGATGATCGAGCCGCCGCCGGACGCGAGCATCGCGCGGAGCTCGTACTTGAGGCTGAGCAGCACGCCCTTGACGTTGATATTCATCACGTGGTCGTAGTTCTCTTCGGTCTGCTCAATCGTCGGCGAGCCGACGATGCCTTCGACGCCTGCGTTGTTGAAGGCGAAGTCGAGTTTGCCGGTGAGATTCAACGCTTCGTCAACAGCGCGACGGATGTCGGCGTCCTTGCTGACGTCGCCTTGAACGAAGACGGCCTTCACACCGGCTGCCGCGCCTGCCGTGCGCACCTGTTCGGCGACGGTCTGGCCCTCTGCGGCCCGACGCCCGGTGAAGACGACGTGCGCGCCGCGGCGGGCAAACTCGATCGCCGTGGCCTTGCCGATGCCCGACGTGCCGCCGGTGATGAACGCGACTTTGCCCTTGAGATCAAAGCTCTTGGAGTCGATGCGTGCAGAGTCCATGCGTGTTCCTTTCGCGCGCGGCGAGGTGTGGTGTGGGCTGCGGGATGGCGAGTCTTGCGTCGTGCGGGCCGATGCCCGCTTGGGCTCCGCGATGCGCGGGAGCACCCCCTGGAAGAGCGGCGGGCGTTGGGATGCCCGACTCGAAGCTGGCGTTACGTTGGTGGACCAAAGAAAACATGGACGACCCGAACCCGCCGCTCGCCCCCGGTTCGGGCGTCCTGACGCATTGCGCCCTGCGTTCGCGGACCTTCGCGCTTGGATTTCACGCGAGCGCAAACCCTGATTTGACGAAAACTTGGCGGAAGTTGCGCGTCAGTCGGCTACACTTGTCCTCAATCGATTTCTCGACGGTCCACGCTGTCACCCACAAGGAAGAAGAGATGACTCGCGCTATCGCTCGCACCGGTTTTGCCTGTCTCGCGCTGTTCGCTGTCGCTGGCACTGCCTCGGCCCAGCTTCGCGTCGTCAACTGGAACGTCACCAACTATTCCAGCGGTCGCATCAACGAGTTCCAGACTGCGGTGTACGGCGTGGTGCCCGCGCCCCTCGCGCTGCAAGGCAAGTCGATGTCGCCCGACATCTTTATCGGTGAAGAGTTTCTTTCGCAGACCGCCGTCAACAACTTCCTGAGCATCCTCAACACCGCGCCGGGCAGCCCTGGCGACTGGGCCGCGGCTCCGTTCATCGACGGCCCGGACACGGACAGCGCGTTCTTCTATCGCACCAGCAAGATCGACTACAAGGCCACGGTGGTCGTGTCGCTGGTGACGGGTTCGACGAGCCTTCCGCCCCGCAACACATATCGCTACGACGTGGTGCTCAAGGGTTACGCAGATCTGCCCGCGACGCGGCTGGCGTGCTATTCGGCCCACATGAAGTCGGGCAGCGCGAGCAGCGATCAGAGCCGCCGCCTGCTCGAGGCCAACAAGATCCGCGACAACGCCAACGGCACTGACACCAACGGCGCCGGCACCAAGCTTCCCGCCGGCTGGAACTTCCTCTTCGGTGCCGACCTCAATATCCAGAACAGTTCGCAGACCGCGTATCAGCGGCTGGTGCAGTCCGAGAGCAACAACACAGGCCGCTTCTGGGATCCGATCAACTCCCCCGGCACGTGGAACAACAACTCCGCCTTCCGCTTCATTCATACGCAGGATCCGGCCGACGCCACCGGTGGCATGGATGATCGCCTCGACCAGATTCTCGTCGGCACGAGCCTCATCAACGGCAGCGGCTTCGAATACATCGGCAACCAGTCGATTCCGTTCAGCACCTCGACGTGGAATGATCCGAATCACTCGTACCGCTGCTGGGGTAACGACGGCACGTCGTACAACACGACGCTGACGACCGCCGGCAACACGATGGTCGGCGCCACCATCGCGCAGGCGCTCGTCGCTTCGGCGCAGGGTCTGGGCCACCTCCCGGTGTACCTTGACTTCCGCGTCCCGGCGAAGGTGAGCAGCCCGACGACGCTTTCGTTCGGCACGGTGAATGTCGGCGATGCCGCGTCCGTTACGCTGACGGTGACCAACAGCGGCGATGTCGCGCTGTGGACCGCCGCGGGCATCTCGAACCTCAACTACTCGCTCGCCGGCTCGGCGGGCTTCAGCGCTCCGGGTGGCTCGTTCGTCGAGGCGGCGGGCGGCGGCAGCAACAGCCACACGATCACCATCGACACCAGCACCCCCGGCATCAAGAGCGGCACCGTGACCATCAACAGTGACTCGCCCGAGCAGCCCGCTCGCGTTGTGACGATCACCGGCGAAGTGGTCGCGGCTCCGTCCTGCCCGGCAGACTTCAACAACGACGGCTTCGTCGACTTCACCGACTTCGACGCGTTCGTCTCAGCCTTTGAGACCGACGGCCCCGGCGCGGACTTCAACAACGACGGCTTCGTCGACTTCACCGACTTCGATGCATTCGTCGCCGCGTTCGAGACGCCTTGCTAAGGCGACTCTGACAACCTGATCGATTGGACAACGCGGGGCACATACCCCGCGTTGTTCTTGTGTCGTCGTGTCGACTGCCATCTTCGTGCTTGGATTTCAGCGAGTCGCCGGTATGCTGGTCGTGGCTTGGGCGTGGATGTGCCGCCGGCCGCAGGGAGCGTTGCGATGCGTCAACTCGTTTCCATGGTTGTTGCCGCGGGGATGGCCGCGTCGGCGTCAGCCGGTGTTCTGGATCCCGCACTCAGTACGAAACTTGCCAGCGACGGCGAAGCGGTGGCGTGGGTTGTCTTTGCCGACAAGGGATACGCGAACATTGATGCCGAGCGGGCCGCGATTGATCAACTGGCGCGCGAGGCAAATCCCGCCGCGCTGCGCCGTCGACAACTGCGGCGGACTGATCCGGGGTTGTTTGATGCCCGCGATCTGCCGATCGCACGAGCATCGATCGTGGCGGTGGAGGGGACGGGCGCTCGAGTTCGCGTCGAGAGCCGCTGGTTCAATCGCGTGAGTGTGCGCGGGACGCGGGCGCAGCTTGAGGCGATCGCCGCGCTGCCTGTGGTCACGCGCGTCGAGCGCGTTGCGACGGCGATTGCGCGCCGCGACGAAGCCGCCGTTGCGATCGACGCTCCGCGCGATGGTGCGTACTCGTCGCGTGACACCATCAACTATGGCATCGCGGCGGACCAACTCGGCCAAGTGAACCTGCCGGCGCTGCACGCCGCGGGCTTTACCGGCCAGGGCGTCATCGTCGGCATCCTCGACACCGGCTTCATCCGCACGCACAACGCGTTCAACAACCCCGCGAAGCCGCTGCGGGTGCTCGCCGAGCGCGACTTCATCAACAACGACAACAACGCCGGGCAGGAGGCGACCGATCCGGCGAATCAGGCGGACCACGGCACGTTCATCCTCGGCACGCTCGCGTCGTACCTGCCGGGCACGTTGGTCGGTGGTGCGTTCGATGCGTCGTATGTGCTCTGTAAGACCGAGGTGCTGCCGACGGAGACGCCCGTCGAGGAAGACTACTTCGTCGCGGGGCTTGAGTTCGCCGAGGCCCAAGGCGCGGATATGGTGACGGCATCGCTGGGATACACGGATTGGTACACGCAAGCATCGTTTGATGGTCAGACCGCAGTCACCACCAAGGCCGTCAACATCGCCACCGCCAACGGCGTGCACTTCACGGTCGCCGCCGGGAACGGCGGTTGGGACAACAACGCGACAACCAGCACGCTCGGCGCGCCAGCCGATGCCTTCGACGCGATCACCTGCGGCGCGGTCTCGTCGAATGGTCAGAGTGCATCCTTCAGTTCCAGCGGGCCGACCGCGGACGGACGCGTCAAGCCGGAGGTGCTCGCGCGCGGCGTGGGAACCGCAACGGTGTCGCCGGCGTCGACCACGGGCCTTGTGTCCGTCAACGGCACATCGCTCTCGACGCCGATCGTCGCTGGCGTGGTCGCCTGCATTGTTCAGGCCCGTCCGACGTGGACCGTCGCACAGATGCGGCAGTATCTGATTCAGAATGCGTCACGCACGCTTGCCGGGCTTGGGCCTGATCCGCTCTTCGTCCGTGGCTACGGCATCGTCGATGCCGGGCGCATCCTGGAATCGGACTGCAATGCCAACGGCGTGTCGGACTTCACAGACATCCTCGGCACCAGCAGCGATCGCAACAACGACAACATTCCTGATGAGTGCACACGCGGGTGTCTGGCCGACTACAACCTCGACGGCTTTGTCACGTTTGAGGATGTCGACGATTTCGTCGCGGACTTCGAGGCTGGGCGAACGACCGCCGACGCCAACGCCGATCAGATGCTGACGTTCGAGGACTTCGACACGATGGTGACCGCGTTCGCCAGCGGCTGCTGAAGCTTCGTCGCGCGCCTAGGTGTGATCCCAGCCCAGGTCGGCCCCGTCCTGTGCCGTGCCGTCGGCGAGAACGACGACGCAGCCCGCGCGGCCCTGTGTCGCAGGCGTCACGACGCCGATACGCGTGAGCGTGGTGCCCGCAATGTGAGCCGGCAGCGCGGCGTCGGCGGCAGCGGTGAACAGCAGTTCGTAGTCCTCGCCTTCGTGGGGCGAGTGCGCGTCGTCATGCAGTGGTACGCGCGGGCCATCGATGCGCAGCACGACGCCCGATGCCGCGCCCACGCGTGCCGCGTCGCGTCCGAGGCCATCGGAGAGATCGATCATCGCGTGCAGACGCTCGCCAAGCAGATGTGCAAGCGACGTTGCTTCCCGCACGCGTGGCTCAAATGTCAAGTGACGTCCGCTCGCAAATGAACCGCCCAACCCCCCCGTGACCCAGATGTGGTCGCCGACGCTCGCGGTGCTCCGCCGCACCGGGCCGCGTGTTGGATGAGGCGTGCCGCCGATCGTGGTTGTGAGCACCACGGGCGTACCCGCTGGTGTCGCGGCGATGTCGCCGCCGACGAGCGGACAGCCGAGCATGCGTGCCCAGTGATGCATGCGATCAAAGAGCTCGGTCGCGAGTTCCTGCGGCCACTCGCTCGGCAATGCCGCGGTCGCCAACGCCCAACTGGGTGTGCCCGCCATGGCCGCGATGTCCGAGACGCTGCGAGCAATCGCTTTGCGCGCGACCAGATCGATCGACGTGGCCCGATCGCGCAGCGGCCCGACGAAATGGCGTCCTTCGATCACCTGATCAACGGTGAGGAGTGTTCCATCGGGTGCCGCGCGAACATGCGCGCAGTCATCGCCGGGGCCGATCAAGACGACCGGCCACGCGACCGCCGTGTCGGCGGCCTGCTGGGCGATGTGATGGAGCAGCTCTGATTCGCGCATAGGAACTTGAACGCCATCAGTTTACGGGGCTGGCAGAGGGCAGAACTCGGCCAACGCCGGAGCGGACGATCTCGCGAGGAAATGGCCCCGCCGAAGCACTTCCCGCAACCGGCGGCGGCCAACACTGGTATCTGCTTCTGCACCGCCCTCGGAGTAGACGTGTCATGCGCCTCGTCACCCGCAAGATTCATCGAGCCTTTCCTGAACTTGATCGCTTCAGCGACGAGCAATGCGACCGGTTCGTCCAAGCCGCGCGGGGCGGCCGGTTTGCTCGCGTTGCACGCGGCGTTGCGATGGTCCTGCTTGCGCTCGGGCTGGGCTGGCTGCTGCCGACGCTCGCGCTCGCGTTGTTCCTCAAGGCCCTGGGGCCAAGCGTCCTTACTCCCCAAGTCGCGCGAGATCAGGGCGACATCGTCGGCTTTACCGCGTTTGCGCTTTTCGTACTCTCGCCGATCACTCTGCTGCTGTTCCGCGATGTGCTGCTTCGCATTCGCATCCGACGCATCCTGCGTGCGCACAGCGTCTGTACGCGATGCGACTATCGCCTCCTTGGCCTCCGACTGGATGAACACAATGCCGTCGTCTGTCCCGAATGCGGCACACGAACCCGCGTTGACGCTTCGCTCGCCGCGCTCGTCGCCGGCGATACAACGCTCATGCGTCGCTCCGTCGCCGAGGATCTGGTCAAGTCTTGGATCATGTCGCCGCAGGCGTGGCGTCGCACGCGTCGTGCCGCCCTCGGCGTCTTTCTGGTCTTTGGTGTTTTGCCCGCAAGCGTGCTTGGCGTGTGGGAGTACTTCATTCAGCGTCAGGCCAGCGCTGCCACATCGCAGATATCGACACCTCGCGACGTGCAGTCGCTCGCCGACGCCGTTCTCGCGTTCGATCCCCTAGGACCGACACTCGTCGTCGAAGAGTGGGTCAAGCGCTTCAGCGACGCGAGCAAGACGATCGATGACTCTGTGTTTCTCAAGACGATCACCTTGCCCAGCGGCAAGGAAGAGCAGATCGACGGCCGATGGCGGAGCCCCAGGCCACGTCGCAATTCGTTGCCGACAGACCCCGACTTTCTCACCATTGATGAAACGCGACGAAGCCTTGAGTCGCAATGGATCTCGGCGTCAAGGACTGCGGGTCTCTTCGACATGCTTGATGAGTTGAAGCGATCTCCGCGACTGCGTTCGGTTGTGCCGCAAGACCCAAGCGTGTTGGGAATTGCGAGCTTTAGTTGGGCCCAGCTCGGCGGGGCGTGGCAGCTTGAGCTCGCAAGAGCCTCGGTCGCCGCAGAGCGCAAGGACGACACGGTGCTCGTCGAAAGCACAGAGTCTCTCTTTGCGGTGGCTCGCGCGGCACGTGTGAAGGCGGACATGTTCGATGAGACTCAGATTCGCCTCGCCCAGGTCATCTCGCTCGATGCGCTGTTGTCAAGCATGCGCGATCGCCCCAGCACCGCGATCGCCGACGGTGTCGATGCGATGATCGCACGGCAGTGGCGTGACCTGCCGCCCGAGCTCGCGTTTCGCGGCACACAACTGAGCTTCCGTGATCAAGTCGCGGGATACTTCTCGAATCCGTCGGCGATCCGCCTCGGCGGCTGGTCGCCGGGGCTCCGCAATGACTTTGCATGGGCCTATCCCGGAGGCAAAGTCCCGTTCTGGCTCGGCACGCTCGACGACAATCTTGGAGACATCGATGCGCTCTTCCGTGTCGCTGCTGCCCGCCAGGAACGAGAGCCGTATCAGCGAGACACGCTCCCGGAGTTGTCTTTCGATCAATCGCGGCTTCGTCCGATCGCGCGCGGCGTCAGCATCTGGCTCTTTGGAAGCCCTTGGTCTGGAGTGACAGTCACCGGCGAATCGCCGCAGGATCGCCTTGAGCTTCGTCGCCGCTTCGTCACTGTCGCCGCGGCGCTCGCTCGTCATCACGCCGCGACTGGGCGCTATCCGGCGTCGCTCGCCGAGCTTGGTCCGCTGCTGCCCCAGATCCCCGCAGATCCGTGGAGCGGCAAGCCCCTGCTCTATCGCGCAGAGGGCGACTCCTACACGCTCTACAGCGTCGGCTTCGACGGCATCGACAACGGCGGCGTCGCCACCCCGCCGCAGAACGGCCAGCCCGTTGCTGGGCTCGACATCGTCGCGGGTCAGGATTGACGGTTCGAGCGCGACGCGCCGACGCGGGAGTTGCTCAACCGACGCCTGTTCGGCAGTCTTTGGTTTTTGTCGGGTTTTCGCGTAAACTTGCCCCATGACCACGATCCACTCGCCCGGCAACGCCACGACCGCGCCCGCCTCCGGGAAGTCCGTCGCACCCGCGATCGACCCCCAGGCCGTGACCATCTCCGGGCTTGTGCTCGACCCCGCCTATTCACCCGGCGCTCCGAGCCAGTCGCTCAAGAACATCCCGCGCGACATCGCCGAGCCGGGTCAGTATCCCTTCACCCGCGGCCTCTTCCCGCAGGGCTATCGCACCCGCCTGTGGACCATGCGTCAGTTCGCCGGCTTTGGCAGCGCGGACGACACCAACCAGCGCTTCAAGTACCTGCTCAACGCCGCCAAGGGCACCAGCGCCAACACCGGCCTCTCCACCGCCTTCGATCTGCCCACACTCATGGGCCGCGACAGCGACGATGAACTCTCCGTCGGCGAGGTCGGCCGCTGCGGCGTCGCCATCGACACCATCGAGGACATGCACCGTCTCTACGCCGACATTCCCGTCGACCAGGTGACCGTGTCGCAGACGATCAACGGCCCGGCCTGTGTCATCTGGGCCATGTACCTCGCCATGGCCAAGCAGCGCAACATCAGTTGGAACTCGCTCGGCGGCACGCTGCAGAACGACATTCTCAAAGAGTTCCACAGCCAGAACGAGTTCATCTATCCGCCCGAGCCCAGCGTCAAACTCGTCGTCGACACCATTGAGTTCCAGAGCAAGTTCGTCCCCAAGTGGAACTCCGTCTCCATCAGCGGCTACCACATCCGCGAAGCCGGCAGCACCGCCACCCAGGAACTCGCCTTCACCCTCCGCGACGGCATGGAATATGTCGAAGCCTGCGTCGAACGCGGCCTCGACATCGACTCCTTCGCGCCGCGTCTCTCGTTCTTCTTCAACAGCCACAACGAGTTCTTCGAAGAACTCTGCAAGCTCCGCGCCGCCCGCCGCATTTGGGCCCGCGTCATGAAGGAACGCTACGGCGCGAAGAACGAGCGCTCGTGGTACATGAAGACCCACGTGCAGACCGCGGGGTGCAGCCTCACGGAGCAACAGCCGCTGAACAACATCGTGCGTGTCGCTTACCAAGCGATGGCTGCGGTGCTCGGCGGCTGCCAGAGCCTGCACACCGACAGCATGGACGAGACGCTCGGCCTGCCGACGGAGCAGGCCGTGACGGTCGCGCTGCGCACCCAGCAGATCCTCGCCCACGAGACCGGCGTCACGCGCGTTACCGATCCGCTGGGCGGCTCTTGGTTCATCGAGCAGCTCACTGACACGATGGAGCGTGAGGCTCTGAACTACATCCACGAGATCGACGCGATGGGCGAGTACGCCGACTGGAAGGCCCAGCGCACCCGCACCGCCGCCGACGCCCCCGCTGAGCCGCTCGTCAATCACGCCGCGTATCAGTCACGCCGCACGTTTGGCAAGTCCGTCATCTCCGGCATCAACCGCGGCTACTTCCGCCGCCAGATCGCCGAAGCCTCGTATCGCTTCAGCGAAGAGTGCGAAGCTGGCGATCGCATCATCGTCGGCGTGAACGCCTACGTTGAAAACAACGAGACGCGACCGATCGACATCCTCCAGATCAGCCACCAGGTCGAGACGGACCAGTGCGAGCGTCTCAAAGCGTTCAAGGCACGGCGTGATGCCAAGGCCGTTGCCGCCGCTCTGCAGCGCATCCGCATCGCGTGCCGCGACGGCGACCCGCAGGCTGAGCAGATGGGCCTCAACAAGCACAACGTCATGCCCGCGCTCGTCGACGGCGCACTCGCCAACTGCACCATGGGCGAAATGGTCCAGGCCATGGCCGACATCTACGGGCGCTACAGCGGCGGCCCCGAGTGGTAACGCACGCGGCCCACTTCACGTGATGACCACGCACGTCTGCGAAATGCCGTCTCCCCGCCTTCGCGGGGAGATGGCGTTGTCAATGGACCTCTGGCGCGCCGATGGCGGTTTAGCACCCTGCCTCGAGGGCGACGACGAAATCATCGAAGTCGGTGAAATCGAGGAAACCGTCACCATTGAAGTCGGATGAGGCCAGCCCCGCCTCAAACGCGGCGACGAAGTCGTCAAAGTCGGTGAAGTCCAGGAACGTATCGCCGTTGAAGTCCGCCGGGCACTGCGGCAGTTCGGCAAAGCTCAACGCCGCGATGTATGTCACGTTCGAGCTCGCGGCCTTCGGGCCGGGCCTCGACGGGCAGGACGAGACGAACGAGTTTCCTGCGGCGGTGAAGAAGTAGTCTCCCGGCTGAAGCGTGCCCGAGCCGGTCAGTTCCTGCCAGCCGACGACGTTCTCAACGCCTGCAAGCAGTGTTCCGCTGGCGTCCTTGATCGTCACGCGAGCCTCCGTATCGCCGCTCGCATTCATGAAGCCTGTGAGCGTGAAGGTCGTCGGCACGCTGATGTGGAAGTTGATCATCCCCATCGCCTCACCCATGCCGCCGGCGCATTGGTCCACGGGCGTCGCTGTCGCCCATGACCCGGCGTGCATGAAGATCCCGGTCGGCGTGACGGAGGAATCCTGCCACGCCTGCGCTTCCGCGGTCCCGTTGATCACCTCAACCTTGCGATTGATGAGCGTGTGGAACTCCGCAAGCGAGGATGGCGGTTGGGCCGCGAGTCAGTCACTCATTCCGCCGACATACACCGACACCATCGCTCCACGTTGGTCGAGCGTGTAAGTGATGCCTCCCATCGCGGCACCTGCGGCGAGCAACGGAAGAACGGCAGCGCAGAACTTCAGAGTCATGGTGCACCCTTTCTGCCTGTCCACATCTGGACAAGCGAATAGAACACAAGGGATGCTCCACGCGGCCACGCGTGCGAACAACTCCTCGGTTGGTGACGTGTGCCCGATCGCCCCTGCGCGTAGCACAGCGCGAGCATGAACTCAGAACGCCAGCTTGGACCGATCGGCACCACATTGCCGTTGCTCCGAAGAGCCCAGTACGCCCCCCGGCAATGCTCGCGAGCCGCCGCGCATTTCGGCGACAGATCATTCAACTCTCACTCGATCGGCCGAGCAAGAAAACGCTTCAGAATACTTTGAGCGTCTCCCAACTCACGCGTCAACGCGCATAACGCACACCCCCGAAGGCAGTTGCCCTCGTTGGGGTGCGAGCGCCACACGATCATCGTGCATTCGAAAGACGAATCAGACGCGAGCCGCTCTCAGCACCCCGTCTCAAACGCCAGAATAAACGCGTCGAAGTCTGTGAAGTCGAGGAACCCGTCATTGTTGAAGTCGGCCCGCTGCGAGCCCTCTTCGAACAGGTTTACGAACTCATCAAAGTCGGTGAAGTCGAGGAACCCATCGGCGTTGTAGTCCGCCGCGCACGCGTAACTGGTGATGAAGCGGCGGATGTCGCCGATCTGCGAGAAGAGCGTGTCCACCCCGCCGTAGGGCAGGCCCGCGTTGGTCAGGATCTCCTGCTCGCTCAGCGTCGTCATGCCCGCGTGATAGCCCAGATTCAGAGCCTCGATCATCGCGTTGGCGAAGATGCCCTGCAGCGTCGTGTGCGGGTGCCCGCCGTCGTCGACGAAGCCCGCGTACGGCAGCGTGTGGCTCGCCGTGTCCTTCTGCTGCAGGTTGATAGTTCTATTGCCAAGGATCAGCGAAGTCTTGAGCGCATTCTGCGTGCCTTGAATCGCCTGCTGCAAGCCGAGCATGTCGATGAGCACAAGGTCGTTGTTCTGTGCGATCGTCCGAATACCGGCGTTGAGCTGGTTCACCGCCGCCGTCACGCGCAGGCGCCGCGTCGCGTTCGAGTAGAGGAAGTTCGTGTACGCGCCCGGCACCATGCCAAAGTCCGGCGCGTTGGCGATCACAATCGGCTTGCCCGCGCTCTTCAGCGTGTTCACGATCGTCGTCAGGTTGTTCAGCGCGGCGTTCACATAGCTCGTGATCTGAGCGCTCGACCACAGCCCGTTGTAGATGTTGAAGTACGCGCTGATCTGCGGCGAGAACTCATTCGCGCCGATCACGACGATCACATAGTCGATCTGCCCCGCGCTCGCCTGTGCCGCCAGCCCGGTGTGCTGGCCCTGGCTGATCGCGTCCGAGACGTCCGCGCCGTAGCGGGCCCAGTTGGTGCGATACTGCGTCCGCCGCGGCTCGCCCCATGTGTTGCCTGCTTGCCCCGCCTGCGCCGCCGTCGGCCCGCAGTCGACGCCGCGCGTCGTCACAAGCTGCTGCACCCAGTTCCGCGCGTACGAGTACGTCTCCTCGGCGTACTCATCCGTCAGACTGTCGCCGATCGTGCCGATCCGTTGGTCCTGTGCGAGGGCCACGCCCGCGAGCAGCAGGGCTGCAGCGACGCCGATGGCACGAGAACGATGCGAAGCGACCGCGACGGGTGTGTGAAGAGCCATACCGCAGTTGTACCCGCGAAACGCGAACGCGACAAGAGAAAAGGACCAGTTTGAAGAGTGGGGCGGGCCTGTCAATCGATCAAATGGAGAGTGGGCCGGCGATCAGTTTTCTGCCGTGCTGGGCGTGCGTGAGCCTCTGGCCAAGACGAGGCCCCCGAACAGCACCGCTGCCGCCCCGCCGATCGGGTTGAAGATCGCGAGCCACGTCGGCTCGCGGCCCACTTCCATCAGTTGCTGCATCGTCATGTTCGGATCGCGCGGGTCCGCAGGGAACGGCCTTTGGAGAGTGAAGTATGCCGTCAGGAGCCCGAGCGCGAGCACGATGCCCGCGAGCACCATCACGGGTCCGCTGCGGCGACTGATCTTGGTTCACGCCCACCCGCCGAGCAGACCGTACACCACCGTGATCGAAGGTGCCGCGATGCACAGGAAGAGCGTGCCCTGAAAGCTGTTTGGCTCGAGCAGGCGATTGGGCCCCATGCCGATCCACAGTCCCATGAACGTGCCCATGATGAGCACGCTCATCCCAATGTATGTGACCACAACGGCGATGATGGACCTGACCATGCGCGGCTCCTTCTCAATGAGTTCCTGCCTCGCATCATGGTACAGAAATCCTGCATGTACCTCACCGACCGGGCGACCGCGGGCCGCGATCGCGAGCTTTGCGGGCAAAAAGAAACACGCCCAACGGTCGGCTCGACGGTTGGGCGTGTGATCTGCAATGAACCTGCGCTGCTTTACGCGTGGATCACGCGGCCTTCGCTCGCCAGCGCGGCCTCGTGCACCGCTTCGTGCATTGTCGGGTGCGCGTGCATCGTCACGATGAGCTCTTCGCTCGTCGCTTCGAGGCGGCGGGCCAGGCCCAGTTCGCCGATCAGTTCCGTCGCCTGATCGCCGAGGATGTGCGCGCCGAGGATCTCGCCGCGCGGCAGGCCGCGGATGATCTTCACGACGCCCATGTTCTGCATGCTGGCGATCGCCTTGCCGTGCGACTGCAGGCTGTACGAGCCGGCCTGATAGTCCTTGCCCGCGACCTTGCCCATCGCCTTCAGCGCACGCTCGGTGTAACCGACGCTGGCGACCTGCGGGTGGCAGTAGGTGCAGCCGGGAATCGTGCCGTAGTCGATGCCGATCGGCTCATGGTTGCCGTGCGGCAGTTTCTTGTCGCGCCATGCGATCCGTTCGACGCACAGGATCGCCTCTTCGCTCGCGACGTGGGCAAGCCATGGCGGACCGATGACATCGCCGACGGCGTACACGCCCGGCAGATTGGTCTTGTAGTCGATGTTCTGCTGTTCGAGCTTCGCCGGGTCGTAGTCGGTCTTGATGTGGTCCTTGACCGTCTCAAGACCAAGCGACGCATCGAACAGGCCGTCGTAGCGACCCTTGACGCCGACGGCGAGCAGCACCTTGTCGGCTTCGAGCGTTTCCTTCTTGCTGTCATCCGCCTTGCCCTTGCCGTCGGGGCCAACGACCCACGGGGCAACAGTGACCTTCACACCGGCGGCGGTCTTGTCGACCGAGACAGTCGTCGTGCTCGTGCGGATCTCCATGCCCGACTTCTTGTACATCTTCTCCAGCGCGGCGGAGATGTCGTCGTCCTCCACCGGCAGGATGCGCGGCAGCATCTCGATCACCGTGACCTTCGCGCCGAACGTGTGATAGAAGTACGCGAACTCCATGCCGATCGCGCCAGCACCGATGACGATGAGGCTCTTGGGCATGGTCTTGGTGTTCATCGCCTCGCGGGCGCCCATGATCTTGTCGCCGTCGAACTTCGCGAACGGCAACTCGCGGGCCACCGAACCAGTCGCGACGATCACGTGCGTCGCGGTGATCGTCTCGCGCGGCGTCTTGGACGTGTTGTCGCACGGCGCGTGTGTCAGTTCGTCCTGCACCTTGCAGTCGTACACCTCGACGCGGCAGGGGGCCGCACCCTTGCGGGCCGCCACGATCTTGGCGTTGCCCACGATGTGCTCGATCTTGTTTTTCTTGAACAGGAACCCGATGCCGTTGTTGAGCTTCTTGGCCACATCGCGGCTGCGGCCGATCGTCTTGGCCCAGTCGACCTCGATCGTGCCGTTGACCTTCAGGCCCCAGTCGGCGGCCTGATGGTGCACCTTTTCATACAGCTCGGCGTTGGCGAGCAGGGCCTTGGTGGGGATGCAGCCCCAGTTGAGGCACACGCCGCCGAGTTTGTCGCGCTCGATGCAGGCGACTTTGTAGCCCAGTTGTGCGGCCCGGATGGCCCCGACATAGCCCGCGGGGCCGCCACCGATCACCAAGACGTCGAAATGCCGTTCAGCCATGGCGGAGAAGTCCTTTCAATGGGAAGGGCGGGACTATAGGTGGACGCCGGGAGGACACCCAAACGCGGGCAAGCCAAATGCACGCACGCCACCATCGACGCCGCTCCAGTCGCGGCCCGAGCCCCCTCGGTCGCAAGATATTTGGTGCAGATCGCGTCGATTTTGGTCCCGGCTTCTGATAGCCTCTGATGACCTTGGAGGACTTTTCGATGCGGATCCGCCCTGTCGCGTTGCTGGCTGTGCTCGCTGCCTCGGCTTCTGCTGCCCACGCGCAGTATTCGATCACATGGTCGGTCATCGGCGGCGGTGGCAACACCGTGCCCAGCACCGGCGGCGCGTACGCGGTCGCGGGCACCATCGGCCAGGCGGCGGCCAGCAGCGTCGGCGCGGGTCAGATGTCCGGCGGCGGCTATGCCGTCAACAGCGGCTTCTGGGTCTTTGGTAATGCCTGCCCCGCCGACTTCAACGCCGACGGCTTCCTCACCTTCGAGGACTTCGACGCGTTCGTCGGTGCGTTCGAATCAGGCGCGCCCAACGCCGACTTCAACCTCGATGGCTTCCTGACCTTCGAAGACTTCGACGCGTTCGTCGCGGCGTTTGAATCCGGCTGCTGATTGTTTGCGGCCGCGACGTGTCGCGCTGATATCAGCTTCTTGCGATCGCGTCTCCAAGCCTGTGGGAAACCACGGGCGATCGCCCTTTGGCCAATCGTGCCATCTGCCAGATTTCCATTGCGTTCCCTGCGGGATTCGCCTTAGTCTGCACTTGGCGGCGGCGTTTCGCATGCGCGATGCGCCGCAGGCAAGTTTCGGTCTCGGAGGGTGAACAATGAAACTGCCATCTGCAATGACCGTGCTGTCGGCGTCGGCGCTCTTACTCGTTGCTGGCCAAGCCATCGCCGCGCCTGTCCTGATCACCGCGCCGCAGACGCTCAACCCCGGCGCGACGACCATCACGCCGACGGCCGGTGGTGCGCCGATTCCGCTCGCCGATGCCGACATTACCGTGCAGGGCACCACGCTCACGGTGAACGGTCGGCACACCATCAAGTCTCTCGTGCTCGCGAACAGCGCGACGCTCACGCACGGCGCCACGCTGAGCAATGACTACTCCGGCGGTGCGGGCACCGACATCGTCTATGGACTCGCGCTTACGACCACCGGCGATCTTCAGATCGACTCCGGCAGTTCGGTGAACGTCGCGGGCCGCGGGTTCAGCGGCACGCAAGGCCCCGGCGCTGGCACCACCAGCACCAACGGCGGTATCGGCGGCGCTGGCGGCGGCTATGGCGGTGCTGGCTCTGCTGCGGGCCCCTTCGCTGGCGGCATCCCCTACGGCTCACTCACGGCCCCGACCGACTTTGGCTCAGGTGGCGGGTCGTACATCGGCTTTGGCGCGGGTGCGGGCGGCGGCGCGATCCGTCTCACCGTCGGCGGCACGCTCACCAACAGCGGCTCAATCAACGCCTCCGGCGTCGGCGGCTCCAACGCCTCGGGTGCTGGCTCGGGTGGTTCGGTCTGGCTCTCGGCATCCACACTCACCGGCGGCGGCAGCGTGCTCGCCAACGGCGGGCCGAGCGCGGGCAGCACGTGGGGCGCCGGCGGCGGCGGACGTATCGCCATCCAATACACCACCAACACCTTCGCTGGTTCGATCCAGGCGTACGGCGCGCCCGGCAACACGCGTGCGGCAGCCGGAAGCATCTACACCAAGGCCGCATCGCAATCACTTGGCGATGTGACGATGGCCAACTCCGGCCCTGGCGCACGCTCGACGATCCCCGCCGCGGTGACGTCCGTTCGTTCGCTGACTGTTTCCAACGACTGCGAACTCGTTCTCGACGCGCCGCTGACCACAGGCAGCGTGCTTGTCACTGGCGGCGGAGTGCTCTCGCATACCGAGGCCAACACGGCTGGTTTGGCGCTCACCGTCACTGGCAATCTTCTGGTTGATCCGACCGGATCGATCAACGTCACAGGCCGCGGCTATCAGAGCACTCAAGGCCCTGGTGCTGGCGGCACCAGCACCAACGGCGGGATCGGTGGCGCGGGCGGCGCCTACGGGGGATACGGCGCATCGGCGCGGGTCTTTCCCGGCGGCACGCCCTACGGCTCGCTCTACCAGCCCACCGATCTCGGCTCCGGCGGCGGGTCGTACATCGGCTTCGTCGCCGGCGCGGGCGGCGGCGCGATTCGCCTCGCCGTCGGCGGCACGCTCACCAACAACGGCGTGATCGCCTCCGGCGGCACCACCCCGAACAACTCCTCGGGTGCTGGCTCCGGCGGAAGCATTTGGATCACCACCGGCGGCATCACCGGCTCGGGCACAATCACGGCCAACGGCGCGAACGGCAGCGCGAGCACATGGGGCGCTGGCGGCGGCGGACGCATCTCCATCACTTCCACCACTTCGTCGCTCACGAACACGCCTACTGCCTTCGGCGGTTCGGGTGGTGAAGGCCGCGCCGGCGAAGGCACGGTCTACACGAAGACCGGCGTGCAGCCCGCGCAACTGCTCCTCGACAACAACAACGGCGCACTCAGCCGCACCATCTTCACGGCTCCCTTTGCGTTCACGGGCAACGTCGTCATTCGCAACGGCGTGCGCATCTCCGGCACGCTCGGTGACGCAACCGGCGTCAACCTCAACATCGCCGGCAATCTCTCCATCGATTCAACCAGCCTGATCGATCAGGTCGGGCGCGGCTTTGGGTCTGACCAAGGCCCCGGTGCCGGAACCAAGAGCACCAACGGCGGCATCGGTGGCGCGGGCGGCGGCCACGGCGGCTCTGGCACCACCAGCAGCCCGTTCCTCGGCGGTTTGCTCTACGGCTCATATTCGCAGCCGGTGGCGATGGGCTCTGGCGGCGGCAACTTCGTCGGCAATACCGCAGGCAGCGGCGGCGGTGTCGTTCGTCTGCAGGTTTCAGGCAGCTTGACCAACGACGGCCAGATTCTCGCCGACGGCGCGGCCCCCTCCAACTCCGCGGGTTCCGGCTCCGGCGGCAGCGTCTGGATCACCACGCCTTCGCTGCTCGGCTCGGGCATCATCTCAGCGAGCGGCGGCAGCACCTTCTGGGGCTCGGGCGGCGGTGGGCGCATCGCCATCGATGCGCCCGTTGGCTTCGGCGGCATCGTCCGCGCCTACGGCGGAAACGGCACGATCGGTCGCGCTGGCGCGGGCACCATCCACTACAAGCGTCCAGGCCAGACGGTCGAACTGATCTTTGACAACGGCGGGGGCGCGCTCGGTCTGACCACGCTCGCCGATCCCTTCACCTTCACCGGCAACGTCTTCATGCGCAACGGCGTTGGATTCATCCACACGCCAGGTGACGTCGACGGCGTGCAGTTCAACGTGACCGGCAACCTCACGACCGACGCGTCATTCGCGATGCCTCTGACCGGCCGCGGCTATCCGACCAATCAGGGTCCGGGTGCCGGCACGCCCAGCACCAACGGCGGGATCGGTGCTGCAGGCGCAGGCCACGGCGGCATCGGTGGATTCGCCGGTCCGTTCGCTGGTGGTCCGATCTACGGCGACCCCTCCAAGCCCACGCGTCTCGGCTCCGGCGGCGGGTCGTTCGTCGGCAACACTGCTGGCAGCGGCGGTGGCGCGGCACGCATCACCGTTTCGGGCACATTCGCCTTCGACGGCTCCATCACCGCCAGCGGCACTCCCGCACCCAACTCATCCGGCTCTGGCTCCGGCGGCAGCGTCTGGATCACCGCAGGCTCGCTCACCGGTGCGGGCACCGTCGCCGCCAACGGCGGAAACGCGAACGGTTGGGGTCCAGGCGGCGGCGGACGTATCGCCATCTATTCCTGCGATCAGCAGATCCCCGTCGGCAACTTCTCCGTCGCCAAGGGCAGCGGTGGAAGCAACGCCGCTCAGAACGGCTCGCTGCTCTTCGGTTCCTCCAGCATCACCTTCTCGCAGCAGCCGCCCACCATCACAACGGTTGTCGGCCAGGACATCACGCTCCAGGTGAACGCGTCCTCTTCCAACGGCGGCGTGTCCTATCAGTGGCGACGCAAGAATCTCTCGGGCGCACCGACCAACCTCGTCGAAGGCGAGGGCGGCGGTCGCTACACCGGCGTCAACTCCCGCACGCTTCGCATCGACGACTCCATCTGCGCCGACAGCGGCGAATACGACTGCCTCGCGACCGATTCCTGCGGCAGTTTCCCCAGCCAAAGCGCGTTGCTCACCGTCAACACTCCCGCCGACTTCAACGGCGATGGCTTCCTGACCTTCGAAGACTTCGACGCGTTCGTCGCCGCGTTCGAAGCCGGCGAAGCGGGCTCGGACTTCAACGGCGACGGCTTCCTGACGTTTGAGGATTTCGACACCTTTGTGCTGACGTTCGAAGCTGGGTGCTGAGGGCGGACGCTGATTCTGTTGGCGGGCGGGCGTTCGTGCCCGCTCGCCCGAGGACCAAATCATGATGCGTTTCACGATTGCCTGTGCTGCTGTCTCGCTCGGGGTCGTCGCGCTCGCCGGGAGCGCGATCGCCGATGTCATGACGATCACCACTGAATCGGGCACGCTGCTCCGCTACGACGTCAACGCCTCGGGCACGCCGGCATTCCTGTCTTCAACAACCAAGCCCGGCTTGCTGCGGCCCTTCGGCCTTGCCACGCGACTCAACGGCGACCTCGTCGTCGGCGATCGCGGACCGTGTACCGCCTGTGCCGGCGGCGGCATGATGAACATCAATGCGCCGACTTGCGGCTCCATCGGCGATGTCCGCGGCACGCTCACCACCAACTTCTTCAACCCGCACGACCTCATCGTCCTCGGCGATCACGTCTACATGGTCAATGAATACGCCAACGCCATCCGCCGCGCCAAGTTCAATGCCGACGGCACGTTCAGCGACATCGGTAACGACCCCATCATCAACACCGATGGCCGCGGCATCGTCGTGCATCCGCAACTCCGCGAGCTCTTCGTCAGCATGTGCTGTGGTAGCAATCGCATCCGCCGCTTCACCATCAACGCCGACGGCACGCTCACCTTCCGCTCTGATATCACCGGCAATGCCATCAGCAACCCGCACGGCATGTGCGTCTCGCCCAGTGGCGAACTCTTCGTCGCCAACTACGACGGCAACTCCGTCTCGCGCTTCACATTTGACGCGGCGGGCAATGCCATCGCCAACGGCACCATCACCGGCAACGCCCAGAATCGCACGGTCAGCGTCGCGATCGCGCCGTGGGGCGAACTCTTCGTCGGCGGCAATGGTGACGGCACCGTCAGCCGCTTCACGTTTGGCGCAGGCGGTGCTGCAGTGGCCAACGGGTCGTTCAATGTCGGCGCAAACATCGACAAACTCATCTTTGCGGCCGAGCCGCCGGTGGTGCTCAGCGGCCCCGCTGCACGCCAGGCATGCCCGCTCACCGAGATCTCGCTTTCCATGATCAACGCGGCCGGCGCCGGAATCGGCGATTACACCTACGCGTGGCAGGCGTACGTCGAGTCAACTGGGACATGGCGCACACTTCAGAACGGACCTGGAGAGCCGCCCTTCGTCGCCGTCGTCTCCGGTGCGACCACGCCAACGCTCACGCTCAGCGACATCAACTACTCCGACGCGACGTTGTATCGCGTCATCGTTACGGGCAACTGCGGCGTGGCAGTGGGGCAGCCGACGCGCCTCGCGATGTGCCGCGCCGACTACAACTGCGACGGCTTCCTCAGCTTCGCCGACTTTGATGACTTCGTCTCTGCGTTCGAAGCAGGGGAAGCGCAGTCGGACTTCAACGGCGACGGCTTCCTCACGTTCGAGGATTTCGATGCGTTCGTCGAAGCGTTCGTCGCGGGCTGCTGATCGCACGCCGTTCTGGTCGGAGAACGAATGTCCCGCGATGGCGAACTGCGCGATGGCGCAGCACTCTGCACCAATCGTGACGTTCGGATGTCGCGCGGGACAGTTTTCTAGAAGATCACGTCCGGATCCGCTTGCGTCGCACGCGGGAATGTGTACGTTGGCGGAATCAACACACGCGGCGCGCGTGGGCGCCTTCTCGTGAGAGGCATCGCGCTGCGGCAGGATCGGGAGCGGATCATGAATAATCGTGCGTCGTTGTTATGCCGTCTTGTTGTCGCGGCTGGCACCTCATTGCCCGTTGCGTGCGTGCTTGTTGCGCCACAGTCCGTACTCGCCGCCGCGCCCACGACGCAGGCCTTTTTCGAAGGCGACCTCGAGGCAGGCAACCGCTTGGGGCTTGAGCAGGATGCAGCCAACTGCCCGGCCATCCTCAACAACGACACCTTCCTCGACTTCACCGACTTTGATGATTTCGTGGCGGCGTTCGAGTCGTATTGCTAACGCGGCTTCGGCTGCTGAATCCGTTCGTCCTCGCCCCAGGCACGCCGCCCCGGGGCTTTTTTTGGTCCGCGTGCGCATCGGATTGTGCTTTGTGTCTTTCCCCCGGGGCTGTAGCATGAGAACAAGGTCCGTGCCCCGGAGGTGTGCGATGCGTGGGATGTCCGCAAAACTGCTTGTGACGATCGCTGCGTGCTCGCTTGCTCAAGCGGCTGCCGCCCAGTGCTCGTACCAGATGGATCTGGTCAGCGCGTTCGAAGCGATCGGACAGCCAGTCGTCGGCGAGCAACCGCTGCCCGGCAACGGCTGGCGATTCATGCGGAGCACCAACGCACTTTCAGCGCCGACCCCGCTCAGCGGCGTGCTCATCGCGAACTTCGGTGCGTGGGGCGACCCGACGCAGCCATTCAGCGTGCCGCTGGTCGGGCCGATCTACAGCCCCAACGCGTCGCGCAACCAGATTCCCTTCTATCGGCGCACGCCGTCGTTCGAGGGACTGATGTGTCATCCCGGGTACTCGGATATCTCGAGCGAGGTGTTCTTGGTGCCTCAGGCGTCATTGACGATGACGAGCGTGCGTGTGCGGGGCGAGCTGCTCGGCTGGGCGTCGCCTAATGCCATCATCGGCGCGTCTATCGTCAACAGCGGCGGCGTCAACACCACGGTCTTCACGGATCGATCGATCCTGTCGCTGGCCCCGGCAATCGACCTTGGCTCGAGCGATCTGCAGATCGGCATGCCGTATCCGATCAACGCTGGCGACAAGCTTCGTCTGCGGGTGACCAACGGCGGCGACCCGGCTGAAGACTGGGTCAACGCCACGATCAGCGTCACGGTCGAGGGTGCGCCGACGATCATCGCCATGCCGCGCAACGTGACGATCGGCGGACCGACCAGCGGCACGTTCCGCGTGCGTGCCGCGGGCGCGACCGGCTATCGCTGGTATCGCTACGGCGAAGCGCTCAGCGATGGCCCGACGAGCACCGGCGCAGTTCTCAGCGGCGCACACTCGGCCGAACTGACGATCACCAATGCGTTCTTCGACGATGCCGGTGATGGCTATCGCTGCGTGGTTTCCAACAACTGCGGCAGCGTCACCAGCACCAACGCGGCGCTGAGCATCTGCCCGTCCGACTTTGACGGCAACGGATTCATCACCTTCGACGACTTCGATGCGTTCGTCAGCGCGTTCGAGGGCGGCGACGCCACCAGCGATTTCAATCACGACGGCTTCCTCACGTTTGAAGACTTCGACGCCTTCGTCAGCGCGTTTGAGAGCGGGTGCTGAGCCGCAACGACGGCGAATGAACTGTCCGATAAGCAGTTTCTTGGTCTGAATTCCGGGGATTCTCCCAGCCAGCGATTGACCCTCGCCTGCGCTTTTGCGATGCTTTCGGCCCATCCGTGTGGAGGTCGAAATGAGTTGCCCCGCCGCTCGTCGTGATCGCGTCGCTGTTTCCGCCCTTGTCCTCGCGTGTCTCGGCGCGGTCGCGTCCGCCCAGACCACCTACGACATCATCGACGTCGGCGATCGAAGCAACGGCATCGGCACCTCGGAGCCGTTCGCCATGAACGACCTGGGCCAGGTGGTCGGCACGTCCGCCGACGCCGCCGGCATCAACCGTGCGTTCCGCTGGGATCCCACAACTGGCGTGATGACGCTGATGAGCGCTCTGCCTGGGCAGACCAACACCTACGCCGTCTCGGTGATCCCCAGTGCGATCAACAACAGTGGCGCAGTCGCTGGCTACGCGCCCTACTACGAAGGCGCGTCCTTCAAGGCCTATCACGCGGGTCGCTGGAACACGCCCACCAGCGCTGTTGATCTTTCGCCCACGGGCGCGATCGGCAGCAATGCGTGGTCGATGAATGAGTCGGGGGTCGTCGGCGGCTCACTCAATAGCGCGATCGGTTTCCCCCAGCCGCGTTTGTGGCATCCCGATGGAAGCGTCACCGCCATTCCCCTCAACGCCGACGAGCGTATCGGGTCCGTGCAAGCCGTCGCCGACGACGGCACGGCGCTCGTCCAAGTCGACATGGCGAATCCGCCCTACGCCAAGTGCTTCGTCCGCCTTCCCGACGGCACGCGCGTCGATGTGCCGCCGCCTGCTGGCAACCCTCGCATGTTCGCTACCGCGATGAACAACCATCGCACGGTCGTCGGCTACTACTACGTCGGTTCCTCGCCGCGCGCTTTCATCTGGACGCCCGACGCTGGCACGCGCGACCTTCCCAAGGGGTCGTACGTTGACTCCGCCGCCACGGCGATTAACGACGCAGGAACGATCGTCGGTTACGTCAAGTCGCCAAGCTTGGTCTACCTCAGCGCGTCGATCTGGGATACCAGCGCTTCGTCGCCGGTGTTGCTCTCGTCGCGCGTTGCTCCGTCGTCGAGCACCTGGGGCATTCAGGCCGGCGACGGCCCGTACGAGATCAACGAGAGCGGTTGGATCCTCATCCTCGGCAACACGCCGCCCAAGCCGGGTCGCTATGCCCACGCCGCCGTGCTGACGCCGACGAACCCCTGCCCGATTTTCAGCGATCATCCCGAGAACGTGACCTTCAACCGTTGCGCGAAGCAGATCTTCCTCGGCGCCGCCGCCGGTGCCAAGCAAGCCATCAGTTACGAGTGGCGACTCAACGGCAACGTCGTCAACAACGGCCAGTACTTCGCGACGCGTATCTCCGGCGCGACTTCGCCCACGCTCATCATCGAGAATCCGTCCCCGGCATGGACCGGCACGTGGAAGTGCGTCGCGGTCAACGCGTGCAGCAGCGTCGAGAGCAACCCGGCGATCGTGAAGTTCTGCCGCGCCGACATGGACTGCGACACGTTTCTGTCGTTCGAAGACTTCGACGCGTTCGTCACCGAGTTCAGCCTCGGCACGGCACTGAGCGACTTCAACGACGACGGCTTCATCACGTTCGAGGACTTCGACGAGTTTGTCGGCGCGTTCGAACGGGGTTGCTGAGCAAGATCGTCGGTGGTGGGGTTCTGAGCATCGCACGCGCGGCGGCGTTGGCCTGAAACCGCTTTCTCCCGCGCAATCGTGCCAATCCCGTTGTAACGCTCCAGCCGATCGGGTATACCTAAAGCACATCCTCCCGGAGGCCACGATCGTGCCCAATGCTCTTTGTGTCAAATCCGCCCTGTGGGCGGCTGGTTGTGCATCGTCTTTATTCCTCGTCTCCGGCGCGCTCGCCCAGGAGAAGGTCCACTTCACCTACCTGTGGCACCTCGAACAGCCCATCTACTGGCCCGATCAGAAGGTCGGTTCGCCCGATCGCTATGAGACCGCCGCGGACTCGATCTTCCGCACCGGCGGCAACGGCGTCGGCAACCCGCAGAACAACCTCAACGACATCTTCGGCCTCGACGATCGCAAGAACGTCTACCAGTGGCGCGTCAAGGACTCCATCGGCGCCATCAGCGGCAAGACCGAAGCCGGCGCACAGATCTCCTACTCCGGCGGCCTCATCGAGAACATCGCATCGCTGGGCGCGAACAACATGCTCGGCTATTTCTCATCGTGGAACAGCCACAACCAGACCGCCCGCAACTGGTACACCAACCGCGGGGCATCCAGCAAGCGCCGCCTCGACATCGTTCTCTTCTCATTCCATCACGCGCTGCTCCCGCTTTGCGATGAGAACACCATCCGCAAGGAGATACAGCTTTACAAGTCGATCTATCCCGACGCGTGGGGCGGCGGCGGAGTGTCTGCCGGTTTCTTCCCCTCCGAGATGGCCTTTAGCACACGCATGATCCCCGCGCTGGCCGCCGAGGGCGTGCAGTGGTCGATCGTCAGCGGCGAGAAGATCAGCCGCGCGTGCAGCAACTTCCCCGTCGTCCTCGGCTCGGGCGGCATCAACACCGATCCGCCAAACCTCGCCGACCAACTCAACCCCGCGCAGACCGACTGGCTGCGACTGAGCATTGATCGCGGCTGCTCACCTGCAGAGGCCTATCCGTATGCGTTCACGCCGCGTCGCGCACGCTTCGTGAACCCCAGCACCGGCGCGATCTCGTCCATCATCGTTGTGCCAGCGAGTCAGTCGCTGGGCTGGAAGGACGGCTACGCGCCCATCGGCACCGGCTTCTTCGACACGCTCCAGACCAAGAACGACGGCAATCGCCCGCAGCTCGTCGTCCTCGCGCACGACGGCGACAACGCGTGGGGCGGCGGCTACTCCTACTACATGGAGGCCACGCCGAACCTCGTGAACAGCGCGAGCAGCGCGGGCTATGTGCCCACCGTCATCGAGCAATACCTCGCCGATCACCCCGTCCCTGCCAATGACTATGTGCACGTCGAAGACGGCGCGTGGGTGAACGCCGACGGCGACTTCGGCTCGCCGCAGATGATCAACTGGAACTGGCCGCTCCTCAACAGCAGCGGGCAGATCGACGTGACCGGCGGCTGGCACGAGGACGCGCGCAACTGGGCCGTCATCACAGCCGCCCAGAATCGCGTCGACACCGCCGAGCAGATCGCGGGCGGCGTCAATATCCGCAAGATCCTGTACCCCGACGCAACCACCACCGCCGCCGAGCGAGCGTGGCACTACTTCCTCGGCTCGCTCAACTCCGGCTACATGTACTACGGCACGTCGCTGGATATGGAAGTGAAGCCCACCGTCGCGTGCAACGAAGCAGTGCAGCACGCCGACACAGTCATCGGCAGCGGCTCCGCCGACGCCACCGGCCCGAGCATCTGGCCCGTGCAACGCCAGCCGTGGAACCCCGGCTCGGCCAACTTCGGCCCGCAGTACGGCTACCAGAGCGTCATCAACAACGGCGACTTCCACATCTGGACCTTCGCCTACGACGTCTCTGGCATCAGCACCGTGACGCTCAAGTACCGCGTCGACGCCGACGGCACGCGCTCGCTCTCCAACACCGAGAACGAAACCTTCGCCGGCGGCCCCGGCGTCGGCGCGTGGCAGTCACTGCCGATGACCAAGCGCGTCTTCCCCGCGGGCAACGTCTACAACAACCCGTCGATCAACTTCTTTGAAATGCCGCAGTACATCGCCGATCAGTACTACGTCCAGGTCACCGGCCTGCGCAGCAAACTCATCGACTACTACGTCGAAGCCGTCGACTCCCGCGGCAACATCAAGCGATCGGCGATCGAGCACGTCTACATCGGCTCCGGCGTGGGCGGCGGCGGCAACACGCCCGTCGTCCAGGTGAACCCCGCGAATCCCGTCGCCGGTCAGAACGTCACCATCACCTACAACCCCAGCGGCCGCGTGCTCGCGGGCGCGAACCCCATCAAGATCCACTACGGCTTCAACAACTGGGGCAGCGTTGTCAGCCCCGACCCGACCATGACCTATAGCAGCAGCGCAGGCACATGGTCCATCACGGTGCCCGTCGCCAGCACCGCCACCCAACTCGATTTCGTCTTCAACAACGGCGCGAGCACCTGGGACAACAACGGCGGCGCCGATTGGCACTACATCGTCACCGGCGGCCAGGCCGGCCAGACCTGGACCATGGACGGCGTGCGCGACACCGACTCCAAGCTCATCGCAAGCAACAACGGCATGAACCTCTGGGCCGGGCTCAAGGGCGACACGCTCTACGTCGCCACCAACGACGCCGGCGAAGGCAACGACCACTTCATCTTCCTGGCCGGCAATCCGGCGGGTGCGCTGCGTGCCGCGCCGTGGGCCAAGGCTGGTCAAGTCGCGAACTGGCTCGCCTTCCTCGCCGACGAGAACGACAACACGTACAACTCGTGGTTCGACACCACCGTGACGCGTGCCAGCGCCACCGGTGCCAACGGCGGCGTGCTCGAAGGCACCATCGACCTCAAGGCCCTCTTCGGCGGCGTCCTGCCCAACACCATCGCGCTCGCCGTCGGACCGTACGGCAACGCCAATGCCGGCGCGCTTGTGAAGGCCTCGCAGGTCCCGGCAAGCGCCAACAACGACAACAACCTCGACGCGAGCGAGTACGCGATCGTCGAAGTGTGCTCGCTGACGACCGCCGGTTGTGCGACGCCGTGCGCGGCGGACTTCAACAACGATGGCTTCCTCGATTTCACCGACTTCGATGCGTTCGTCGCCGCGTTCGAAGCCGGTGGAAGCACCAGCGACTTCAACAAGGACGGCTTCATCGACTTCACCGACTTCGACGCGTACGTGACGGCGTTTGAGGCGGGGTGCTGATGGAGGTGGTGGCGTTCGACGCTCCGCGAGCTTTCGGTATCGGAGGGTCCGCGATGACCACTCTGTCCGGCGGCGCAACGGGTTCGAAAACGCCTGCGTGAGGCTTCAGTGCGCGAACACACGCAAGAAAGTGGATGTCCCTCATTGCTGATATCTGGCGATGGAGGAAAGACTTCATTCGTGAGCCACAGCGTTTGAGATCACCAGCGAGCAGCGCCGGATACGCGGGGAAGTTGGACCCAGTCTCGCGCGTCCACGCATTCATGATTCCCTGTTCGGACCAGGGGTCATCGCCGCGCTCGAGAAGTCGAATCTCTTCGTAGCGGGTCTCCAAGTGAGGGCTCAGTCGCTCGCGATGCGGAAACACGCGTTCGAACTTCAGCAGAGCAGCGTGTTCAACGTCTCTCGAAAGCTGGCTGCGGAGAGGCGAAGGGGCATTTACCATGCTTTCCCAAAACGATTGGCTCATTTGTCGCCACGAGCCCCACGCAGGCCAAGTTCCGTTTCCACGCTCGATTTTCAGGTCATAGCGGTCCGGGTCGGTATGAGCACGGCAAACAACCCAGAGCATTCCGCACGTCCGACACGATGCGGCGTTCGTATGAAGTTCAAGAGCGTCCGCAAGTTCGTCGAGAGTCATCCGGATCGATTTCGTGCGTCGAGAACGAACGATCTCGGACGCCCATGCTGCGATCCGATCGAGGTCTTCGGGTCGGTCGCCGAGGCGCACATCGTCTTTGGTCGCGGCCGCATAGAGCGATCGAAGCAAACGATCTCGCTGGCGTCTGAGCGAATACGCGGCGGCCTTGAGTGACGGGAACGCCGGAAGGCGTTGCTCTGAGGCGGCATGAACAGCGAACCAGTTGGTTCTCTTCTTTCGCGTTGCCATGCGCCGAGCGTATCGTCGTCCGCGACCAGACGGTGCAGGCACTGTGAGGATTGCACCATCATTCGCTCAGAGCCGCGGGTGATGTGATGGTGGCACACAACGATTCCACGTCGGTCACCAGATTGTCGATACGCCCGCGTGTTCGTCAAGGCTTGGGCGTTAGAACTCCGCCTGCTTCGGCGCACGCGGGAACGGGATCACATCGCGGATGTTCTGCATCCCCGTCAGGAACATCATTGCGCGTTCGAAGCCCAGGCCGAAGCCCGCGTGCGGCACGGTGCCGTAGCGACGCAGGTCGCGGTACCACCAGTATTCCTTCGCGGGAAGCTTCATCTCTTCGATCCGCCGGTCGAGGACATCAAGGCGTTCCTCGCGCTGGCTGCCGCCGATGATCTCGCCGATCTTGGGCACCAGCACGTCCATCGCGGCCACGGTGTCGCCGGGCGCGCCGTCGGTGCCGGGGTCGTTGAGGCGCATATAGAACGCCTTGATCTGCTTGGGATAGTTCATCAGGATGACCGGCTGCTTGAAGTGCTCCTCGGTGAGGAAGCGCTCGTGCTCGCTCTGTAGGTCCGTGCCCCACTTGACCGGGTACTCAAACTTCTTGCCGTTCTTGATCGCCGCTTCGAGGATCGCGATGGCCTCGGTGTACGGCAGGCGGCGGAAGGGCTTCTCCAGCACGTCGCGCAGGCGCTGCAGCAGACCCTGCTCGATGCGCTCGTCGAAGAACTTCATGTCATCGGGGCGCTCAGTCAATACCGCGTTGATGAGGTACTTGATGAAGTCCTCTGCGATCTGGCTGTCGCGCATCAGATCACAGAAGGCCATCTCGGGCTCGATCATCCAGAACTCGGCGAGGTGGCGGCTGGTGTTGCTGTTCTCGGCGCGGAAGGTGGGGCCGAAGGTGTAGACGTTGCTCAGGGCGCAGCAATAGGTTTCGACGTTGAGCTGGCCGCTGACGGTGAGGTGGGCTTCCTTGCCGAAGAAGTCTTGAGAGAAATCGACGGGCGTGCCGCCGGCTCCGCCCGCCTTGTCCTGATGCCCGATGCCCGATGCCTGATGCCCCTGCATCCTCGGCGGGTTCACCATGTCCAGCGTGCTCACGCGGAACATCTGCCCCGCGCCTTCGCAGTCGCTGGCGGTGATGATCGGCGTGTGCACGTAGTAGAAGCCGCGCTCGTGGAAGAAGCGATGCACGGCCATGCTCAGCGTGTGGCGCACGCGGGCCACCGCGCCGAACGTGTTGGTGCGGACGCGCAGGTGGGCCTGCTCGCGCAGATACTCGAAGGTGTGCCGCTTGTTGCTGACGGGGTAGGTGTCGGGGTTCTCGACCTCGCCGACGACGCGCACGGCCTTGGCCAGCACTTCGACAGCCTGGCCCTTGCCCTGGCTGGCGACGAGCACGCCGTCGACCTCGACCGAGCAGCCGGTGGTGAGCTTCTGGATCTGTGCGAAGTTTGCGACGGCGCCTTCACCCTGCGCCTTGGCGACGACCTGGATGGGGTCAAAGCAGGTGCCGTCGGAGACCGCGACAAAGCACAGGCCGCCGTCGGCCTTGGAGTCGCGGTTGGAGCGCACCCAGCCCTTGATGGTCACAGGGGTGTTGACGGCGGACTTGAAAGCATCGCACACACGCATCCAGTTCATGTCAGGTATTCTCCACGGGTGGGGAGAGATGGTAGGTTCGAGCAACCCGCCCGCGGGTTTGCCGAAGAACTTGCCGAGGGCCGGGCTGCGGCTCCGTGGTTGGTCTTGAATGGTCGATTTTGGATGCTTGGTCTGGGTTGGTTGGTCGGTGTCGGCTTGGTCGCTTGTTCGATGAACCGGGTCATCGGATGGTGTGACAGCAGAATCGAGGAGGTCTCGTCATGGGTATGGGTGTGCTCGTCATCGCGGTCGTGCTGGCCCTGACCGCGCTTGCTGCGACGATCAAACTGCCGCCGGCGCTGCGCGGCATCGGTGTCATCTTCGCCATTGCCATCCTCATCATCGGCGTGCTCGGTGCGTCGACGGCGTACGTCGGGCCCAACGAGGTCGGCATTGTCACCAAGAACATCATGGGCTCGTCCCTCAAGGACGGCAAGATCATCGCCACCGACGGCGAGATGGGTGTGCAGGCCGATGTGCTGCCGCCCGGCTGGCACTTTGGCTATTGGCCCGGTGTGTACAGCGTTGCCAGCGAGCCGCTGACGCAGATCAAGGCCGACGAGGTCGGGCTGATCGAAACGGCCGACGGCGTGCCGATGCCTGTGAATCAGCTCTTCGCGCCGGAGTTCCCGCAGGCCGAGTTCCAGCAGATGCTCGATGCGCGGTACTTCCTGACCAGCGGCAAGGGCTACAAGGGCAAGCAGACGGCGGTGCTCACGCCCGGCACCTATCGCTTGAACACCAAGTTGTTCAAGGTGCGGACCGTGCCGCAGACCGAAGTGCTGGCGGGTGAAGTCGCGGTGCTCAAGAGCAACTTCGGCACGCCGCCGACGCTGCGTGCCCACATGGTGGGGGCCGCGGTGCAGGAAGTGAAGCAGGGCGAGCCCGTGTCGGAGGACAAGATCGTGCTGCTCGCGCGTGAGGGCGAAATGGGCATCCTCGCGACGCCGCTGCCGCCCGGCAAGTACGCACTGAACACCGATGCGTACACCGTGACGGAGATTTGGACGACCGAGATGCCCGCGCACTACACCGCCGAACACGCCGCGACGCTGCAGGTCACTTCACAGCCCGGCGAAAAGGCGCAGAATCGCTTCGTCGCGACCAATGACGAGCGCGAGATCACCGTCATCACCAGCGACGGCTTCCAGTTCCCCGTCGATGTCAGCATCACCTACCTCGTGCCCGCCGCCAACGCCCCGATGGTCGTGGCCCGACTCGGCGACGACGAGGGCGAGCGATTCCGCAATGCCCTCAACAGCGCGGTGCGTTCGGTCTTCCGCAACAACGCCGAGAAGATGAAGGCCCTCGACTACGTCAATCAGCGCTCGCAGCAGGAACATCAGTCGATGACGATGATGGTTGAGGAGATGGAGAAATACGGCATCAAGATCGCGTCCGTGCGCATCCGTGCCGTCGGCGGCCAGGGCAGCGCGCTCACCAACCTGCTCAAGACCCAGCAGGATCGCGAAATCGCCAAGCAAGAGCAGGTCACGACCATCGAGCAGCAGAAGGCCGCCGAGCAGAAGAAGGCTCTGACTCGCACCACGCAGGAGGGCGAGGAAGAGAAGCGACTGGCTACGGCGGCGTACTCGGTGAAGATCGCCAACGAGGAACAGAAGCGCAAGATCGTCGAAGCCGAGGCCGAGGCCCAGGCGATCAAACTCAAGGCAACCGCCCAAGCCGCCGCATACGAGGAAATCGCCAAGCAGATCGGCAAGTCCAACGCCGCGCTCATTGAAATCTTGAAGATCGTCGGCGAGCGGAACATCCAGATCGCGCCGCGCGTCATGGTCACCGGCGAGGGCAAGGGCGCGGACAGCGCGAACACCGCGCTGATCGGTACGATGCTCGATCGCATGGTGGGCGATGAGACCAAGAACGACGCCAAGCCTGAGCCTGCGAAGAAGTAAGCAGCGCCGCTTGAGATTGGAACGAAGCCGTCACGCGAACGACGCCGCAAACCACGGCATCGTTTTCTTGCGCGATCAGAAGTTGAAGATCGCCTCAAGCACACGCGGGATCCAGCCCTTGGTCGCCGTGTCTTTGACCTGACCTTCCGTCTTGCTGATCACCTGCAGGTCGGCGAGTTGGCTCGACAGCACGGTGTTGCTGCTGGTCACGTCTTCACTGCGGCAGGTGCCGCTGAGGATGATGGTCTGGCTCTCTTCATTGTTCTGAATCGTCTTGCGAGCCTCGATCACGACGGTGCCGTTGGGCTTCACGTCGATGACCGTGGCCGTGATCTTTGCGCTGAACTTGTCCGAGCGGGTGTAGGTGCCGTCGCCCTTGAACTGGTTCTTGCTGGAGAGATCAAGGCTCGCGATGGGGTTGCGTTCACCCGCTTGCAGGCGTGCTTCCAGAAGCTGCGCGAGGTCGGGGAACTGCTTGATCGCCTCGGTGAGCGTGTAGTCCTTCTTCGCGTCCAGGGCTTGCTTGCTGCTCTGTCTGCTGTTCTCTTCAACGAGGATCGTGATCAGGTCGTGTTTCTGGAAGACCTTGGCCTTGGGCGGCTCAATGAAGAAGTAGCTGGCGACCTTGAGCTCGGCGTTCTCGTCGGGCTGGCCGTTGGCGGTCGTCGCGACGGGTGCACTCGGCGCGCGGAGCAGGCTTTGCCCCGCCGCAAGGCCGACGACGGCAGACATCGTGACAACAACCCACGCGCAGCGAACAACCATGACAGACCTCCAGACAGACCGGTGCGTTGAGACAGTCGCAAACGGCGGGCCGAAGTGGCGGCAATCGGTGAGGATCAGCTTTGCCACACGAAGTGATTTCAACCTCTTGCACGGCGAAGCCGTGCGGGTCAATAGCGTCGGGTCGCGGCGCAGCCGCACCCGACGACTGCACGCTACCCCCGATGGTTCGTCGAACGTGGATCGTTTGGTTGACGATCCAGATTCGACAATCCTGTCGATGGGTGTTCGCTTTCCGAGGGTGGCGCTTTACGGCGACGCCGAGGCTGTTCGCCGCCACGGCTGCGTCCTCGAAGACGCGCGATCATGCGTGAATCAATGCGCTCCCCTGAGGTGCGACCCGTGCCACTGAGTTCCGAGTCTTCGAGGAACTCAATGCTTCGCGGTGAACTCGACAATGTCATCGCACCAGTGCAAGCGGCACTGACTTCCGCGAGATGCCTTGGAAGTCAGTGGCACGGCGAGACTATCTCCGGCCGCTCACCGCTCCGTAATCGGGAACCACTTCAGTTTCTTGTTTGGCTTCGTCGGCGGTGTGGTCTGGCTCGCGGCATCCGACTTCGGCTGCGCTTCGGTCGCCGGCTCGGGCTGAATCGGTTCGCCGGGAGCGTCACTGAGTGCCGGTTGCGTCTGCGTCCCCGCGGCAATCGCGATCGCGCGGCCTGGGCCATCGACCCGAGCGCGGAACTTGCTCTTGGGCCCGGCCTTTACGCGCACTTTCGAGCCGCGCGACGAATCGACCAACTCTTCCTTCGGGCTCAGGCTCTCAAACTCGATCACTTCACCCTGCTTCGCGTTGGCCAACGCCCGCGCCCGCTGCGTCAGTACCACGCTGCCTGCGACGCAATCGACCGCGACGATGTCGCCCTTGGCGACGACATCAGGCGCGACGAGGTCCGCCTCGCGGATAATCGCGCCGGCGTTTACGCGCTGCCGCAGGTTTGAGCCGACCAGCCGCGACACGCCCGCGACGTCCTGGCCCGGCGCGATCCAGCGGTCTTCGATGGTGAAGTTGCCTTCTTCGACTGTGTCGGCCCGCGTCAGCACGCGCTGCGCGATCGCAACCTGCGTGCGAATCAACGTTCCGACGCGGATCGTCCCCGCCGCCACGCTCCGCTCCCCCTCAAGCACGCGGACCGAGACAGGCACTTTCGCGCCTGTGCCCAGCACCTGCACGATCGCGGTGCGATTCGTCAGCAGCGTATCGAGCAGCCGTGCATCCGCGTTCTCGAAGGTCAGCCGCAGGTCATCGACGTTGGCGTGCAGTTGTTGAGCGATCTGCGTGACAACTTGCCCACGCACGGTCTCGGTCGAGGATTGCGCGCCATTGATCGGCTCGGCGTGCCGCGACGGTGCCGCCTCCACTGGCTTGGGAGCCTCCGTCGGTTGTTCGGCCTTGCTCGGACGGATTGTCACTGCTGAGCCAGCGAACTCAAGGCTGGCCCACGCGACGTCATCGCGCTTGAGCAGCATGCCGCGGAGCTGTTCGATGTCGATCATTGCCCACGCGCCGGTGCTCAGCTCGCGGAACGATGCGGCGACCTGAAAGTCAGCCAGCGCCTTGGCCTTGGGTCCTTCGAGTTCGGCGATCTGCGCCAGCGTCACGGGCGCGGCTGCATCGACCACGGCCGCACTTTTCAGGCGGATCGTGTCCGCGATTGCCGTGCGTACGGCCACGCTCGCGAGCGCGAGCAGTGAGACCAAGAGTGTCATCCTGAACGGTTTCACGCGAATCCTCCGCGCGGCGTGGTCAAAGCACGAGCGACGCACTACTCAACCAATCAGCGACGCAACGCTGCCACATTCCTCAATGTCTCATCCGCGGCCTTGATCGAGTTGGAGTTCATCTCGAACGCACGCTGCGTCTTGATCATGTCGATCAGCTCGCGCGTCGGGTCGACGTTCGACGCTTCGAGCATTCCCTGCTTGATGCGGCCGCGATTCTGCTCGCCCGGATTGCCATTTACCGGCGTGCCGCTCGCGACGGTCTCGCGATAGAGGTTCTGGCCGATCTGCTCCAGACCCGCCGGGTTGATGAACGTGGTGAGTTCAAGCTGGCCGACCTGCGTCGGCTCGGTGTTGCCGTCGGCGAGCATGACGAAGACCTTGCCGCTGGAGTCGACGGCGACTTCCGTCGCTTCGGGCGGGATGACGATGTTGGGTTCCAGACGCCGCCCCGTGTCGTTGGCCAGCACGAGTTCCCCGTCTTGGTTGAGCGCGAAGTTGCCCGCGCGGGTGTAGGCCACCGCGCCGAGGTTGTCTTCCACTTGCACGCGGAAGAAGCCCTGGCCGTCGATCGACAGATCAAGCGCGCGTCCGGTCTGCTGCGGCGAGCCGGGGGTGAAATCCAGTTGCGTGCCGCTGACCTTGACGCCCAGGCCGACGTACAACCCGGTGGGGTTGCGCTGGCCCAGCGCGTTCTCGGTGCCCGGCTGCACCTTCTCGATGTACAGCAGGTCTTGGAAGTTCGTGCGGCTCGCCTTGAACCCCGACGTGTTCACGTTCGCCAGGTTGTTCGAGGTCACGTCCAGCGACGTGTTCAGGGCCGAGAGAGCAGACGCGGCGGATTGGAGTGCGTTGATGGCCATGGTGGTGGTGGGAAAGTGACCGAGAGAAGAAGAGACGAAGAGACGAAGAGACGGAGAGACGAAGTGCGGAAGGCCGAGGACGAAAGTCACGAAGTCATGACGTCAGAAAGAGCCGAAGTCATGACACGCGGCCCAGGGTGTTGATCGCGCGATCAAGCATCCGGTCCTGCTGTTGAATCAGTCCGAGGTTGGCGTCGACATCGCGCCCGGCGTCGGTCACGTCCATCATCGCCTTGATCTCGTCGATCGCCGCCTGCTCGACAAAGCCCTGCTTGACGATGCCCGTCGCGGGACGCATCCCGGCGACCGCGTCATTGGGGGCCTGGAACAGACTGTCGCCGATCTTGGTCAGGCGACTCGTATCCGGGACGCTGACGAGGCGGATTCGCGCCAGTTCGCGGGTGCCTTGGCGGATCACGCCGTCGGTGCCGACTTGCACCGGGCCATCGGGGAGCGGGATCGGTCGATTTTGCGCGTCGAGGATCGGCATTCCCGACCCGGCCTGGACCAGAATCCCGTCAGAGTTGCGCGTCATGCGACCATCGCGGCTCAGGCGGATCCGGTCATTCGCCCCGTTGACTGACTCGCGAACGACGAAGAAACCGTCGCCCTGGAACGCCAGATCGAGCGGGCCGGCGCTTTCGAGGTTGCCTTGTTCGAAGGTCACGCGATTGCGCTGCAGAAGCACGCCGCCGCCCAGACGCTCCAGCAGCGTGTTGCTGGGGAGGTTGGGTAGGCCGTCTTCCTCGCGGACGGCGGGGCGTTGCCGCGTGGCGGCCACATCGGGCTTGAAGCCGACGGTCCGGGCGTTCGCGAGGTTGTTGGCGGCGACGTCCTGGCGGTACAGGCTCGTCAGCACGCCCGAGGCAGAGATCTGAAAGCCGTAGTTCATGGGGACACCCGCGTGTTGGACCCCCGCGGCATCCTGCGCAGCGACCGCCGGCCTCCGTGCCATGCTGTCGGCGAAGGGTCCACCCTCGCCCTACACAAAGGGCGTGCCAAGGAATCTGGACTTGATCGGCGTGGCGCGGGATTGCAGCGCGTCGGGGAGCACCGCGCGGGGACTCAACCCACGTCACGGGTCTGGAACAACGCTACCGCGAGTGCGAGCATCGCACCAACCTGCAGCGCGGCATACCCGAGCGACAGTCCGGCGTACTCCAGCGGGATCTTCTGATTCTGCGTCACCGCGTCAATCAGATAGAAGAAATGCAGATTCGGGAACGCCGACCACAAGCCCAGCGCGGCCGGGTTGGCCTTGGTGGGCTGTGTAAACGCATAGTCGCCCGACACGGGCAGCGTCCGCAGCGCGACAGGGCGTTCGCCGACCTGCTTGATTGCGAGTTTCTGGCCGTCGGCGTTTGTGATCAGCAGCCGCGCGGGGTTGCCGGGCGTGAGCAGCGATTCCCACGAGGGCGTTCCATTCGCGTCCGCCAGAGCCGGGAACGGCGCGCTGGCGAGGTCGAAGCCGCTCGGATTCGGTCCGAAGTAGAACGACGAGCCGACCTTCGGCGATGTGACGGGCGGCTGCTTGAGCGTGACCAGAGCCTCATCGCCCGGCCCGTCAAAGTTGGGCCGCAGCGGGTTTTCGATCTTGATCGAGTCGATCTGCCCCAGAGGCTGGTTGGAGTAGGCGTAGCGACCGACGAAGTGATTCGAGAGCAGCGACGCGACGAAGACACCGGCGCAGACCACGATCGTCATGACCTGGCCCAGACGCGTCGAAGCCGCGGTGGCCACTGACGACATCACGAGGATCGCAAACAGCAACAGCATGCACGCCAGCGTGACCTGCGGCTTGAAGTCAGTCCAGATCGGCTGGGGCTTCCATTCCTTGGTGAAGATCAGCGCGCCGACGTACGCCAGCAGCAGCAGGGGGAGCATGAGCACAACGCTGGTCTGCCCGAACGACCAGCCGTAGTAGTAGTTGCCCCACGCTCCGACGAGCAACGAGATCACGACTGCGCTAATGCCGAAAGTGAGAATCGGAGCATCGAGCACGTCTGCGGCGGTGGACATCACGCCGTGCCGAACGCCCATGAGGACGAAGATGAGCATCGAGAGCACGGCGATGCTCAGTGAACCGGCCACGCCGAGATACTTGCCGATCACGACGGTGACGCGCGAGACCGGCTTGCTCACAACCGTCAGCACGGTCTTGTTCTCAATCTCGCGGCTCATGGTTGCGGTGGCGATGAACGCCGCCATCAACATGCCCAGCACGAAGACCGTCGCCATCGCGATGTCGAGCATGAGCTTGTCATCGCCCGTGACCTCTGCGGATTCGTCATAGCCCATGGCGTAGCCGGTGGTCCAGGTGTTGAAGACCTGGAAGATGCCGCAGAGCAACACCAGCAGGATGACCACGGGCTGGCGCAGGCTTTCGACGAGGGTGTTGCGCGCGATGGTGAGCGTCTGAATCATGCGGGGCAGTCAGGAGGCGAAGTGGAGGGGGCGCAGAACCGGAAGCAGCCCGAGAGAGCCGCGGCCGGGCGATCGAGAAGATCTGAACGCGCAAGCACGAACGACCAAGCGAGACTGACCAAACTCGAACAACCGAACATAGGGGCGCGCGGGCAAAAACGCAACGCGAGCCGACGGGCATGGGCGGGCGGCAGCGCGATTGCGCGTGCAGGATCAACGACGCACGTCGCCCCGTGGTTCGCGCGAAAAGATTCCTCAGAAAAGTGAAACGCCGAAATCGCCCGCCCGGCGCGAACCTCAACCCCCTCACGCCCGTACACCATGGTCGTCTCAAGGGGTCGTTCGCCCGAGGCATGGTCCGATTCCGGATCACGGGCGGCGGCGATACGCGCCGGCGGCGCGTGCTCGTCGGTGTGACGCGCTGAAACTCCTCGCGGCACCGACAAACCACGATCCAGCCGGTCAAAACAGGTCGTTTCACGCCACCTTGATGTGGCGATGCAACCAGTCGTCACGTCCGCGGGTGGGCAACGCCGCGAACAGCGGCCAGCCCAAACGACGTGCGTGTCCTCGATTCGCGTGCCGACGCGCAAGAGTCGACGACATCCGCCTTCGGACTGGTGTCGCGCTGCGGTCGGCAGTTTCGGCCGACGCACCGCGTGCGGGGTTCGTGCCCCTCTCGCTGGAAAGCGCGGCGGCTTGGTGGCACAATACGCCCCCCGGCCAGACCCTCGGCTCGGCCTCTCTGGCCGGGGCGGGCACCACGGCAGGGGAGCCCGCGCGGGCGCAACGATTCACCGACCGGATTCTCTGGACCGGACCTCATTCTCGGAAACGGCATGCGAGCGGACTACCTCACGTTCCGACGAGCGACCAACCTCAGCCTGCTGGGGATGGTCATTCAGTTGGTCATCGCCATCCTGCTTCTGGTCTTCTCGTCGCTGACGGGCAACCACGCGGCATTGACCGCGTCCCTCAGCATCGCACTGGGCGTGCCCATGTGGCTCGCGCTCGCGATCGTCTATGACCAGCACCGCCGCGAACGCATCGAGGCCATCGAGGCCGAGGCGTTGGCGGGCGCGCAGCAGTCGTCGGCCTTTGAGGGCACCGGAGAAGAGTTCAAGGTGGCCGCACGCCGCCTGAACATGATGTACCGCTTCTTCCTGCCGATCACGAGCGTGCTGATCGCGGGCGGGTACATCGGCTTGGGCATCTGGCGTTGGCAGAGCGGCTGGCCGCTGGTCAGCCAGCCCGTTGCCGAGAGCGCATCGCGCGGCTGGCTGATCGCCATCGGAGTCGGCATCGCCTTCACTGGGTTCGCCCTCGCCCGCTATGCCGCGGGCATGGCCAAGCAGAAGGTCTGGGCCAATCTCAAGGCCGGTGGCGCGGCGATGGTCGGCTCGGCCTTCATCGGCCTGGCTCTCGCGGTCGCACACACCGTCGACCACGTCGGGCCCGACATCCTCGTGCGTTGGCTCTACGCAGTTCTGCCGGCGTTCATGATCCTGATCGGCGCCGAGATCCTGCTCAACTTCGTGCTTGATCTCTATCGCCCGCGCAAGGCCGGCGAGACGCCGCGCCCTGCGTTTGATTCGCGACTGCTTGGCTTCGCCGCCGCTCCGGACAAGATCGCGCAGAGCATCAGCGATGCGATCAACTATCAGTTCGGCTACGACGTCGCGTCAACGTGGTTCTATCAGTTGCTCAGCCGCAGTCTTGGCTTGCTGCTCGGCCTCGGCGCGGCGGTCATCTGGGGCTTGACGTCGCTCGTGATGATCGAGCCGCATCAGAAAGCGCTCGTGCTTCGCTTCGGCGGCGTGATCCGCGAGATCGGTCCGGGCCTGCACTTCAAGGCTCCTTGGCCGATCGACAGCGTGCAGATCCCGGCGTTCACCGAGCGCACCAGCGACGGCAAGACAAACATCACCGGCTACAGCGCGACTGGCGTGCGCGAGCTGCATGTCTCGACGCTGCCGCCCGCGACCGCGGACAACGGCCCGATCCTCTGGACGAACGATCACGGCCGCACGGAAGAGTTCCAACTTGTTCAGCCTTCACGCTCGGGTACGGCGGACGCGACGGGCGGCTCACGCGACTTCGCGCTGATCTCCATGGAGATTCCGGTGCGCTATGCGGTGGCCGACGTACGCACGTTCGAAGACTTCGCGCCGGCCGATCAGCGCGACGACATCCTCAAGGCCGCGGCCCAGCGAGAGATCATGGGCCATCTCGCCCCGCTGTCGATCGACGACATCCTTGGCCCCAAGCGTGCGGTGCTCGCTCAGGAACTGCGCGTGCGGATCGAGGAAGCGTTCGCCAGGCTGAACCCCGGCCCCGACGGCAAGTCGCGCGGCGCGGGCGTGCATGTGCTCTCGGTCGGCATCGCGGGAGTGCACCCACCCAAGGAAACCGCGACGAGCTTCGAGCGCGTCGTGCAGCAGGAAGCCCTGTCGCAAAGCCAGGTCGACACCGCCAAGGCCGAGGCGATCAAGACGCTGACCGCCGTCGTCGGCAGCATCGAACTCGCCGAGCAGATCGCGGCGAAGATCGACGCGCTCTCAACGCTCAAGGCGAGCAAGACCGACAACGCCGAGATCGTCAAGCAAAGTGCCGCTCTGGAGTTTGAGATCCAGACGCTGCTGGAGAAGGCCGGCGGCAAGGCGGCCCAGCAGATCGCTCAGGCTCGCGCCGATCGCTGGAAGCGGCAGATGGGCGAGCGGGCCCGCGCCGAGGCCTACAAGGGCCTGCTCGGCACATATCTCGCGTCGCCCGAACTCTTCAAGGCCTCGGCCTACCTCGATGCGCTGCGTGATGCGATGAAGGGACAGCGTCTGTTCATCGTCGATCAGGACATTCCCGACCTGCGCCTGCTGATCGATCGCAGCGATCGCGACACCACCAGCAACGTCTTTGACGCGACCAATCGCACCGACTGATCGCCGTGCTTCGCGACCGCGGCTCGCGGCCCGCGTGCTGTCTGACTTGTGACTGTCCTCTTGATTCGCACCTGACTGACCATCGCTCGCCGGTCCTCGCACTGGCCTGACCACACAACTGGAGTTCGCTCCGTGCAACGACTCGTGATCTTCATTCTGGCGACCGTCTTCATCCTGGCCCTGCTGGCCTACATGACCACATACACCGTCAAGTTCACCGAGACGGCGGTGCTGACGACGTTCGGCCAGGCCGACCCGAATACCTCTGTCAAGGGCGAGCCGGGGCTGGGGTTCAAGTGGCCCTACCCGATTCAGGCCGTGACGACGTACGACAAGCGCTTGCGCTTCGTCGAAGCGCGTTCGGAGACGCAGCAGACGGCCGACAGCCGTCAGATCATCGTGCAGAGCTTCGCCACCTGGCGCGTGAAGGACCCGCTGAAGTTCTTCCAGCGGTTCTCGACCGCGGGTGTGCGGGCCGAGGATCACTACAGCCGCGCCGCTGAGACACTGCGTGCCAGCCTCCGCAGCGCGATGGGCGCGACCAGCAAGTTCCGCATGGACGAGCTCTTCAACGCGACGGCGGCCCAGAGCCGTCTGCCCGAACTGGAGAAGGCGATCGCCAGCTCGCTCCGCACCGCCACCGACGCGCAGGGCGTGCAAACCGGCCTTGATGAGTTCGGCATCGAACTCGCGGATGTCGGCGTGTCACGCATCCTGCTGCCGGGTGACACGACGCAGAAAGTGTTTGAGCGCATGGGCGCCAATCGCGACCGTTTGGCCGCCGAGCTGCAGAGCCAGGGCGAGTCGACGGCACAGGCGATTCGCTCCAAGGCCAAGGCCGACGCGGAGAAGATTGAGTCGTTCGCCAAGGCGCGTGCCGCGGAAATCCGCAGCGTCGGCGATCGCGAGGCGAATGAGTTCGTCGCGCAGATGAACACCAACCCCGAGCTCGCGGTGTTCCTCCGCAACGTCGAGTTCGTCCGCGATGCTCTCGCGAAGCGCACCACGCTGGTGCTGCCGACCTCGGCCCCGGGCATGAGCCTCTTCCGCCCCGACGCGCTGGATCGCGCCGGTGCGGGCAAGATCCCGCCGTTCGTCGCAGCCCCCGCGGCTGAGTCCAAGAAGTCGGAGGGCGGCAAGTGATCGACCCGACCAACGAACTTCGTCCGGGCGTGCTTCGCGCTCCAGACGAGCCAAGCGCCGGCTTGCCCGCGCGTCGTCGCTCGTCGGCGACGCTTAGCGGCCCGCGCTCCGAAGTGCAGGACGAGAACGCTCTGCTGGATCCGGCCAATCAATCGCTGGCCGACGCGCTGCGGCTGACCCTTCGGATCATCTATCTCGCGATGGCCGTGCTCGTCGTCGCGTATCTCTTCAGCGGTCTGCAGACGATCACCGAAGGCACGCGCGGCTTGCGCGTGATCCTCGGCAAGATCGAGTCACGCAATCTGCTGCCGGGCTTCCAATATTCCGCGCCGTTCCCCTTCGGCGAGATCATCCGCGTCGAGACTGGTGAATCCAAGCTCATCCTCGACAGCGGCAGCGATTACTGGATCAACCTCTCCGACGCCGAGAAGGTGCAGTCCGCGGACAAGTGGAACCCTCGCGGGAAGATCGACCCGCGCACCGATGGCAGTCTCATCACCGCCGACGGCAATCTCGCGCACGGCCGCTTCGCCGTCACCTATCGCCGCCAGGATGCCGACAAGTGGGCGACCAACGTCATCCGCGAAGAGGAACAGCGCCTCGTTCGCTCCGCGGCCCAGCGCGGCATCTTGCAGTCGGTCGCCCAAACCAACATCGATGATCTGCTCAAGCAGGTCCCCGGCGAGGCAGGCAGCGTCGCTGCTCGCGCACGCGAGATCGCCCAGCGTTCGCTTGACGCGCTCGATGCGGGAATCTTCATCGAGAAACTCGAACTCACGCAGGTCATGCCTCCGCTCGACACGCGCGAGAAGTTCAGTGCGCTGCAGACTGCCGTGGCTCAGGCGAGCAAGGCCCGCGAAGACGCCGCGGCGGAGGCTCGCACGACGCTGAACGCGATGGCGGGCGAGGCTCATCCGGCCCTGCTCGCGATGATTGACAAGTACGAAGAGACGCTGAGCACCGGCGACGCCAAGGCGCGCCAGGCCGCGCTCGACGCGGTGAATGCCGCGCTCGAAGGACAGGGCGATGTCGGCACCAAGGTGAGCGGCGAGGTGAGCAAGCTCATGAGCGAGGCCCGCCAGTATCGCTCGCAGATCGTCAACCAGCGCCGCGGCGAACTCACGAGCTATCTGGCCAAGCTCGCCCAGTTCCAGTCCAACCCGGGCGTGATGATCAATCGCGAGTGGGCCGAGGCGCTCACGGCGTTCATGAGTCGCGACAGCGTCGAACTCTTCTGGCTGCCGCCGGGCCTGCACACGCTGCAACTTCAGACCAACTCTGATCCGGACATTCTGAAGTCGCTGGAGGCCGCGCAGCGCAAGGCTCGCAACGAGGCCGCTCAGAAGGAGCGTGAGGACAAGTTGTTCAACAACCGCTTCAAGACCAACACCGGTCTGACCGCGCCGGAATAAGCATCGCACGCCTGTGAGCCGCCCGGAATCTGTGCCGGGCTTTTGCAGAGATCGGAACGTTCACTATGTCGAGCAACCCCGTCGTCGCGTGCCAGAGCCTCGTCAAGGTCTTCAAGGACTTCTGGCTGCGCGATCGCGCGCGGGCGGTTGACGGCGTCACGTTCACGATCGAGCCGCATGAGGTCTTCGGCCTGCTTGGTCCCAACGGTTCGGGCAAGTCGACGACCATCAAGATGATCCTCGGGCTGCTCAAGCCCGATGCGGGTCGCATCAGCGTCTTTGGCAAACTCCCCAGCGACGTCAGCATCAAGAAGCGGATCGGCTATCTGCCCGAAGAGTCGTATCTCTACCAGTTCCTCAATGCCCGTGAGACGCTCGATTACTACGGTAAGCTCTTCGAGCTCGACCGTCGCACGCGGCTGAAGCGCATCGATGAACTGCTCGACATGGTGGGCCTCGCGGGCGCGCAGTTCCGCCCGGTGCGCGAGTATTCCAAGGGCATGCAGCGCCGCATTGGCTTGGCGCAGGCGCTCATCAACGACCCTGAGTTCCTCATCCTCGACGAACCGACGACGGGCCTCGATCCAATCGGCACGCGCCAGGTGAAGGATCTGATCATCGAGCTGGGTCGCCGCGGCAAGACCGTGCTGCTCTCCAGCCACCTCCTCAGCGACGTCGAAGACTGCGTGAACCGCATGGTCATCCTGTACGGCGGCAAGGTCCGCGAAGAGGGCACCTGCGAGTCGCTGCTTGAGAGCGAAGACAAGATCACCATCGAGGCCGACACACTGGACGATGCGACGATTGAGGAGATTGATCGCATCATCCGCAGCCGCAGCGGCAACGCCAAGTCGGTGCTCAAGGTCGCGCGCCCGCGTCAGCGGCTCGAAGACCTCTTTATGCAGATCGTCGACAAGGCCCGCAGCCAGCAGGTGACCACCAGCGGCGCGACGAGCGGCGGCGTGACGGCATCGTTCCTGCGTGCGGATGTGCAGGGCGACGACCTGATCAAAAACCTCGTCAGCGCGCCCAGCCATGCCGAGCAGGACGCGGCCCGAGTCGCCAGCACGCCGGCCCCCGCGGCGCCGGTGGTGGCGCCGACCGGCCCTGACGCAAACGTCGTTGATGCGCTCATCAAGGCCAAGGCCCCTGAGACCGAGCGTCCCGCCGCGTCGACGCCCGCGCGCCCCGCTCCGGCTCCGGCGCCCCGTTCGGCGGCCGCACCGTCGGCCCCTGTCGCGCCGCCCGCCGGCCCGAGCGTCGATCTGGGCCTGATCGGCTCGCTGCTTGATGATGCCAAGCGCGACGCGAAGAAGAACGACAGTGACAAGGGAGGCGCGGCGTGACGCTGCGTGAACGCCTCAGTGCGCTCAACCGCCTTCAGCAGACGACGACCTTCAAGGTCATCGCGTCGTGCGTTGTCATCGCGCTTGCCATCACCGTCTTTGGTGTGCACCTGGTGCGAACCAACTCCGTGAACGCACCCCAGACTTCAAGTCAAACATCCGGCCGGTCTTCAACGTCATCCGCGCCAGCGTCCGATGCGCAGACTCCGCCGGCCGATGCCGCGACGCCTGAGGTTGCGGGGGCCGCCGTCGGCACGGAGGCGGAGCGAGCCGCGCAGGCCGAGGCCGAGCGTGCGGCTCGGAGCAATTTCGAGGCCGCGACGCGCGCGATGGAGACGATCATCTCCGCCCGCGGCAGTTCCGCTCAAGTCGGTCTGAGCGTGCTTGCCGTCACCGGCATCGCCCTGGGCGCGATCTGGCTTGGCCTTGGTCTGACGTATCTCGGGCTGGTTGTGCTGAGCATCTGCATCATCTGGCCGATGACGTTTGTGCCTTCGTTGCGTGGTGCGGCACGCCTGCTCGGCGGCGGCGTTGCGCTCACCGCCGCGTTCACGGTCATCATGGCGGCGATGCGTCTGCTGCTTTCGGCTCCGGGCGCGATGTTCGCCGTCGCCCGCAACGTACTCGCCGAAGCGACGCGCATGAAGATGACGCTGATCTTCATCGTCATGCTGATCTTCATGCTGGCCGCACTGCCGGGGCTTATGGACCCGGATTCGCCGCTGCGGTATCGCGTGCAGAGCTTCCTGCAGTGGGGCACCGGCGGCTCATTCTGGATCATCGCGATTCTGACGCTCGTGTTTAGCGTCTCCACCGTCGCCTTCGAGCAGCGCGACAAGATCATCTGGCAGACGATCACCAAGCCCGTCGCCCACTGGCAGTACCTGCTCGGCAAGTGGATCGGCGTCATGGCCGTGAATTTCGCGCTGCTGAGCGTCTCGGGCACCGGTGTCTACATCTTCACCGAGTACCTCAGCGGCCAGCGTGCCATGGGTGAGATCGAGGGCGTTCGCAATGACCAGCAGGTCATGAGCGAGGATCGCATCATCCTGCACACGCAAGTCCTGGTCGCGCGGCGGACCATCGAGGCCAGCCCCCCCAAGCTCGACCAGAAGATCTTCGAGCAAAACGTCACGGCCCGCATCGAGGCCGAAAAGAGCAACCCCAACTTCGTGCTGACCGAAGAAGTACGCGCAAAGCTCCGTGAGGAACTGCTCAAGGCGACGATCCGCGAGTATCGTTCCGTGCCGCCGGCCCAGGCCCAGGTCTTCCGTTTCGAGGGGCTGCAGGCCGCTCGTGAAGCAGGGCTGCCGCTCACGCTGCGCTACAAGATCGACGCGGGGTCCAATCGCCCGGACTTGCCGTATCGCGTGTCGCTGCTCTTCCCCAACGACGGTTCGCGTGCCGTGCGCGAGACCGCGCTGGGTCAGACGCACTCGCTCCCTGTGCTCTCCAGCGCGATCGACGCCGACGGCAACATGGACGTTGAGTTCGCCAACGGCGATGTGCAGCGCGGTCTGGCCAACCCCGAGACCATGAACTTCCCGCCCGGCGGGCTGGAAGTCTCTTACGTCGTGAGCGGCTACGGCACCAACTTCCTGCGCGTCATGATCGTCCTGTGGGTCAAGCTCGGCTTCCTCGCCATGCTCGGCATCGCTGGCGCGACGTTCCTCTCCTTCCCGGTCGCCAGCCTCGTCGCCTTCACCACCTTCCTCTCTGCCGAGGGCGCAAAGTTCCTCGCCGATTCGCTCGAGCAGTTTGACAGCACCACCGCCAGCGGCGGATTCCACATCATCAAGACGCCCATCGCATGGATCGGCAACGCCGTCGCGGGGCTCTTCTCGGTCTATTCCGAACTGCGTCCGACGCAGCGGCTGGTGGATGGGCTGCTGATGGACTGGAGCAGCGTCTCAACAGGCTCTGCGGTGTTGCTCCTCTGGACCGCGCTGCTGTTTGTCGCCGCGGTGCTCATCTTCCGTCGTCGCGAACTGGCGATTTACTCGGGGAACTGATTGACACGCGCACGCCAGATCCAGATCGTCGCTCTGCTTGTGATGGCGCTGTGCCTTTCCGGTGCGGGCGTCATCGCCAATCGCATGAGCGCGATCTCCGGACGTGCCCATCTCACCTACTCCGATCGTGCCGAGGATGGCCAGCCTCCCGAGGTCGCGCTCGGCATCGCCATGGGCGCGTTCCGCGGCATCTTTGTGAACTATCTGTGGTTCCGCGCCAACGAGCTCAAGGAAGCCGGCAAGTACTACGAGGCCGTCGAGCTTTCGCGTGTGATCACGCGTCTGCAGCCGCGCTTCCCGCGCGTGTGGGTCTTCCACGCGTGGAACCTCGCGTACAACATCTCCGTCAGCACCCAGACGCGCGAGGAGCGTTGGCAGTGGGTGCAGGACGGCGTGCGCCTGCTCCGCGATCAGGGCATCCGAGCCAACCCCAACGATCTGCTCCTGCACAAGGAACTCGCGTGGATCTTCCTGCACAAGATCCAAGGCATCACCGACGATGCCAACATCTTCTACAAGTGGAAGATGGCCGAGGAATGGACCAACGTGCTCGGCGTGCCGCCGACGCCAGATCCCAAGGCACGCGATCGCGAATCGGTCTCCAAGCAGTTCGCCGCATGGCTCCAGCCCATCGCCGACGCGCCCGAGACGCTCGAGGAACTGTACAAGCAAGAACCCACATGCCGCGAGCTTGTGGAGACGCTCAAGGGACAACTGGCGGTCTCGCCGTCGTTCCAGTTGCTGCGGATGTCGGCGCTGATGAACGCGCTCAACTCCTCGGGCCGGCGCGAGGTGATGGTCAAGTCGTTTGACCCGCGCTCGCTCAAGTTCATCCAGGTGATCGAAGAGCCCAAGTTCGCCAAGGCCTGGCCTGCGCTGCTGGCCCACGTCCGCAAGCGCGTCCTTGTTGACGAGTACAACATGGAGCCGAGCCGCATGGTGCGGTACACGCTCAAGTACGGCCCCATCGACTGGCGCTCGCCCGCGGCTCACGGCCTGTATTGGGGTGCCCGCGGCGTCGACGTCTCGCTCAATCGCGTCACGGACGACAACCGCAAAGACTTTGACTTCGTCAACACTGATCGAATTGTCATCCAGTCCATCCAAGAGCTCTATCGCGCCGGATCGATTTACTTTGACTACCTGACCTTCGCCCGCGGCGACCAGCGCCCGGTCTGGTTCGCGTTCCCCAACGATTACTTCATCGACACCTACGCAGGCGTCCTCTCCGAGCTTCGCTCACGCTCCAAGGTTGATGACCTGGGCAAGCGCATCTTCACGCTCTACTCGGCGGGCTACGAGAACTTCATGAAGGACGCGATCCGCGTCTTCTTCCGTCGCGGCGAGCGTGCCAAGGCCGAGAAGTACTATCGCGATCTGGGCACGTGGGAGGGTCAGAACGCCAACGACCCGGATCGCCCGCTCAAGTTCTCGCAGCCGCTTGAGCAGTTCGTCTTTGAGGAACTGACCGATCGTCAGGACTCGGGGTACGTCGCGGTGCAGGAAGTCACCGGCGCGCTCCAGGGTGCGTACATCAACGGCCTGCTGGGCGACGACATCCAGTTGTTCCGCGACCTCTTCAAGTACGCCGCTGATTTCCACCGCTTCTACTTCACCAAGCAGTTCCGCAGCACCAACATCGATCCGACGGTGGGGCGCATGGAGCAGATGGACTCGGACTTCCGCAACGTCGCGGGCGGCGTGTTCTACCAGTTCCTCACGCAGCTCCCGATGGGCGACGCCGAGCGTGTCTTCAACCGCGCTCCGGAAGACCTCCGCGTGTACGCCTACGACATGCTCGTCGAACGCTTCAAGGCCCAGAAGGACGAAGACGCCAAGCGTGGCGGCACGTCGTTCGACGTGGCCTTCCCGATGCCGCCGGGCATCGAAGCCCATCGCAAGCGCATGGACGAGTACCGTCGCAAGCTGCAGCAGAAGGAAGCCCCGCGCGAGCTCAAGTAAGCCGCGCGAGGTGTGCTGGAGCGCCGGCACGTCGGGCCGATGACGCGGGCGAGTCCGCGGGTCTCGCGTGGTTCTCGCGGGCGGGGCAATCGCCGCGTGTTGGTGGGCCGGGTGCGCCGAGGCCGCTACAGTCGGTGCGCAAAAATGCTGCTCACACTGAACGCATCGTGCCTGAAGTCGCTCCTTGCGCCGCCCCGCAAGGCCAAGCCCACTCTTGCCCTGACAGACCTGCCGCAGTTCATCCGCGAAGATCTCGGGCTGAGCGGCATGACGATCTCGACTGATCTGCTCGTCGGTGCCGATCGGCGCCGGCTTGAGTCGATCCGTGAGCGTGCGGACAAGGTTGGCTGTTCGTGTCTTCTGCTCACCGAGACCGAGCCGCAGAACCTCGCGGACCCGGATGACTCGGTCGCGCTCGCGGGCGTTGAGCGACTGCTCCGCGTTGTGCAGGCGGCACAGATTCTGGGATGCTCGTCGGCCAGTGTGCGCCTCGTCGCATCAGACGATGACAAGACGCTCGCGCTCGCCGCACAGCGACTTCGCAAGGTGATCGAGCGTGCCGAGCGCCTCGATCTCAATCTGCTCATCGCGCCGCACACGGGCCTGACCTCGACGCCCGAGCGACTCACCGAACTGCTCAAGAAGGTCGGCGGCTTCCGCATCGGCACGTTCCCCGATTTCCAAACCGCCGCCGCGAGCAAGGACCCCGTCGGCTATCTGCGTCGGCTCACGCCCTACGCGGCCGTCGTCTCGGCGTCGACGCTCAAGTTTGTTGAGCCGCCGCCGGACGCGCCCCCGCCGAGCAAGAACAAGTCCAAGGCCGTCGCCAAGGACGAAGACGATGACGAACTGATGGGCGGCGGGCTCGATGCGCTGCGCGATGCGATCTTGGGCATCTCCAAGAAGTCCAAGGCCGCCAAGGACGCCGCTCCCGAAGAAGAGGCACCCGCCGAGAAGCCCGCCAAGGGCAAGGGCAAAGGCAAGTCCGCCAAGGCGGGCTCGCCGGATGTCGGCCCGGATGACGACGCCGAAGCCAAGGGCCCCAAGGGCAAGAAGCCTGCCGCGCCCGTCGCCAAGACCGTCGAAGAAGAAGAGGACGAGGGCGAGGGTGAGGAAGAAGATCTGAACGAAGCGCTTGAGGCCGACTTGGCCGAACTCGACGCTGAACTGGGCGACGAAGAAGTCTTCGAGCCCGCGCCGCTGCACCCGCCTTACGACCTTGACCAGTTGGTCTCGGCGGTCGCAAGCGTCGGGTACGACGGCACGCTCGCGATCGACTATCGCGGCGAAGGCGATGCGGTGGAGGGGATCCACAATAGCCGTCGCGCGCTCGCCGCGGCTCTTCGCGCCGTGGCCGATCAAAACGCTTGATGTTCAGGGCGACTCGGCCCGGGCCGCATCGGCAATCACGCGTTCCAGCCCTTCGACCGCCAGCGCCATCGCTGGATAGTTGAGCATGTCCGGCGTGTCCTGCGGCGTGTGGTAGCGCGGATTGCGAAACGGTGCCGTCGTCGTCACCATCACGGCGGGAATCCCCGCATCCCAGAACGACGAGTGATCCGACCAGCCCACGCCCGGCAGCCACCACGGCAGACACGCGCCCTCGCACGCCAGAGGCGTGCTGTCGCGAAAGACGCCCACCGCGCGACGCGTCAGACCCACCGATGAGAGATTGCCGACGATCGCGAGGAAGTTGCCCGTGGTCGGATAGCACCATCCCAGCGGCGGCGGATAGCTCTGGCTGTTGGGCTCGTCCGTGAACGTGCCCATCGACTCAAGACTGAACATCGCGGCGATGCGATCGCCTGCCGCGACGCACTGTCGCACATAGACGCGACTGCCCATGTCATCGGTCCAGAACGCGGGCGGCTCTTCGTTGACAAACAGCACGAATCGGATGCTGTGATACGGCGCGTTGGTCGTGCCCGCGAGCGGGGACATCCGCCGCGCGAGGGCGAGCAGGGCTGCGACGCCGCTGGCGTTGTCGTCCGCGCCGGGTGTGCCTTGGAACGAATCGATGTGCGCGCCGACGACGATGAACTCTTCGGGTGTGGCCGTGCCGCGCAGCGTCACTTGGATGTTGGGCACGGGCGAGCCTCGCGCCACCGTGCTGTGGTCGATCACATCGAGCCCCGTCGCGGCGAGTTGCTCCTTGGCCCACAGGGCGGCCTGCGCGTACTGCCTGGGATGAAACGTGCTTCGCATCCCGATCTCGCCCGCGAGCATGCGCACATCACGCTCAAGCTCCACGGCGAGCGCTGTCGTCTGCGGTGCGAGCTCGACGCGCGGCCCTTGGTACGAGCGCCCCGGCATGTCGATGCAGCGGGCCCAGAACGTGCCGCCGACCGCCGCGACGACGCCGAAGAAGATCGCGAGGCGGCACACCGCGACACGCGTGATGAACGGCAGGGGCGTCCGAAAGACTTTGGGGATGTGTGACATCATGTTTGTGTATACTAACAAAACGGCGGTCCGGTTGCTGGATCTCCGCCGAGATCGATCACAAAGGTCGCAGACGTCGCGTTGATGATGGTGAAATCCCCTGTCCTGGAGTCTCTTGACCCAATCAAAGCACAAACGCGCGTCCAAATCGTGAAATCTTCTTGATCTTTAGTTCTAGAATCTGGTACATTTGCCCATCGACGTTGCGTCCCCGGCGTGTTTCCGCGCTCCGGGGAAGTCCGCAAGGTCGTCGCTGGCCGCACGTCGCGGCGGGCGTAGTGAGGCATTTGAGAGTAGAGAGAGGCAAAACATGAAGAGCATGATCGCTTTGGCGGCCCTTGTGGTCGCGGCGGGCGCTGCGCAGGCCGCGACCGTGGCGTACTGGGCTTTCCCCGCCACCGTCCCGAGCAGCAGCACGAACTACAACATCACTTGGCCGATCAACGCCGACCTGAAGGCCAACGCCGGCCTCGCGACGCTGGACACGGACGCGTCGAAGTATGACGGCTCGGCCAGCCCGACGGCGGTGCAGCAGGGCAACATGCAGCTGTTCACCGGCACCACGGTGAATCTGCAGAGCTCGTACGTCGCGGGTTCGGACCTCCGCATGCGCAGCCTCAACGGCATCGCCAACGGCAAGTCCATCATCATGCGGTTTGACGCCAGCGGCTTCCAGGACCTCGTGCTCTCCTACGCCGAGCGTTCGACCAGCACCGGCGCCACCAGCGCGCAGGTCTTCTACTCGACCGACGGCACGAACTACACCGCCGCTGTCTCCTCGTACGCGATCACTGCCGACTCAACCTACCGCCTCCGCACGGTCGATCTGTCCTCGATCGGCGCCATCGAGTTCGCATCGACTGTCTATTTGAAGATCACTTTCAACGGCTTCTCGGCGACCAGCCCGAGCGGAAACACCGCCGTCGACAACGTGCTTATCGACGGCACGTTCATCCCCGCCCCCGGCTCGCTGGCCCTCGTCGGCCTCGGCGGCCTGGTCGCGGCCCGCCGTCGTCGCGCCTAAGTGGTCCGACGTCTCGGTGTCTCGTAGCGGGTCGGGCTTGGCTTGATCCGCAGTTCGAGTCTCATCCATGCCAATAGCCGGCCATGCGAAAGCGTGGCCGGTTCTCTTTTTCCCTGTACCCCGGCCGCACAGCCGCTGAAATTGTCTCGGGTTCGACACCTTTGCTGCAAGCCGCGAACGCGTCTCAACATCTGAGGCAGGAGAGAGATGAGCCGCCCGCGGCGCGTGCCGTGGCTTTGTCGGTCGACCTTGGAGGAATGCCATCATGCAGACGCGTCGCACGCCGCTTGCGCGGCTTGGGTTGTCCATTGTGCTCGCCTCGTTCGTCGCCCCCCTCGCTCACGCTGGCACGCTCTACAGCGAAGCCGCCACGGGAGATCTGTCGGGCAACAACTTCGCGCCCACCAAGCTTGGCACGCTCACGCTCGGCAGCAACGTGCTCAGCGGCGTGACCGGCGGCGGAGATCGAGACTACTTCACCATCACCGTCGGCGCGGGCCAGACGCTCAGCGCCATCACGCTCGTGACGTATCAGTCGAACGATGGTCGCTCGTTCCTGGGTGTGATGAGCGGTGCGACGTTCAGCGAAAGCCCCGCCGCCCCAAACGTCGCGAACATGCTCGGCTACACGCACTTCGGCTTCGCAACGGCCGCATCGCAAGGCACCAACATTCTCGACGACCTCGCCACGGGCGCGGGTGCGATCGGCTTCCCCGCGACGCTCGGCCCGGGAACGTACTCGTTCTGGCTGCAGCAGCTTGGCGCAACGACGACGTATGGCCTCGACTTTGTGGTTGTGCCGTCGCCGGCGCCCATGGCGATGCTGCTCGGCGTCGCGGGCATTGCGACGCGTCGTCGTCGGTAAAGCCGTGAGCGAAGTTACTTCTTGGCCGGCGTGCTCAGTTCAAGCCGCGACTCGCACGTGAATGTGCGGCCGCTCCACGCATCAACAAACCGCGCCCGCAGCACCAGCGAGCCTTGACGCCGCGCGAGTGCTGCGGGCGTTGGTGTGTTCAGCGGCAGTTCGACGGTGTAATGCGTTCCGGTGAAGCCCGATCGATACGCATCGCGGACTTGCGTCGGTGTCAGCGTTGCACTTGCCAGCGGCACAGTCGCCACGCTGTTGCTCGCATCGGTGTCCGCCGCCTCGAGCACAGCGTCGATCTGCATCGTGCCGACGATCTGCACGAAGCGCTGGCGTCCGTCGATCGGCGCGATGTACACGTCGACACGCTTCGCGGTCGCCGGGTCGGCGGGTACCAAGCCCGAGAGCGAGCCGATGCCGATCGACGCGAGCGCGGGCGTGGCGGCGAGCACGTCGGGCGGGACGTCGCCGCGCTGCTGCGAGAGCTTGGTTGTGAGTTCATCACGCTCCGCGCTGAGCGACTCGATCTTCTTGTTGGCGGCGGCGAGTTCGTCGCGCAGGCGGTTATTCTCAACGCCCACGCCGCGGCTGCCGCCGATGGTGCAGCCGCCCAGCGACCAACATGCCGCCAGAACGGCGAGCGAGGGCAGAGATGCGCGGTGGATCTGTGATCGAGTCAGCATCCCGCGATGGTACGCGTCCGCGTGATGCATCAGTACACGATCCGTTTGCGCAGCAGCGCGTGGCGATTGGGATCAAGCCGTGCGAGCGTCTCGGCGATGAACGTCCCGGCGCGTCCCGCGCCGTACGGATGCGGCACGCGCTCCGGCAACTCCTTCGCCGCTCGCATCGCGTGTTGCACCGCTCGCGCGATCGCCTCGGGCGATTCGTGGTCCTCGTGCACGACGTGCGCGGGTCGCTCGCGCCCGGCTTGCCGCTGGCCCACATCGACAACCGCCATACCCAGTGCCGCCGCCTCGATCAGCCCTGACGATGAGTTGCCGACGATGACGCCCTTGCCGCGCGCCAGCCGCTTGAGCAACCCGACGAACTGCTCGCGGATCAGGTGCTGCCGCACGACGCGCGTGCCGGGCGACGCCGCCTGCCATGCATCGATCGCGCGCACCACGCCGATGCGTCCCGGATCGTGATTTGGGTGCAGCGCGAGCACACGCTTGCCATCGACTGCGGCCAGCGCCGATGCCGTCGCATGCTCCTCCGCCTCGTCCGCTCGCCCGATCGGGTGCATGAGCAGCACGGCCTCCGGCGCACCCAGCGCGGCGAACTCCTCATCGCTCACGCTCGCCATCTCCGCAAGCCCATCGATCGCGGGCGAGCCGCTGATGAAGACATGTTCCGGACGTTCGCCCATCGCCCGGATGCGGGCCGCCGATTGCTCGCTGGCGGCGAAGTGAACGTGAGCGAGTTTGGTGATGGCGTGTCGCATCGCCTCGTCGGCGATTCCCTCGGCGCGATCCCCGCCGTGGATGTGCGCGAGCGCGAACCCGCCGATGCTCGCCGCACTCGCCGCGGCGAACGCCTCGATGCGATCACCCAGCACGACAACCCAGTGCGGCTGCAATCCCGCGAACGAACGTGCGAAGCGAGCGACGCCGCGCCCGACCGCCTCGGCATCGTCGAGTCTGGTGGTGCGCCCGGCGATCTGCATCGGCACCGAGTCGGCGATGTTGAACGCGGCCTTCACCTCGCGAAACGTCTCCGCGGGCAGGATCAAGTGCGAGCCAGACGCGATGACGCACAGCTCAAGCCCGGCCTGGCGCCCGATCGCGTGCATCACCGGCTTGAGCAGGCCGAACTCGGCCCGCGAGCCGGTTACCACGGCCACACGCCGCGTCGGCCGATCGGCGTGAACCGGATCGGGCTGCGGCCTGGTTGAAGGATCACCGTCCCATCCGTCGCCGATCATGCAAAGGCTCCTGCGCGACAGAAGATAGGCGACACTCGATCATGGCACGGCGCGCGTGCGCGGCGTCTTCCACGCTCGCTTCGCCTTGTGCCTTGATGCCGCGTGGCTTGATGCCTTCTTTGCAGCCGAAGCCCGAGCCGCGGGCCGCGAGCGTGCAATCGCGGAACTTCGCGTGCGACGGCGGCGTCGAACCTGCCGATAAAGACGACGTACGATACCTTGCAGATCACGGATGGAGCCATCATGAGCCCAGACTTCTTCCCCGCCCAGGTCCACAACCCCGACCCCGTTGCCGAGGTGCAGTCCGCGTTCCGCAAGGTGCGCGACGAACTCCACAAGACGATCGTCGGGCAGGACGAAGTCGTCGAGCAGGTGCTCATGGCGATCTTCTGCCGCGGGCACGCGGTGGTGGTGGGGGTGCCGGGCTTGGCCAAGACGCTGCTGATCAGCACGATCGCCAAGAGCCTGAGCCTGCAGTTCAGCCGTATCCAGTTCACGCCAGACCTCATGCCCAGCGACATCACCGGCACCGAGGTCATTCAGGAAGACAAGGCCAGCGGCACGCGCGCCCTCAAGTTCGTGCGCGGCCCGATCTTCGCCAACGTCATCCTCGCCGACGAGATCAATCGCACGCCCCCCAAGACCCAGGCCGCGCTGCTTGAGGCCATGCAGGAGCGCCACGTGACTGCGGGTGGCACGCAGCACGACCTGCCCGCGCCGTTCTTCGTGCTTGCGACGCAGAACCCCATCGAGCAGGAAGGCACCTATCCGCTTCCCGAGGCCCAGCTCGATCGCTTCATGTTCCAGATCCAGATCGGCTATCCGAGCGCGGAGGAGGAACTTGAGATCGTCCGCCGCGCCAGCCAGCGGAGCGACGTGAAGCCCGCTGAGGTGCTCAGCGGCGGCGACATCCGCCGCGTGCAGGATTACATCCGCCAGTTGCCGGTCGCCGATCACGTCATTCGCTATGCGCTGCGTCTTGTGCGCGCCACGCGCGTGAAGGAAGCCATGGACGGCGGGCTCAAGCGTCCGAAACTCGTCGAGGCGTACGTCGGCTGGGGCGCTGGGCCGCGGGCGAGCGAGTATCTGGTGCTGGCGGCCAAGGCCAAGGCGATCCTCAGCGGCTCGCCGCATGTCACGCCCGAGCACATCCGGGCGATCATCAAGCCGGTGCTGCGCCATCGCATCATGATGAACTTCAACGCCGAGGCCGATCAGGTCACGCCCGACGCGATCATCGACAACCTTGTGAAGGAAACGCCCGTCGACGGCGAAAGCCCGGCGGAGAAGAAGGCGCTCGGCAGCGTGATGTGAACGAGCGGGCCGCAGGCTTCGCGAGAACTCATCCGATCAGAATCCGACCGTCGCGCCGGTGTTGTGTGCTTCTCTTGGCGGGCTTTGCTGCCTAGAGTTCTCTCCTTGCCCGGGGCGTAACCGGGCGACATTTCAAACCGCGAGTACGACCAACGCCGCCTGCCCGCCCGGGCAGGGGAAGAGTTCAGGCGACTTCTGCCTGACACTCGGGCAGGTCGGAGGTGACTGGAAATGGGCAAGAAAGAAGTCGTCAACGTTTTCAAGATCATGGCTCCCGGCGGCGCCGCCACACCGGCACCACCGCTGGGTCCCGTGCTGGGCTCCAAGGGCGTCAACCCTGGTCAGTTCATCACGAAGTTCAACGCCGCCACGCAGCACGTGAAGGGCAAAGTCGTTGGTTGCATCGTCACGGTGTACAACGACAAGTCGTTCGAACTCGAGATCAAGTCGAGCCCGGCGAGCGTGCTGATCAAGGACGCCGCCAAGGCCGAAAAGGGCTCGGGCGTTCCGAACAAGGAAAAGGTCGGCAAGATCACGAAGGAGCAGGTCAAGCAGATCGCCCAGGCGAAGGCTGCGGACCTGAATGCCGCGTCGATCGAGGCCGCTTGTCGCATCATCGAAGGCACCGCCCGTTCCATGGGCGTTGTGGTGGAGGGCTAAAACCAGATGCCATACGTCACCAAGCGCACCAAGACCAACGCGGGCCTGAAGATCGCTGACGCCGTCACCGCCCCCGAGGCGATCGCGGCTCTCAAGAAGTTCAAGGCCCCCAAGTTCGATCAGACCGTGAACGTTGTCATGCACCTGGGTGTTGATACGGCTCAGGCCGATCAGGCCCTGCGTGGCTCGCTCAGCCTCCCCAAGGGCATTGGCAAGTCCAAAAAGGTCATCGCGTTCTGCCAGAGCGACCAGGTCGCTCCGGCGCTCGCGGCTGGCGCCGTCAAGGCCGGTGGCGACGACCTCGTCACCGAAGTCGAGAAGGGCTTCCTTGATTTCGACGTCTGCATCGCGTCCCCGGACATGATGCGCGTCGTTTCCAAGCTCGGTAAGGTCCTGGGCCCCAAGGGTCTCATGCCCTCGCCCAAGGCTGGCACCGTCACGACCAACATCGCTCAGGCGGTGAAGGAGTACGCGGCCGGTAAGGTCGAGTACCGTGCGGATAAGGGCGGCAACGTCCACGCCGTAATCGGCAAGCTCTCCTTCAAGGACGCGGACCTGGTGGAGAACCTCGAGTTCTTCATCAACGCGATCGAGAAGGTCAAGCCCGCCACCGTCAAGGGCGTGTACATCAAGAAGATCAGCATCAGCGGCGCGATGACCCCCGGCGTGCAGATCAAGTACGTCCAGGCCGTCGCGACCGATGAAGAATAAACCCATCATCAGAAGGAGCCCATCATGTCCAAGGCGATGAAAGAGCTGATGATGCGGGAGTACAAGGCCCGCATGGATGGCGCCGAAGAAGCGCTGCTCATCGGCATCCGCGGCCTCAAGGGCGTGCAGACCACCAAGGTCCGCGCCACCCTGCACAAGAAGAACATCCGCATCGCAGTGGTGCGGAACAACCTCGCACGCAAGAACTTCGAGAACACCAAGCTCGCGGCCTTTGAGAATCTTCTCACCGGCTCGAACGCGGTGGCCTTCGGCGGTCAGTCGATCGTCGAAGTCGCTCGCGAAGTCGTCAAGCTCGTTGAACAGTTCCCCGCGATCGAACTCAAGGGTGCACTGCTCGACGGCACGCTCTACACCGGCAAGGCCGGCGTGACCGAACTCTCCAAGTTCCCCACCAAGGACGAGGCGATCGGCAACGTCGTCACCCTCATCGTCAGCCCGGCCCGCAAGCTGCTCGGTCAGCTCCAAGGCCCCGGCTCGACGGTCGCCGGTGTCATCAAGGCGATCGAAACCAAGCTCGAAAAGGGCGAGGCGATCGCGAAGGTGGGATAAGGACAGAAGGCACTGGGCAACAGGCACTGGGCACTTGGCACAAGCCAAACCCCGCCTTCGCCAAGTGCCTGATGCCAAGTCCCAAGTGCCTGTTCGTTTCAGACATCTGCACTCCACTGGCCCGGCGTGTCCGGGGTAAAGGCCGAATGGTTCGGTCCCTCTGGAGTGAGACGTGCCGAGAAGGTCGTTTGACTTGCTCGGCGTAGAAGAAGGTAGACAACCATGTCCGACGCTGCTGTTGCTTCCCACATCAAAGAACTCGGTGACAAACTCGCTGGCCTGTCCCTCAAGGACGCGGTCGAGCTCGGCAAGTACATGAAGGACACCTACGGCATCGAAGCCGCCGCCGGCGGCGGTGTCGTGATGGCCGCCGCGGGTGGCGCTGCCGCCCCCAAGGCTGAGGAGAAGTCCTCGTTCGACGTGATCCTCAAGGCCGTCGATGCCGCCAAGAAGATCGGCGTCATCAAGGTCGTCCGCGAAGCCACCGGCCTCGGCCTCGCCGAAGCCAAGGCGTTCGTCGATGCCCCCGGCAAGGCGATCAAGCAGGGCGTCAGCAAGGAAGACGCCGAGAAGCTCAAGAAGACCCTCACCGAAGCCGGTGCGACCATCGACCTCGTGTAAGCGAGTCGGCGGTTGGCAAGGCAAACGCCGAGGCGCTCGCCACGGTGTTCGCCGAGGCTTCGCCAAGGTGAAGATTCATGCGACGCGGGCTTGCCCGCGACGTGCGGATCAACGCAGTTTGCTTCAGCACTCACCCCGCGAAAGCGGGGTGAGTTGTTTTTCGGGGAGGGAGCGGTGTGTGTCCACAGCGGTTTGCAGAAAGCGACGCCGCCGATGAGCTCGCGCAATCTCGCTTTGGCGACGCGACCAAGCGGAGACAGGCGTTCAGCAACCGGCCTCGAACGCGGTGACGAATGCGTCGAAGTCTTCAAAGGTCAAGAACCCGTCTCTATTGAAATCGGCATTCGGTTGGCCACTCTCAAAACCATCGACGAAGGCGTCGAAGTCCTCAAAAGTAAGAAACCCATCCGAATTGAAGTCGGCACGACAGATGATCTCCATTCCCGTGACGAGAAGCCTGTAGTCGCCGTCGAACGGTGGCGAATTGTCGGCCTGGCCGAACACTCCTGTGATTCGGAGGGGAACACCCGTCGGGATCGTCCCGAACTTGGCGTTGAGTGCCGCAGCTATCGCTTCGGTTGAAATGCGGACCACAACGCCATCATTAATGTAGTCACGCTTATTGAACGGCCCAGTCTCTGCAAAAGTGTAGTTGTCAAGCACGACGACACGGCTCTCCAAGCCCTCTGCGTTGATCGAGCGATCAGCGAAGTCTGATGGTCGAACGCTCGTTGACGCGGTGGGGTTCGAGCGATTTCCCGGGACGACTGCAGTGATGTCGACCAACTGACGCAGTCCGGCGACGTCGATCACCGTGCCGCTGATGCTTGTGAGAACATTTCCACGTGTCGTTGCAGCGATGATGTCTTGAATCATCGAATTGCCCCCCGACACGCTGATTGCCCCCGTGTCGTCCTCCAACGTCAGGCTAGCGAGGGAAGGGTCGTCAACAAGATCAGTCGTGTCAACAACGCGAACATTGCCGACGCGGACCGGTGCTATTGCGGCGAGCACGGATTGATCAAACGCCAGAGCGTGCCCCTCGCGTGCTGAGGGCCCGACGGTGGAGCGTCGAGTCCATGATTGGCCGTCCCACTCCCATGTTTCGTTGCTGTTGCCCGCGGCTGTAGTCCCCCCAAAGAGAACGGTGACGCGTCGGGTCGAGTCGTATGCCATCGCGTGACCGAATCTGGCTGCCGGGCCATTATTTGCGACGAGTGACCAGCGGCCTCCGTCCCATTCCCAAGTCTCAGCGCTCGTTGCGAACTCGCCGCCAACCAAGGGGATCACTCCACCAAAAAGCACTGTGACGCGACGGTTGGCGTCGTAGGCCATCGCATGCTCAGATCTGGCGGACGGTCCGCTGGCCGGGCGAACAGCGTTCCAGGATTGCCCCCCCCAGAGCCACAAAGGTACTGGATTCGGCTCACCGGAAGACGAACTTCCGAATGCCACAGCAGCTCCGCGTGCGATGTCATACGCCATCTCAGAGCTGAGGAGTTGCGGGGGAGAGACGTTTCGTCGAACCCAAAAAACCCCATTCCATTCCCAAGTTTCGCCGAACGTTGACCCAAGCGAACCACCGAACATGGTTGTAAATCTGCGATTTACGTCATACACCATGGAGTGACCCGAGCGTGCCAGCGGACCGGCGGACGTGACGCGCCGCCAACCCGAGCCGCTATTCCACTCCCAAGTCTCACGACTTTCGACTCCCATCTGTGAAATGCCGCCAAAAAGCACGGTCGCACCGCGTGCCGAGTCATATGCCATCGCGTGTCCTGCTCGCGGCGAGGGACCACTGCCGACGCGCTGGACCCATTCGTTGCCGTTCCAAAGCCAAGTGTCGTTGCTCGCGATTCCCGAAGCCGCCCCGCCAAAGAGCACGGTTGCACCACTGGAGTTAATGACACGTAGGCAAGAAAGCGACGGCGGCGACACGACGACATCAACCGCCGCACTGTTCGAATAGACACCGTCACTTGCAGACAGACGCACGGTTCCAGACGTGCCATCCGGAAAATCTTGGCAACGCAAGCTGTTTGTGACGGTCACTTTCTGGGTGGATCCTGCTGGCAATGTCACAGCGGATGGAGTGACAACGAGTGGCGTCCCAGAGAGATCGATGGCCGAGAATGAAATCGGACGAGCTTCGCCCACATTCTGTATCGTGAACTCCCAATCGTCTCGTGAACCCGGCGGAACAGAAACGGGGGGGATAACGCGAAAAGGGACTGCCTCCAGCAGGGTGCCGAACTCGCGGCGAAATGCTCGGCCGTCACCGGCGATGCCTGTGGCGACAACCCTGAAAGGCTGAGCAGGTGGTGACATCGAGCCCAGATAATCGTCTTCGACGGCTCGGGGATAGTTTCTCGCGAGGTTGACGGGACCGATCAACGCCCCCGCGTGGTCGACGAGTGAGAATTGCGCAGCGGAGTGAGAGCCCAGCAAGGTTGCCTTCAGAATCTGTGTCTCCCCCGCGACAGGCAAGTCGGGCAATGGCGCAAAACCGCCGTGAAGCCCTTCGGGCCTTCGTGAGTTGTCCGTCACAAACGCCGCATCGTGAAATGAGAGATCAGAATCCACGATCGCTTGGACGGAAGTGCGCGCGTCATACGTGAACGACCAGAGCCCGGGAGTCGGAGAGTCCACGGTGTAGATGGTTGATCCACCCAGCTCTTGCACCGTCACGCCAGGAGTTTCGCCTGTCACCGGCCTGCGAGTCGGGTCAAACAGGGTAGCCGATCCCGCAAGCACGCGAAACTGCATCGAGTCGGTCGTTTCAATCGGGAACTCGAGAGGCCCGTTCAGATGGCGGACCGTCCACACCGCGCCATCCCATTCCCAGGTTTCGTTGCTGTATATCCTTGTGCCTTGATTGATCAGCGATTCTCGACGACCTCCAAAGAGCACGCTCACCCCGCGAGTCGAGTCGTAAGCCATCGCGTGCTGGAATCGTGCGGAAGGTCCGGCTGCCGATCGCCTTGTCCAAACGATTCCGTCCCATTCCCAAGTTTCATCATTGTCGCCCGTAGACAGCTGCCCACCGTGAAGCACGGTGACCCCCCTGCGAGAGTCAAACGTCATCGCGTGGTACGCTCGGGCCGCCGGGCCCGTTGTGGCTCGCCTTAGCCACGAAACCCCATCCCATTCCCACGTGTCATTGCACCTTACGCCAACTCCATCGATCAGCTCGAAGCCGCCGAAAAGGACCGTAACATGTCGGTTACTGTCATAAGCCATCGCGTGGAAGAACCGCGATGTTGGTCCCGTTGTGGCACGCCGGGACCAAGTTGTTCCATTCCATTCCCATGTTTCGGACCCGCGAGAGGCGTCAACATCGCCTCCGAAGAGGACGGTGACACCGCGATCGGCGTCATAAGTCATCGCATGGCCTTCGCGGGCTGTTGGACCCGAGTCTGCGCGATTTGCCCAGGTGTTTCCATCCCACTCCCACGTCTGGCTGTTGGGCCGACCGTTGATCGCAGTCCTACCCCCGAAGAGCACTGTCGCACCACGTCTGGCGTCATAGCTCATTGCGTGTGACTCGACGGCTTCGGGCCATATGCCACTCCTTCCCCGCTGCGTCCACTCGATGCCGTTCCACTCCCAAGCCTCGTTGCTCAGTTTTGGGGAAGAACCACCGCCAAAGAAGACGACCTTGCGACGAGAGGCGTCGTACACCATCGAATGGGAAGGTCTGGTCACAGGCCCGTCTAGGTCCGTCCACTCTCGGAACACGAGCGGTTGTGGCAGCCCTGAGAGTTGCTTGGAAAGAACAACCTGCGATCGCCCCAACGCTCCGGGAAGGAGCACGGTGGAATAGTCGGTGTTCGGATTGGTGCTGAGGTCAATCGAGGCGCCTCCGGTCGCATTAGAGAGCGTTTCGGTTGGCGAGCCCTGCAAGCGCTCAACACGTTCGGCGCTTTCGCCATAACAACTGCAACAAAAGTAGCTGAAGTCGTTGATACAGTTTATTACAATATTTTTTCTCCGTGCCGCCGCTTCCACTGATGTTTCTAAGTTATAGTCAGTATATATGTCAGACAGTCCACTCGACAAAACTTGTGATACCAAATACAATTCTGAATTGGGCGGCAGAATCGAAATAGCTTTTAGGCAGGCTTCGTTTGGACGGCCTGCACATGGGGCGCCATTGACGGCCTTAAGTGCACTGATAATGGCCGAAAACTCGTATATGCTTGAAACGGTACGGGCGGGTTCGCTGCTGTAGTCTGAAAAAAGAACATACGTGACTTGGATTGGCGTGGGGCCAAGCTTGGCGTTTGCCTTGATCGCAAGGTCGATCATCGACCGCGTGATCGCGCCCCAGCGGGGAGAGCCGACTAGCCGCGTATCGATTGCGAAGCCTACGGCCGTGACGCCTAGAAACGCTGCCAAACCTTCTTCGTCGCGTTCGGCTTCGAGCTCCTCAATGATCTGGCGAACATAGTCCTCCGTCGCATCGACTGCTGTGCGATAGGCGCCAAGGAAGAGGAACGAGCGTTCGGGAAAATCCTTGTTCACGCCGTTCGTGCCATCATCGCTGCATACGCCTGCGCACTTGCTGTCACCGAAGTTTCCGTGGTAGCATTTGCCCGGCGGTGCACTGCCGCAGCCGCACAACGCCTGCGGGGTCGCCGCGAACGGGCCGTAGTACGCCGAGGTCAAAAACCACAGGCCATCGCCTTCGAGCGTGTCTGCTCGATTCGGACAAGGACGAAAGTCTGGAAAGTCTGAATTAGGATCGTCCATGACCTCTCGTCCCAGGCGATCTTCGATGATTCCGTTTCCGCCAGTTTCGATCCAGTTGGAATGCGAATAGAAATCCTGCACAGTGTGCAAGCCTCGCCCGAGAAACTCCCGAGCTCGATGTCCTGATGGACCGTAGCTATTGCGCAATGCGGAAAGTGCAGAGTTCTTGGCTTCGATGATGCTCTTGGACGATGCGGAGAATGTTTCGTTAGTGAAGTGCCACTGGGGCTGGAGCAGTGCGAGATTCGGCGGATCATCTGTGGCGACGTTGTACTTACAGAGCTGTTGCACTGCCTCTTGCGAAAAGCCATACTCGCGTCCGCCGATGTTCACTCGGATTCGAGCAAGAGCTTCTGTCGTTATCTTTTTGTGCCAGTTGACCTCGAACGCGATCGAGAGTCTGGGGAAAAGCAAGGCTGCGACCAGTGCAGCGAACGCGAACACCGTTCGGAATCCGGCATTGGTCTGATAAGCGATGTCGGTTGGTCCGCTCCGGACAGACGCTTCGCCCTGGGCCTTGGGATCGAAATCGTTTGAGCGGTCTTGATGGCCCACGCGGAATCTCCAGTACGCGGTCGAAAGATTTGGCTGGACACAGAACCGACGCGGACGGCGGCGACCGACACCATACAGTGAGCGGGTCGCGCGAACAAGCGTAAAGTTGCAAGCGTTGTGTGGAGTCCTCTCGCCGTCGATCACGCCGACGCGAGCGCGGCCCTGGCCGCGGCCAAGAAGAAGGACGAATGGGCCCGCAGCACGATGAGCGGCAGCGAGCTTGGTCGCCACTGACGCCGAGGATCGGACTCGGCCTTCGGAATCGGTCGGATGGCGTGTCGATGGCCTCAAGCCCTTGGCTTGCAGAGGTCGTTGGATTGGCCAACTGGCCTTCCGGCCCTGGGCTCCGCTGGGGTCGTGAGCTGGCGTTCTCGCGGGTCACCATTTTCTCGTCGCCGATTGCCCGACCCGCCGATACTTCTGTGGTCTTACACCGTTCCGCCCCTTGCCTGTTGGTCCCGTCCCTCCCCGTCGTCGCCCTTGGCGCCGACGCTGCTTCGGAGCCTTTCCGTGCCGCGTATTCCCGTTGAGTCCAACACCGCCACGACGGTCGTCGTGGAGGGCAAGCCCTATCTCGCCTTCGGCGGGTGCTCATACCTGGGTCTTTCGCACCATGCGGATGTGATCGCGGCGATGCGCAACAGCCTCGATCGCTTCGGCATCAGCACGTCCGCGTCGCGCGAGACGACGGGCGACACTGCCGCCCACGACGCACTCGAAGACGAGCTCGCCAAGTTCCTGCGGGCCGATGCCGGGTTGGTTGTGCCCGAGGGGTACACGGCGAATCTCGCGCTCGCGCAGGCCGTGACGCAGCAGTATCGTGTCGCGCTGATTGACGAGAAGAGCCATCGCAGCGTTGCCCATGCCGTGACCGCCGCGGGCCTGCAGGTTCACACCTATCGCCATCTCGACGCCGAGCATGCCACGTCGCTGGCCCGCACGCTCGATCGCGATCAGGGCGTGGTGATCTGGACCGACGGCGTGTTTGCCGCGGACGGCGCGGTCGCCCCGCTCGACAAGCTTTTCGCCGCGCTTCCCGCTCGCGGGTTGCTGGTGGTCGATGATTGCCACGGGTTCTGCGTGCTTGGGACCAACGGCCGCGGCACGCTCAGCTGGTTCGGGCTCGACGCCGCCGCCACGCGCTCGCGCGTCTGCATCACCACCACGCTTGCCAAGGGCCTTGGGTGCTACGGCGGAGCGATCGTCGGCTCGCGATCGCTTATCACGCTCGCCCAGGAAACCGCCAGCGTCTATCGCGGCACGACCGCCTGCCCGCCGCCGATCGTTGAAGCCGCGCGCGAAGCCCTGCGTGTCATCCAGCGCGAGCCGCAACTGGTGACGCGCCTGAGTGAGAACATCGAAGCCATGCACGCCGCGCTTTCTCGCTGCGGCGTGACGTGCCCGCGATATCCGACGCCGGTGTTTACGTTCGTGCTCGACAGCGAGACGCGCATGGCCGTGGTCCATCGCATGATGCTCGACGCGGGCGTGTTGGCTCCCCTGATCGAGTATCCCGGCGGACCGACGGCTCGCTACTTCCGCCTGAGCGTCAACGCCCGCCACAGTGCCGCCGACATCGCACGTCTTGAGCAGGCTCTCGCGGCAGCGCTGATGGCGACCGAGCCCAAGACGATGCCGCGCAGCCACGCCGCCAGCGCGTAAGCGGTTTCACGCTTTCGGACGGACGAGCGTGCGTGTAGAGTGTCGGCACGATGCACGCAGTCTCGACGTGGCTTTGGGAACTCATGCGCGGGTTACCGACGCGGCACGCGCCGCTGATCGATGACCCCGAGCGCTTTCGCGTTCAGATGCTGGTGAGCGTCTTCGAGCCTGGCGTCGCGCCCGTCACGCATGTGTTCCGTCCCGACGCCGAGTACTTCTATCCCGCGAGTTCGATCAAGTTTCTCGGTGCGGCAAGCGCGTTGTGCTTTCTGCGTGAACTCCGCGAGAAGCACGGCGTCGAGTGTGACGAGAACACGCCGCTGGCGTTCCGCCCGAGGTTCGCCGATCAACGACTCGAAGATGCCGATCCGACCAATCTCGGCGGCGGCACGATCACGCTGGCCCACGATTGCCGCAAGGTGCTCGTGGTATCGGACAACCCCGGTTTCAACCGCATGTACGACTTGGTCGGGCATCGCGGGATGAACGCGTCGATCGCCGCGGCGGGGCTTCGATCCTGTCGCATCAATCATCGACTCAGCGAGTTCCGCCCGCCGCAGGACCAACTCCGCACGCGAGCGGTGGAGATTCGTACGTCGAGCGGCGTGCACGTTGTCCCCGAGCGGGACAGCGATCTGCCGCCGATGCGCGAGCATGTCGCGGGCTTTGATGTGGGTCGCGCGTACATCGACTGTGACAAGCGCATCGAGAAGCCGATGTCGTTTGCGATCAAGAATCGCATCAGCCTCCGCGATCTGCACACCGGCCTGATCGGTGTCGTTCGCCCGGAGGATGCGGCGCGGCTCGCGATTCCGGGCGTGCCGCAGGCCTCGGCCGCACCGGGCTTCCCACTAAGTGAGCCTCATCGCGCGTTGCTGATCGATGGCATGACGATGCTGCCACGGCAGTGCCGCAACCCGGTCTTTGCTGACCCCGAACACACGGACGATTTCGTCAAGCCGTTGCTGCCGGGTCTGGCGCGCGTGGTTGCCGCGGATGATCTGGCGATCACCAGCAAGATCGGCTGGGCCTACGGCTTCCTCGTCGAGAACGCGATTGTCACCGCGCGGAACCAGCCCGCCGCGTTCGCCCTCACGATGTGCATGTTCGTGTGCGAAAGCGGCGTGATCAACGCGGACGAGTATGAGTACGACAGCGTCGCCAAGCCTTTGCTGGCGGATGTGGGCGAAGCCATCGCCCGGCGTCTGGGTTGGGGCGCGTGAGTGAGCGGCGTGCTCGCCCTGACGCTACTTCGTCGCGGCGTCGAACAGTCGCTGCACGAACGGCCAGTTGATGACGTTCATGAACGCGCCGACGTACTCGCTGCGCTTGTTCTGATACTTCAGGTAGTACGCGTGTTCCCACACGTCGATGCCCAGCAGCGGGTGGACGCCGGTGAGCATGAGATTCTGCTGCTTCTCGCCTTGAATGACCATCAGTCGTCGCGCGAAGGGCTCGAGCACGAGCCACGCCCAGCCAGCGCCCTCGACGGCGTTCGCCGCCGCCTTGAACTGCGCGGCGAAGGCTTCGAATCCGCCGAAGTCGCGGTTGATCGCGTCCATCAGCGTGCCCGTCGGCACGCCGCCACCGCGATTGGCATTCTGCCCCGGGCCATTGCCCGGCGGGGCCATCATGTTCCAGAAGAGCGTGTGATTGATGTGCCCGCTGCCGTGGAACGAGAGTTCGCGCGACCAGTGCTTGATGAGCGCGGCGTCGCCGGATGACTCGCGGATCTTCTTTAGTTCCGCCAGCGCCTTGTTCAAGCCCTTGACGTACGCGTCATGGTGCTTGCCGTGATGGATCTCCATCGTCTGCGCGTCGATGAACGGCTCGAGCGCCTTCTTGTCATAGGGCAGCGGCGGAAGCGTGTACTCGCCCTTCACCGCGTCAAACCCCAAAAACTCCGGCGTAATCGGCGAGGACGGAGTCTTCTCCCCGGGCTTGGGGTCGTCGGTCGACGGCGGGCGATTGTCGATCGGGTTGCGAGGCTGGAGCCCGCGTGGTGCCTGAGGCTGGCCTCCGGGCTGCGCAATCGCCAGGCCAGCCGCGGACAAGGCGCCGGCCGCGCCGAGCGTGAAGAGCAGCGTGCGACGATCGATCGAAGCGTCCGTCGTGTTCTCGGCGATGGATTCGGGAGCGGTGGTGGGGTCTTGCATGAGGCAACCTCCAAGGGTCGTGGTTGTGGATCTGTGATGCGGGCGCGATCGCTCGTTTCGCTCAGCCTTGGCGGCCTTCGATCGCCGCGATCAAAACGCCGGTGGCAAGCAACAGGTTCGGGTCAAACTGCGACGCCGCCGGATGAATCGCGATGCTCAGGCGATAGATGAACGGGTTGAAGTGTGTGCGATAGGTCGCCAGCGGCGTATTGCCATCGCCCGTCAGTTCAAACTGCTCCGGGAACAGAAAGCCCAGATCGGTGAACCGTCGCAGGGCGGCGAGCATTCCGCTCTCTTCCGTGAGTTGGGCGACCTGCTGGTCTGCCGCGTCAAAGACCAACCAGGTGTCTCGCAACAGCGAGGCGCCGCCGCGGCGACGCAGCGAGCCGACGCGTTGGTCTTGGGCGTCAAAGACGTCGTACGTTGCGTTGAAGTCGATGATCTGGCGTGCCGCGATCCGTATGAGCAAGTCGGTCTTCGCGTCGCTGCGATAGAGGCGCAGGTCTTCCCGCAGCTTGAACGCCTTTTGCTCGCAGAAACCGACGACGTTGTCCGCCGCGTCGTAGATGTGAAAGCCAGCGCCGAAGAGGCGGAAGACTTGGCGACGAATCGTGTACTGCTCTTGGGCCACGCTCATGGCATCAGCCTATCAGGTCAGCGAGCGGCAGGCGATCGATGGGGAGGACGTGGCGAAGTCGCAGAGTGCCAGAGTGGCAGAGTCTTGCTTGATGCCCTTCACGGCATGCCTCTCCGACTCCGCAACTCTTGACTCCGGACTGCATCTTTGCCTTTGGCACTCCGTCTCTTCGTCTCTGCGTCTCTCCGTCTCTTCCCACTACTTCTTCCGCTTCTTGAACTTGTCCTTGATGCTGGGCGACGCGCTCGAACCCTTCATGTTGAAGTTGGGCATGCCGCTCAGCCCGGGCATCATGCTGCCCATGCCGCCGCTGGCCGCGAGTTCCTTCACGGCCTTCACCTTCGCCATGCCGCTCGCGCTCGCCATCGTCCTGGAGAGCTTGTTCATCGTGTTGAACTGCGTCACCAGCTTTGCGACGTCGTCGGTCTTGGTGCCGCTGCCGCTGGCGATGCGCTTGCGACGGCTGTTCTCGATGACATCGGGCTTGGCTCGCTCTTTCTTGGTCATCGAGTTGATGATCGCCTCGACGCGATCGAGTTGCTTGTCCTCGATGTGAACGTCCTTGAGCATCGAGCCGACGCCGGGGAGCATGCCGAGGATCTGCTTCATGGGGCCCATGCGGCGCAGCGTCTTGAGCTGGCTGAGCATGTCGTCCATGGTCATCTCGCCCTTGGCCATCTTCTCCGAGAGCTGCTTGGCCTCTTCCTCGTTGACTTCCTGCTGGGCCTTCTCAACGAGGCTGACGACGTCGCCCATGCCCAGGATGCGGCCCGCGACGCGCGTCGGGTGGAACTCCTCGATCGCGTCGAGCTTCTCGCCGGTGCCGACGAACTTGATCGTCGCGCCCGTGACGTGCTTGACGCTGATCGCCGCACCGCCGCGTGCGTCGGAGTCGTACTTGGTGAGGATGATGCCGTCGACCTGCAGGCGCTGGTGGAACGTCTTGGCGCTGTTCACCGCGTCTTGGCCGGTCATCGAGTCCACGACGAGGAAGATGTGGTGCGGGCGCAGCGCGCGATTCACGCTCTGCAGTTCGCCCATCAGTTCATCGTTCACATGCAGGCGGCCTGCGGTGTCGAGGATCAGCACATCCACGCCCGCCTTGCGCGCCGCCTCCAGCGCTCGCTGGCACACGCCCACCGCCACGCCCACGGCCTTGCCATACTCCGCCGACTTCTCCGGCTCGCCGTAGAACATCACGCGGCTGCCGCCGGGCAGGTCGGTGTTGGCCTGCTCGCTGACGATCTGCAACTGCTCGATAGCCGCGGGACGCTGCAAGTCAGCGGCGGCGAGCATCACCGAGCGGCCTCGCTTCTTCAGATACCCGGCGAGCTTGCCGCAGGTGGTGGTCTTACCCGAGCCTTGCAGGCCGCACATCATGATGATGGTGGGGCCGGGGCTGACGCGCATGATCGCTTCTTCACCCGAGCCAAGCCCCGCGGGCGCGAGATTCGGCACCGCGATGCCGGTGATCGGATCGACCACCGCCGCGGCGTCCGCGCCCGAGCGAGCCTCGCCGCCGAGGAACTCGACAAGCCGGTTATGGACGATGCCGATCATCTCCTCACCGGGCTTGAGGCTCTTGGTGACCTCGCGCCCGATCGCGTCCTTCATCACCGCGTCAGAGAACGCGTTGACGACGTCCTGATGCACGTCGGCTTCGAGCAGCGCGGTGCGGACATCGCGCATCGCCTCGGCGACGTTTTTCTCGGAGATATTCGCCTGCCCGCTGAGCTTGCGATACAGGCCGTTGAACGTGTCGGAGAGTCTTTCGAACATGCCGCAAGCGTAGGGCGGATATGCCCCGAGCCACACGGCCCAAACAGTTCTTCACACGCCCCGATCCACGCCGGAACGGCTTGCGCGGCTTAGCAGCCCGCCTCGAACGCACCGACAAAATCATCGAAGTCGGTGAAGTCGAGGAAGCCGTCGGCATTGAAGTCGGCGTTGACACTGCCCGCCTCGAACGCGCCGACGAAATCATCGAAGTCGGTGAAGTCGAGGAAGCCGTCGCCGTTGAAGTCAGCTGCACAACCCAGGGCGTCGAAGTCGACGAGGTTGATGCCGCGCGAGCTGCTGCTCGACGACCCGCCGTAGATCACGCTGGTGGTGTTGGTTGCGGGGTTGTAGACCTTCACGCTGATGCCGTCGGTGCCGATGTAGCGGCCATCGCCGAGCTGTGCGAGACCAGACACGCCGCCCGCGTACCAGTAGTTGAGCTGAGCGCCGGTGGTGGGGTTGTAGACATAAATGCCTGCGGGCAGGCTGAAGCCCGCCGCGATCAAGTTGCCCGCGTTGTTGAAGGCGATCTGCGACGGTGCATTCATGCCGCCCGTGGTCTTGCTGACCAGTTCACCGATGTAGGTGCCGTCGCTCTGATAGCGCAGCACCGTGTCATTGTTGAAGTCGGACACCAGCACTTCGTTGCCCGCGATGAGCGCATCAAACGGGCTGCCAAGGTTGGCCGAGGTGAACGTGCCGAGCTGTGAGCCAAGCCGGTTGTACATGACCACGCGCGGGTCGCGGCTGTTGTCAGGCAACGTGCCGCTCTGCGTGACGTAGATCACGCTGCCGTTGTAGGCCATGCCGCGGATGTTGCCGCCGCCGCCGACGACGATGGTGTCAATGAAGGCCGGAGCGGTCTTGCTCGCGGTGAAGCGATAGATGTTGCCGGGCGTGCCCTGATCACTCACCCAGATCTGGTTGCCGACTTGAATGGCGTCACGGATGATGCCGAAGGACGTCTCGCCCGTGTTGAACAAGTCGATCCACTGATCGTTGACCACCGCGCCGGTCGTCTTGTCGAACAGCATGATGTACCGCGATCCGCTGTTGCAGATCATCAGGTACGAGTCCTCCGCCACGGCAACGGGCGCACACGCGGCAGCGGCCAACACGGCAATCATCGCAGACTTCATGAATCACATTCCTTAGCGAGAGTCGCTCTATTCCGAGCACGTGTAGTATCTGGGCGTGCGCGGCACTTGACTGTGTATCTCTATCGATCTCGAGGGACCGAGCCTGAGCCAAACGCCGAGCGCCGCCCACCGCGGTGCGACATTTGTGCCTCCACGAATGCCCAATGCCCAATGCCTAATGACTAATGACTAATGCCCTCTTCAGCACCCCGCCTCAAAGGCTGCGACGAAGTCGTCGAAGTCGGTGAAGTCGAGGAAGCCATCGCCGTTGAAGTCGGCGTTTGCCGTGCCCGCCTCGAACGCGCCGACGAAATCATCGAAGTCGGTGAAATCGAGGAAGCCGTCGCCGTTGAAGTCCGCCGGGCAGCCGACGGCATCAAAGTCAACCAGGTTGATGTACTGGCAGCTGCTGCTCGCCGACCCGCCGTAGATGCGGCTGTTGCTGTTGGCCGTCGCGTTGTACGCGTTCAGGCCGACGCCGTCGCACCACAGATAGCGTCCGTCATCCAGTTGCGCCGTGCCGCGCACGCCGCCGACGGCATAGAAGTTGAGCTGTGCGCCGCTCGTCGGATTGAACAGATAAATGCCCGCCGGCACGCTGAAGCCGCCCACGAGCACGTTGCCCGCGTTGCTCAGCGTGATCTGCTGCGGTGCACGCATGCCCGCGGGCGTTGCGATCGAAACCAAATCCGCGACGTACGTGCCGTCGGGCTGATAGCGGCCGATGTCGTCGTTGGTGAAGTCGCCGACGAGCAGTTCGTTTCCAGCAACGAACACGTCGAAAGGGCTGGCGAGGTTGGTGGTGAACTTGTCGAGCACGGTGCCGCTGCGCGTCATGCGCACGACACCTGCCGCGAAGCCGGCGCCTGTGTTCGCGCCGCACGTCACGTACACGGTGGTGCCGTCGAACGCCATGCCGCGGATGTTGTTCAGTCCGGCATCGGTGATCGTGCCGAGGTAGGTCGGCGCGGTCTTGTCGGCCTTGAAGCGATAGATCTGCGCACTCGACTGGTCGCTCACCCAGATCTCATTGAGCACCTGGATTGCGTCCTTGATCGTGCCCGCGCTCGGGTTGGCCGTGAATAGATCGATCCACTGATCGTTCACCACTTGGCCGTTGCTCTTGTCAAAGAGCATGATGTACTTCGAACCGCTGTTGACGACCATGTAGTACGGGTCGGCGGCAACGGCGGCGGACGCGAGGACAAGCGAGCCGGCAACGGCGGCGAGGGTAATCTTCATCTCTGGTCTCCGGGGGCGACAACACAGAACCTACCCTATTCTGCGCAGGGCAGAGCGGAAAGGTTCTAGAACTTTGAGTCTACCACACACTTTGTCCGTTGCTATGCCAATTTGTTCCAAACAAAAACCGCCCTTGCGGGCGGATTTGGGGTGCTTGCGTTGATTGACGGGAGTTATGCGGCGGCGGCAGCCAGGTCCTCGGCAAGACGGTTGTCGCGGATGCCGTCCTCGACGAACTGAGCCAACTCGTTCACCAAGCGTCCGTGCTCAACGCCGCAGTACGTCAGCCCGTTGCGCTCCGTCGCCCAGATCACGCGGCCCGTCAGCGTCATCGTCGGGACGCCACTGCCACCCAGCGTGTACGTGAGGCTCTGGCCAGCGCGAACCTTCGTGCCGCGGCTGCGGAACTGCATGCCGCTGAGCGAGACGTTGACGAGTTCACCGACGTTGCTCGTCAGGCCCGTCGCGAGCACACGCGTGCATTGCAGCGTGCCGGCGCGACGATCGAGCTGGAACTTGGTCACGACCTCGTGCAGCTTGACCGCCTCTCGCAGCAGCGACGCCGCGGCTGCCGCCGAGCTCTCGACTCGCGACTTGGCCTCGTTGGTCGAGTTGCGGATCTCCGACGTGCGCTGCGTGATGTCATCGCTCGCCGAGCGCTGCTCGTCGACGGCGGCGGCGATCGATCCGATCATCTCCGCGGTCTGCGTGGCGGTCGTCACGATGGCGTCCAGGCTCGTCTGTGCGGTCCCCGCGAGCTTCACGCCGGCGCGAACCTCGTTGGCTCCGCTGGTCATGCCCTGGATCGCGGCGGTCGTCTCGCTCTGGATGGTGTGGATCGAATCCGCAACCTGACGCGTTGCCGTGCTCGTGCGTTCGGCAAGCTTGCGCACTTCATCTGCCACGACCGCGAAGCCGCGCCCGTGCTCGCCGGCTCGGGCCGCCTCAATCGCGGCGTTGAGCGCGAGCAGGTTGGTCTGATCGGCGATGTCCTGGATGACGGTGATGATCTGGCTGATCTGCTCGCTGCACTTGCCCAGTTCGCTGACGCGTGCCGCACCCGCCGTCACCACCTTGTCGATGCGATGCATGCTCTCGATGGACTGACCGATGACGGCCTGCCCCTGCTTGGCGTTCGTGCCGGCCTCGCTCGCCGTCCCCGACGCGTCACGCGATCCCTTGGCGACCTCGGTCACCGAGGACGAGAGCTGCTCGATCGCCGCGGCGATCTGGTGCACCGATTGTGTCTGGGCTTCGACCACCGTGTTGGCGGCCGCCATCGACGTTGCGATCTCGTCGCTGGTCGCACGCACGTTGGTCGTCACGCTGGATACATCCTTCATGATGTCATGGATGTGGCGTGAGAAGGCGTTGAAGCTGCGGGCCAGTTCGGCGATCTCGTCATGACCCTGGATGTCGATGATGCGGGTCGCAAGATCGCCATCGCCGCTCGCGATGCTCTTGAGTCGATTCGTCACATGCGAAATGCGTGTTGACAGGCGACGGCCGAGGACCACGCCGATGCTTGCCATCGCCAGAGAGGCCGTGCCCCAACCAGCGATCATGAGCGTGCTGGCGTGGCTGCGGGCCTCAGCACCGGCAGCCTTGGTCGTTTCGACGCGTGATTCAATCAGGTCGCTCAGTTGAGCCATCTCGTCTTCAAGCGTTGAGAACAGCGAGAGGAACTCGGGCATCTTCGCATCCGCCGCGGCACGATCGCGAGCGGCAACGCTGATGATGTCCTTTGCGCCAGCGATGTATGCGTCAAGAGCGGGGCGCACCTTGGAGATGCCCGCCTTCACTTCCTCATCCAGCGGCAGCGCATCGTTCTCTGTGAGGTGTTCGGTGAATGACTTCGCGTGCTCCGCCAAGTCCGCGTCGACCGCGTGACGATCCTCGTCGGTTTTGGCAATCAGTGAGGCGAGCACGTCGGCGCGGAGCGCGTCGTGCATCATGTCGCACTCCATGTGATTCCGCAGCGCAGACGTCGTGATGCCCAGCGCGTCGGTCTGCTGCTCGACCTCGTGCAGGCCCACGAGTCCTGCGACGCCGATCGCGGCCGCAAACACAGGACCGATTGCCGTCAGAATGAACAGACTCTTCTTGATAGACAACGACATCGCACCACCTCCGTTTGGAGAACCTCCGCGTCATCGGCCGCGATCTCATGGTTATTCAGCAAGAACACTGAGACGCCGCAGTTGCCATGTGGGCTGTCGCGGGCCATCACCACAATCGGCGACGGCGTTCTCCCGAAGCCGTCGGTGTTTGATTGGGTCGCTTGGGCTCGCCAAAGCCGCCTTGGCGTCGCTAGGATGCGGGTCTATGGCCTGGATCACCAAACCGTCCGCGACCACCAAGATTGAACTCCGCGACCAGCCGTATCTCACGGCGTCGATGAAGGACCGCCTCACGCGCGAGATTCTGCCCCGCTATGAGCGGAAGAAGGGCGCGCTCCTGCCCTGCCTGCATGAGATTCAGCACGCCTACGGCTGGATCCCGCCGCAGGCCATGAAGGAAGTCGCCGCGTTCCTCGAAGTGGCCCCCGCCGAGGTGATCGACACGGCGTCGTTCTATGAGGAATACTGGCTCAAGCCCAAGGGCAAGCACCTGATCGCAGTCTGCCGCTCGATCGCGTGCGAGTTCTGCGGCCAGCCCAAGATCACCCAGGCCATCAAGGACCACCTCGGCATCGACGTCGGCGAAACCACCGACGACGGCCGCTTCACGCTCATCGAGGTCGAGTGCCTCGGCTCGTGCGGCACCGCCCCCGCGGCCCTCATCGATGAGCACCTGCACGAGAATGTCACCGTTGAAGGCGTCATCCGCGCCATCAACAGCGTGAAGGACGAGGCCCACGCCCACCACTGAAGTTGGGCGCGACGTCTGGCGGCCCGCGTCTTGGTCCGTTGGGCCGCCGCACGAATCAAGCCTACGATTGCGACCCCGCGTACGGCACACGCGGGCGGTTTTTGTACGGTTTGTTGGCATCATCCGAGTTTCGCGGGCTGTCTGAGGCGGCGCGGCGGTTGTGCTCGGAGCACTTCAAGAAGAGGTTTTGCGATGAAGGCGACTGATCTGCGTCCCGGCCTGGGTATCAAGCTCGACGGCAAGCTCTCCGTGCTCACCGGCGTCGAACATCGCACGCCCGGCAACCTGCGTGCCTTCATCCAGATCAAGTATCGCGAGATCGTCAGCGGCAAGACGCTCGAGAAGCGCCTAGGCTCGAGCGACGACATCGAAGTCGTCGACCTCGACCGCCGCGAGATGGAGTACCTCTACTCCGACTCCAACGGCGCGACGTTCATGGACACCGAGAACTACGAGCAGAGCGAGATGCCGGCCAAGCTGCTGGGCGATTCGCTGCTGTACATGCGGCCCAACAGCAAGTGCATCGTGCTGCTGAGCGAAGGCACCCCGGTTTCGATCGAACTCCCCGCGTCGGTCGAGTTGATCGTCAAGGACTGCCCGCCGGAAGTGAAGGGCGCGACGGTCACCAACCAGACCAAGGACGCGGAGATGGAGACGGGCCTGAAGGTGCGCGTCCCCGCGTTCATCAAGCAGGGCGAGACGCTGAAGGTCTCCACGCTCGATGGTTCGTACCTCAGCCGCGCCTGAGCCGACGCGACAACCTGAGAACGCAACCAACCGCGTGGCGAGAGCCTCGCGGTTTTTGCTTGAAGCAAAAAACCGCCCGGGCCGCCAACACTGGCAAGCCCGGGCGTGGGAATCCTGCTTCAAACCAGACACACACGGAGGATCGGATGATCGTCGTTGCCTCGAACCCGCGGACCATCGGCGGGGCGGTCCCGCCGACGGTCCGGGTCTCTCTCTCCCCGCGGGCGGTGTGTCAGGCCTGCGAGGGGCAACGGGGGAAACTCAGGCTTAGTCGAACACGCCGCTGGTGGCCGGGGGCTGCACGGTCCGCATCACCATCGTCGTATCGATGCGGAAGTTCGACTGGGTGCGGTTGCGTTCGGCGAAGAAGAACTTGAGTTTGTACGACTGGCCGTCGTTCAGCCAGGTGAGGCGGTCGAGGTTGATCGACTGCGACACGGCCGAGTGGACGCCGCCGATGTCGATGACGAGTTTGCCGTCGATGAAGACCCACACGTCGTCGTCACCGGTGAAGGTGAAGACCTGACCCTTGCCCTTCTCGTAGATGAACTCGGTTTCGAGCTCAAACGTGAAGTGGAAGTTCTGGTTGGGGGTGCTGCCGCCCGAGTTGCCCAAGAGGTCGCCGTTGATCGGGAAGAATCCGCCGAGCGACTTGTACTTGGCGTCGGTCTTGTCGTTGAAGGTGTAGACGTTGGTACCGGCGGTGCGGACGAGTTCAATCGAGAGCGGCTTGGAGACGTTTAGGCCCGGCACGTCGCGGAACCACTTGCTGAAGTTGTCCGCTGTCGTCAGCGCGCCACCGGCGCTGCTGGAGAACGAGCCGTTCTTGTCGCCGGTCGCGGCGGCGACGTACGACTTGTTGGGGACGCGGGCGACGCCCTTGGCGTCCGTCGACTGGCCGGAGACTTTATAGCCGGTCGAGGCGAAGGCGGGCTTGCCGTCCGCGTCGAGGTTGTCGGCGACCATGCCGACGTAGTGGCCAAAGCCAGCGGTGGGCTGACGCTCAAAGTCGGGGTGTCCGCCCGTGACGGTGCGCTCCTTCACGTCGCGGATCACGCCCGTGAGGGTCATCGTGCTGGGAAGATTCGCGAAGGCGTCGTTCGAACCGGCCTGCGAGCTTGAGCCAGCCGTCTGGGTCTGGCTGCCCGCGGCCGCGGCAAGCGTGGCGACGCCGGCGAGCGTGAGCAGGCCGAGGCTGTTGCGAGATGCATTGCGGCGAAGCATGTGATTCCTCCAGGCGTTGAACCATCCCGGTTGACATCCGGGCAGACCTGACGAGCGGGCGGATCCGCACTGGACCCGGCAAACCCGCGCCCCGTCGTGCCGTGTGTCGGGACACGATTGAGGCTCACCCCGAACTTCCAAAACGCTTGCCCCGTTTGCCAGTCTGCGGCACGAAAAGTGGCTTCTCCCGAGTCCGTGTGTAGCGGCGGGGTAAACTGAGCCGTCGGTGCGGCCACTTGGCCAAGCCCGGCGCGGCTTTCCAAGCAAAAAGGCCGTGTATGCCGATGACTACTCGGACCTTTCGGGTTCTCCACAGGTCGCGTCGTGGAACAGTCTTTGATTGCGTCTCTTGCCGCGCGATGGACCGCGCGGTCAGCCCAACGGAGTGTGAGCACAGATGGATACTTTTGTGATTGAGGGTGGGCGTCGCCTCTACGGGCGGCTTCGGATCAACGGCTCCAAGAACGCCGCCCTGCCGCTGCTCTGCGGCGTGCTGCTCACTGACCAGCCCGTCGTGCTTCGCGACATCCCCGAACTGGCCGACATCAAGAACATGCTGCGCCTGCTCAGCGAGCTGGGCTGCCAGCGCACCACCGAGACGCCGCCCGGGGCCCAGAGCGTCATGACGCTCCACACCTCCGACGCCTCCAACTCCCACGCCCGCTACGACATCGTGCGCACGATGCGAGCCTCGATCTCAACCCTCGGCCCGCTGCTCGCCAAGCGCGGCTACGCCCGCGTCTCCATGCCCGGCGGCTGCGCCATCGGCGACCGTCCCGTTGACCTGCACCTCCGCGGCCTCGCCGCCCTGGGCGCGCACATCACCCTCGAAGGCGGCGACATCATCGCCAAGGCTCCCGCAGGCGGCCTGCGCGGCGCGACCATCTTCCTCGGCGGCACCTTCGGCTCGACCGTGCTGGGCACGGCCAACGTCATGTGCGCCGCCGCCCTCGCCAAGGGCACCACGATCATCGAGTCCGCCGCGTGCGAGCCCGAGATCGCTGACCTGGCCGACATGCTCAACAAGATGGGCGCGAAGATCAGCGGCGCAGGCTCGCCGCGTCTGGTCATCGAGGGCGTCAAGCAGCTCGGCGGCACGGACCACACCGTGATTCCCGACCGCATCGAGGCGGGCACGTTCATGATGGCCGCCGGCATCACCAACGGCGATATGACCATCGACAACTGCCCGATGGACGCCCTCATGGCCGCGACTGACAAGCTCTCGGCGATGGGCATCTATTGCCACAAGACGCCCGAGAGCAACGATCCGATGCGTGCCACCGTCCGTGTCACCTGCGATCGCACGCTCAAGCCTGTCGAAGTGACGACCCAGCCGCACCCGGGCTTCCCGACCGACCTGCAGGCCCAGTTGATGGCCGTCCTGTGCCTCGCCGACGGCAACAGCGTCGTCACCGAGCGCATCTTCCCCGATCGATTCCTCCACGTCGCCGAACTGAGCCGCATGGGCGCTCGCCTCATGCGTCAGGGCGCGTCCGTCATCGTCAGCGGCGTGCGTCGTCTCATCGGCGCGCCCGTCATGGCGAGCGACCTGCGTGCGTCGGCGGGCCTGGTCCTCGCGGGCCTCGCTGCCGAGGGCACGACGGTCATCAATCGCGTCTACCACCTTGATCGCGGATACGAGCGCATGGAAGATCGCCTGACTGCGCTCGGCGCGCACATCAAGCGCATCGACGAGAAGGAACTCGCGGACTAACGCGCCGCGGCACACGCCGCACGCATTCCACGCACCTCAAAGACGCGGGCGACACTTTCGCGAGTGTCGCCCGTGTGCGTTTTCAGATGAACTGCGTGCTCAGCGTGCGTACTCGATCGCCCTGGTCTCGCGCAGCACGGTCACGCGGATCTCGCCGGGGAACGTCATCTCTTCGCTGACCTTCTTGGCGATGTTGTGGGCGATGAGGAACGCCTCGTCGTCGCCGACCTTGGCCGCATCGATCATCACGCGCACTTCGCGTCCAGCCTGGATCGCGTACGCCTCGGTGACGCCCTTGAAGCGCATCGCGATGTCCTGCAGTTCCATGAGCCGCTGGACGTACTTCTCCATGCTCTCACGGCGTGCGCCGGGGCGGGCCGAGCTGATCGCGTCCGCCGCCATGACGATCGGTGTATAGAAGCTCGTCGACGGGATATCAGCATGGTGCCCGCCGATGGCGTTGAGCACGGGCTCTTTCTCGCCGTGCAGTTTGGCGAAGTCCATGCCGATCTTGGGGTGGCCACCCTCCATCTCGTGGTCCATCGCCTTGCCGATGTCATGCAGGAAGCCGCAGCGCCGCGCGATGGTGCCGTCGAGCCCGAGTTGATCGGCGATGATCTGGCAGAGGTAGCCGACTTCGATCGAGTGACGCAGCACGTTCTGGCCGTACGACGTGCGATAGTGCAGTTTGCCCATCGCTTCGACGATCTTGGGATGCACGCCGCGGAGGTTGGCCTCCAGCACGGCGTCCTTGCCCGCCTTCATGATCTTCTCGTTGATCTCCGAACGCACCTTCTCGACCACTTCCTCGATGCGTGCCGGATGCATGCGGCCGTCGGCAATCAGTCGCTCAAGTGACTCAACCGCAATCGCCTGACGCACCTTGTCAAAGCACGACACCACGATCACGCCCGGCGTGTCGTCGACGATGATGTCCACGCCGGTCGCCTTTTCGATCGCACGGATGTTTCGCCCTTCGCGACCAATGATGCGTCCCTTCATGTCGTCCGAGGGGATTGCCACCGACCGCACCGTGCTCTCGCTGGTGTGCTCCGTCGCGTACCGCTGAATCGCCATCAGCGTGATCTCGCGGGCCTTCTCCTTGGCCTCGTTCTCGGCTTCCTCGGTGATCTGACGCACCACCTTGCCGACTTCGAGCCGCGAGTCTTCCTCGACGCGCTTGAGCAGTTCTTCCTTGGCCTGAGCCACGGTCATGTTCGCCACGCTGAGGAGTTTCTGCTTCTGCTCTTCCACCAGCCGCGCCGACTCGGCCTCGCGCTGGGCGATGGTGCTCTCGCGGGCCTTCACGGCTTCGGCCTGCCGGGTGAGGGTCTGGTCCTTCAGGGCCAGCATCTCCTCCTTGCGGTCCATCAGGTCTTCACGCTTCACGAGCCGGCGTTCGGTCTCACGCAGCTCATTGCGGCTGGCTTCCAGTTCCTTCTCGGCGGCTTCCTTGCGCTCCAGCGCCTGCCGCTCGCCCTCAAGCCGTGCCTGCTGGGTGATGTTCTGAGCCTCGAGTTTCGCCTGCTCGACGAGTTGACTGCCCTGGCTCTTGGCCTGCGCCGCTTGCTTGCCCAGCAGCACCCGCATCACCACGATGCCGATCACGAGGCCGACGACCAGCGCGCCGCCGATGATGCCAAAGTCGGTGGGCGTCAGCTCAGCGAGCGAGAGTGCGCGAGCCGAGGCGAGAGAGGCGGGAAGGCCGCCACCGGGAACGACGAGTTGGACCATGATGTGACACCCCTGATCATTCGAGGGGCTTTGCCCATCAGGCACGCGTACGGATTCAAGAGGGGTATCGAGTCACGTGATCATCGCAAGGAGCGTCGCAGCGGATTCGCCGCGGGGATTTCTGGCCCGGGGCAAGCGTCTGCGTCGCGTTGGGATGAACATTGGCGCATCGTGAACTCGAGTGTCACTCTCGTCGTGAAACGTCGGGGTCGGCGAGGCGTGGGGGAGTGCTGGTCCTACCGGCGTGGCACGCCGCAAGGATCGCACTGGCTCGGCCCAAGCAGTTGACCGCCCGGCAAGACGAGAGAATCCTGACTCTTCGAAACCCGCAAGGTGTTGTGCAAAGCCCAGAGGAACCGTGTTCTCCGACTCGGTGCCGGAGAGAACATCATCCTAGCAGGAATACCGGAGTCGTGCAGGGGGTTCTTGGGGCGTTGTCGCGTCGGACACGGCGTTGGGACGCGTCCCTGCCGCATCGCCCAACACGAACGTTTGAGCCCAGCCCGGCGTATGGCCGACAACAGAGAAGCGTAATGGGTGTATCCGGCGGGTACACTGTTGCTCCCGTTGGCGGCCCCGTGCGGAGCCCGTGTGGGGTGGCCAGGGACGGCACGATCTGTCGTGTCGCGCTCGACTCAGTGACCTCAAATGCAGATCCGAATCCAGGAAGGGCTGTTCATGTCGCAGGGATGGATGACGCACTGGTCCGACGCCCCACTCAATCCGCCGCATCGCAAAGCCCGCTCGGGGCCAGTGCGGGCTGCCGCCCTGACGCTCATGGCCGCCGCCGCGCTCGGTGCCGCCCTGCTCGCCGGCTGCTCGTCGATTCCCGAAGCGGATGACCTCTCGCTGCTCCCGGTGACGGCACGCTACGACTCCTCCCGCCCCTTCAGCATCGACGTCGAGAACAAGGGCGGCTCTGTCGACGTGATCGTCAATCCCAAGTTCCAGCGCCCGCGCGTCACCGCCCGCGTCGTTGACTTCAAGACCGGCCAGCCCGTCAAGGACGAAGCCGCGGCACAGCGCAAGTGGATCAGCGCGAACCTGTCCCCCCGCGCTGACTCCACCCTCGTCCGCGTCGTCAACACCAAGGGCGCCGTCGAAGGCACCGGGCTTTACATCTGGATCACCATCGAAGTCCCGTCGTGCGATGGCGTCCGCATCCGCAACTCCGCGGGCGGCGTCTCGCTCAAGGACGTCGGCGGTCCGATCGACGTCGCCAATGGCTACGGCTCGGGCGAAGGCGGCCCCATCACCATCCGCACCACGCAGCGACTCGTCGATCCCGTCACCCTCAGCACGAGCGACGGCGAAATCTTCGTCGCCATGAGCGGCCGCTCCAGCGGCACCATCGACCTTGCCACCGTCAACGGTCCCGTTGAACTCCGCGATCGCACGGCACAGGTCACCAACATCCTGCAGACCGCAAACACATGGACCGGCGTTCTCAACGACGCCTCCAACCCCATCAAGATTCGCAGCGGCGGCGGCCTCGTCCGTGTCGAGATCAACCCCGACAAGACGCAGCGCTGAATCGCACGAGACCAAAGAAAAACAAAGCCGGGACCGCGTGATGGTCCCGGTTCTGTTTTTGCTGTCGTGCGTGCTCAGGCCGCGACGCGGAGCTGAAGCTGGTTGACGTACTTAAGCACCTGGTCCACCACGAAAGAACGGTGCGCGATGTTGAAGGTGAACTCGAACGCCGTGCCGAGGTAGAGGTTCTGCTCGCTGTCGATGTGCGTGTGCGCGATGCGGGCCGTGACCGCGAGCGGTGCCGAAAGCGTCGGCGTCAGGTCGAGCATCATCCACACCATGCGGGCCCGCGACGCGGCGGACGCATCGTTCTTGTTGACGAGCAACCCTACGCCGCCGCCGCCGATGTTCATCAGGCGAGCGTCGAAGCTGGGGCCGACCTCGGGCAGCACGATGCGATCATCCCCCAGAGCGGCATTGCCGCCCGTCTTGAACAGATCGCGATTGGCCGCCTCGGCCAGCACCACGCTCGACGGATCGAGCAGCGGCCAGATCCGCGTGCGAACCAGATTCAGACTCGCGCTGCCCACGCGCAGGAAGTTGCGCCGCTGGCAACGCTCGACCGCCGCGGGCATCATCAGCCGCAGCGAACGCGTGGCGTGCCCGCGCGGGCCTTGCAGCGCGTGCGTGCCGATCGCGCGGGTGCGGAACATCCAGCGATTCTGGCCGACGGCCATCACGACGACCAGTTCCGCGCCTTCGCGGACGTTCAGCGGCTGGCCCATTGCGCTGGGATGCTCAACCAGGATCTCATCGTTCGAGAGCCCCAGGACATGCACCCGCCACATCAGGTCGCCGGCTTCACCCGCGGCCTCGGCGTCGGTCTGATCGGCGCGCGCGAAGGCGAACTCGATGCCGCCGCCGCGCTCGCTGATCTGCTGAAGACACTCACGCCAACGATCGGTCCGGGAGCGATTGGCAGGCACGGCAAATCTCCGAAAGAAGACGCAGAACACATCGTCACGGCGCGGCAGACATCAGCCGCGACTCAGTTGCAGCGCCCGCGCGACCAGCACGCGGCACGCACCCCGTGTACCTATCGGTTGCCCTTCAGAACGCGCGCAGAGGTGATCACGCGGGGCGTTGAGTGAAGCGCGTTCGGGTCGGCATAAACGCCACGCGACGCGCGGCCGCGCGAGGCACCGGCCAATAACACGCGCACGCTTCGCCGCGATCACTGCGACACTCGCCTCACCGGCGCAGGAATCAAGGGCCAAGGCGTGCCGCATTCTGGGCAGCGCGGCGGGCCGAAATGAACCGGGTTCCCGTCGTGATCAGCGACTTCCTTGCCGCGATTCAGCGAATATCCGCAGTCCGGGCAGATCGGCTTTGTCAGACTCGCCTTGACACGGTTGAGACGGTCCGATGTCACTCTGTTCGTCACGACGAATGTCCCAAACATCGTCGCGACCACCAAGAAGCCCGGCCACAGCGAGCGCACCCCCAGCATCGATGGAATCAGACTCGACGCGGGCACGAGCGGGAGCAGAGCAACCCAGAGCCGCCATGTGCCTGGGATGAACTGCCGCGAGAGAACATGCTCATGTTTCATCAAGTTCGCATCCCAACGCTCGCGACGCTCGCGAAGTTCCGCGGCTGCGTCGGCGTCGGTCGCATCACAAATACCCATGCGACGACGGCGGAACATGACCAAACGCGCGTCCCTGACGAGCGAGGTGCCAAACACGATGGTGATCAACGTGCCGACGATGGCTATGCCGATAGCAATGGTTGCCAGCGGTGCATGGAACACCTCGAGCGCGAGCCAACCGCCGCCAAAGATCGCGAGAAGAAGAAGCCATGCGAGAGGCTTCGTCAGGATCTCATCCCACGAGTCGAGTGGACCAATCGCCGCGTTCAGGCGTTCAAGCGGTGTTCGTCGAATCGCCAAGCGAGCCGGACGACGAATTGTGATGCGACTGGTGCCACGCAGAATGTGCATCGCGATCACATCCCAGCTTCCAAAGCGCTTCCCGGAACCCATGGATCAAGTGTACAAGCAAAGGCTGCACAGGCGTGGGCAACGGGACACGGCGTCAGGTGCGCCGCTCCAATCGTCTCAATGCATCGGCCGCCTGGTCGCGTGCCGTCGTGTCGAGGCCAAAGCCAAATCGCGTGCGATAGCTCGCCCATGCAACGCGTCGCGCGAGTGTGCGATCCGTATCGGAGAGTGGGGAGTGTTCCACGTGCATCGCGAGCGGCCGCCACGCGGGTTTCGTCAGGCCGCGTCGCGCCAAGGCCCGCAGCAGCCCCGCGTGCCACGGATCAACGACGCGCGTTGTTCGCGTGCCGAACCCGAGCCGCTGCGTCCACCCGGCCAATCGCGCCAACCATCGCCCCGCGAGGACCATCGCCGCGCCCAGCGCAATCACGGCAAAGAAGAGCATCAAGCCGCGTGCCAGCGCGGTGCCACGCGATTCATCCGCGTTGGGCCTGAAGCGCTGCGCCAGCCAGCGGATGACCGCATTGCCGCTCAGCGGGCTGGCGACGTCCGGCCCCAGCAGTGCGACGCGTCGGCTCTCATCAAACGAAACGACTTCACGATTCCAGGCATAGTTCACGTCGTCGAGCAGGCGACCGATCCACGCGCTGAGCGTGTTGCTGCCCTGCTGGGTCGCCCGCAGTTCTTCTTGCGGCGAGGGGTCGAACGTCGCCCAATATCCGCCGCCGATCTCGACCTCCGCCCACGCGTGCGCGTTTGATTCGCGCACCACATACGAGTTGCTCGCCTCATTCCACTCGCTGGCGACATACCCCGCGATCACGCGAGCATCCATGCCGACGCTGCGGCACATCGCCACCATCGCCGAGGCGAAGTACTCGCAGTGCCCCGCCTTACGCGTGTCGAGGAACCACTCGATCGGGTCCGTGCCGGTCGGTGCCGCGCCCGCGTTGAGCGTGTACGCGAAGTTGCGACTCAAGTACGACTCGATTGCCCGCGCCGCCCGCGCATCGTCATGCACCGCGCGCTTCTCCGGGTCCGGCTCCATCTCGGCCGCCTTGAGTGCGGCGATCGCGTGCCGATGCACCACCGCCGAATCGAATGATGCGCCGAATCGTTCGTACTCGACCTCCGGATTCTGCCGAGGCAGCGTCAGGTCCGCGTCATAGGCGATCACGCCCGAGCCGCCCTCGCGCCGGATCGTCAGCGTCTCGGGCGTGAGCGTCAGTCGATCGCTGCTGTGTCCGGAACGAACGCGCACCGGCTGCCACGCGACAAACACCGGGCTGTTGCGCGACGCACTTCGCAGCGTGGTGGACTGCTGCAACTGCACGGGGCGACGCGACGATTCGAGCACGTTGACGGTCGCACCTTCGGGCAGCGCGTCGTCCTCAATCTGCCGCGGGCTGCGTCGCCACGAGCCGTCGGTGTACTCATCGAGTGCCGCGCCGCGCAAATACCACTGCTGTGCGTATCCGCCCAGCGGCTTGCCGTCGGCGTCGCTGAAACGCACATCGAGCACTGCAGTCTGCGACTGCGTGATGTTGCCGCCCAGACCGAGTCGCACAACCTCCGTAAAGCCCGTGCGCCGCGACAGCAGGTCAGAGCCCCATTCGCTCATCTGTCCCGCGCCCAGGCCGCGCGGGAACGAGACGAAAACGATCGCCGAAATGCTCAGGCCAAGCACGAGCGCAACCAGCGCACTGGCTGACAGACGCAACTGCATGCGCGGCGGAGTCGCATCTGGCTTCATCCCCAGCCGGATCAGCCGCAGCCGCTGTGCAAAGTGCCCCGCCTCGACCTGCAACTGCATCGTGGAGAGCACGAGCAGCCCGAGCGCAAGGATCACAGGCACCGCCACCACCAGCGCGTTGCTCGTCAGAATCGCGCCGACGCACATGAACACACTGAGTGCGAGCATCAGGCCGTAGTCACGCGGCGAAGAGCGCTCTGTCGTCTTGATCACCAGCAACGCCGCGAGAAACTGCGAGAACGTCGACACACTCAGGTGCGATTCCAGTGCACGCCACGCGCCGAAGCCGACCGCCGCCGCGATCAACAGTCCCGTGACGAGTGGCGGCAGCGCACGCCCGCCGTCGCGACTGAACCACCACCCCGCCAGCGCGAGCGGCAGCCAGACCAGAAAGAACGCGGGCATCGGTTCCGCCAGCGCGTACGCCAGCACGCTCAGCGCCATCACGCTGAACGCGCACACCGAGAAGCCGCGACTGGGGTTCACGCGCGGCCTCCCTTCCACCATTCGCCCACGCGCTCGCGCCATGTGCGCAGCGGCACGGGAACGAACGCCGGCCGCCCGGCGTCCGCGCGAAGCGACTCGACATCCAGTGCCGAAAGATGCTGTGCCGCGCCGCTTGCTTCGTGGGTTCCCTCGCGTGCCGCCGCGTCGACCGGCCCTGCGTGCACGACGACAACGCGATGCCCCGCGGATTCGGCGCGGGGTCGGCGCGGGCGTGCGCCGAGGGTCGCGAGCGCGAGTTCATCCAGCAGGCGGCGAACATGCTGGCGGCCCTGCCCCGCGGGGATGTGAACGCCCAGCGCGGGTGCATCAAACGCCACCGACACGCCGCTGCGCTCAAGTTCGATGAATGCCGACGCCGCCAGCGAAATCGCCGTCTCCAGAAGTGCCGGCTCGACGCCCGACTCCGGCACGCGCAGCACAACTCGCACGCGTGCCGTGGTCGATTCCGCGGCCTGACGCACGAGCAGTTCCGTGCTCCGCGCGCTGGGCCTCCACGCGATCGTGCGCACCGGGTCGCCGTCCTGATACTCGCGCAGCGCGAACAACTCCGCCCCGTCAGTCGCCAGCCGCGGCGTCGTCCGCGAACGCTCACCCCCGCGTGGTGGGGGAGTCAACGTGCCCGCTTTGAGTTCCCACACCTGCGGCCAGATGCGGATCGTCTGCGCTTCCTCAAACGTCACCGACTTCTTCGCGATGCCGAAAGGGAATGTGCTCCACACACGCACGAAGCGAAACGTCACCACGCCGCGCGGGCGTGCCGCGCCGATGCCGTCCATCGCGACGCTGCCGCGCGTCGGCACGACATCCGCAAACCCCGCGGGCAGGTCCGCCGCGGGGGTTATGTCCGACTTATCGGGCAGTTCGACGACATGCACCGCTCGGCACGAAAGCAGGCGGCTGCGATTGCGCAACCGATATCGAATACGCAGCGGCTCACCCGCAGAGGCGTTGTCCGCGTCCAGCCGCTCAAGGCCGACACCCATCAGCGCGATGCCGCTGAGGATGCCCGAGACGAGCAGCCCGCCGACCGCCAGCCCAAACGCCCAGAAAAGCAGGTTGTTCTGGCTGTTGGCCGCGCCCGCCGAAAGCAGCATCGTTGTGCCGACGTAGACGATGCCTGGCGTGTGCACGTGATAGCGTCGCGCGACGACGCGAGCCCCCGGGTGCGGATGTGTCGCACCAGAACCGGCCCGCGATGTCCATGGCCACCACTTCATTGTCAATCAGAGTGTGACGTCAGCCCTGACCGGCGCGGAGTTCCGCGACGCTCGGCAGGTCGGTGATCGAGGCAAGGCCGAAGTGCTCCAGGAAGCCCTTGCTCGTGCCATAGAGAATCGGACGACCGAGTTCTTCGGCCCGGCCCTTGATCGTGATGAGTCGACGATCCATGAGCGACTTGAGCACTTCGCCGCACGCCACGCCGCGGATCGCTTCGAGCTGAGCACGCGTGATCGGCTGCTTGTACGCGATGATCGCGAGGGTTTCGATGCCCGCCTTGGACAGCCGCGCCGCCGAACGCGACCGATGGAACGCCGCGACGGCGTCCGCGTGTGCCGACAGCGTCATCACGCGATAGCCGCCCTGCACTCGCTCGATGCGGAACGCGCGCCCCGTGGCCGCGTACTGCTCATTGAGCGCGACGATCACGTCTTCGATCAGCTTCGTCGCTTCCGGCCCCGCGTCGTCATCGCTCTCAACCTCGCCCTCGGGCGCGGCGATCAGGCCCAGCGCCTCGGCGATCCGGGCCGCCGGTGCCGCCCGCTCTGCCGAGAGCACAATCGCCTCAATCGCGGGCATCAGCTTCGTCGCAAGCGCGGGCGTGACTGACGCCGCAGCCGACGCGCCCTCTGCGAGCGATTCTGCGGCATCGCGTGCCTCGGGTGGCGCGGCATCAGCATCAGGCTTGGCCTCCAGAGTGGCCACCGCCGATGCCGGAGCCTCGTCGCCTTGGGCGGGGCCAGAGCCTGATTTCTTCCCGCGTTTGGTCTTCTCTCGCTCGCTCATGGGACGATGCTAGCCAAATGCCGGCTCGCGCGACGGACTGAGCCGCCGGGCCAGGCTGTGGTACAGCACCGTGAGCAACCCCAGCAGCGTCGAGCGCGGCGAAAGCGTGTTCGGCCTCAGCAGCAGCAGCGTCACATCGTCGCTCGGCTCGCTCCCCGCCGCGTGCACGCGATCAAAGAGTGCCCGCGGCAAGCCAGCAGCGGAGACTCCCTCTGCCGTGAGCTGCGCCAGCAGCCGCAGCAGGCCCTGCTCGCCCAGCATCCGCCCCTCTGCGTCGCGGGCCTCCATCATCGAATCGGTGTAGAAAAGCACCAGGTCGCCCGCGGCGAGCTTGATTTTCGTCTCGTCGTACCCAGTGTCGTCCAGCACGCCCAGCGGCAGATTCCGCGGCTGCTCCGACAGCGACGACGCCGTGCCCGCCACGCTCCACTGCTTCTCCGCGGCACGATACAGCAGCGGCCTGGGATGCCCGGCGATCGACAGCGTCAGCGTGCGCGTGGGCTCGAAGTATGTTGCGACTGCGGCGGTCGCAAAGCAGCCGGAGTCGGTAATGCCAGCAAACGTCTCGTTGAGCTCGCCAACGAACTTGCCTTGCTGGACGGTGTTGACAAAACGCCGCATCAGCGATCGCAGCGTCAGCGCGATGTCGTTGACGACAACGCCGTGCCCGCTCACGTCGGCGACGAGCATGCGCGTGATCCTCCCCGAGGCGCAACTGCTCACGTAGTGCACGTCGCCGCCCGAGTGCTCGCCTGCATACGGGCGGCCCAGCACCCAGACATCCAGCCCCGGCATCACCACCCCGTTGTCGACAGCGGTGTTGCCACCCCAGACCTCCATGCACTGCATGGCATGGGTGGGCGTTGCGGGAGCGCCGCTCGCGGCGGGTTCTCGTGTTGTTTCGGCAACGCTCGGCATGGTTCAACGCTCCGACGAAGCATTCGTCGCGGATGGCAGATTGGATGTCGAAACGCGCACGCGGGTTTCATGCGGACGCACGCGGCGTCCTTGCGTTGTTGAGCAAGTTACCCGACCAACGCATCGAGTAACTGCGGAATCCCCTGACCCTTCGTCGCAATCGTCTCGAAGATCGGCCGTCGTCCGGCCACATCCCGCAGATCGCGCACCAGTTCATGCTCGCCGGGGTGGTCAGCCTTGTTGCAGACGAACACGTCAGCGATCTCCAGCAGGCCAGCCTTGTCCATCTGCACCGCGTCGCCCATGCCTGGCGTGAGCACCACGGCCGTGCGCCCGACGTGCGAGCGGATCCGCGTCTCGTTTTGCCCCGCGCCCACGGTTTCGACGAAGACCGTGTCGTACTCCATGCCGCTGCCGGCCTCGTACGCGCCGCCGATGAGTTCGATGATGTCGCCCAGCGCGTGATAGTCCTCGCCGCTGATCGCGAGGCTGCGGTAGTACACCGCCTCATCGATTGAGTTGAAGTCCACGCGCAGACGATCGCCCAGCAGTGCGCCGCTGGTGATCGGGCTCATCGGGTCAAACGCGACAACCGCGCAGCGGCCGCGATACGCGGCATTCCCGCCGCCGCCTTCCTTCACGCGCCGCGTGAACTCGCCGACAAGCTGTGCCACCAGGGTCGACTTGCCCGCGCCGGGCGAGCCGGTGATGCCGATCACGCGCGCCGGACGACGCTTCTTCGCGCTCGCCCGCGCTGGCTTGTTGTCGTGCGCCAGCGAGATATCCCGCGAGAGTTGTGCCGTCGTCCCTTGCATCGTGCTCACGCGTGCCTTAGTCGCGCCGCGCACCGCCTCGACGATGTCCAGCAGGCCCGTGCCGGTCGTAAAGCACTTCGCCACGCCGCCCGCGAGCAGCGTGGGGATGTCCTCCTGCGGCAGGATCCCGCCCATGTACACCGGCAGATCAGGCCGCCCCAGATCCTTCAGGTGCTGCACCAGTTTCGGCCCCAGCACCAGATGCGAGTTGGACATCATCGACGCCGCGATCACGTCGCAGTCCTCGTCGCGTGCCGAGATCGCAAGGCTCCGAGGCGTCTGCCACAAGCCGCTGTAGATCACATGCACGCCCGAATCGCGCAGCGCGCGAGCGATGACCTTCACGCCGCGATCGTGCCCATCGAGCCCCATCTTGCCCAGGAGCACCCGCGGGCGATGCGGCAGATCCGCGCAGCGATCCTTCTTCTCGAACTCGGTGGTCGCAACGTGTAACGCGGTGGTCATGGAACGCACTCTCCACAAGAGCGGCACGGCGCGGAACTGCTCCGCCGCCCTGCGAGACTTTCTGCACGAGTCAGACGCAGTGCAACTTTATTGCTGCGCGGGCTCCGGGCGAAGCCGCGATCGGAAAAACAAAGACGCCGAGGAACGTGTCCTCGGCGTCGTGAGATTCACATGCAGACCAGCGACTCAGGCCAAGAGCCAAGCCGGGCGAAGCGCCTTCTTGTCCGTCGGGTTGACGTGGACCATGCGGCCCTTGAAGAGCACGGTGCCCTCGGCAACCGAGTAGAGCGTGTTGTCCGAGCCCATGCGGACGTTGAAGCCTGCCTTGAAGGGCGTGCCCACCTGGCGGACGATGATCGAGCCGGGCTTAGCGACTTCGCCGCCGTAGAGCTTCACGCCGCGATACTGCGGGTTGGAGTCGCGACCGTTCTTGGTTGAACCTTGGCCCTTCTTATGTGCCATGACTGAAACTTCCTCGTCTTGAGGCCTGCACGCAGGCCTGTGCTTGGGCCGCCGTCGGGTTCAACCGGAGCGGCGAGCGAAAAGAGCGAAACAAACGCCGCCGGTCGAAGACTGACGGGCCGAAACGATAGGCCCGTGTTTGCGATCGGTCCAACATGCCCGGGACTCTCGTTGGTCCAGCCCAAACACGAATCAAACATCGGTGTGCTTCCCACATCCGCGCTCGTCGGGCGAATCTCGGTCGGCGGCGCACCACAACGCGAGTGGGCGGCGGGACTCACGACGCCGAGGTCAATTTTTCTTTGAATGACGCGCAGCACGGTCGTGCGGGCTCCCTCTCTTCAGTGCCGGCGCGGCCGCCTCCGGATCCACGGGACACTGAAAGTCCATGGGAGGGGGGAGGCGTGCCGCCCGGTCTTTGGTATTCTGGATGAACTTGGGGGGATGGGGCCCGCGGGCGTACCGCGAACGCCGTCCCGAAAACTCGAAACGAGGACGAGCCATGAACGTGCGTCATGTTGGTTTCACATCGTGTTTGGTCTTGATGGCAATGGCAGGCCACGCGTTTGCGGCCGACGTCGCAGTCCGCCCGCCCGTAGTGCAAGCAGCGGTCCCGACCGAGGACGCGCCGCGGATGATGATCACGCCAATGGGCCGCGCAGATTACGCGCTGGGCAGCGTCGCCGAGGCGACAGAGATGACCGACGTCGCCGAGCAGGCCTTCGACGGCGTGCTCGTCTCGGCCGAGGTCTTCATGCCCGCCGGCATGAAGATCCCCGCCACCCGCTACACCTTCAAGGTGACTGAGTGGATCAAGGGCGCGGCAGCGACCAAGACCGTCACGCTCCATAGCCTCGGCACGATGGACACCAACGGCACCGGCGTCTACACCTGCCAGTCGGTGAAGCTCACGCCTGGCAATCGCTACGTCGTCTTCACCAAGCCCAACGGCAGCACCATCAACTTGCCCTTCATGCGCGTCTTCCAGGTGCACAACAACGGTGCGCTGGTTGCCGATGAGCAGGGCAACGTCTTCGTGGGCATCGAGGGCACCACGCCGCGCTTCCGCCCGACTCAGCCCGTCAACTCGCTGATGTATTCGACCACCAAGAAGTCGTCCGCGGTCGAACAGGGCGGCCCGATCAATCTCGAGATGGTCGATGAAGTGATGCAGGACGCCGAGGCCGAGGTCGCCGCCCAGGGCGCACAGCCTGTTTCCTCGATGCTCTCCCTCTTCCGCGAAGCCGCGGCACAGAATCCGACTCCCGCCAAGGGCGTGCAGTTTGCCCTCAGCGGCGATGAGCCTCATCCGACCGGCCCCACGTCCTACGGCGGGCGCTACGTCGGTACCAACTATCACAACGCCGCGATCAACCAGTACCTCTACATCCCCGATGACGACAACTTCAACTGGTGGTCGGCCTCGTGCAGCGACTGGAACTCGCTCGCAGCCGACAGCGCCAGCGGTTCCGACTGGCTCTTTGGCTGGTTCCCCGGTGCTGGCCGCGCCAACAACCCCGACGCCAACAACAGCCAGAACAACTGCGGCGTTCCGAGCGACGCGCTGATGATCGCGGGTGGATACGGCAGTTGGGCCGCCAACGGCACGCCCAACGGCATCTGCTTCAACTGGACCAGCGGCAGCCGCATCGTCGAGGTTGACGCCTTCGTCAATCCCTCCAACACCAACGATGAACTCCAGTTCCGCAAGTCCATGGTCCACGAACTTGGCCACGGACTCCGCCTTGGCCACGAGGATCGCTATGTCGCCATCATGGTCAGCGGCACCTGGCGCATGCCCCCCAACTACGTCCTCGGCTCCTTCTACACCCGCGGCGACGATCTCCGCGGCGTGCGCGACATGATCAACGACGCCAACGCCATCAGCGCCGGCTCGTTCCTTCGCGAAGACTGGGGCGACATGGCGACATTCAGCCAGTGCCACCCGAACTGGGGCACCAGCGGCGATGTGCAGCCCATGATGACCGGCTTGAGCGACTACTCAGTCACCCAGGGTCAGGCGGTGACGATCAACAACATGTTTGTTGAGAATCGTGGCAATCAGGCGGTCAACGACTTCTCCATCCGCTGGTACCTGTCCTCCAACACCACGATCAGCACCGCAGACTACGAGGTCGGTTCGGGGTACTGGAGCACCTTCTCCGCCAATGGCGTGTGGAACGATGGCGACTGGCCTCTGAACATCGGCCACGACATCCCGCCGGGCACGTACTACGTCGGCTGGATTCTCAGCGGCATGGACCAGGACGAGTTCAGCAACAACAACACCGGCCTGATGCTCTTCAGCAGCAGCAGCAACTACGCCCCGCGTACCGTGACGGTGTCGTGCGACACGACAACTGCCGCACCGCTGAGCGTCGTGGCCTCAAATGGCACCTACTGCGACAAGGTCCGCGTGACCTACGGTGCTGTGACAAACGCCACCGGCTACGAGATCTGGCGCAGCCCCCGCAACAGCACGACCTTCGCGGCCAAGATCGCCGACGATGTTGCCAGCCCCTTCGACGACTTCACCGCCAACCCCCGCATCACGTACTACTACTGGGTCAAGGCCAAGACCAACTGTGACACCAGCGATTTCTCGGCCTCCAACTCAGGCTACGTCAACAAGATCGACTACAACGGCGACGGCTTCCTGACCTTCGAAGACTTTGACGATTTCGTCATGGACTTCGAGGCGGGCAAGGCGAGCACCGACTTCAACAACGACGGCTTCCTCACCTTTGAAGACTTCGATGCGTTCGTCGTCGCCTTTGAGAAGGGTTGCTGAAGCCCGGAAGCACCGGAACAGGTTCGAGATACGAACCGAGTATGAACGCCGCGGGGTCGAAAGGCCCCGCGGTTTTTTCTTGCCCTGCTGCAATCTGGTCCGCCGGGCATGCGTTCAGCCGGTGAACGTGCCGCGGCGTTTTCCGCCGCCGACGCGTGGTGTCGGGGTTCTCCAGAGCCGGCCAGGGGGGCGTGTCGCGGGTGCGGCCGCCAAGAGAGCCGGTCGCTCGCACGGGAGATCGACGAAGATGCTCGCGAACAACTTGAATATCCGCCGTCCGTTCTCGTCCCTGGTCGCTTCGCTCGTCGCGCTGGTCGCGATTGTCGGCGCCACATTCCTCGCCTCGACGACCGCGAGCGCGGGCGACAATCCGCCGCCGCCCCCGGCCCGTGTTGCCGTGAAGGTTGTTGATGGTGATGGCAAGCCCGTCCCCGGCGCGATCGTCGAACTGATGTACAAGGGCCGCCCGGTGCGTCACGAGATGACCAATCGTGACGGCAAGGCCGGCTTCCTCCGCGTCATCCCCGCCGAGTACGGCATCCGCGCCGGCAAGCGCGGCGTCGGCGTCGCCCATGATCGCGTCCTCGCCAAGAGCGGCGAGACTTCCGCCGTCCTCCTCACCCTCAAGAAGCCTTCCACGACCGGCACCTCGGTGACCGGCGACGGCTCGACCAGCACGAGCGGCACCGCCAGCACCGGCGTGAGCGCGGCCAAGTAAGCATCCATCGCGCAGTGCGGACGGGCCTTGCCCGCCGCCCAGGGCGGACCAAGACCCCTGAGGACCCCGAGTCCACACACGAGCCCCGGAGCAATCCGGGGCTTGTGTGCTTTGGGAGCGGATGCGTGGATTCTCTCGACGCCGCGGTCTTGCACGGCGAAGCCGTGCTGGTCAATTGCGTCGGGTCGTCGCGTCGCGACACCCGACGAACTTGCGATCTTCTCGCGCGGGATTGTCGCGGGTGGATCTTTCGATGCACGATCCACCATCGTCAATCCTGTTGGCGGAGGCGTCTGTTCCGGGGGTGCGGCTGCGCCGCGACCCCCGTCTATGAACCTCCACGGCTTCGCCGTGAAGACCGGTCTCTAACGGCGATCTCGCCGCGTGCCCTCGGTCGTCGGCGTTGCGACGGCCGGTGCCGAGTGTTCTGAGATCACCCGGGTTACCCGCACAGACTGGCAAACTCGCCGGTTGGTGGTACGCGCTCAAAGAAACAAAATTCGTGACGGGTCGCGAAGACAAACCGCGGCTGACATCCGGACGGGGTGCCCTTTCGCCGCCCCTTCCGGGAGTCTTGCTCATGTTGCCCACCACCAGCCGTCGCTCGTGCCTCGCACTGCTCGCCCTTTCACTCCTCGCTGGCACCGCGTCAGCGCAGTGGACCGCGCGCATCCTCTCGCCCTCCACCGGCGGCGTGGCGCTCGGCGTCGATGGCGGACGTGCCGCGGGCAGCATCACCGTCGGCGGCGTCAAGCGGGCCGCGTACTGGGCTGTCGGCGCGACCAACGCCGTCAACATCACCCCCAGCGGCGCAAGCGAGTCCGTCGCACGCGGCTTTGATGGCAACCAGATCGTCGGCTACGGCCAGTTCAGCGGCTTCACTCGCGCAGGCATGTGGACCGGGACCACAGCGTCAACCTGGGTGAGCCTCAACCCCGCGGGCTACCAGTTCTCCGATGCATTCGCCGTCGGCGATGGCGAACAAGGCGGCTACGTCTCCACCAACGGCTCGACGTTTCTCGCCGCACTCTGGCGCGGCACCGCGGCGTCATTCGTTGATCTCACGCCGCCCGGACAAACCTTCTGCAACGTCTACGGCGTCGGCGGCGGGCAGCAGTGCGGCTCCTGCGGCGCGGGCGCGTCCCGCGCATATCTGTGGCGCGGCACCAAGGCTTCGGCCGTGAATCTCACGCCTCCCGGATCCGCACAGGCATTCGCGTACGACACCGACGGCGTGCATCAAGTCGGCATCTATGGTGCGCCCGACGGCACCTACCACGCGTGCATGTGGTCCGGCACCGCGGCGCCCTACGTCGATCTTCATCCGCAGGGCCAGGGCTTCACGTACTCCTACGCGTTTGGCGTCGATGCGAATCTGCAAGTCGGCTACGTCTTCGATGGCAACAAGTCCTACGCCAGCCTCTGGCGCGGCAGCGCGTCGACCTGGGTCAACCTGAACCAGTATCTGCCGCCGGGTAATGACTTCAGCGCGTGCATCGCACGCTCCGTCTGGCGTGACGCGAACTTCATCTATGTCGCCGGCGAGGCCAACGGGCGTGCCGTGCTGTGGCAGAGGCCGCGCTGCCGCCCGGACTTCAACGGCGATGACTTTGTCGACTTCACGGACTTCGACGCGTTCGTCGAAGCGTTTGAGAGTGGCGCCCCCGGCTCAGACTTCAACGAAGACGGCTTTGTCGACTTCACCGACTTCGACCAATACGTCACTGCATTCGAAGCGGGGTGCTGAGTCCGTCACGATGAGCGCCGCGCGACGCAGTTCAATGTGAGCACGTGCTTGCCGCGGAGAACTGCGTGACGACGCGCTCCACTTCAGGCTTGCCGCAAGCGGCCGATCTGATAATCTTGCATTCATGCAGGCCGCGACACTTGCGAAACTCCTGACGGGATCGGTTCGCCCGGGCTTCCTGCGCAATGGTCGCGACCTTGCCTTGGCAGCCGCGATCGTGTTCTCCATCGCCGCGATGCTCGCGCTTCTGCTCGGTGCGTTCCTGTTTGGCACCGCGATTCGTCCCGGCGGGATCGGCCTCTGGGCACCGTGGCGTGCGCTGGCAGGTGCCGTGCTGCTCACGTTCGCGCTCATCGAGGGCTTTTACGCCGCCATGGCTTGGCTGACGTTCCGACGCTGCCACGAGCGTGGCCGTCGGCGCGATGCACTCGCCCACCCCGGCGCAGGCTCCGCTGCTCCCACCTCGCTCTCGTGATACGCTGTTGCCGCGCGTTGGTGACGCACGGAGTTCCGCGTGAGCGAGTCCAAACGCATCTTGATCGTCGGAGGCGGCGGGCAGGCCCGCGTGGTGATCGACGCCGCGCGTTGCGCCGGGCACGACGTGCTCGGCGTGCTCAGCCGCGACGCTGCGATTGGCAGTGACGTGCTGGGTTGCCCGGTTGTCGGCTCCGACGCCGACGCCCCGAGCCTGATCGCGCGCATGGGTGCAGGCCTCGACGGTCTTGTCGTCGCAATCGGCGACAACGCCACGCGCGAGGCCGTCGTCTCGCGTCTGCGTGCCGCCAATCCTGCGCTCGCATTTGTCGCCGTCGTTCACCCCTCCGCGATCGTCGCGTCTTCGGCCCTTATCGGCCCCGGTGCGATGATCCATGCCGGTGCAGTGGTGGGGGTGCAAGCCTCGATCGGCGCACACTGCATTGTGAACACCAACGCTTCCGTCGATCACGACGACGTGCTCGAAGACTTCGCCTCCGTCGCCCCCGGCGCAACGCTCGGCGGCACGGTGCGCGTCGGGCGTGCCGCGGCTGTCTGCCTCGGGGCCAAAGTCATCCAGGGCATCAACCTCGGCGCACGTTCCGTCATCGGCGCGGGTGCCACAGTCGTGCGCGATGTCCCGCCCGAGGTTGTCGTGATGGGCACTCCAGCACGGGTTGTTCGTGCCGTCCACACGCTTCGCACCCAGGCGACTGCGCCGATCAAGCCGTGACGACGGCCCGTATGATCGTCGTTTCGGTTCACACAGCCCTCGACCATGGTGCCCCGCGCGTGAGTTCGTCTTCTTTCCATCCTCCTGGCCAACCTGCTGGTCACGCCCACGGCCAGTCCCACCGGCCGACACTCGACGAACTGCGTTCGCGCCTTGAGGGGCACGCGGCGACCGTCGGCGTCATCGGAATGGGCTATGTGGGCCTGCCGCTCATCGCCGCGATTCACGACGCCGGGTTCACCGTCATCGGCTTCGACATCGATGCGGAAAAGGTGCGCAAACTGCGCGCCGGCGAGGCCTATATCCAGCACCTCGGGCCAGACCTGGCCCGCACGCTGAGCCAAAGCCCGCGCTTCACCGCCACCAGCGACGAGCGCGAACTCGCCCGTGCCGATGCGATCATCGTTTGCGTGCCGACGCCGCTGGGCGCTCATCGCGAGCCTGATCTCTCCTTCGTGCGCGACAGCGCGGCCATGATCGCCCGCATCCTCCGCCGCGGCCAGCTCGTCGTTCTCGAAAGCACCACCTACCCCGGCACCACACGCGATGAAGTGAAGCCGATCCTCGAACGCACCGGCCTCGTCTGCGGCCAAGACTTTTTCCTCGCCTTCAGCCCCGAGCGCGAAGACCCCGGCCGCAAGGACTTCACCACCAAGAACGTGCCGCGCCTTGTCGGCGGCGTCAATGCCAACAGCACGTCGCTCGCCGCGGCTCTCTATCGCCAGTTCGTCGCCGGTGTGCATGAGGTGAGCAGTGCAGAGGTCGCCGAAGCCGCGAAGCTGCTTGAGAACATCTATCGCTGTGTGAACATCGCGCTGGTGAACGAACTCAAGGTCATCTTTGAGCGCATGGGCATCAACATCTGGGAAGTGGTCGCCGCAGCCTCCACCAAGCCCTTTGGCTTCCAGCCGTTCTATCCGGGCCCCGGCCTGGGTGGGCACTGCATTCCCATCGATCCGTTCTACCTGACGTGGAAGGCCAAGGAAGTCGGCTACACGACGCGGTTCATCGAACTCGCCGGTGAAGTGAACGCGGGCATGCCGCACTATGTCGTCTCGCGCGTCATGGAGGCGCTCAACTACGACGCCAAGGCGCTGCGCGGCTCGCGCGTTCTCGTGCTCGGCGTCGCCTACAAGCCCGATGTCGACGACGCCCGTGAGACTCCCGCCGCCGAGATCATCGAACTGCTCATCGATCAGGGTGCGGAGGTCTCATACCACGACCCGCACATCCCCGAGTTCCCGCGGATGCGTCGCTACTCGATCCGCATGCAGAGCGTGCCGCTCACGGAGGCGACGCTTCGCGCCGCCGACTGCGTGGTGATCGTCACGAATCATGCCGCGGTCGACTACCGCCTCGTCGGTGCGCACGCCCGCCTCGTGGTGGACTCGCGCAACGCAATGAAGGGCATCGCGGCCAAGGCGCGGGTTGTCGGAGCCTGAGTCGACAACGAATTCTGACACGAAAGTGTCCGGAACTCGGCTCCTTCGCTCCTTTGGAAGGGTCGTGTCAGGTGGTGTTGCTTGACACCCTCTGAAACTGATGCGAATATTCAGGCTTCCCGCCTCCGCATGCGACTGCGGCGGCATCCCGATTGAGCGACCTGATGAAGCGAGCGAGCATCCACCAGTACTGTGTTGGCTCCGAATGTCCCGTGCGCGAGGCAATGCGCGTGCTGGATGCGGGCGGCCTCGGCATCGTGCTGGTGACCGACGGCGAGCGTCGTCTCCTCGGAACGCTGACCGACGGCGATATCCGCCGCGCCCTTCTGGGCAACCAAAGCCTCGACCTCGCCGCGGGGGAGTTCGTTGCACGAAAGCGCAACCCGCTCTACCCCGATGCGGTGTGGGCCCGCGTCGGCACCGATCGCGCCGACCTGCTTCATCTGATGCACGAGCGCACGCTGCGCCATGTGCCGCTGCTCGATGAGCAAGGCCGCGTCGTTGATCTTGCAGTGCTCGATGATTTGCTGCCTGATGACGAGCCGCAGCTCCGTGCGCTCATCATGGCTGGCGGCTTCGGCACGCGCCTCCGACCGCTGACGGTCGACACGCCCAAGCCGATGCTCCCCGTCGGCGGGCGGCCCCTGCTTGAGCACACCATCGAGAGCCTGCGTGTCGCCGGGATCGATAAGGTCCATCTCGCGACCTTCTTCCGTGCCGACAAGGTGGTCGACCACTTCAAGGACGGCAGTGAGTTCGGCGTCAGCGTCGAATACCTCAAGGAAGAACGCCCGATGGGCACCGCCGGTGCCCTCGGCCTGCTCGACCCGCCCAAGGAGCCGCTGCTCGTCATGAACGGCGACATCCTCACGGGTGTCGACTTCCGCAAGATGTACTCCTTCCACCGCCAGCATCAGGCCGCACTCACGGTCGGCGTCCGCAAGTACGACATGAACGTGCCCTACGGCGTCATCGAGTGCGACGGCGTCGTCGTGCAGAAGATCGTCGAGAAGCCGACGTACACGTCGTTCGTCAATGCCGGCATCTACCTCCTCGAGCCGCGCGTCTTTGAGTTTGTGCCGCGTGCCCTTCGCGACGGCGAAATCTTCAACATGACCGACCTGATCGGCATTCTCATCGCCCGGGGCGACACCGTCGTCAGTTTCCCGATCCACGAGTACTGGCTCGACATCGGCAAGCCCGAGGATTACGCCCGGGCACAGGCCGACGCCGAACGTGAACTCGTCGGACGGCCCTAAACTCCGCTCGAACGTGGACCGGGGAGAATGCGTTGCGGGTGCGGGCGTGTGCCGCGCCTGACGTGGCGCACACAAAGGGTCGCTCGATCGGGAGTACGGCTTGAACCTTGTCGGAAAGAAAGTGCTCGTCACCGGCGCAGACGGCTTCATCGGTTCGCACCTGACCGAGGCGCTCGTGCGCATGGGTGCAAACGTTCGCGCGTTCGTCTACTACAACTCCTTCAACTCGTGGGGCTGGCTCGACCAGTCCGCCCCCGAGATCGCGCGCCAGCTCGATGTCTTCGCAGGCGATGTCCGCGACCCGCACGGCGTGCGCGCCGCGATGCGCGGCTGCGACGTCGTCTTCCACCTCGCCGCCCTCATCGCCATCCCGTACTCCTACCACTCCCCCGACACCTACGTCGAAACCAACGTCAAGGGCACGCTCAACGTCGTGCAGGCCGCGCGCGACCTCGGCATCGCCAAGGTCGTTCACACCTCCACCAGCGAGGTCTACGGCACGGCACGCTTCGTCCCCATCACCGAAGAACATCCGCTCCAGCCCCAGTCGCCCTACTCCGCCTCCAAGATCGGCGCAGACCAAATGGCGATGTCGTTCTATCACTCGTTCAAGACGCCCGTCGCCATCTGTCGGCCCTTCAACACCTACGGCCCGCGTCAGTCCAATCGCGCGGTGCTTCCCACGATCATCACTCAGATCGCCGCGGGCGCAAAGAAGATTCGCCTCGGGAACCTCACCGCGACGCGCGACTTCAACTTTGTCGAGGACACCGCCGCCGGCTTCATCGCCGTCGCGCAGTCCGATGCGTCGTGCGGCCGCGCCATCAACCTCGGCACCGGCCACGAGATCTCTGTCGGCGACGTCGCGCAGCTCATCGCCGAGATCATGGACCGCCCGCTTGAGATCGAGGTCGAGGAACAGCGACTCCGCCCCGACGGCAGCGAGGTCGAGCGCCTCCTTGCCGATGCCACGCTCGCGCGCACGCTGCTGGGCTGGACGCCCAAGCACGGCGGACGCGACGGTCTGCGGCTGGGCCTGAGCAAGACCATCGACTGGTTCGGCCGCGCTGAGAACCTCGCCCGCTACAAGCCGCACGTGTACAACATCTGACCCCCGCGAACCCCCGCGCGACCCGCCGGAACACGCCATGACGACAATGACCCAACCGCACGCCGCCGCTGATCTTGGAACTGTGGAATCCGTCGCCGCGGCCGTGGTCCGCGTGCTCGGCGCAGCGCCGCGCCCCATCGCGCTCCACGAGCCGCGCTTCAATGGCAACGAGAGCCGCTACGTCGAAGAATGCCTGCGCACCGGCTGGGTCTCCTCCGCGGGTGCCTACGTCGACCGGCTTGAACGCGATCTCGCCGCCTTCACCGGCGCGGCTTCCGCTGTCGTCACGGTCAACGGCACCGCCGCCCTCCACGCCGCCCTCGTTCTCTGCGGCGTCGGGCGCGATGATGAAGTGCTCATCCCTGCGCTCACGTTCGTCGCCACCGCCAACGCAGTCTCGTTCTGCGGCGCAGTGCCTCACCTCGTCGAGATCGACGAACGCACGCTCGGCGTCGACCCGGCCAAGCTCGCCGACTACCTCGCGCACACCACGACGCGCACCGCCGACGGCCTCATCAATCGCTCGACGGGCCGACGCATCCGCGCTCTGGTCCCGATGCATTGCTTCGGTTGCCCGGTCGATCTCGACGGCGTGCTCGCGGTTTGTGAACGCTTCGGCCTCACCCTCATCGAGGACGCCGCCGAGTCCATCGGCTCGTACTACAACGGCAGGCACACCGGCACGTTCGGTCGCCTGGGCATTCTCAGCTTCAACGGCAACAAGACGATCACCACGGGCGGCGGCGGCGCGATTCTCACCAACGACGTCGCGCTGGGCAAGGCCGCGAAGCATCTCACCTCGACGGCGCGCGTGCCGCACCCCTGGGAACTGCGCCACGATCGCGTGGCGTTCAACTATCGCATGCCCAACATCAACGCCGCGATGGGTGTCGCTCAGGTGGAGCGTCTGCCCGAACTGCTGCGTGCCAAGCGAACGCTCGCCGACCGCTACGCGAGCGAACTCGCCGGTCTCCCCGGCGTGCGCTTCTTCACCGAGCCTTCGGGCAGCATCAGCAACTACTGGCTCAACACGATCATCCTCCGCGACGCGGCGCAGCGCGATGCCTTGCTGCAACGTCTGCACGGCGAGCAGATCCTCGCCCGCCCGGCATGGACGCTCGTCGGCGATCTGCCCATGTACACAGGCGTGCCCTCGATGGATCTCGCGGTCACGCGTCGTCTTGCCGCCGGGCTTGTGAACCTGCCTTCCAGCCCGCATCTTGCGTGACCATCCGGCGTTGGAATCTGGCCTGACCTGACGGAGACGACGGCGCGTGCAGACGCCTCACACCACCAACGCCCGACACGCCGGCGCAGAGCGTCGCATCTGCGTCGTCACCGGCAGCCGCGCCGAATACGGCATCCTCAAGCCCGTCATGCACGAGATCCGTGCCCGCCGGGGTCTGACGCTCCAGGTCTGCGTCACCGGCTCGCATCTCTCCGACGCCTTCGGCGCGACGTGGCGCGAAATCGAGCGCGACGGCTTCACGATCGACGCGAAGGTGCCGATGGATCTAGCCCGCGACGATGCCCCCGGCGTCACGCACGCGAGCGCCACGTGCCTTGATGGTTTTGGCGCGTGTTTCGCCGCCCTCCGTCCCGACCTCGTTCTCGTGCTGGGTGATCGCTATGAGATTCTCAGCGTCGCCAACGCCGCGACGATCGCGCGTGTGCCGATCGCGCACATTGCCGGTGGCGATGTCACCGAAGGCGCGTTCGACGACGCCTTCCGCCACGCCATCACCAAGCTCTCGCACCTGCACTTTGTCACCAACGCCGACGCCGCCCGCCGCGTACGGCAGATGGGTGAGGCTCCTTCCCGCATCCACAACGTCGGCAGCCCGTCGATCGATGTCATCCGCACCATGCGGATGCTCTCGCGCGAGGAACTCGCCGCGTCTCTGGGCATGGCGTTCCTCAAACGTACCCTGCTCGTGACCTTCCATCCTGTCACGCTCGGCGCACGCTCTTCTGCCGATGACGCCCGCGAACTTCTGCGTGCGCTCGACGCGCTGGGCAGCGAAGTGGGCATCGTCATGACCGCGGCCAACGCCGACCCCGAGGGCCAGCGTCTCAACGAACTTGCCCAGGCTTGGGCGGCAGGCAAATCCAACGTCTGGTTCCGCTCGTCGCTCGGGCACGAACGCTACCTGAGCCTCATGCACCACTGCGACGCCGTCGTCGGCAACTCGTCCAGCGGCATCTACGAAGCCCCCGTGCTCCACAAGCCCACCGTCAACATCGGCGAGCGTCAGGCCGGGCGGCTGCGTGCGTCGTCCGTGATCGATGTGCCCGCGCACGCCGATGCGATCGCCGCCGCTGTCACGAGCGCCTTCGCGATGGATTGTTCCCGCGTCGTGTGTCCCTACGGCGACGGTCACGCTTCGCCGCGCATCGTCGATGCCATCGCTGCGATCGACGATCTCGCCGCGCTGCTCCGCAAGCGATTTGTCGAGCTCGACGCGTCGTCGCTCGCGAGCTGACCAATCAACGCCCGGACGGACCGCCAAACGGGCCGCCCGACGCACTGCCCGCGCCCAACAGCCGCTGGTGCAGTTCCTCCGCGAGCACGCGATAGCCTTCGTCCGTCAGGTGACACACGTCCGTGAACAGCTCGGCATGCGCCAACGGGCTGTGCTCGAACCACTCATTTGCGTCGTGACACGCAATGCCCACCTCGTTGCACAGCGCCGCGAGCCGCGCCTTGTACATCGCGCCAAACTGCGGGTTCGCATAGCCGCGCAGGCTCGGGATGTTCTCCAGATCGTTGCTGAACGTCATCTCTTCAAACGGCGCGAGCGGCTTGCCCGTCCAGCCGATGATCGGCTGGATCACATACTCCACGCTGAATCCCGCGCCGCGCCCAAGATCCGCCCACGTCGCAAAGCACGAGCGGATCCACGGCGTCAGCATCTCCAACCGCTTCGCCGGCTCCGCCGTCGGCATCCGCGGCGTGGTGCGAGCATCGGCCGCAAAGATCTCGCGCACCAGTTTACGAACCACCCGGTGCTTGCTCCACAACTGATGAATGAACTCGTGCAGCCGATTGCGCGACAGGATCGACGGATCGCCTTCAAACTCCGTGTACTGGTCGCGGAACAGATTCATGAACCGCGGCTCGCCGAAGATCGCACCCACATCCGGATAGTGCATCATCTCGGGCGAGGCCACGATCGTCGGCTCGTTCACGCCCGAGACGATCACCACCCGCCGGATCTTCGGCAGCAGATGGCGAAACCACAGAAAGCTCACCAGTTCCTGCTGCGTCGTCGCGCCGCGGATCCCCATGCTCACCAGCGGCACGCCCGGATCGCTC
>JANRKB010000036.1:0-5592 GCA_033763695.1 Planctomycetota bacterium | reverse complement strand
AGCCCGGCCTTGACGGATTTTGTGATCCAGACCCGCCGGGCTCAGATGTTCATTACCGGGCCCAACGTCATCAAGCAGGTCACGCGCGAGGATGTCTCGGCCGAGCAGCTCGGCGGTGCGGAAGCCCACATGCACTACTCGGGCAACATTCACTTCATCGCCGACGACGACAAGCACGCGATCGCGATCTGCAAGAAACTTCTGAGTTTCCTGCCCTCCAACAACACCGAAGACCCGCCGCGGCTGGCGTACAGCGGTTCGCTCCAACCCGACGAGGCGTTCAACACCATCCTCCCCGCGGATGCCCGCTACACGTACGACATGCACAAGATCATCTCGCTGATCGTAGATCACGGTGACTTCCTCGAGGTGCAGTCGGGGTTCGCGGGCAGCATCGTGGTGGGCTTTGGTCGTGTGCGTGGGCGGACTATTGGGATCGTGGCGAACAACCCGGGCGTCAAGGCCGGGTCGCTGGACATCGATTCATCCGACAAGGCCTCGCGCTTTATCCGCTTCTGCAATGCCTTCAACGTTCCGATCGTGACGCTCGTTGATACCCCCGGGTACTTCCCGGGCGTGCAGCAGGAGTATGGCGGCATCATCCGTCACGGGGCGAAGTTGCTCTTCAGCTACTCGGCGGCGACGGTCCCGAAAATCACCATCATCGTGCGCAAGGCCTTCGGCGGCGCGTACGTGGCGATGGCGAGCAAGGACCTCGGCGCTGACTCGGTCGCTGCGTGGCCGACAGCCGAGATCGCCGTCATGGGCGCCGAAGCCGCGGCCGAAGTGATCTTCAAGAAGGAGATCAACGAGGCCGCCGACAAGTCCGCGAAGCGGACCGAGCTGGTCGCGCTCTACCGGAACACGTTCAGCAACCCGTACGTGGCGGCCGGCAGGCGGATGGTGGACGACGTGATCGAGCCCGCCGACACCCGCCGCTATATCGCGATGGCTCTGGACAACCTCGAAAGCAAGCGTGAGCTGCGTCCAGAGAAGAAACACGGGCTGATCCCCCTCTGACCGATCGTGCGTCGCTTGTTCTGCTTGATTCATCTTTCTCGGCGCGTGACATGAACCTCGATCCCCAAGCCACCAAAGCCACAAGTTCCAAGACCGGCACTGCCACACGACCGGCGGCGGTGACGATCCCCGCCGGTCCGGCCCCGGCGTTGCCCGCGGGGCGTGAGCCACTCACGACTTCGGCCCTTCCACCGCCGGGCGTCAAGGCGGAGTTCGATGACATTCAGCCCGCACACCTCGCGGTGCTGCGCGAGGTGGTTGCCTCGGTGGCGGGTCCGCATGCGAGGATTGTGTGGATCCAGCCCTCGGGCGAGGCCGCTGTGTCCACGTATAGCCGCTGGGTCGTGCAAGGCCGCGGCCAGGTGATGGGGTCGCACACTCCGCATGTGCGCCACGCCTGGAAATAAGACGGTCGATTGAGTGTGTGTCTCAGAGCATCTTCGCCGCGGCCCGCGGCGATTACCCGGGAATGACCGATGAAACTCCGCGTGTCAATTGAGAACAAAGTGTACGATGTGGGCGTCGAGGTTCTGGACTCTTCGCCAACTCCCCCCTCGCTGGTGCCGCCCGTGATCACGGCTGAGCCCAAACCCGAGAAATCGGCCGCGGCTCTCACGCCGGTCCAGGCGCCGGCTCCCAAGACCCGGCCCAAGCCGCCGCCGCTGCCCAAACCGGTCGATGTACTTTGCCCGCTGGAGGGCTCGATCGTGTCGATCCATGTCAAGGTGGGAGACGCGGTGCTGAATAATGATGATTTGCTGCAACTTGAGGCCAGCAAGATGGTCTCGCCCGGAGAGCGGCCGATGATTGGGTCTGTCCGAAGCGAGGTCACGGGAACCGTGCTGGATGTGCTGGTCAAGAAAGGCGACGCCGTCAAGGGCCATCAGCCCTTGATCCGCATCGGCTGAGTTTTCTCCCAGCGCGAGTCTCCCGCGTGATTACGCCGCGCGATCGGCTGCGTGGGCTTTCTGCGGTTGTTGTCGGCTCGGTCGTCTTGTGTCAGAACGCTCTTGGGCGCGCGGCTGATGTCCTCGCGTGTGGCCCAGTGCGAGAATCTCTTCACCTCACGATCGGGCGTGGCCGCCGCGGAGTTCCTCACGCAGGGCCGCGACGATCCGATCGGCCGCCATGGCCGGGGGCATCGTGCCCGCCCGCACCTGCGACTCGCTGGCGTGCAGTTCCGCGCTGGCCGCGACGGATTCGCTCAGCAATCGGTGCAGGCGGTCCTCCAGCAACGCCCGCATCCACCGCAGGTCTTGCTCGCGCCGCAGCGTCGCCAGCCGTCCGGTGGTGCGCATCGCGGCGATTCGGCTCTTGATCCGCTCCCATGCTTCTTCGATTCCCGCACCGGTTGTGGCGCTGCAGGTGAGCACGGGTACGTCCCACTCCGGGTCGCTCCGGCTCGTGAGCCGAACGGCGTTGGCGTATTCGCGGGCCGCGATGCGGGCGCGGGGCTCGTTGTCTCCGTCGGCTTTGTTCACCGCGATCATGTCGACCAGTTCGAGCAAGCCCCGCTTGATGCCCTGCAACTCATCGCCCGCGCCGGCGATCATGATCGCGAGGAAGAAGTCGGTCATGTCCGCGACCACGGTCTCGGATTGCCCCACGCCGACGGTCTTCACCAGCATCACCTCGAACCCTGCGGCTTCGCACACCAGCATCGTTTCACGCGTCTTGCGGGCGACGCCGCCCAGTGTTCCGCCGCTCGGGGAAGGGCGGATGAACGCGGAGGGTTCGGCGCTGAGGGTCGCCATGCGAGTTTTATCGCCCAGGATCGATCCGCCGGAAACACCGCTGGAGGGATCGACCGCCAGCACGGCGACGCGGCGGCCCGCGCGGCAGAGCGAGGTGCCGAGCTTCTCGATGAACGTCGACTTGCCCGCCCCGGGCACTCCCGTGATACCCACGCGCATCGCGTGGCCGGTGAAGGGCAGCAACCGACGCAGCACCTCTTGGGCCGTGGCCTCGTGTCTCGGATTGGACGATTCCACGAGCGAGATCGTGCGGCCCAGGATCGCGCGGTCGCACGCGCGCACGCCCGCGACGTACGCATCGACCGAGAGGGACGCCCGCGTGGCGCGGGGAGTTCCGCTCGACGCCACGCCCCCACCCGGCCCGCCTTTGGCGACGCTCATCCCGAAGAGTGAGCCCACAAACGAACCCGGCGACGCAGCGCCGGCCGATCGAGCGTCGGTGAGCGGAGTGCCCGACGCGGAAGCATCGAGCGGCGGACTATCGGGACTTCGGTCGCCGGGTGTAGGGACGGGCGTGGTGCTCATGAACAGCGTGCTCCGGGGGACGCCCGTGACGGTAGCCAATTAGCCCTTCGTCGGTGGCTCCGGTTCGAGGGCGGCCTCAATCGCGTCGAGGAGCTTGATCGCTGCCGCGCTGATGACCGTGCCCGGCCCGAAGATTGCGGCGACGCCCGCTTCGTACAGCGCCGGGTAGTCCTGAGGCGGAATCACGCCGCCGACGACGATCAGGATGTCTGGCCGACCCGCTTGGGCGAGAGCGTTCCTCAGCGCGGGCACAAGGGTGAGGTGCCCCGCGGCGAGCGAGGAGACGCCCACGACATGGACGTCATTCTCGACCGCCTGTCGTGCGACCTCCTCGGGCGTTTGGAAGAGCGGGCCGATGTCGACATCGAAGCCCATGTCGGCGTACGCGCTCGAGACGACCTTCTGCCCGCGGTCGTGGCCGTCCTGGCCCATCTTGGCGATAAGAATGCGGGGACGGCGACCTTCGCGCTTCTGGAAGGCCTCGACGCGTTCGCGGGCCGCGGCGACGGTGGCGTTGTCGCCCGACTCCTTGCCGTAGACGCCCCGGATGCTCTTGACCGCCGCCTCGTGACGCCCGAAGACCTTCTCGAGTGCCATGGAGATTTCTCCCACGGTCGCCATCGCGCGGGCGGCGACCACGCCCAGTTCGAGCAGATTGCCGGTCCCGTCGCGGGCGGCCTGAGTGAGCGCGTTGAGGGCCGCGTCGACCTTGGATGGATCGCGCTGTGCGCGGAGCGCTTTGAGCCGCGCGATCTGTGCCTCGCGTACGGCGGAGTTGTCGATCTTCAGCACGTCGACCGCGTCTTCTTGCTGCGGCTTGTATTTGTTGACGCCCACGACGGTCTGGAGGCCCGAGTCGATCCGCGCTTGCGTGCGTGCCGCGGCTTCTTCGATGCGGAGCTTGGGAATGCCTGCCTCGATCGCCTTGGCCATGCCGCCGAGTTCTTCGACCTCGATGATGTGGGCCCAGGCACGCTGCGCGAGTTCGTGGGTGAGTCGTTCGACGTAGTACGACCCTCCCCAGGGGTCGATCACGCGGCAGGTGTCGGTCTCCTGCTGGAGGAAGAGCTGGGTATTTCGTGCGATGCGGGCCGAGAAGTCGGTGGGCAGCGCGAGAGCTTCGTCCAGCGCGTTGGTGTGAAGGCTCTGGGTGTGGCCTTGGGTGGCGGCCATGGCCTCGATGCACGTGCGGACGACGTTGTTGTAGACGTCCTGCGCGGTGAGGCTCCAGCCGCTGGTCTGGCAGTGCGTGCGGAGCGACATGCTCTTGGCGTTGCGCGGGTTGAAGGTCTTGATGATGTGCGACCAGAGCAGCCGCCCGGCCCGCATCTTGGCGATCTCCATGAAGAAATTCATGCCGACGGCCCAGAAGAAGCTGAGACGCGGCGCGAACTCGTCCACGGTCAGTCCCTTCTCGACGCCGGTGCGCAGGTATTCCAGCCCGTCGGCCAGGGTGTACGCGAGCTCGAGGTCGGCGGTCGCGCCGGCCTCCTGCATGTGGTACCCGCTGATGCTGATGCTGTTGAACTTGGGCATGCGCCGCGAGGTGTATTGGAAGACGTCGCCGATGACCCGCATGCTCGGCGCGGGCGGGTAGATGTAGGTGTTGCGGACCATGAACTCTTTGAGGATGTCGTTCTGGATGGTGCCGCTGAGCTGCTCTGGCTTCACGCCCTGCTCTTCGGCGGCGACGATGTACATCGCCAGCACGGGCAGCACCGCCCCGTTCATGGTCATCGAGACGCTGATCTGATCCAGCGGGATGCCGGCAAAGAGCGCCCGCATGTCCTGCACGCTATCGACCGCGACGCCGGCCATGCCCACGTCGCCGGTCACGCGCGGGTGATCGCTGTCGTACCCGCGGTGGGTCGCGAGGTCGAAGGCGATCGAGAGGCCCTTCTGGCCCGCGAGAAGGTTGCGCCGATAGAACGCGTTGCTTGCTTCGGCCGTGCTGAAGCCGGCGTACTGACGCACCGTCCAGGGCTTGAGCACGTACATCGTCGCGTAGGGTCCACGCACGTACGGCGGGAGCCCGGGCATCGAGCCCAGGTGTTCCAGGCCGTGCAGATCGGCGGCGTGATACTCGGGCTTCACGCGGATTTGTTCGCTCGTGAGCCACTCGATCCTTTCCAACGGCTTGCCGAGGTTCTGCTCGGCCCGCGTGGCCCACGCGGCTTCATCGATGCGTGGCGTCGCCTTGCCCAGCGGGATCTCGGCAAAGTTTGGGATCCGTGCTTCAATGCGAGGGGCTTTGGAGTTCGAAGCGTTGGGAGCGGAGGAGGAGGTGGTGGAG
>JANRKB010000035.1:0-1602 GCA_033763695.1 Planctomycetota bacterium | reverse complement strand
GCTAAACCGCTCGGTCCAGTCCTTGTCGTTCCGGCTGACCAGGCGCACGGCCCCATCGCGCACGAACGCGAGAATCCGGTAGCCGTCGAACTTCACTTCGTGCACCCACTCATCGCCCAGCGGCGCGCGATCCACCAGCGTGGCAAGCTGCGGCTCGATCGAGTCCGGCATCTTGGCTCGCCGTGCGCCGGGCACGGCGCTCAAGTCGCGCTCGCCCGGCCCCGCCGGTTCCAACTTCGCCGCGCCGCCGCTCTTCCCCCGCAAACCTCCGCGTTTGGCCGTCTTCTTCGGTGCCTCCGCCGAACGCTTCGAGTTCCACTCCGGCCCGCCAGCCCGTGCGATGGCATCGAGCGTGCGTCCCGTCTGCACGCTCAACGCGGCGTCTTCCGTGATCGCGCCATCCTTCCCCGGCGTCGCCTCCTCATCCGTCTGCTTGCGCAGCAGCCACTGCGCAGGCTCGCCCGCCTCCGGCTCGCCCATCCGCACCAGCGTCCACCAGCCGCGCAGTTTCTCACCCTCGAGCACAAACTCGATCCGACCGGCGGCGAGGGCCGCGTCGACGTCCATGCCCGGCTTGGGCGTCCACGTTCCGCGATCCCACACCATCACCGTCCCGCCGCCGTATTGGCCCTTCGGGATGGTCCCCTCGAACGACGCGTACTCGAGCGGATGATCCTCGACCTGCACCGCGAGGCGCTTGTCGGCCGGATCCAGGCTCGGGCCTTTCGGCACGGCCCAGCTCTTCAGCGTGCCGCCCCACTCAAGCCGAAAGTCATAGTGAAGACGCGTTGCGTCGTGCTTCTGCACAACAAAGCTCAGCGGCTTGGTCGTACCGCCCGCACGCTTCTTCCCCGTCGCTTGCTTCTTCCGCGACTTCGCACGCGCACCGGTCCGCGCACCGCCGCGCGGCTCCGGCGTTTTCGAAAAGTCTCGCTTGCGTGCGTACGTCTTCAGCGACACGTGCGTCTCGATGGATCCTCCCGCCCCCGACGCCCCATCCCCACGAATCACTACTCATCACCGACGCTCAAGCAGCACTCACCCAGCCCGCCGTCGACCCGTCTTCTTGGTCGTCGTCGCCGGACGGTCCTTGCTCTTCTGCCCTTCGATGCTGCGCTTGAGCATCTCCATGATGTCGTACGTTTCCGGCGCGTCGTCCTGCTCGTCCGGTTCCGGCAGGGCTCGACCGCCCTGCTTGGCCCGCTTTGAGATCCACTTGCGGAGTTGGTCGCGGTACTCGTCTTCGTACTCGCCCGGCGTCCACGACATGGCCATCTGGCCGATCAGCATCTGCGCCATCTCGATCTCGCGCTTGCTCGCCGCCGCGCCCTTCTCGTCGGGCTCGAACTGGGCCGGGTCGCGCAGTTCCTGATCAAAGCGCAGCGTGTTCAGCACGAGCACGCCGCCGTGCGGGATCAGGGCCGCCAGGTGCTGGCGCGTGTGCAGCACGACCTTCGCGATCGCGGCCTGCTTGCTCGCCGCGAGCGCCTCGCACAGCAGCCGATAGCCCTTCTCACCGCCGCCCTGCGGCTGCACGGCGTACGGCCGCACGTAGTACCACGGCTTGATCGTCGCAAGCTCAACAAACCCCACGATGTCGAT
>JANRKB010000034.1:0-36950 GCA_033763695.1 Planctomycetota bacterium | reverse complement strand
GTGGATGAACAGGTGAAGGCGATGCTGCCCAAGCGGTTCCTGATCGAACTGCCCTATCGCTGGCTGCGGCATGTGCCGCGATACTTCGCGGCGGCATCGGCGCGACTCCGCAAACTCGGCCCCGGCACGCTGGAGCGAGATCGTCAGGCGATGATCGAAGTGGGGGCGTACTGGAACGCCGTCAAGCAGACGGTGGTGAGCAAGGGCCCTGAGATTCTGAGCGAGCCGACGTTTGTGGAGTTCCGCTGGCTGCTGGAGGAGTGGCGGGTGTCGCTCTTTGCTCAGGAACTGCGGACGAGCGTGCCCGTGTCCGCCAAGCGAATCGCCGAGGCGTGGGCGCGCGTTCGCGTCTAGTGGCCAGCGCTATTATGGCTCCCGCGCACAGCCGTGGGCGTTGTTTTCATCAGGAGCAAGTGGTGGACCGATCGATTCTTGAGTGTTTCCCTTCGCCGTCGGACGCGCCGTTCGTGATCGAGCACGTCTCGGAGGAGTTCACGTCGGTGTGCCCCAAGACGGGGCATCCGGACTTCGGTCATGTGACGCTCATCTATGAGCCGTCGCCGGCTCGCGAAGGCGGCCAGTGCGTGGAACTCAAGAGCCTGAAGCTCTACTACCAGGCGTTTCGCAACGCGGGCATCTACTACGAGGCCGTGACGAATCGCATCCGCGACGACCTGACGGCGGTGGTCAAGCCCAAGTGGCTGCTCATCCGCACGGACTGGAAGGGCCGCGGCGGAATCCGTTCGAGCATCCGAGCGGCCTCGGGTGAAGTCCCCAGCGTGTGGATGAAGTAACGCGGGTGCGCTATTTCGATTCAGTCGCGGCGTCGAGACGCTTCTTGACGGCTTCTGCGGCCGGATTGCCGAGCATGACGGCGCGGGCGGCGTACGCCTTGGCCTTGGTCGTGTCTCCCGCGCGCTCAAGCCACGTTGCTGCTTCGAGCGCGAGATCGGGGTCTTCTGGGCGGGCTTCTGATGCCTGGACGAAGACCGCCGCGGCGTCGCTCACGCGACGGAGCATGCCGAGCGATTCGCCTTCAAGCCTTGCAACCGCGAGCGTGCGTCGCTCCGCGTCGGGGATTCCGGCGATGACGCCGAGTGCATCGTCCGGCTTGCCGAGTCGGTTCAGCACGCGAGCCTCAATCATCCGCCATGCGGTCGCTTTGGGCTCCAGTTCGCGAGCGCGGCTGATGTGCTGGCGTGCGATCGTCGGCTTGTTTTCTTCCATCGCGATCTCGGCGAGCACGCCCCACGCCGCCGGCGCGTCGGGACGGAGCTTGGCCGAGCGCATCAGGCTCGCCTTTGCCTCGTCATTCTGCTTGAGCTTGTGCTGCATCACGCCGAGGTAGAGCGGATAGTCCGCGTTGGCTGGGTCAAGCGTCTGAGCCGCGGCGTAGTGCTCAAGGGCACGCTCCAGGCGGCCCGCCGCGTTCGCCATCGTGCCCGCTTCAAACTCGATCGTCGGGCTACGTGGGCCGATCGCCAGGGCTTTCTCGTACTGCTCGTGCGCTTCCGCGTGCTGTTGCAGCGAGCCGAGCACGCGTGCGAAGCGGATGCGGAGCGACTGGTCGGTCGGATAGCTCTGCACAGCCGCCGCGAGCGTCACGCGCGCTTTGTTGGCCTCACCATCGGCGACGAAGCGATCCGCGGCACTCAGAATCTCCTCGATGCGCCGTGGATCGCTCGGGCGGGCCGATGCCGCGGCGGACGGTGTGTCTGGATTCTGTGCTTTCGCAGGGGTTGAGGTCGGTGCTGAAGGTGCGGCGGTCGCGTCGGTCTTCACGGGGGGAGGCTCTCGCAAACCGAGGAAGAGCAGAGAGCCTCCGGCAATCGCAACGCCAGCGACGATCGTGAGTGCGAGAATGACCGGGGCGCGTGATGAGGCCATTGCGACATCCTTCGTTCAACGCTTGCTCTTGAGCCATCCATGCAGTTCGGCGGCGGCCCATGTGTTGACGCACTGCTCTTTGCGGAGCCAGCCGCGCCGCGCGTTCAGTACGCCGTATCGCAGATTGTTGAAGTCATCCCGCTCGTGGACGTCGCAATCGATCGCGATGAGGCAGTTCGCCTCGGCTGCCTGGCGCACATGCGTGTCGCGCAGATCGAGCCTCATCCAGTGGGCATTGATCTCCAGCGCGACGCGATGCTCCTTGGCCGCGGCAATCAGTTCGTCCATCGCGGGAGACATCCCGGCGCGGCGATTGATGAGCCGCCCTGTCGGGTGTCCGATCACGTGGACCATCGGATGACGGATCGCCTTGAGCAGTCGCTTAGTGCTCGTGACGGGGTCCTGCGAGAGGGCGACGTGAGGGCTAGCGACAACGACATCGAGTCGGGCAAGTACATCGTCGTCGTAGTCGAGCGTGCCGTCGGCGAGGATGTCGACCTCAGACCCCGCAAGGATCGTGATGCCATCGATCTCGTTGCGGAGGCGATGGATCTCATCGATCTGCGCCAGCAGTCGTTCGACGCTCAGGCCGTTGGCGACCGCGGAGGACTTGCTGTGGTCGGTGACGGTGATCGTGTGAAAGCCGCGGGACTTGGCTTCGAGCACAAGTTCACGCAGAGCGAGTCGCCCATCGCTCGCCGTGGTGTGCGCGTGCAGTTCGGCCTTGATGTCTGCGACATCAATCAACGATGGCGTCTGCGGCAGCGAAGTTTCGCCATGGGCTTCGCGGATCTCTGGCGGCACCCATTGCACACCCAGTGCGGAGAAGATCTCCTGCTCGGTGCGCGACGCGATCGGCTTCACGCCGCGGCTCTGCGGCGGGGCCTGGTCGCGTTCGCTCTCCGGATCGGGGAACAGCCCATACTCATTGAGCGTGAGTCCCTTATCGCGGGCCAGCCCTCGCAGCACGACATTGTGGTCTTTGCTGCCGGTGAAGTACATGAGTGCCGCGCCCCACGCGTCCGCCGCGATGACACGCACGTCCACCTGGATGGTGGGGGTCTTGTCGCTGCCGTCGGCATCGTCGTCGCCCTTCCAGCGCGTGCTGGTGAAGTTCAGCGCGACGCGTGCTGAGGCCTTGCGTTCGCCAGCGGCGAGCACTTGCTTGATGTCGGGCATTGCGACGAACGCCGCAAGCACCGGATGGATGTTCTCTTCGGCGCTCTTGGGCTTGGTCGCGCCGGGCGTGGGCGGTGCAGGGGCGTCGGCCACCGCGACGAGGATGTCGAGGTCGCCGACGGTGTCCTTGCCGCGCCGGAGCGAGCCAGCGAACTGGGCGTCGAGCACGCCGGGCATCGCTTTGAATCGCGCGACAAGACGCTCGGCGAGCGGCATCGCCAGACCGATGTTGAGTCGCTTGGCCGCCTCGTTGTCGAACGCGAGCGAGGCCTTGAGCTTCTCAACACTCTTGGCACCCATCCGCGGCAGGCTGAGAATCGTGCCGTCATCGATGATGCGCTTGAGGCCGGCCTTGTCGATGACTCCCGCGTCCTTCCAGAACATGCGGACGGTCTTGGGGCCGAGGCCGGGAATGTTGAGCAGTTCGAGCAGGCCCGGCGGGACCTGGGCCCGCAGTTCCTTGAGTTCGCCGATCGTGCCGGTGTTGATGCACTCGATAATCTTGTCCGCGGTCTTGCTGCCGATGCCGTCGATGCCGGTCAGTGCCGCTCGATCGGCGGCGAGCGTGGCGATGTCGGCGGGATGGTCGGCGATCGCCCGCGCCGCCCGTGCATGCGCGGAGACGCGAAAGGAGTCGGCCCCAAGCAGGTCGAGCAGTTTCGCCATTTCTTCGAAGCAGGCCGCGACGGCCTCATTGGAACTCATGGCCGATGGTACGACGCTCGCCCGCGTTCGGATACGCTTGCAGCGTGTCCGACCCTGTCTCGCTCAGCACGCCCATCGACCAACTGCCCGGTGTGACCAAGACCGGTGCGTCGGGACTGCGTGCGCTGGGCCTGACAAACCTCGGAAAGCTGCTCGCGCACCTGCCGATGCGCCACGAGCGACACGAGGCCGAGAGCACTGTCAGTCAAATCGTCCCGGGTCACATTTCCTCGGCACGCGGCGAGATCACCGCGACGCGCGTCGTCCAGCGCGGCAGGCGACCCCGATTTGAAGCCGTGCTCATGGATGCCACCGGGCGCGTCGATCTGACGTGGTTCAACGGGTTGTATCTTCGCGATCGCATCGTGCCCGGCCTGCGGCTGAGGGTGCAGGGCAAGGCCCAACGCTTCGGTCCCGGCGTGCAGATGGTCAACCCGCAGTTTGAGATCCTGCCTGTTGAACGCAGCGAACCCGGCTTGCGTGATGCGCGTCTGCGGCCCGTCTACCCGGCGAGCGAACGCGTCAACTCGGCGATGATCGAGCGCACGCTCGCGCCGGTGCTCGACGCGGCACTTGCCCAGATTGAGGATCACCTGCCCGAGGAGTATCGCAAGAAGCGTGACCTGATGCCGCTGCGCGACGCGTATCGGGCGATGCATCGGCCTTCGGAAGAGGAGGAAACCAAGCAGGCACGTCGGCGGCTCGCGTACGACGAGTTCCTGTTGCTCCAGCTCGGCGTGCATCTCAAGCGGGCTCATCTTCGCGAGAGACTGCGGGCCCCCGCGCTGCGACATGACGCAGGAATTGACGCACGCATACGCGAGCGATTCCCGTTCGCATTGACCGCGGCTCAGGAGTCCGTGCTCAAGGAGATCATCGCGGATCTGTCCCGTCCTGTCCCGACCAATCGACTGATCCAGGGCGATGTCGGTTCGGGAAAGACGGTGGTTGCGCTGTATGCGATGATGATGGCCGTGGCGTCGGGTGAGCAGGCGGCGTTGATGGCACCCACCGAGATCCTCGCCGAGCAACACCACGCCAACATCTCGCGCATGCTGCAAAGCTCGAAGGTGCGCGTTGAACTGCTGACAGGCTCCATCGACAAGGACTCGCGAGAATCGATCCTCGCGCGTCTTGAGAGCGGCGAGATCGACATCGTCATCGGCACCCACGCGCTGCTGACCGAGAAAGTGAAATGGCGGTCGCTCGCTCTCGCGATCATCGACGAGCAGCATCGCTTCGGCGTGCATCAGCGATCGGCACTAAGGGCCAAGGGCGAAGACGCGAGCACCACGCCGCATGTGTTGGTGATGACCGCGACGCCGATTCCACGCACGGTGGCGATCACGCTCTTCGGCGATCTTGACATCTCGACCATCCGCGGGCTGCCGCCGGGGCGCACGCCGATTCGCACGCGGGTTGTGACCGATGAGACGCGACCCGAGGTCTACACATGGCTTCGCGAGCGGCTCGACAAGGGCGAGCAGGCGTATGTCGTCGTGCCTGCGATTGACACCGGTGAGTCCGACGGCAACGAACTCAAAGATGTGCGCTCGCTGATGCGAGAACTTGAGACAGGGCCGCTTGAAGGTCTCAAACTCGCCGCATTGCACGGCAGGCTCAAGCGAGCCACACGCGATGCCACGATGGAACGCTTTCGCGCGGGCAGCATCTCCGCGTTGGTTGCAACGACGGTGATCGAAGTCGGCGTCGACGTGCCCAACGCCAGCGTGATGATCGTCGAGCATGCCGATCGATTCGGCCTTGCTCAGCTTCACCAGTTGCGCGGGCGCGTCGGACGCGGCACGGCGGCTTCCGTCTGCGTTCTCATCGGCGATGCAAAGACCGAAGAAGGCAAGCAGCGGCTGCAAGTGATGCAGGATTGCAGCGACGGGTTCGTTCTCGCGGAGAAGGACCTTGAGATACGCGGGCCCGGTGAACTGCTCGGCACCAAGCAGTCGGGCCTGCCGCCGTTTAAGGTTGCGGATCTGGCGAAGGACTTGGCGTTGCTCGCGGTGGCACGGCGTGACGCCGCGGAATGGGTCGCCCGCTCGCCGCGCCTTGATCAAGCCGCGGACACGCTGGTGAAGCGTCGCCTGATGAAGGCCTATGGCGAGGCGCTCGGGCTTGCGGACGTTGGCTGAGGCCAGATCCACAAACTGAAACATAACGGCCGGACGCGTGTGCGCCCGGCCGTGGGGAGATCATGTGGGATTCGGCATCAATGCATGCCGCTCTCGCCTTGCAGGTGCTTGACGAGTTCGCCGACGACCGCTTTGGCATCGCCGAAGAGCATCCACGTCTTGTCGAGGAAGTAGAGGTCGTTGTCGATGCCTGCAAAGCCGGGGTTCTTGCTGCGCTTGATCGCGAACACGGTGCGAGCCTTGTCCGCGTCGATGATCGGCATGCCGAAGATCGGGCTGCTCTTGTCCGCCCGTGCCGCCGGATTTACCACGTCGTTGGCACCCAGCACGAGGCACACGTCGCACTGCGGCATCTCGGAGTTGATTTCCGTCATGTCCACCAGATCGGTGTAGGGAATCTCTGATTCCGCCAGCAGAACGTTCATGTGGCCCGGCATGCGACCGGCCACGGGGTGAATCGCAAACTTGACCGAGATGCCCCGCTTGTGGAGCTGGTCGTAGAGTTCGCGCACGCGATGCTGTGCCTGCGCGACGGCCATGCCGTAGCCCGGCACGATGACCACGGACGACGCCTGCTCCATCATCGCCGCGGCGTTCTCCGGCGTATCTGCCTTGTACTGCTTCTGCTCGCCCGCGGCCTGCTTCTGCTGCACTTGGCCGAACGCGCCGAAGAGCACGTTGCTGAATGAGCGATTCATCGCCTTGCACATGATGATCGAGAGGATCAGACCGCTCGAACCATCCAGAGCACCGGCGGTGATCAACAGTTGGTTATTGAGCACAAAGCCCATCGCCACCGCCGCCAGACCGGCGTAGGCGTTCAAGATCGCGATCACGGTCGGCATGTCCGCGCCGCCGATGGGCATGACGAGCATCCAGCCGAAGTTGAGCGCGAGGAAGACGATGCCCGCAAACAGATACGGTGCGCTCGTGTGCGTTGGATTCCACACGAGGAATGCGGTCATGATGATTGCCGCGCCGAACGCGATCAGGTTGACGATGTTCTGGCCCGGATAGACCCACGGCCGCTGCGGTATCCACTTCACCTCTTGCAGCTTGCCCGCGGCGATCAGCGAGCCAGAGAACGTCAGGTAACCCAGCACGATCTCAATCGCGATCGCGCCCATACGGAAGGCGGTGAGCTGTTCGGGCGCGTCATTGAACCAGTACACGAACTTCGCTGTGCCCACCAAGCCCGCGGCCAGGCCGCCGAAGGCGTGCGAGAGCGCGGTTCGCTGCGGCACCGCCGTCAGCGGCACAAGCGAGAGCCACACACCCGGCCAGATCGCCAGAAGAATCGGCACGAGCACCCACGCGTGACGCGTGATGTCGGTGTGGTGCGAAACGTCGGGCCGCGCCCACGTCGCGAGCACGGCGACGGCCATCGCCACGATGCCCGCCGTGACGCCGTTGCGTGCGGTCTTGGGGTCACTCAGCCAGTGCAGCGAGAGAATGAAGAGGGCCGTTGCGAAGAGATACGCCACGCCGATAAGCATGTCGAAGGTGTTCATGGCTTGCCTCCTTGCGAACCGGCTTGAGCGCCCGCGGGCGTCTCGGCCTTGAACATCTTGAGCATGCGATTGGTGATCATGAAGCCGCTGATGATGTTGGTCATCGACGCGAAGAGCGTGATCGAACCCATCAGGCGGATGTAGTTCGGATAATGCTCGCCGCCGGCGATCATGATCGAGCCGACGACCGCGATCGCCGAGATGGCGTTGGTCAGCGACATCAGCGGCGTGTGGAGCAGTCTTGAGACACGCCGGATCACGCCGATGCCGATGAACGACGCCAGCATGAACACGAACAGCAGCGGGATGTAGTCAATCGGGGTGTCGGCGAGGGCCGGGGCCGCGGCCACCACGTCGGGCACGCTCACTTCAGGAGCGGCGGCGATCGCCGAACCCGCCGATGCACACACCGTTGCACACGCCGCGACCATCGCGGGCAGGAAAGATCGAGAACCAATCACTGCGATCTCCTTTCGTAGAGAGTGGAGCACGAGTTAACGGGCGGCGCTGGCCGCGGCTTCCTTCACCCACGGATGCACGATGTCGCCCTGGTGGGTGATGACCGCGCCGCGCATGATCTCATCGTTGAGATCAAGGCTGAAGGCCTTGTCCTTCCAGAACGCGAGCAGGAAGTTCATCAAGTTGCGCGACCACAGCAGGCTCGCATCGGTGGGCATCGTCGCCGGCAGGTTGAGCGGCGCAACGATCTTCACGCCGTGCTCGACCACCGTTTCGCCAGGGCGCGACAACTCGCAGTTGCCGCCGCCGTCCGCCGCCAGATCGATGATGACCGCGCCGGGCTTCATGCGCTTGACGATGTCCGCGGTGATGAGCTTGGGTGCAGTCACGCCGCGGATGAGTGCGGTGGTGATGACCGCGGCCGAGATCGAGCACTGCTCGGCGAGCAGCTCGCGCTGGCGGGCCTTGTCGTCCTCGCTCAGTTCCTTGGCATAGCCGCCGCCCGCGTTGGCGTCGGCCTTGAGTTGGATGCCGACGTACTTGGCGCCGACGCTCTCGATCTGTTCCTTCACCTCGGGGCGGACGTCCGTCGCGCTGACGGCGGCGCCGATGCGACGTGCTGTCGCGATCGCCTGCAAGCCCGCGACACCCGCGCCGATGACAAAGAACTTCGCCGGCAGGATCGTGCCCGCCGCGGTCGTCAACATCGGCGTGTAGCGCGGCATCTCGAGCGCGGCCATCAGTGCGGCCTTGTACCCCACGATGTTGGCCATCGCCGAAAGCGTGTCCATCGCCTGAGCCCGCGTCGTGCGCGGGATCGTGTCCGTCGAGAACGACGTAATCTTCTTCACCTTCATCGCCTGGACGGCCGCGAGATTGCGCGTCGGCATCATCGACGCCAGCGCCATCGCACCCTCGCGCATCATCGCGATCTCATCGCGTGCGACGCCCGGACCCGTCAGCGGCGGGCCGACTTTGACAACCATGTCCGCCTTGGAGAACAACGCGTTGGCGTCGCGCTCGATCGTCGCACCCGCTTCGAGATACTGCTGATCGAGGAAGTTCGCCGCCGTGCCCGCGTCGTGTTCAACAACGACGCTGAATCCCGCTGCCGTGAGCTTCTTGACGGTTTCCGGCACAAGTGCCACCCGTCGTTCGCCCGCGGCCAGTTCTTTCGGAACGCTCAGTCTCATGATGACCTCGCTGCCGGTTGTAGAGGGCTCGTGCCCCGTCGAGAACCCGCCGGGCGAGCCGCCAGTGATGCGGCCATAATAGCGGACACGAGAGTCAACAATCAAGCCGGGGCCGGTTTTCTCGGCATGTTGTGGCAAGTCGCGGCGGGGCGGCGGCTTTCGTGAGCGCGGGTCGGTTCCGACGCGTTATAGTTCCCCCCAATGCTCGAATCGCTCAATCAACTCGAATCCCAAGGGCTGGCGGAACTTCAGACCGCCGCCGACGCTGCGGCCGTCGAGGCGTGGCGTTTGTCCTACCTGGGCAACAGCGGCAAGCTCAAGGCGATGATGGGGGGGCTCAAGGACGTCCCGAAGGATCAGAAGCCTGCCGTCGGCGCTCGCCTGAACACGCTCAAGACGACGCTCGAAGAGGCGCTGGCTGCCAAGAAGGCGAGCGTCGGTACCGCCGCGCCATCGGCCACCAGCGAGATCGATCTGACCGAGCCGGGCGTTGTGCAGTCCGCGGGTGTTGGTCGCCGCCACATCATCACGCGCGTGCGCGACGAACTCGTCGAGGTCTTCGCCCGCATGGGCTTCGATGTCGCCGACGGCCCGGAACTCGAAGACGACGAACACAACTTCGTCAAGCTCAACATCCCCGACGGCCACCCGGCCCGCGACCCGATCGACAACTTCTACGTCGATGATCCGCGCACCACGGCCAAGCCGCGCATGGTTCGCAGCCAGACCAGCACCGTACAGGTGCGTGTTATGGAGGCTGCGGTGAAGGCGGGCGGCGGCCGTCTCACGCGACCGATCAAGATCGTCGCTCCCGGGCGCGTCTATCGCCCCGACACCGTCGACGCGACACACTCCTTCATGTTCCACCAGATCGAAGGGCTCTACCTCGATCGCGGCGTGAGTATGGTCGACCTCAAGACCACGCTTTTGCAGTTCGCTCGCGCTTACTTCGGGGAACAAGCCGAGGTCCGTCTGCGTCCAAGTTTCTTCCCGTTCACCGAGCCAAGCGCCGAGGTCGACATGAAGGTTCGCCTCCGACCCGAGCAGCCTTGGCGCTGGATGGAGCTCGGCGGGTGCGGCATGGTTGATCCCGCGGTGCTGACCGCCTGCGGCATCGATCCGGAAGAGTGGACCGGTTTCGCCTTCGGTTTCGGCATCGAGCGACTCGCGATGGGCAAGTACGGCATCCCCGATATCCGCTTGCTGTTTGAAAACGACGTGCGATTCCTCCGAATGGTGTGACAGCACGGGCCGCGCACGACTGCGGCACCGATCGTGGGAGAACTGAAGATGACCGATCAGCCATTGACCCCGCCCGTCGAACCCGATCTTGATCTGCCGCCTGAGCGTCCGACCTGGCCGCTAGTGATCGGCTGGATCAGCGTGAGCTGGTCTGTGATCTTTGGGTTCTGCTGCATGGGCTGGGGCATCGTCGGCCTTGCGGTGTTCTTGCCGATGGGTGTCGAGAACATGAAGAAGGCTGATCCGTCGATGGACGTCAGCCTTCCGCCGCAGATGCAGCTCGGTCCAGCGATGATCGTGATGCTGGGCACCGGCGTTTTGCTCTCGCTCGTCCTTCTTGTCGCTGGCGCGCTCACGATCAGCCGCAAGCCCGCGGGGCGCACGGCGCACATCATCTATGCCGTGCTCTCGATCATCAGCGTGATCGCGAGTTCCATCTACCAGTTCATGCAGGTCCCGGCACTGCGGCAGTTTCGCGCCGATCACCCGGACAATCCATTCGTCAAGCCTTCGCCGATGGGAGAGGGGTTCGACTACGCTGGCCCCGTCATCGGCCTCGTCATCGGCATGGTGTTCCCGGCGTTCATCCTCATCTGGTTCCTAGTCAGCAAGCGCGGCAAGGGCCCGATGGACGTCGATACTCCAGACATCGTGTGACCACCCCGCGGGTCGCGCTTGAACGAACTCGGATAGTCTCTCTCGGAGTGTCGCCGCGCACGTCTGCCGCGTGCGCGGCACGCGATCAAGAGGGCTCCCATGTCGACCCCATTTGGTTTCTCGAACTCCGACGACCACGCACGTCTGCGCGATGCGCTGCTGCGTGCCGACTTCACGCCCGCGGGCGTCCCCGCGGCACTTGGCGTCACGTCGATGGAAGCATTCAAGGGCCTCGGCGATGCCGTTGTCGAACGTCGCACGCACGCGGGGCGGCCGATCGACGCGTGCATCCGACTTTTTCTGATCAGCGTGCCCGTGAAGCGTGCCGATGCGGAGCGTGCGTTCGCGCCGCTTTCGCTTCAGGCGATGCACGATGTTGGTTTAGTAACTCTTGATGGCGATGTCGTCAAGCCCGCGTGTGAGATGCTGCCGCTCGACGGCTACTGGTACACCTACGACATGCCCGCGCGCAAGACCGGGCGCGTGCGTGAGGACTATGTGATGGGTGTCGGCGCGAGCAGCACGCTTGTCGCCCGCCACGCCGTGCAGAAGCAAGGCGCAACTGTTCTCGACATGGGGTGCGGCGCGGGGTACATCGGCTTTGAGATGTCACGCTTTGCATCCGCCGCACGCGGCGGAGTGGTGGGGGTCGATCGCAACCGCCGCGCGATCGAGATGGGGCGCTTCAACGCGATGCTCGCGGGCAAGACAAACTGCGAGTTTGTCGAGGGCGACATGTTCGCCGCCGTCGCGGGTCGACGATTCGATCTCATCGTCACCAATCCGCCGTTTGTGATCTCGCCCGAGAAGACCTTCATCTTCCGCGACAGCGGGCGCTCCGGCGACTCGATCGTCCAAGACGTCTGCGGCCAGTTCGCGCCGCACCTCAACCCCGGCGGCTGGGGCAGCATGGTCTGCAACTGGGCTCATCTCAAGGGCGTCCCGGTGCAGCAGCGGCTGGCGTCGTGGTTCGCGGGGCACGATCTCGATGTGCTCATGCTCACCGCCGAGACGCGTGCCGCGGACATGTATGCGTGGACGTGGGTCAATCACACGGCCCCCGACTCGCAGTACAACATGCTCAAACGCTTCGAGACATGGGTCGCGTCGTACGAGCAACTCGGCATTGAAGCGGTGACTGCAGGTATCGTCATCTGTCGCCATCGTGCCGACGGCCGCGGCCCGCGTGTCTGGTTTGAAGACACCCCCAGCACCGCCAGCGGCGACGCCAAGAGCAACCTGAGCGACAACCTCGCACGCATCTTCGACAACCGCCACGCAATCGAGGCCCTCGACGCCGCGATCAGTCGAGACGACGGCCCGCGCGAGTGGCTGACCACGCGACTCAGTCTCGCCCCAGGTGCCATCCTCGAGCACAAGCTGACGCAGGATGGCGACGGCGGCTGGGTGTCGAACGCTACCGAACTCTCGCTCCAACTCGGGCTCGGATACCGCTTCGGCATCCATCAGAGCGTGTTGCCGCTGCTGTCACTCATGGACGGCGTGCGCAACGTCGCGGCGATCCTCAAGGCGGCTGAACCTGTCATCGGTCAGCCCGCCGGAGCGATGTTGCCGGGGGCAATCGAGGTCTTCAAGGCAATGCTGCAGCGCGGGCTGATCGAAGTCGCCCGCGACTGAGCGTTTGCAACGATGGCGCGCGACGGGCGACGCCGTCACTTCGACGCGGCGTCTTCCTTGGGCTTGGTTGCCTTCGGCTCAGGCTTGGCGTCTTTCTTCTCTGCGTCGGCTGCGCTGGTTTCCTGCGGTTCACGCGGCAGGAGCGTCGGGGCGCACGCCAACTGGTACGCCGTCAGCGCCATACACGTCGACGACTGCTGCAGATAGACCGGGATTGCCAGATCCAGCCGGTCAAACTGCGTGTGCCAGCCGTGCCCGTAGTCCGCTCGGCCCACCTCGTCCCAGAAGAACCCAGGCACGCCGGCGGCATTGAACGTCGCGTGATCGCTGCCGCCGCCCTTGGGCATCTTCTCGCCGATTTGCACGTTGACGTTCATCGGCTTGCCCGTGATGTCGTCAAAGAACAGGTTGTTGACGGGGGCTGTCGCCGCGGCGAGATAGTCGCGCATCGGCGCGATCGCTTTGAGCCCGCCCTCATAGTTCGTGCCGCCGTCGTCCACGAGCACGGCCGAGATCTTGTCGAGCGAGTCCTTGTGCGTGTCGGCATAGCCCTTGGAGCCAAGCAAGCCCTGCTCCTCGCCGGTCCAGTTGATGAACCGGATCGTGCGCTTGGGCTTGGCGCCGACGCTCGCGAGGATGCGCGCCGCTTCGAGCACGACGGACGATCCAGTGCCGTTGTCGGTGCAGCCTTCGGAGCCGGGGCCGTCCCAGCTGTCGAGGTGGGCCGAGACGATCACGACCTCGTCGGGCTTCTCGGTGCCGCGGATCTCCGCGATTGTGTTGTAGACCGCGACCGGGCCGGGCGTGAACTCGTGCTTCAGATCGAGTTCGACAACGATCGGCTCCTTGTCAAAGACGCGGCTGTTGATGTAGTCGTAATCGGGCCCGCTGATCATCGCATGCACGTCCGGCGGCAGCGTGTCCATCGTGAGCTCGCGCCAGTTGCCGACGGCACCCGTCCACACACGCTCATCGCGGCTCGACGTCAAATAGCCTGCGGGTTCCAGCGTCACCAGACGCTCGATGATCGGCAGTGTCGCGGGGTCCGTGCCCGCGGTGATCTTCTTGCGGGCGTCGGCGCGCATCTCGTACATCGTCTTCAGTCGATCGCGCAGGCCGCGCTGACCGACCGGCGGCGGCGGCTGCAGCAGCACCCACGAGCCCTTGATCTTGTCCTTGACCGCGTTGAACTCTTCCTCGGTCTGAGGTTCCTTCACCACCGGCGCACGCACCGGGCCGTTCGTGCCGCGCGTCCAGGCGAGCGTGCTGATCGCCATCGTGCGCTTCTCTTCGTCCTCGATGTGCTCGGGGGTGCCCGCCTTCTCGTCCGCGGGCTTGGTGATGCGAAGGAACACTTTGCCGGAGCTTGGCCCGCGATCAAAGCCGACGCCGATCTCGCCCCACTTTTCGAGGCGGGCATTGGTCAGCCCCCACGCCTCATACTGAGCCTTGCACCAGTCGTTCGCGGCCTTCAGGCGATTGCTGCCCGTCAGACGCGAGCCGATGTTCTTGGTCAGATGCGTCAGGTGCTCCATTACCTTGTTCCGCTCGCGACCCTCCGCGAGGATCTTCGCGATCGTCGCCGCGTCGCCCATCTTGATCGCCGGGGCGGCGGTCATCTGTCCATCGATGATCGCGTACGTCGAGTAGGTGAGCTGCGGCGTTTCGCCGCCCGCGGGACGAAGCTCGGCCAGGCCGATCGCCGTCGACGCGCACAGGGCAATCACACCCGCAAGATGGGGCAAACGACGATCAATCTGCTGCATGATGAAGTCCTGCTCAGAAGGCTGCGAGAGAAACGAGACGAATCGGCAGTTTACAGATTCCCGCGGCAGATGCCAAGCAAATCCGTCGGCGTGCAAGCGCGCGTGATGCTCGCCATAACCCGAACGCGGGGTCACCTGTTTCTGCGCAGTCGAATCGGACCCTTGGCGGTCGACGGATCAACCACGGTACCGCGTTGCGTGATGTCGATTGTGCCCGCGGCGGCAAGCCGATTGGCCGCGCGACGCACGTCGTCCATCAGCGACTCCCACCCAGCGGGCGCAACGACGCGGGCCGCCTCAGACGGACAGATCGTCGCGCCGGCCGCACGCGCGGCAAGCAGATCAAGAATCGCGCGTTCGAGTTGCGTGTCGCGTTCACTCACGCCGCGACGGCGGCACGCGTCGGAGCAGTACTTCACCTGCTCCCAATCCCGCTCCCATTTCTTCCGCCAGCGGATGTCGCGACCGCACGCAACGCACGGCTTGGTTGGCAGCGGAGAACGCGACATGGTGAGCAGTTCGCCGCCCGCGGCAGTGCCGATTCGCGGGCGTGCCAAGCCCGATCATCCGGGCATAAACTCTCGGCACCCGCCGGGGTAGCACAACGGTAGTGCAGCGCTTTTGTAAAGCGCAGGTTGCGTGTTCGAATCACGTCCCCGGCTTTGGCGAGAAGGCATCGGGCGTCAGGCATCAGGCATCGAGCATCAGGGTGACGCGGTTGCCTCGCACCGCGTCTGAGTCGTCGACATCTGGCATTTGCATTTCACCATTGCCCAATGCCAGATGCCCAATGCCTCTTCTTCTCACCCCATCGCCTTCACAAACTCATCAAACAGATACGACGAGTCGTGCGGCCCGGGCGACGCCTCAGGGTGATACTGCACGCTGAACACAGGGCGATCCTTCAGTCGGAAGCCCGCGAGCGTGCCGTCGTTGAGATGCACGTGCGTCGCCACGCCGCCGACCGCCTTGAGCGATTCAGGATCGACCGCAAAGCCGTGGTTCTGGCTGGTGATCTCGACGCGTCCGTTCTCGGCGTGCAGCACGGGCTGGTTGATGCCGCGATGCCCGAACTTGAGCTTGTACGTCTTGGCACCGACGGCGAGCGCGAGCAACTGATGTCCGAGGCAGATGCCAAATGTCGGCAGCGACTTCTTGCCCGAGCCTGCGGCAGGCTTCGCCACGACTTCGCGCAGCGTCGCGATGGTCTTCTCGACCGCGGCCGGATCGCCGGGGCCGTTGCTGATGAAGAGTCCGTCGATCTCGCCCTTTTCGTGCATCTGCGTGATCTGTGCCGCGCTCGTGTCGTGCGGCATGATCACAACCTCGCACCCGCGATCCGTCAGGTTCCGCAAGATGTTTCGCTTTGCGCCGCAGTCCAGCGCGAGCACGCGCGGCTTGCGCCCGCCGCTGTGCCGACTGCCGCGACCTTCATCCGGTGACCAATCACCCAGCGTCTCCGCCCACGTCTGGCGACTCGAGCAGCCGACGATCGGCACGAGATTCTGGCCCGCCATCGACGGGTTCGTCTTGGCAAGTTCCACGAGTTCCGCATCGCTCAGGTCTGTGCGATCAGTGAGCACGCCCTGCATCGAGCCGGTGGTGCGCAGTTTCTTGGTCAGCGCTCGCGTGTCGATGCCTTCGATCCCCAGCACGCCCGCGCGATCCAGATACGCGGAGAGATCGCTGTCCGCCCGGAAGTTGGAGTGCCGCCGCGCCAGTTCGCGGATCACCATGCCCGACACCTGCACCTTGGCCGACTCGACGTCCTCGGCGTTGGTGCCGGTGTTGCCAATCAGCGGAAACGTCTGAACCAGAATCTGCCCGGTGTACGACGGATCGGTCAGCGATTCCTGATAGCCGCTGGTCGCGGTGTTGAACACCACCTCGGCGCGGCTCAGCACGTTCTTGCCCATGGCACCAAAGCCGCGGCCCGTAAAGACCGTTCCGTCGGCGAGTGCGAGGCGTGCGATGGAGGAAGCCCGAAGCGAAGAGGTGTTGCGCATCGGGGCAGAGTCTATGCACGCGCGCCCGCGAATCTCCCGAGAATCGACGCGTCTTGTGTGCTTCGCCTACACTTGGCCCGCATGAATACTCAGCCGCTCCATGCACGAATTACCCGGCCCCGGTGAGGGGCTGCCTTGGGTGTCCCGCGACGCGCGACCAACGGTCGATGCTCGCGAGGATCAGGCGGCGATCACATCGGGGCGTTTGGATGACCCGCGGCACGGCCTGAGCCCCGCCTCTGCTGTCGCGTTTCGCTGGTCGTCCGCTTCTTCCTGCCGCACGGCGGCTCATTTCCATACCATCGCGTTCTGTCCAGCCGATTCTCTCCAGCCGCGGCACTTCGTCGCGGCGTTCTGAGCACTTGCCATGTCCAACAGCCAGTCCAACACCCACGCCAACCCGCCCTCCAACGCCCAGCAATCTGCGGCACCCGCCGCCGCGAAGCCTGAGGCGACGGAGAAGAATCGCTATCGCAACACGCTGAACCTGCCGCAGACGACCTTCCCGATGAAGGCGAGCCTGGTGCAGAACGAGCCCGCCAGTCTGAAGCGCTGGCAGGCGATGCGGCTCTATGACAAGGTGCGTGCGGCACGAAAGGGCGCCAAGCCGTTCGTCTTTCACGACGGCCCGCCCTACGCCAACGGCAACCTTCACCTGGGCCACATGCTCAACAAGTGTCTGAAGGACTTCGTCGTCCGCAGCCGCACCATGATGGGCTTTGACTGCCCCTACGTCCCCGGCTGGGACTGCCACGGCCTGCCGATCGAGCACAAGGTCGTCACCGACCTTCAGGAGAAGGGCAAACTCGCCAAACTCGCAACGCTGCCTGACGATCAGCGCAAGACCGCGATCCGCCGCGAGTGTCAGGCCCACGCCGAGAAGTACGTCAAGCTCCAACGCGGCCAGATGGAACGCTTCCTCACGCTCGCCGACTACGAGAATCCTTATCTGACGCTGCAACCCAGCTTCGAGGGCGCGACGCTCGAAGTGCTGGCGGAGTTGTGTGCGCAGGGCCTCGTCTATCGCGGCCTCAAGCCGGTGCACTGGTCGATCGCCAATGAGACCGCGCTCGCCGAGGCGGAACTGGAGTATCAGGACCGCGAAGACCTGTCGGTGTACGTGGACTTTGAGGCGGAGAACGCCGACGCGGTGTACGACGCCTTTGGTCTGAAGGACGAAGAAGATCAGGAAGTCACGGAGTCAGAGAGTCGAGAGTCAGAAGACGAAGGCAACGTAGGTGCAACGGCACCCAAGCCGGGCACGCGTCCGCTCTGTCGTCCGTCGTTCATGATCTGGACCACCACGCCGTGGACGTTGCCGGCGAACCTCGCGATCGCCGTGAACCCGAAGTTTGAGTACGCCTGCGTCTGGGCCGACGGCGCGGTGACGGTGCTGGCCGCCGACGCGGTCGAGCGTGTGATGAAGAAGGCCGCGGCGTGCGGGCACGCGATCGAGCAGTATGTCGTGCTCGGCACCACGACCGGCGAAAAACTGCTGGGCCTGAAGTACCGCCATCCGTTCGTCGCGGCGACCGACGGCACCGGCTCCGACTTCTTCCGCAAGCAGTTTGAGGTCAAGCCGAGCGCGCCGATCCATTCGGTTGTCGGCGCCGACTACGTCACGCTCGAAGACGGCACCGGCCTCGTCCACACCGCGCCCGGCCACGGCACCGAGGACTACCAGACTGGTCAGGCCGTCGGCCTGCCCGCGTATTGCCCCGTGAGAGAGAACGGCACCTACGACGACAGCGTGCCGCAGTGGCTGCGCGGCCAATCCATCTGGAAGGCCAACGACGAGGTGACCAACCACCTCCGCACCAGTGGGCATCTCTTCCTGAGCCACAAGTTCACACACAGTTACCCGCACGACTGGCGCAGCAAGACACCGGTGATCTTCCGCTGCACGCATCAGTGGTTCGTCGCGGTCGACAAGCCGCTCGTCCGCGGCGGTGTCAGCCTGCGCGACATGGCGATGCAGCAGACTGCTCCGCAAGGCGGCGCGGACATCACCTTCGTCCCCGAATGGGGCCGCAATCGCATGCGCGGCATGCTCGAATCGCGCCCCGACTGGTGCATTAGCCGCCAACGCGCGTGGGGTATGCCCATCCCCGCGTTCCATCGCCCCGACGGCAGCGTCTTCATGACCGCCGCCAGCGTGCGTGCGGTGGCCCAACTCGTGCGCGAGAAGGGCACCGACATCTGGTTCAGTGCCGGCCCGGAGGAACTGCTCAAGTACTACAACGCCGGTGACGACACCCAGGACCAACCCGGCGTGCCGCTTGCAAGCCTCAAGAAGGGCGGCGACATCGTCGACGTGTGGTTTGAGTCGGGCAGCACATGGAACGCGTGCATGCGCGAGCGCGGCTTCGCGCATACCAGCGGCCCCGTCACCGATCTCTACCTCGAAGGCTCGGACCAGCATCGCGGCTGGTTCCAGAGTTCGCTTCTGCCCGCGCTCGGCGTGCTCGGCGTCCCGCCCTTCAAGACGCTGCTTACGCACGGCTTCATCGTCGACAAGGACGGCAAGAAACTCAGCAAAAGCCGGCCCGACGCCGCCAAGTACGAGGTCGAAGCCCTGTGCAATGACTTCGGCATGGACGTCATGCGATGGTGGGTCGCCAGCCTGCCGTACGAGAACGACGTGAAGGCCGACTTGTCCTTCTTCGCCGAGTACGGCGAGTCGTATCGCAAGGTCCGCAACACGCTGCGCTTCATGCTCAGCAACCTCAGCGACTTCACCGCCTCGGGCGACGGCGTCGCAGGCCACTGCGTGCCGACGGACTCGATCAAGCCCACCACGCTCGACGCGTGGGTGCTGGGCGAGTTCGACGCGCTCGCCGCGGCCGTCGAGAAGGGCTACGAGAACTACGACTTCCGCAGCGTGCAGCAGCGGCTCTATGACTTCTGCAACGACACACTCAGCGCGGTGTATCTCGCGGCCGTCAAGGACCGACTCTACTGCGACAAGGCCGACAGCCCGCGGCGTCGCCAGACGCAGACCGTGCTGTGGGACCTGACCGAGGGCCTGTGCAAGTTGCTCGCGCCGATGCTGCCGCACACGGCAGACGAGGCGTATCGCGCACTTCGCCGCGTCGATCCGAAGGACGATCGCGTGTGCGTTCACGTCGAGTCGTTCGTGCGTTCCAAGAGCGGGCAGCCCGGCTTCGGCGTCCGCGCCGACGACGGCTGGGCCAAGGTAATGACAGTGCGTGCCGCCGCCATGCAGGCGATGGAGCAGGCCAAGGCCGCCCTCGGCGTCGAGAACCCGCTCGATATGCAAGTGACGCTGCCCGACCCCGATGGCACGCTCGCGCGATTCGACGCGGTTGACCTCGCCGACTTGCTCGGCGTGAGCCGCGTCAAACTCGTCGGCACGCCCGACGCGCCGAGCGTGCAAGACCTGCGGACCGAGCCGCGCTGCGAGCGTTCGTGGAAGCGCGATGGCACGGTGCGCACCCGCAGCGACGGCGGCATGCTTTCAGATCGCGATGCATCGGCGGTGGGGGTGTCGTGAGCGCTCAACCCGGCATCGCGTCGTCGAGTGCCGGGGCTTCTTCAAGCTCGCCCGGCACCGTCGACTTCTACGCCGACGCACGCATCTACGACATCCTGCACGGCCCGGGCACGCTTGACGATGTGCGGATGCTTGAGCGCGTCGAACGCATCGCCGCACGGAAGCATGGCACACCGCGCCTCCGTCGCGATCGGATTTGGCTCGAGCCGGCGTGCGGCTCGGGCCGCTATTTGCGTGCCGCCGCTCGTCGCGGTCGTCGTGTCATCGGCTTTGACCTTGAGCCGCGGATGATCGACTTCTGTCGGGCGGCGATCGCACGCATGGCACCGGATTATTCGCGTCGCTGTGGATTTCACGTCGGAGACATGACTGACTTTGCCGCACTGGTGCCCAAGGGCGGCGTTGATTTCGCGTTCAATCTCATCAACTCGATCCGCCACCTGCCGACCGATGCCGCGATGCTCGCGCACCTGCGTCAGATGCGTGCGGCACTCAAGCCCGGCGCGGCGTATGTCGTCGGAATCAGCCTGAGCCACTACGGCGTTGAAACCGCGACCGAGGATGTCTGGTCCGGCTCGCGTGCCGGCACGCATGTCTCACAGGTTGTGCAGTATGAGCCGCCGATCGGGCCGCGGGGCGGTTCACGTGCCGAGCGTGTGTTCAGCGTCGTGACCGTGCAGTCATCGCGTGGAGAACGACAGTTCTCGTCGACGTACGCGCTGCGGACCTACAGCCGCCAGCAGTGGGAGCGGATCGTCGCAAAAGCGGGCTTGCGCGTCGCATTCATCGTTGACGCGGACGGCCACGATCACGACCCCGGCTTGCTTGGTTATGCGAACTGGGTCTTGACGGCGGCCACGTAACGCGCGGGCATGCGATATCGGGATGCGATTACGCCTTGGGCTGCATGGACCGGGCCTTGAGAATGGCCTGGACCAGATCTTCGGGCACCTGCTGCGTGCACTTGCCGCCCTCTTTGCACGACTTGCCCAGACGCACGGTCTGGCGGTACTGCTCAAGGAACACCATGCAGGGCGGGCAGAGGCGGAGGTGCGACTCAAACTCCTCGCGCACCGGCGCTGGCAGCTCGCCGTCGAGGTAGTTCATCAGAAAATCGACCAGCTCTTTGCAGTTCATACCCAAACGACCCCAACCCCCTTGACACCATCGCCTTTCCTTATCGGTCACGCGCCCAGCGTGATCCAAGGACTGTGCGGCTATTCGTTCCCCGATTCACCCCGCATATAGGGGTCCAGCAACGTGCGCAGCGCAAGCCGCGCTCTATGCAAGCGTGTCTTGATTGCGTTTTCCGTATCGCCCAGCAGACGGGCGGTTTCTGATGTATCCAAGCCTTCGATGTCCCGCAACACGATGACGGTGCGGTATGCATCAGGAAGTTCGTCGATTTTTTCCTGAACGATCCGGCGCATCTCCGCGGCACGGATCTCATCCAGCCCGCCGCGCTCGCTCGATCGCCACGGCGAAACCTCGCCGTAGGGCGTGTGCGTGTCATTCGAGGGCAAAAGGTCGTCAATCTTGCGTTCTTTGCTCCGCCGCCGGCTCCGAAGCTTCATAAGCGCGGCGTTGACGACGATGCGATGCAGCCACGTTTCCAGACGTGAGCCACCTTCAAAGCGATTGATCGACTTGCAGGCGGAGAGGAACCCGTCCTGCACCGCGTCCATCGCGTCGTTCTCGTCGGGCAGGAATCGGCGGGCCACCGCCAGCATGCGTCCGCCAAACTCGCGAACGACTTGCTCAAGCGCCGCGGCGTCTCCCGCCTGCATGCGCGTCACCAACGAAACATCGTCGGGGTAGTCGGGCGTAGGGACCTGGACGGGTGCTTGCGTCACGAGATAGAGCGTATCCCGGTCCGTGTCGCCGAGCGATCGGCATTCCGCGACGGACAACCTATGCTTCCCTCCCGCGCCTCACGCGTCTTGGGATCTGTCTGGGTGTGGCCGGGTTGAGCAAGGACTACGCGATGCGTCTGACGATGGTTGGTACCGGGTATGTCGGTCTTGTGACTGGCGTCTGCTTCTCCAATACGGGCGTCCATGTCACCTGCCTGGACGTCGACCCCCGCAAGATCGAGAAGCTCAAGCGCGGCGAGGTGCCGATCTACGAGCCCGGCCTTGAGGAACTGCTCGAACGCAACATCAAGGCTGGTCGCCTCCACTTCACCCTCGACAAGCAAGAGGCGTATCGCGACGCCGACATGGTCTTCATCTGCGTCGGAACCCCGAGCGATGAACGTGGCCACACCGATCTGAAGTACGTCCACGGGGCGGCGGATGACATCGCCGACGTGATCAAGGCCCTCGGCCCGGCACAGAAGCCCAAGACGATTGTCATGAAGAGCACTGTGCCCGTCGGCACCACGCTCGCCGTGCGTGATCGCATCCGCGAGCGGGTCGGCCCCGGCATTCCGTTCAAGGTCGCCGACAACCCCGAGTTCCTCAAGGAAGGCGACGCGATCAACGACTTCAACAAGCCCGATCGCGTCGTCGTCGGCGTTGAAGACGAAGCCAGCGGCGAAGTCTTCCGCCAGCTCTACGACCCCTTTGTTCGCAACGGCCACCCCATCTTCTTGATGGACATCCCCAGTGCGGAGATGGTGAAGTACGCGGCCAACAACTTCCTCGCGACCAAGATCTCGTTCATCAATGAGATGGCCAACCTCTGCGAGGCTTACGGCGCGGACATCAATCGCGTCCGCGAGGGCATGTGCAGCGACAAGCGCATCGGCAGCGCGTTCCTCTATCCCGGCCTGGGCTACGGCGGGTCGTGCTTCCCCAAGGACACGCTCGCCTGCATGATGATGGGCGACAAAAGCGGCATCGAGGCCCGTCTCAGCAAGGCCGTCCACGAGGTCAACCAGAAGCAGCGCGAACGTTTCTTCGACAAGATCGTCGCCCACTTCGGCGGCAAGAAGGGCGTCGGCGGTGGCGCGACCGGCCTGCAAGGAAAGAAGATCGCCTTCTGGGGCATCGCCTTCAAGCCTCGCACCGACGACATCCGCGAAGCTCCGGCACTCACCCTCATCCGCAAGGCCGCCGGTTATGGTGCGACGTGCGTCGGCTTCGATCCCGTCGCAGGCGACAACGCGCGCGCGGAACTTGGCCCCGCGGCCGAGATCGTCGATGACATGTACGCAGCTCTAAAGGGTGCCGATGCACTCGTCATCAGCACCGACTGGGACGAGTTCAAGAACCCCGACTTTGATCGCATGGCGACGCTGATGGCCGGCAAGGTCATCTTCGACGGCCGCAATCTCTATCGCACGCAGAGCATGCGTTCGAGCGGGTTTGCGTACTACAGCGTCGGCCGCAAGCCCGTGAACGTGGGCTGACCCTCAGCGGTCGGTGCTCGATGCGACAGATCAAACAAAAACGCCGCGGCGATCGCGGCGTTTCTTCTTTTCTGTGGATGCCTCAGTGCTCGGCCGATCAGTGCTCGCGTGCCTTGGACGCGATGCGCTCGGGGCTGGGGACGCGGATGCGCTTGGCCAGACCGAGGATCTCCATGCTGCGGATGATGATGTAGGAGACATCAAGCTGCCACCACATGAGGCCGTGCCGCGCTGACGCGGGGAACGCGTGGTGGTTGTTGTGCCAGCCCTCACCGAAACCGACGATGCCGAAGATCAGGTTGTTGCGGCTCTCGTCGTGGCTGTTGAACGGGCGGCTGCCCCAGATGTGGCACACCGAGTTGATGCTCCAGGTCACGTGGTGCACGACGAAGATGCGGGCCAATCCGCCCCAGATAAAGCCGAGCAGCACGCCCAGCCACGTTCCCGTGACCAAGCCGCCGATGGCGGCCGGGATCGTGAGGCTGACCAAGAACCACAGGAGGAACTGGCGGCTGACCATGCACACGACCTTGTCTTTCTGCAGGTCGCCGATGTAGCGGTTCATGTTGGCCGGGTCATTCTCAAACAGCCAGCCGACGTGGGCGTGGTACGCGCCGCGGATGGCGCCCCACGCCGTGTCGCCATGCAGGTGCGGCGAGTGGGGGTCCATGTGCTTGTCGCTGTACTGATGGTGCTGGCGGTGCATCGCAGCCCAGCGCAGAATCGGCCCCTCGGCCGCCATCGAACCCGCGACCCCCCAGAACCACGTCACGATCGGACCGGCCTCAAACGACTTGTGGGTAAACAGGCGGTGATAGCCGACCGTGATTCCCAGGCCGCTGATGATGTAAAGCGTGACCAGGAGCGTCGGATAGATCCAGTGGAAATCGACGTACGCGAGCAGGGCCAGCGCCGCCGCCGCGCCGAACAGGGGGAGCACGACGATCGCGAGGTTGACGAGCTTGTAGATCGTGCTGGCGCGATCGGCCCCGGCAACGGCCGCGACCGAATCGAGTTCTTCAGGCTTCACGACCTTGCCTGCGTCAGGGAAGAGCTCTTCGATCGAGCCCGGGGTGAGCTGAGCGGGGACGAATCGGGCGGCTGCCGGGAGCGCGTCAGACTGGACTGTCATGTCGTCGGGCCTTCTGCCTTCGTGGCACAGTGGTTCGAACGGACCAAGTCGCAAACTGCCCGAATCCTGTTGTCAAGGCAAGACCCGGGGGAACATCAGGGAGGCACAGAATAGCAGAGGTGGGCAACCATCGGACAAGAAGATTTTTTATGATTTGGTCAGACGCCGCGTGCCTCCCGTCGTCGCCGACATCCGATCTCGACGGACGCCCAAGCGGCTCACAAGGCGGCACGCTCCCCGACACACCCACATACACGCACCGGACGATTTGCCCTAGGATGCGTCGCATGGAGTGGCTGAGGCGGCTGTACGCACGCCGAATCGTCAACGTGAACGTGAACATCGTGCTCGCGGGCATTCTCGCCCTCGTGCCCACGATCGCGGTTGTCTCGCTTTCACGCTTCTTCGTCGACGACCATCACCACCTCCTGATCGCCGTCATCACGTTCGCGGCCGACATCGTCTCTGACGTGACGATCTACTTCGGCCTGCACTGGCTCGCCAACCACAGCAGCAATCGACGCTTCAAGGCGGTCGAGGGCGCGTACGCCCAGATGTCCTTCATCCGCGACGCGTCGATCGTGCAGCTTCAGCGTGCGATCCTTTCTCCGCTGCTCTACGCCGTCGCATTTGGGCTCCAGTACCTCCTCATGCGCAGCGGCTTCCCGCGCGAGGCCGCGACGGGCATCGGTCTGATCAGTGGCATCCTCACAACGCGCGTGCTGCACACCATCTGGATGGTCAAAGAAGAGCGTGCCGCGGCTCGGCGCGTGGCCGCCCCCGGCGCGAACGACGGTTCAGCACCGGTACCCGCCCCCGAAGCGGTGCCGACCGGCGAGCAAAAGGCGATCTGATCGCACGGCTTCGACCGACGATCGCGGCATTGCCACCCCTATATTCGGTGCATGACCACGCCGCTCATCGACCTCCGCAGCGACACCGTCACCAAGCCCACCGCCGAGATGCGCCGCGTCATGGCCAACGCCGAGGTCGGCGATGACGTCTTGGGCGATGATCCGACCGTAATCCGCTTGCAGGAGCGCGTCGCCCACATCATGGGCAAGGAGGCCGCGTGCTTCGTGCCCACCGGCACGATGGCCAACCAGACCGCCATCCGCGCCCACACCGAGCCCGGCGACGAGATCATCGCCCACGAAGGCTCCCACATCATCCACTATGAGACCGGCGCGCCCGCCGCCCTCTCGGGCGTCATGATCCGACCGATCGTTTCGCCGCGCGGCATCTTCGACGTCGCCGATCTCGAGCCGATGGTCCGCCCGCACTCCAGCCACTTTGCACGCTCGCGCTTGCTCGTGCTCGAGAACACCCACAACCGCGGCGGCGGCAGCGTTTGGTCGCTCGAACAACTCCAGCGCGTCGCACGGCGAGGCCGCGAACTCGGCTTGCGCGTTCACCTCGACGGCGCGCGACTCTGGAACGCCAGCGTCAAGACCGGCATCAAGCCCAGCGAGTGGGCCGCGCCTTTCGACACGGTGTCGTGCTGCTTCAGCAAGGGCCTGGGGTGCCCCGCCGGCTCCGCCGTCGCCGGTGATCGCGCCTCGATCGAACGCGTTCATCGCTTCCGCAAGATGTTCGGCGGCACCATGCGCCAGTCCGGCGTGCTCGCCGCCGCCGCGCTGCATGCGCTCGATCACCACATTGATCGGCTTTCCCAAGACCATGCCAACGCGACCCGTCTCGCCCGAGGAATCGCGGAGATCGAGGGTCTTGAGATTCAACTCGATGAGGTCGAGACGAACATGGTGTTCTTCGATCTCGCGCCCCGAATCTCGCTCAATGGTGCACAGTTCTGCGAGCGGCTGCGTGCCGCGGGCGTGCTGATGATGCCGACCGCCCCGCGTCGCATTCGGGCGGTCTGCCATCTCGACGTGTCTGAGTCCCAGATCGACGCGGCGATCGCCGCGCTGCGCAAGACCGCGGCGGAGGCGGCGTCGGTGGGCCGCGAGCGGGCTGCGGTCTAGCTGCCGCCTCGTTCTCGGCGTGGAGATCGAGCGCGGTGTGTCGCGGGATACTGCCCTCGCTCCGTGAGGGGACGACGACCGCCACAACCATGTCTGTTCCGACACCCCACGTGAAAGCGTGGGGTGTTCTTTTTCCAAACAGGCCGCGTCCTGCCTCATACAGGCGTCACCGTCTCGCGCTCATTGCGTCCGAGAACCTCAGACCTTGGCTGTCGGGCTTTCGATCAGCCCAGCGGGCGTCGATACAACGCTCATGGCGTGGTTCAAATCATCTCCCAAGTCGCAGGGTCCAAATGCGCGCAAGTTCGGGCGCGTCCTTATGCAGGGCGTGACGTGCTCTCTGGGCGAGGTGCTTGATCTGTCCGCCTCGGGCATGCGTGTGCGCACGCCGGGCAAGCCCGAACTGCCCTGCCATCATCAGGCCGACATCACGCTCACGTGCGTCGACGGCGAAGTGGTGGTGCGTGTCGAGTCGATCTGGGAACGCCGCACCGGCTGGAGCAAGCACGAGATTGGCGTGCGATTCCTTGAACTGACCGACCAGCAGCGGTCCATGATCGGCCGAACCGGCCGCACGTGCGCGAGCAACGAGACCATTGCCGAGGATGTCCGCCGCTGGCGCGAATCGGCCTGAGTTGGGCATTGCGCATGTGAAGTGCGTCGTCACGCCGACGATCGCGTCCTGAACGCGATACGATCGGGCCTCATGCCCGACACCATCGACGTTTTGCTCATTGGCGGCGGCGGCCGCGAGCACGCCCTGGCCCTCAAACTCGCCCAGTCCAAGCGACTGGGCAAACTCTACATCACGCACCCGGAGAATCCCGGCCTCGCCGCCCTCGGCACGCCCGTCGATGTGCCCGTCAACATCCGCGAGATCTATCGCCTCTTGCAGTGGCTCGACAAGCACCCGATCGGCCTAGTCGTGATCGGGCCCGAAGAGCCGCTTGCTGAGGGGTATGCCGACAAGCTCATCGCCCCCGGCCGCGCCGTGTTCGGCCCGATCGCAGAGGGGGCGCGGCTCGAAGCCGATAAGGCGTGGGCCAAGCAGCTCATGCGTGCCGCGTCGATTCCGACAGCCGAGGCGAAGTCGTTCACGGACATCGCGGGTGCGCAGGCATTCATCGACGCCAAGGCCGCCGACGACGACAATCTGCGCCATCACTTCATTCGCTTTGCCGAGGTGAAGGACGCGTCGCTGCGGCGCCGCGCCCAGAACGCGCAGCTCCGCATCGGCCTCGCGCTGCTCAGCAAGCAGTCGTTCGACGCGCCGGACCTGACGCTCATCAAGGATGCCCGCGTCTACCGCCTCACGGGCAGCGACGAACCGATCCTGCGCGACGCGTTGTCCTTTGCCAAGAGCGCGACGCAGAGTCGCACCGACCTGCCAGTCGTCAAGGCCGCGGGGCTTGCCAAGGGCAAGGGCGTGATCGTGCCGGGCAACTACGTCGAAGCGATCGCCGCCCTCGAACGCATCTTCACCAAGCGTGAGTTCGGCGACGCCGGCAAGACCGTCGTCATCGAAGAACGCCTCAGCGGCCCAGAAGTGTCGGTCCTCGCGATCGTCGATGGCAAGAACATCCTCGTCCTCCCGCCCTGCCAGGATCACAAGCGCCTGCAGGACAACGACGCCGGCCCTAATACCGGCGGCATGGGCGCGTTCTGCCCAACCACCACGATCGACGATCGCATGATGTCGCGCATCGAACGCGAAGTGCTTGTGCCCACGCTCGACGCGCTGCGCCGTGAAGGCATCGACTATCGCGGCGTGCTCTACGCGGGCCTCATGCTCACCCCCGCCGGACCCAAGGTGCTGGAGTTCAACTGCCGCTTTGGCGACCCTGAGTGCCAGCCGCTGATGGCTCGTCTCGACACCGATCTCATCGACCTCATGCTCGCGGCGTGCAACGGCAAGCTCGATCAGATCGACGTCGCGTGGAAGCCCGGCGCCGCATGCTGCGTCGTGCTTGCATCCCACGGCTATCCCGACGCGCCGAAGACCGGTGACGTGATCGATGGCCTCGATGACGCCGCGAAGGTGCCCGACGTGCAAGTCATCCACGCCGGGACGCGGCGCAACAGCGATGGCCAGATCGTCACGGGCGGCGGACGCGTACTGGGTGTCACGGCCACCGGCGCGACGATGGCCGCGGCCCGAGACGCGGCGTACAAGGCCGCCGGTCGCATCCGGTTCACCGGCAAGCAGATGCGGACGGACATCGGCATGGGTCTGAAGTGAGTGGGGCGGGCATGGAACGCAACACCAAACAACGCCAGGCGATCGCCGATGTCTTGGCCGCCGCCGCAGGGCCGCTGAGTCCACGCGAGGTGCTTGACCGGGCGAGCAAGCAGATCACGGGCCTCGGCATGGCGACCGTGTATCGCGCGCTCGCGGCAATGGTCGAGGCGGGCCAGGTCATCACCGTCGACGTACCGGGCCAGCCCGCGCGCTACGAGCCTGCTGGCAAGGGGCACCATCACCACTTTCACTGCACGTCGTGCGAGCGGCTCTTTGAGGTCGAAGGTTGTCCGGGGGATTTGTCGTCGCTGGCACCGCCGGGCTTTACAGTCGTCGGCCACGACCTGACCTTGATCGGCGTGTGCAAGGCGTGCTCCTCCAAACGCAGCCGCGCAAACGGATAGGGCATCCGGAACAAGACTTGCCGCCCCGATCGTCAGGTATCGCGATCGGGTGGCGTCGTTGACGCTTTCCGGCATCGACTCAGCATTTTTGCAACGCTCCAGCCCGCCGCCGGTTGACCCGATGATGAATGCGGGGCAGTATCAAGACACTCTTCTTCGATCCCGCACGGCTCTGGGTGGTTGATGGCTCCGGGGTTGCGACGCCGAGAGATCGAAAAAGAGAAACACACGCGGCAAACGCGTGTGTGTCGGTGGATCGTCGGGCCTGTGGCGGAATGGTAGACGCAGCGGACTTAAAATCCGCTTCCCCACAAGGGAGTGAGGGTTCGAGCCCCTCCGGGCCCATTGTCAGGTTTCGTCGGGCGGCGGCTCAGTCGCCCTTGGCCGACATCGGGTTGCACCACAGGCGACTCGGGCGGCTTGCGACCTGATCAGCAAACTCCTGAGCGTTGAAGAAGACGCCTGAGCCGTCGATCGACCCACATGTGATGCCGCCGCCGTGATGCCCCGCGACGATTTCGTTGGGGTATGACGCGCCATCGTTGAACGCCACCGGGCCTTGTTCATTGGCGTCCCACATCAGCACGGCACCGGGCTTGAACTGATCGATGCGATACGACTTTTCGGGGTTGCGATAGGCTACGACGGCCCCGTTCATGATGTAGCTCGTGAGCAGTGCCGTGCCGGTGAATGGCTCGCGATGAGCGGGGCAGCGATAGATCGCGTCGCTCTCCAGGTATTGGTAGAGGGAGCCGGTGTGCCGATCTTCCTCGGCAAAGGCCTTGCCCACGCCCGGCCCCGCGTCGGTGCCGTAGAGCCAGCCCTTGCGCGTCGCCTTGGGGCCCCAGTTCGGGAGCGGCAGCCAATCGCGTGAATCCACGACGTATGTGTTCACGGCCGTCAGCATCTGGTGCAGGCCGCTCTTGCATTTGGTCAGGCGAGCGGCTTCTCGAGCGCCGCGCATGGCCGGGAGGAGCAGGCCAATCAAGATCGCGATGATCCCGATGACGACGAGGAGTTCGATGAGGGTGAAGCCGAGGTGACGGCGGGCAGGGACGGTCGCTGCGGTCGTGCACATGTGGAACTCCTTTGCCTTCAAGGGGCTATGTCAACGCGATCGTGATCAAGGACTCAGAGCATTCCTCCTGGCACCCAGACGCATGAACGCCGGCCAAACGGCTTGGGCCAACTCCCAAAACAAGGGTGTCAATGTGGGTCCGAAAATACCGATTGCGCTGCCGCGCAGGAAGCAAAATCTCGAAATTTGCGCGACAATTTCGGACAGTCCATCGACGCCCGCGGAGCAACGCGTCGCGGCAGGTTCCGCGCTGCGGATTCGGTCGCCACTTGGCTTGGCGGAAATCCGGGCTATCATCTTCACCCCGGTCGGAGTCGACTGGGATTTCTGATTGGAGCTTGCCGCGTGGTTCGTCTTCGCCTTCAACGTCTTGGCCGCAAGAATCGTCCCTTCTATCGCCTCAGCGCGATTGATAGCCGCACGCGTCGTGATGGCGCGGTGATCGAGGCTTTGGGCTGGTATGACCCGCTCGCGGCCGAGGGCAAGCAGCTCCAGCTCAACGACGAGCGGACCAAGTACTGGCTCGCCAAGGGTGCTCAGCCGTCGGACACGGTGATGAACATCCTTGCCAAGCGCAACCTCGTCGACGTGAAGTCGTGGGAGAGCTCGCGCGGGCACGAGCGTCGCAAGCTTGAGGCGCGTGTGGCCGCGGCCGCCGCTGCCGGCGATGCGAAGGACGAGAAGAAGGCCTGAGATTCCGGCGTCGCTGCTCGCACGCAAGTGCGTCCGCGGGAGCCGCGAAGAACACATGCAACTGTCGCACGGGCTCGGCTTGGCCGGGCCCGTGTTGTTTTTGCGTTGCGACGAAAACGATGCGCGACGGGGTGCATGCCCTCCGTGACGTCAGGGCATCGTCAGCGGCGATCGTCCGGCCACGACTGCGTCGCGTCCGCCGAGCGCGATGATCTGTTCGATGGTCGCGCGATACGCGCGTTCGATCGAGGCCGCGCTGCGTCCGGTGTAGATCCGAAAGACGTCCGCTCCGGCGCGACGAGACCGAAACTGCTCGCCGGCGCGTGGCCCTGCGTCGCGAGCAAGGCGCACGCTCATCTCGCCGCTTGCGGCGTCGGCGAGCATCTGGCGCAGCGACGAGGCGAACTCGCCGTTCTCGCCTTCACGCAAGAAGTGAATCAACGCCCACATCTGGGCGTACACCACCAGCGCGACATCAGGCCCGGCCTCAACCAGATCGGCGGGGCCGAGATTGACAAGCGCTTCAAGCGACAAAAGTGTGTCACTCTGCACGCCGCGGCGGAGCGCGTCATACCGCTCCAGGTTGTTCCAGCCGTTGAACGCAGCAAGCCCGGGCGTGGCATGGTCCCAACTGAACCCCTCCATGAAGGTCGCAACCCCTTCGTCGAGCCAGACGGGGAGCGGATCGCGAAACGCGGTCTGCGTGTATTGATGCCAGCCTTCGTGCGCGGCGATGACAAACGTGTCGCGCGTGCCGATGTCGAAGTACATCGCCTTGCCGCCGACGGCCACGCCACCACGCGGAATGTTGATGTACGGCCCGGCTCCATCGCCGAGCACCGTCCGCGTCAGGCGTTGCCACTGCGATCGATTGGCGAGGACGTACGCATCCATCGCGACCGGCGGCGGCGGCAGGACCGTGATTGCCGTGCGATAGTGGAGAAGCGCCTGCTCAAGGAACATCGGCAGGTCGTCAGCACTGCGGCCGCGCGGCACGATCGTGAACACGCGATAGGACGACGTCCTCACCGCCCGCCCCGGAACGCTCTCAAATGTCCACGGCTCTTCGCCGACGACCGTCGCTCGCGTGGCGGCTGCGTCGGGAGAGGACGAGCCAAGCGCGGCAGTGGGGCGGTCGGGCTTGGCTGAGTGGCTGCCGCACGCGCCCAGCACCGCCAGCAACGCGGCGGAACCAGCGGAAAACGCAACTCGGAGAAGGCGTCGCATGCGGCGGCGAGGATATCGGAGATCTCCGGTCGAGCGCGGCATTGCTGGCGGGGCTCGGGCCCTCGGAGAGGGGTTCGCGGGTTGGCCCTCGGCGGGGCGGGTTTCCTGATCGCGCGGCGTCTGCGGGAACCCACTAGAATCGCCTCCCGTACCTTCCCCCGCTCTGGAGCCGTCGCTGGCGGCCTCGCTGGGCGGGGTGGGCCCGTTTGACATGCTTTGAGCGGTCCGGCGTTGTCCGGGCCTTCTGCGAGAGGACTTTCCGCGTGGCGATCTTCGGTTTCGGCAAGTCGAACAAGGGCAACGACGACGGCAAGGACAACGGCGGCGGGGACGCCGGTGGTACGCCCGTTGAGTTCAGCCCCGAGAAGGCCGCCAAGTTCTTTGAACGCGCCAAGACCGTCCATGAAACCGGCAACTACGAGTACGCGATCAACATGTGGCTCAGCGGCCTGCGGTTTGATCCGGGCAGCATGCGCGGGCATGAAGGGTTTGTGGCCTCGGCGGCCGCGCGCCGGCGAGCCGATGACTTCAAGAAGGGTTTTGACAAGGACACTCTCAAGAGCTTTGGCGGCAAGAGCGATGTCGATCGCTACTTGCTCTCGTTGCTCGAATGGATGCAGCGGATCGACGATCCGGCGTATGCGGTGCGCGTGCTGGAGACGGGTGCGAAACTCAAACTCGCCGAGCCGCTGAGCTGGTTGTACGACCAAGCCATCATGCGGGTAGTCGCGAGCAAGCCCCGCAAGGACTATTTCCTCAAGGTTATGGTGGCGATGAAGGCGATCGGTTCCTTTGATCGCGCGGTGGCCGCCGGTGAGGCGGCGTACAAGGCCGACCCGAGCGATGGTCAACTTGCGCAGGACGTGCGTTCATTGGCGGCACAGGCGACCATGACGCGTGGCGGGTATGACCAGTCGGGCCAGGCGGGCGGGTTCCGGGCCAACATCCGCGACGCGCAGAAGCAGCGTCAGCTTGAGGACGCCGAGAAGGTTGTCAAGACCGAGGAAACCGCCGAGCGTCTGCTGCAGCAGGCCAAAGAAGATCATGAGAAGCGGCCTGAGGATCTCCCGGCGATGTCGCTCTACGTGAAGCGATTGCTTGAACGCGGCACGCCCGCGGATGAAGCTCTCGCACACGCAAAGCTGATGGAGGCGTACGAACGCTCCAAGCAGTTCATCCTGCGTCAGCGGGCGGGCGACATCATCCTCCGCCAAAACTTCCGCAAGCTGCGCGAACTCAAGGCGGCGGCTGAGGCGGACGCGAGCAAGATGCAGGCGTTCAAGGACGCCGAGCGGCAGTTCGCCGAGCAGGAGATCAAGGAGTTCCAGCTCCGCGTCGAGAACTACCCGACGGATCTGAAGTTGAAGTTCGAGCTCGGCAAGCGTCAGCTTGCACTGGGCAACAACGAGGACGCGATCGCGCTCTTCCAGGAGTCACGCGAAGACCCGACAATCCGTGCGTCGGTGCTGCCGCTGCTCGGTCAAGCGTTCCTGAACATCGATTATCCCGACGAGGCAATCGAGACGCTGCGTCAGGCTCTGGAAGTCCGCGATCTGTCCGCCGAGCAGGTGATGGAGTCCAAGTATCTGCTGCTCGTTGGCCTGCAGCGCTTGGGCGAGACGCGTCGTGATCTGAACGCCGCGGAAGAGGCCGAGCGTCTGGCGTCGGGCATTTTGAGCCAGAAGTTCAACTTCCGTGACGTCAAGACGCGGCGTGACACCCTCAAGAAGCTTGTCGGCGACCTGCGTCCCAAGCCTCAGGGGGCGTGAGGCAGTCGTCTACAAGCGGCGGCCTGTTGGCGTGGCCCGGACAAAGGAGCATCGCGCGTGGCAGTTGTCGGCATCATCCCGGCCCGCATGGCGTCGTCGCGCTTCCCCGGAAAGGTGCTGGCGGATCGCACGGGCAAGCCTCTGATCCAGCATGTCTTCGAGGCGGCCCGCGCCTGCCGAACGCTCGAACGTATTGCCATCGCGACCGACGACCCGCGCGTCGTTGACGCGTGTGCGCGATTCGGTGTGGCGTGCGTGATGACCTCGCCCGATCATCCCAACGGCACCAGTCGCCTTGCGGAAGCTGCCGATGCACTCGCGCTTGCGGATGACGACATCGTGGTCAACGTGCAGGGCGACGAGCCGGAGATGGACACGAGCGTGATCGACGACGCGGTAGAGGCGTTGCGACGGTCGACTGCTCCGATGGCCACGGCGGCGATCCGCATGGGACCGCGTGAGGACGTTGACAATCCGAACATCGTCAAAGTGGTGGTGCGGGCGGACGGGACCGCGTTGTACTTCTCGCGTTCTCGCGTGCCGTTCGTCCGCGACCCCAAGGGCGGCATTGACGAACTGCCGCTGCGGCATGTCGGGCTCTATGTCTACCGCCGCCCGTTTCTGCGGGTGTATCCGACCTTGGCGTCGACGCCGCTGGAGCGGCTTGAATCGCTGGAGCAACTGCGCGTTCTTGAGCACGGGCACGCGATCGCGGTGGCGGTGAGCCGCGGGGCTCCCACGCCGGGCATTGACACGCCCGAGCAGTACGAGGCGTTTGTGGCCCGTGTGAAGGCGGGCAGGTCCGGAAATCACTGAAGTGGGTCCGGAAACGCGCCGATGTGGGGAGCATGAACTCTCTCAGCGTCGAGATCGCCAAAGCCGTGGAAGTGAAGACCGCCGAGCCGCGCGTTGCCGGCGTGCTCTACCTCGTGGGCAAAGACCAGATCGGTGCGCTGCGTCTGGCGAGCGACTTCCTCTGCCTGCGTCGCGCGAAAGTGACGCGCACGCTTCTTCGGCCGTTTGCAACCTACAGCGTTCGTGTCCTGGCATTTGAAGCGACATCGAGCGAGTATGCCAAGATCATCGCGGACCTCGCGATTCTGCAAGATCAGTTTCCGCGAAGTCGCGTTGCGATCTTTGATGCGATTGACGCGCCCAGCGACGATCGGCTTGCCGACGTGATGTGGCTGTGGGTGCGTGGCGGCGGTGATGCCGCGATCACGCGCGTAAAGGCCGCGCTCAAGCAGGCGGTCGGCCCCTCGTTGGTCGGCTCGCCTGTCGCGGGCGTCGTGTACCACCGCTCCGATGCGGAGGACGAAACGACCGAGCACACGTTGGGCGTGATTCGTGCTGGCGGATTCCAGGCTGCGGCGGCACGCGAACTGCGGCAACTCTTCGCGCAGATCTCGCCGGCGAGTCAGGTGCTCTGTGCCAGTGACGAGCTCTCGTTCCTGAGGGCTGCGTAAGGCCGAACCCAAAAAGCGGTGGCCAGTGGGTATGATGCCTTCGTGACGTCTCCTTCGACATCTCCGACCGGCGCACAGATCATCGACGGCAATGCGTTGTCGCAGCGGTTCCGCGAACAGATCGCGGCCCGGGTGCGTGATGTGCGTGCCGCGGGCATGCCCGTCGGGCTGGATGCGGTGCTCGTCGAATCGGGCGACAACGGCGCTCGTGTCTATGCGGACAATCAGGCCAAGACGTGTGCCGCCCTGGGTATTGACTATCGGCTGCATCTCCTGCCGTCGACTGCTGGGTATGACGACATCGCCGGGCGCGTGCTGCTGCTAAGCAGCGAGCCGAAGGTGACGGCGATCATGCTGCACATGCCCCTGCCCGCAGGCATTGATCCCTATCGCGTGCAGCGATTGATTGCGCCCGAGAAGGACGTCGAAGGCGTCAATCCTGCGAACATCGGCAACGTGGTGTACGGGCGGTCCTCGCTGGCGCCGTGTACCGGGCTTGCGGTGATGCGGATGATCGAGTCGGTGCTTCCGCCGCGGACCGATGATGTTCCGCTGCTGCGCGGCAAGCGTGCCGTGGTGATCGGCGCGAGCGATGTCGTCGGCAAGCCGATCGCGGTCTTGCTGATGCGACAAGAAGCGACCGTCGTCTCGTGCAACAAGTTCACGCTGGGCATCGAGGATTTGGCACGGTCGGCGGACATCCTCGTCGCGGCGGCGGGCGTGCCGGACCTGATCAAGCCAGACATGGTCAAGCCCGGTGCGATCGTGATCGACGTGGGTGTCAATCGCATCCCCGGCGAGGGCGGCAAGACCAGGACTGTCGGCGACGTCGCCTTTGCAACCGTGCGAAACATCGCGGGGTGGATCAGCCCGGTGCCTGGCGGCGTCGGCCCCGTGACGGTCTCGATGCTGCTGCTCAACGTCGTCGAGGCGGCGGCACGGGCCTTGCCCGCACGCTGAGGCGGAAAGTCGCGCATGGGGCTCGATCTATGCAATCCCGAACAGGATTCGATCGTTCTGCGTGGGTGGGCAGGGCGCTGCGTTGACTCAGCGGTCGGCGGCCCCTTCAATCACGTCCAGAAGGCCGCAGGGGTGTCCCCGGGGCGGCTGGAGCGGCCTCATGGACGGGGGCTGCCGCACGGCGCGCAAGCGCACGGAGTCTTTGATGCTCATCCCGGCCACCACAACCCTGGCCTTCATCGGCGACTTCCTCGCCCCGCAGCACATGATCGTGCTGCTGGTGATCGGTCTGATTTTCTTCGGGCATCGCCTGCCTGAAGTGGGCCGCAGCCTCGGGCGCGGCATCGTCGAGTTCAAGAAGGGCCTCAAGGGCGACGAGGACGACATGGATTCGCGTGATCGCGATCGTGATCGCCGCCGTGACGAGCGCGAGTATCGCCAGATCGACGATCGCCGCGAGGATCGGGCGTACAGGGCTCCGCTGTCGGATCGCGGCGAGGACCCGCGCGTGGGCCGCGGCCAGCCTGTGGAGCGTGAGCCAGCCCGCAACTTTGACGATCAGGCCCGCTGACCGGGGCGAAACACGACGCGTATACTGGTTCCCACTTGCCGAGGTAGCTCAGCTGGTTTAGAGCGCTGGATTCATAACCCGGAGGTCGGCGGTTCGAGTCCGCCCCTCGGCATTCACGAAATGTGTCGCATCGGTTCGCAAAGGCTCGCACAAGCCCTTGACTTTCAAGGTCTTAG
>JANRKB010000033.1:0-24345 GCA_033763695.1 Planctomycetota bacterium | reverse complement strand
CCCAACCCCCGCCCCCGGCAATCCGCCCACGCCGCGCTCCGGCTACGGCAGCAGTGACATGCTCGCCACCGCCGACGTTCCCACCGGCGACGGCACCGCGCCCTATCGCCCCCAGCCCGCCGCGCCCAAGGCGCAGGATTTCTCGGGCAACATCTTCTCCTCGCCCCCCACCGCCGCAGACCCCGCACCTGCGATGTCTCCCACGCCGCGCATGGGCGCAACGCCGCAGCCGACCCCCGGAATGCCCGGAGCAGGAGCCGGCGCAGCACCGCTCGCGACGACGCCGATGGGCGGCGCGGCCGCCGGTGCGGCCGTGCAGCGCCACATGACGACCAGCTCCATGCTGCAGTCCGGCTCGCTCGAAGGCGGCCGCTTCGTCACCGGCGCGATCCTCGGCGACCGCTATCGCATCGTCGGCCGCCTGGGCAAGGGCGGCATGGGCGACGTCTACAAGGCCGAAGACCTCAAGCTCGGCCAGCCCGTCGCGATGAAGTTCCTCCCCGAGGGGCTCTCGTCGGACAACATCGCGCTCACCCGCCTCATCAACGAGGTGAAGATCGCGCGGGCCGTCAGCCACCCCAACGTCTGCCGCGTCTACGACATCGGCGACATCCATGGGCAGCACTTCATCTCCATGGAGTACGTCGACGGCGAAGACCTCGCCTCGCTGCTGCGCCGCATCGGACGCATCCCCGGCGACAAGGGCGTGCAGCTCGCGCGCCAGATGTGCGCCGGCCTGCAGGCCGCCCATGAGAAGGGCGTGCTGCACCGCGACCTCAAGCCCGCCAACATCATGATCGACGGGCGCGGCTCCGTGCGCATCATGGACTTCGGCCTCGCGGGCCTCGCCGAGGAACTGCGCAGCGACAAGGGCCGCGCCGGCACGCCCGCGTACATGGCCCCCGAGCAGCTCGCGGGCAAGGGCGTGACCGTGCGCTCCGACGTCTACGCGCTGGGGCTGGTGCTCTACGAACTCTTCACCGGCAAGCCGGTCTATCGCCCCGAGTCGCTCGCCGACCTGATGCGCATGCACGAGCAGCCGCTCGCGGACATGTCCGCGGTGCAGAGCGATGTCGACTCGGCCACCGAGCGCGTCGTCATGCGCTGCCTCGAACGCGACCCCGACATGCGCCCCTCGTCGGCGACGATGGTGGCCGCGGGCCTGCCCGGCGGCGATCCGCTGGCAGCCGCCCTCGCCGCGGGCGAAACACCCAGCCCCGAACTCGTCGCCGCCTCCGGCTCACAAGGCCGCCTGCGCACGCCCATCGCCGCGACGCTGCTGGCGGCGGTGCTGTTGGCGGTCTTCGCGGTCGCGTCGCTCAACCCCAAGGTCAAGCTCTTCGCCCACCTGCCGATGGACCGCTCCGCCGAGTTCCTCAGCCAGCGGGCCAGCGAAGTGCTCGCCACGCTCGCGCCCTCCGGCGCGGCCCGCGCCAGCAACTACGACGAGGCCGCCGGCTTCGACGTCGATGAAGATCTCATCAGCGCACTGCAGGCCAAGGGCAAGAACGCGCCGTGGGAATCGCTCGCCGGCGCACAGCCCGCGGCACTCCGCTACTGGGTCCGCCGGTCCACACGCCCCATGGTCGGCCCCGCCAATCTCAACGAGATCAACGACGCCACGCCCGGTGTCCGCACCGTCGTCGTCGACGTCAAGGGCCGACTGCTGCACTACCTCGCGCCGCTCGACACCGTGGCCGAGCGACCCAAGACGGCGACCCCCGACTGGGACGCACTGCTCAAGCTCGCGGGTGTCGATCCGGCCAAGGCGCAGGCCCGCGCCGCCGATGACGCGCCGATAACGCCTCCGGTCTTCGCCGACGCGACGATGTCATGGGACGCGCCGGGTCCCGAGGGCGGCTCGCAGCGCGTCCGAATCGACGCCGCGGCGCTGGGCGGCACTGTCGTGTTCTTCAACCTCGCCGACAGCGACATCACAATCAAGCCCGCCGCCACCGAGTTCGGCGGCGTCACCGCGGTGCTCACCGTGCTCTTCGGAGCTGTCGTGCTTCTGGGCGGCCCGCTCGCGCTGGCGTGGTGGAACGTGGCCAAGGGTCGCGGCGATCGCAAGGGCGCGTGGCGACTCGCCGGCGTCACCGTCGGCGTGAATCTGCTCGCCTGGCTGCTCGCCGCCCGCTACTCGGCGGCTGCGGACAGCGTTGCCGCTGCCCTCATCACCGCCGCGGGCGCGGCACTCTTGTGGGGTGCGGTCGGTTGGATGTATTACATCGCAATTGAGCCGCTCATCCGCCGCCGCTGGCCGCAGGCCATCGTCTCGTGGAGCCGCTTGCTCTCCGGCGGCTGGCGCGATCCGCTCGTCGGTCGCGAAGTGCTCATCGGCACACTGCTCGGCGTCGGCTGGGTCGTGCTCGTGCAGACGCTCTACCTCACGCTCCTCAAGCCCGATGGCGTCGCGCCCCGCGGCATCGATCTCGACGCCCTGCTCGGCACGCGGCAGACCCTGGGCGCGATGCTCGGCACGCTCAACGGCGCCCTGGTTGTCACGCTCGTCATCGCCCTGCTCTGCATCCTCCCCAAACTGATCCTCTCCGGCCCGCTTCACGTCTTTGGCAACGCCCTGCAGTTCATCCTGCTCTCGCTTGGCTTCGCCGTGCTGCTCTCGGAGCAGACCGGCGGCGGCGACAACACCATCGTTGCGATCGTCGGCCTGCTCGCGGGTGTGGGCTGCGGCGCGATCCTTGCTCGCTTCGGCATTCTCACGTTGCTGGTGGCGTGCCTCAGCGCGGGCCTGCTCACACGCTTCCCGATCTGGCTCGGCTGCCCGTCGTGGCTCACGCTGGCGTCATATCTGCCGATGCTCAGCATCGCCGCGCTGGGCGTGTACGGCTTCATGATGTCCAAGGGCGCCAAGCCCGCGCCGCGTCCGGCCGCCACCACTGGAACGTGGTAACGCCTCACGCCGCAATCACCCCTGAGTGCCGCCCGCGGTCGCCCCGACCCACTTGAGCCCCGCGATTCCCAGCGTGATCAGGCCGATCGACGCGATCTTCAGAAGCGACACCGGCTCTTTGAGCAGCGTCATGCCGACGACGGCGATGAGTGCCGCGCCGCACCCGGCCCACAGCCCATACGCGACCGACAGATCCATCCGCCGCGCCGCGAGTGTCAGGAACACCAGGCTGAGCACATAGAGCACGCACGTCGCGATGGAAGCGACCGGCCGCGTGAAGCCGTGCGACAACTTCATGCCCACGGCCCAGCCCACTTCGCAAGCGATCGCGATCACCAGCCAGAACCACTGCATCGCTCATGCCCTTCAAGAAAATCGCCCGCCGTGACTCGGCGGGCGAAGGTTCTGTTGCTGCTCGCCGCACGCTCTCGCGATCGCGCGGCACATGCTCACTTCGTCGGCACTGCCGCGGCCGGTGCAGGTGCAGGTGCGGCAACCGGAGCCGACGCGGGAACGATCGTGATCGGATCAACGCGAATCGCGTTGATCACGCGGAGCTTGAGCGTCTCATCGAGTGCCGCATCGCCCACAACGCCAACCGTCTTGCCCACCAGCCCCGCCAGATTCGGCAGCGCGGTCGGCTTGATGTAACCCAGCGTGCGCCCCGTGCCGTCGTTGGCCTGCACGCGATACATCAGCGGCAGATTCGTGCCGTTGTAGACCGTGCTCGTCGTCAGCGTGCCGACGGTGGCGTAGACGCGCGCCGCGTCCACCGCCGACAGCGCCTGCTGCACCTGCGCGTTGGCGGCCTCGACCTTGCGCACGCCTTCCTGCGCCTCGCTCACGCTCTGCTGCGTGTTGAGCTTGATCGTCAGCACGTCGATGCGGCTCTGGATCTGCTTGCGACGACGCTGGCCGAAGCCGTCATCGCCCATCGCCGCGAGCAAGCCCTTGTACTGCGTGATCAGTTCGGCGTACTCCTCGCTGCTGCCGCCCTGCTTCCACAGTCGCTGGAAGGTCGGCTCAAGCGACTCGGCCGTGGGGCCAGTCGGCTCGGGCACTTCGCGGGGCTTGATCTCGGGCATGTCCGCGGCCGGTGCCGCGCCGCCCGGCGTCACATTCGGCGTGGTCGCGGGGGTCGTGCTCTGTGTTGCACCGGGCGTCACCCCGGGCGTCACCGTGTCCGTCGGATTCGCGGTCGGCGCGGGCGTCGTCGCAGCCGCGGGCGACGGCACAACCGCGGGCGCTGCATCGGGCGACGTCACCGGATTGCTCGGCGCGCCAGTTGTCGAGCTCGGCACCGCCGGCTTCACGAGCGAGTTGTCGACTTTCTCGGTCGGCTTGTCGGTCGCCTTTTCCGGAGCCTTTTCAGCGGGCTTGGTGGTTGCTGCGGGCGCTGCCGGAGCCGCGGTCGTGCCGCCTTCGGGCACATACGCGCCGGGCTTGGCCTTCATCGCGTTCACTTCGTCCGCCGTCGCGCGACGCACCGAGCGAAGCTCCGTGAACGCGCGGGCCGCCTCGGGTGCGGCGACGCGATAGCCGACGACGCGACTCTCGCCGCCGGTCTTCTCCGTCAGCGTCTCCATGTGCTTGAGCACCGAACCCTCGGGCAGCTCCTTGCTGAGCGCAAACTTCCACGACTTGTCGATCCCGCCGCTGAGGCTTGCCGCCTTCAAGCGATTGGGCTTGCTCAAGCGCACACTGCCCGTCGCGCTGTCCAGCGTCGCGGCGTCCGCCGTGACAAAGCACGATGACCCCGCCGGATACGACACACGCGCCCAACCGTTCCCCTCGCCGTCCACGAGCAGCAGCGTGCCGCGCTCTGCGGTCGCGACGATGTACACGGTCTCGATGTCGGCGGCACGCAGCACCGCCTTCTCGCTTGTCACGATCGCGTAGTACGGCGTCACGTTCGCAACCTGCGCAAGCGCCGGTGCCACCAAGGCAAACGAAGTCACGGCCGCACAACGCATCAGGAGATCCAACGGGGCTTGGGCACGGTTCATGTCGTCAGGCTCCAAAGGCACAACGGCAAACGCCGCCGGCGCACTCGAATGGTATTTCGGCCGCTCTGGTTCTCGGGCGTGATTTTCCGCGTCATCGCACTGTTTTTGTCAGGGTGTTTGCTTGCCGCGCCGCGCTCGCCTTCGACTCCCGCGCCCTCGCCACCGCCAATCACCTGAAAGTTCGGTTTGTGGTTGCTACCGTTGCCTTCCATGAGCCGCCGAACCCCCGTCGCGTCGCGCCCCAGCCCGCATCCCCACGCCCGCTCCGCCTTCTTGCTCGCCACGCTCGCCGGCGGTTGCGTCGTGTTGCTTGTCTCGGGCTGCGCCAGCCACGACGCCACCGAGGACGCCCTGCGTCAGAGCATCGCCACCAGCGTCCAGCGCGAGACCGCGCCGCTTGCGCCCGCCGCAGCGCCGGTGGTCGTCGCCCGCCCCGACCAGGTCGAGGCCCTCGGCATCCGCCCCGACATCTTGAAGGAACTCGAGGCGATGGCCGGGCCAGGCTCGTACTCGAATGCTTCCGCCCAGCTCGACGCCGACCTCGCGGGCAGCGCCGCCCCCACCACCGTCGCCGTCGCACTCGATCGCGTCGTCTCATCGGTCATCAAGAACAATCTCGACGTCCGCACGGCCCAGTTCGCACCAGCCATCGCGCGCGAGCAGGTCGCTGGCGCCGACGCCGCCTTCGACTGGATCCTCTACTCAGACGTCACCTGGAACAACATCGATCGTCCCTCGCTCGTTCCCGTGATCAGCGGCGTGCCGCTCGGCGTCGGAAGCGAGCAGCGTCAGCAGATCGACTCCACGCTCGGCGTTCGCAAGAACCTCGCCACCGGCGGCACGCTCACGGTGCAGCAAGCGCTCTCCTACACCGACATCACCACCAAGGGCGTCAACTACGCCCCCGATCCCTCCTCCGCCCTCGGCATCTCGCTCGGCATTGATCAGCCGCTGCTCCGCGGCGCGGGGCGCGAAGTCTCGACGGCACAGATTCGCCTCGCAGAGAACGCGCAGAAGGCCGCCGTCGTCGACCTTCGCGCCACCCTGCTAGATCGACTGACGCAGGCCCGGCGCATCTACTGGACGCTGGCCCGTGCCCAGCAGGAACTGCTCATCCTGCAGCGCTTGGTGGATCGCGGCATGCAGGTGCGCGATCAGCTCAAGCAGCGCGCCGCGCTGGACGCGACGCCGGCCCAGATCGCCGATGCATCCGCTCGCGTCGAGCGCCGCCGCGCCGATCTGCTCCGCGCTCAGACGCGCCTCCGCAACGCGAGTGACGCGCTCAAGTCTCTGATGAATGATGCGGATCTCTCGCTGGGCAGCGAGACGATCGTCCTGCCCGCCGACGCGCCCGTCGACGCCGAACTCAAGATCAGCGCGTTCGAGAGCGTCCAAACCGCCCTCGCCGCACGCCCGGAGATCGCCAAGGCTCTGCTCGCCAGCGACGACGCTGCGATCCGCCAGACCGTCGCCAAGAACGGCACGCTTCCCAAGCTCAATCTCAACGCCAAGACGACCTTCAACGCGCTCGAAGAAGATGTCGCCAAGGCCTACGACGCCGACGCGGACTTTATCGACTACGTCGTCGGCGCAACCTTTGAACTGCCGCTGGGCAATCGCGGCCCCGAGGCCGCCGAGCGTGCCGCACGCCTCGAGCGGGCCCGCAGCGTCATCAAGTATCGCGAGACCGTGCGTCAAGTGGTGCTCGACGTGAAGACCGCGATCCAGAACCTTCGCACCAACTACCGCCTCATCGAGCAGACCCGCGCCAGCCGCGTCGCCGCCGCCGAGGTCCTCCGCACGCTGCTGGTCGAGAAGGAAACCATCCGCGGCTACAGCGTCGAGCGCCTTGACCTGGAACTGACGCGTCAGGAATCGCTCGCACAAGCCGAGATCGATGAGGTCGCCGCCAAGACGGACTATCAGATCGCGCTGGCGCAACTCGACTTCGCCACCGGCACCGCGATCGAACGCAGCGGCATCGATGTTGCGACGCCCGACGCACAGCAGTTGCTCTCGCCCGAAGCGTTGCGCGTCGATGCCCCGGCACCGACGACTACGCCCGCGACGCCGGCTCCGTGAACACCACCGTCGCGCGGCGCAGCCGATCGTGGATCGCTTCCCAAATCGGATCCGGCCCGGTCGGCGGCAGTTCCACCGCGATCAACGAAGGCGCATATCCGTCCGCCTCGCGCAGCGCCTCATACAGCCGGCTCGCATATCCCGCGGCATCGTCGGGCAACCGAAGAAAGCGGTGCGGCGGCGGCACACTCTGATTCGCGTGCGAGATCAGCACGCCGTGCCCCGACATCGCCATCGCCCGCAGCACACTCTCCAGTTCGCTCCCCACAAACCGCACCGCACGCGCACTCGGCGCGTAGTGCCGATCCAGCATGCCCGGCGAGGCGAGCACGCCGCCGTTGAAGCCCGCGTCCTCGCTCCCCACGCCAACCTCGCGCCCCAGCACGCTTGAGATCTGCTCGGCTGAGATCAAGCCAGGCCGCAGAATCCGCGGGCGGCCATCCGCAAGCCAGAGCACTGTCGACTCGATCCCGCCGCGGCACTTGCCGCCCTCAAGCACAAACACATCCGCCGGGTTGAACGCCTCGCGCACATGATCGGCGCTCGTCGGCGACACTTGCCCCGAGATGTTCGCGCTCGGGCCGACCAGCGGCACGCCACTCGCTTCCAGCAGCGCCAGCGTCAGCGGATGATCCGGACAACGCACACCCACCGTGTGCCCTCCCGCGGTCACCTCGTCGCCGATCGCGTCGGCCTTGGGCAACACAATCGTCAGCGGTCCGGGCCAGAACTCGCGCGCCAGCAGCGTCGCATCCTCGGGCCAGTGCTCGACGACACGCCGCGCCATCGCCTCGCCGCTCACATGCACGATCAGCGGATTGGTGTTGGGCCGGCCCTTGAGTTCAAAGACGCGACGCACCGCCGCGGCATCAAACGCGTTCGCGCCCAGGCCGTAGACCGTCTCCGTGGGAAACGCGACAACCCCGCCCGCGCGGATGCGACTCACTGCCTGTGCGATGTCTTCAGGGCCTGACCACATCGGACCAAAGCGTAGCGCGACAAGAATCACACGCGCCCGACACACAACCGCCGCGCTCTGTGCTCTGTGCGTTCGTGCGTTTCGCTTTTCGTTGTTCGCTTTTCGCTTTGCTCTTCCGCCTCACACGCCGACGCGGTCGTACACCTCTTGCTCCAGCAGCGACACCACCTCGGCGAACTCAAGGTTTGACGTGTCCACCACCGTCGCATCGTCCGGGCAGATCAGCGGCCCATCGCTGCGCGTCGAATCGCTGTGATCGCGATCAATGATCTCGGCGATCAGTTTCTCCAGATCAGCGTTCTGGCCCGCCGCGATGAGTTGGTCGTAGCGCCGCTTGCCGCGGACTTCCGGGCTGGCGTGCAGATAGAACTTCACCGCGGCATCCGGGAAGACGACCGAGCCTTGGTCTCGTCCCTCGCTGACCAAGCGCGGATGCTGATGTGCGATGATGCGCTGCTTGCGCACCATCAGTTCGCGCAGCGGCTTGATTCCCGCGATCGGCGACACCACCCGCGTCACATCCGGATCGCGCAGTCGATGCTGGATCGGCTTGCCCGACGCGAGCATCACCGGCGGATCCTGCGACCAGTCAAAGTGCAGATCCGCGTGACCGACCTTCGTCACGATCGTCGCGTGGTCCTTCAGGTCGATGGCGTGATCGATCGCGATCGCGGCCGCGGCACGGTACATCGCGCCGGTGTCGAGGAAGTCCAGCCCCAGTCGCTTGGCGAGCGCACGGGCCACGGTTGATTTTCCGGTCCCCGCCGGGCCGTCGATGGTGATGACGATGGGGCGATCGGTCGCGAGCACGTCCAGTTTCCAGCGATCCCGACGAACCGTGAAGGCCGCCCGCGCGCCCATCGCGCCGGTGACGATGCCCACAGTACGCGACACCACCCGCGATCGGCGAGCGTCTCCCGCCAGATTCGACGCGTCCAGATTCGACGCGTCCGCGTCGATCGTCGCCAGGCCGCCCGCGGCTTCGATCGAGTTCATCTGATTCGATTCAACCGCGTCGCCCTGAACCACGCGAGCATCCACCGGCGGGGCGTCCAATCCCTCGACCAGCATCGCTTCATCTGCGGCGCGTCGTGCATCGTGGGCCATCGCCGTCCCTTTCGTGCCGTCGTGACTGGGAACCGATTCGCCCTCAGTATACCGAACGCCCACAAGCGCACACGCCCGCGTCCAGTTCCCTCGCGGGTTGGACACGGGCGTCTTGTTCTTGCCGGCTGAGCCGCACAGAGACTGCGCGAATCGCATCGTCCAAAAATGAAAACTCGGCTGCGTGTTTCCGCCCGCGGCCGAGCATAGGAGGAGAGAGACAAGACACTTTTCGAACGCCAGACCCTCTCGGATCCGACGTTCTGCAATCCCGGCTGCGTGTTTCCGCCCGCTGCCGAGACATAGGAGAGAGACAAGACACTCGTCGAAAGCCATCCCCTTTCGGTTCAGGCCTTCTTGAATCCCGGCCGCGTGTTTCCGCCCGCTGCCGAGACATAGGAGAGAGACAAGACACTCGTCGAAGGCCGTTCCCTTTCGGTTTGGGCCTTCCAGATACCCGGCTGCGTGTTTCCGCCCGCGGCCGAGTCATAGGAGAGAGACAAGACAGTTCGAATGTGCCACAGATTCCGGCGAATGCCAACGATCTCACAGATTTTCTGTCGGCTTTCCTTGCAGGTCAGTGAAATCCTTTTGTTCCCAAGGGTTTACGCATGCCGCCTTTTCCGCCTCCTGGCCCGCTTGTGCGGCCTCAAGGCACAGGTTGAGAACGCAAGCCCCCGCCGCCGCTCACGGGCAAACCTCAAAAATCGAGAGACACGCGAGCCCCACCGCCCAAACTGCGCGATCGCGCAAACCTCGGGCCCCCACAGATACAAAGAAGCCGCCGGGTGTTGCCCCGGCGGCTTCCACAGATCTCACGTTTCGATTGGGAATGCACGACGCCGCAAAGTCAGCGTCGCGGGATAGCAGTCTTACGCCGCGAAGGGGCTCGACGTCATCAGCACCGTGCCGCTCGCGGCCTGGGTGCCACGCACCGCCGCGACCAGCGCCAGACGCAGGCCCTTGGCCGCCAGGTCACGCGTGTTGACGTTCACGTCCTCTGCGAGCACGGCACCGGCGGTGCCGACTTCCTTCACTTGCTCGATGACCTTGCCCTCGTCGTCGACCACGCACACCCGCAGCGACTCGTTGTCGCCGATATTCAGGTTGGTCGCCACGAGCGTCGTCTTCTCGCGATCCGCGTTCACATACAGCACGGCCTCGCCCGAGTACGAGCGGCCCGGCACGCGTGCCGCGGGGGCGTTGAACACCACGCGACGCGTGTTGGGGTTGAAGACGATGTCGCGCAGATTGGCCTCGCCGACGAGGCTGCTGAGACGGCCGTAGAACGTGTCCGCCGCCACCGTGCGCTGCAGCTTGTTCGACTCGGTCTGGATCGAGAAGAGCATCACGGCAAAGACCGCCGCCGCCGTCGCAAAGCCGAGAGCCGACGCACGCCACAGCGGGCTGACGCGATGCGACGCCGAGATCGGCGGCACCAGACGCCCGGCGACATGGGCCTTGGCCTCGGCCGCGCCGACCTTGGCACCCTTGGCCGCACGCACTGCGTCAAGCACGCGATCCTTCAGGCTCGCGCTGGGGCGGATGTCGGGCCACACGCCCTCGAGGCGGCACAGGCGTGCCTGCTCGAGGCGAATCTGAGCCTTGATCGAAGGGTGAGCCGAAGCAAACGCCGACTCAAACGCGTCGCGCTCTGATTCATCGAGCAAGCCGAGCGCGTCGAGCTGGGCGGCTTCAAGGAGTTCGTGGGTGTTCATGCCGTCTGTTCCTCGTTCGTCCGTTCACGCAAGCGGGTCAAGGCTCGGGAGAGTGCTGACTTGATGGTTCCCAGCGGGGTATTGAGTTCCTCGCCGATTTGTCGCAGAGTCTGGCCGCCGAGATAGGCCCGCTTGATCACAGTCCGTTGCAGTTCGGGCAGTTGCTCGATGCGCTTGAGCAGCACTGCCATCCGTTCATCCTGTTCCATGCGGGCCGACTCCCTGCCGCCCGCGTGTTCGCCGTTTCCGACGCCAATTGCTCCCACGAGTTCCGAAGCCTGCTGTCCTTCTTCGAGTGACGCGGTCTTGAGTCGGGCCCGCGTCCGTCGCATGCGATCGACGAGCTGTCGTCGCGAGATCAGCATCACCCAGGTCACGAGTGCCGCACGCTCGGGGTCATATCGCTCCGCGGTGCGCCACAGCCGGATGAAGATCTCTTGAACCGCGTCCTCCGCCTCCGCCCGCGTGGGCATCACCTGAAACGCCATGCGATAGACAAGAGAGCCAAAACGGTCGTACAGCTCGCCGACCGCGGCGTCCTCGCCGCTCGCAACCCGACGCATCAGCGCCAGGTCGATTTCCGCTTGGCCTTCGCGGGTCGTCATGACCTTCGTCCCGAGAAACCGATCCCGAGAACCGCGGAGCCGTTCCTCAGTGCCGAACGGCACTGAACCAGATGCGCCGAGCATCCAAGTCCGCCGACATTCCCGACTGAGCGATCCTGCATCGGCCGCGATTGGCCGCCGCGCACACAATCGAGGCTGCCGGGACACAGATGTCCCAACCAGTCCCCGATACGCCCCAGTGTCCTCTGCGGATCCCTTTGCCGCAAGTCTTTACGCGAAGTTCGCGCACAAAATCGACCCCTAGGTCGCCTGAAACCACGCCGCCCGGCCCGGCAACGCCGCCCATTGCACAGCCGCGCAATTCGCGAGGGCACCCAAACGCAATGCGATCCGGCACGCAGCGACACCCCGCCCGCAAGATTCTGAAAATCTCGGACCTCCGCCACCACTTCCTCGGAACCGTTCACGACCGACACCCGAACCGCCTTGGTCCGCGGCTGTCCTCGTGTGGCCCGTCGCGGCACACCTCGGCGCGTTCTGTGCCGAGTCGCGAGGGTTCAGTCGGGGTTCTGAACATCTCGCCCTGGCCGCGGCTTTTCTTGACGTGGAGTTCCACACATGTCGCCTGCACGATTCAGCCATTGCGCTGGCAGCCTGCTCACGATCATGAGCGGCACAACGCTCGCCGCGCCGACGCAGCAAAGCATCCTTGAATCCGTCGCGAACGGCGATGCTTTGCCTGTGCACCTCGCCGGGCACATCTACATTAACCTGAAGACGGGCGAACGCCGCGCGACGCTGTTTGAGGGTCGCTCGGGCGTCGACTTCTGGAACAACGACGACGGCGCAGTCTGTGGCAACTTCTTCTACGGCGTCGATCGTCCGACGCGCCCGACCACCGACCCTCGCCCCAAGTTTGGCGGCAGCGTCAACTGCATCGGCGAGCTTCCCGCGCCCCCCGAGCGCCGATACATCGACGGCTTGGGTTTCGCCACCGCGAGCATTGGCATCAAGTCGACGGACACGATCAACCACGCCACCCCTGGCTTTGACATGCATTTGTTCTTCTACGACAACGACGACGCAAGCGGCACACAGCCCGACACCCGCGCCCAGTTCGTGCGCCACATTCGCATCGGTGACATTCCAGGCGAAGAAGGCACGAGGAACGCATGGACCTTTTCGATTGACCTGGCTGGCGGCAACGAGTTCACGCTCGGCGATCAAGATCTCGACGGTGATGGACTCAAGGACTTTGGCTGGGGCTACTCCGTCCAGCAGAACCAGAGCCTCACCAACGGCATCAACAGCGCCAAGGGCATCTGCGGCCCGTTTCTCGTTGCACCGCAAGGCTTCGTGAACGAACTCGGCGTGGCGTCGACCTCAACGTCCACCGGTGTTCCGAATCGCATCCACTGGTACAGCGCTCAGACGTTTGACGCGTCGGGCAACGCCCTCGATCGCAGCCATCAGTCGTTCATCGGCAGTTACAACTTCGGCACACCCACCTCGACGAATCCTTACGCGTCGACATATCTTGTGATGGCGGGGCCATGCTGGCAATGCGCATTCGTCGACTTCAACGGCGACTGCTTCGTTGACTTCACAGATTTCGATGACTTCGTCCACGCATTTGAAACCGGCGACCCGTCGTCGGATATCAACGCCGACGGCTTTCTCGACTTCACAGATTTCGACGCTTTCGTCGTCGCCTTTGAACTGTGCTGAATGACAGCGAGAGAGAATACACCCCATGTCCAATCGCGCTACACAATCGTCGCTCTTGGCTGCATTCACAATCGCGTGCATTGCTGGCCGCGCAACCGCCGCCGAGCCATCCCAGCAGAGCATCATCGAGTCCGTCGCAAATGGCGACGCGTTGCCTGTGCGCCTCGCGGGGCACATCTACATCAATCTGAAGACGGGCGAACGCCGCGCGACGATGTTTGAGGGGCGCTCGGGCGTCGATTTCTGGAACAACGTCGACGGCAAGGTCTGCGGCAACTTCTTCTACGGCGTCGATCGCCCCACCCGCCCCACCACCGACCCGCGTCCGAAGTTCGGCGGCAGCGTCAACAGCATCGGCGACGTCAAACGTCCGGACAACCATCCATGTTTCATTGACGGAATCGGATTCAGCACCGCCAGCGTCGGAATCAAGTCGACCGACACTGTCCACCACAACACCGTGGGCTTTGGCTTTCATCTTTTCTTTTACAACAACGACGATTCCAACGGTGTCGTGCCAGACACCCGCGCTCAGGTCGTACGTCATTTCTACGTCGGCGATATTCCTGCAGAAGAGGGAACCGGCAATGCCTGGCAGTTCTCGATTGATCTCTCAGGCGGAAATGAGTTCGTCTTGGGCGACCAAGACTTCGACGGCGACGGGCGTTTCGATTTCTCGTGGGGCTATTCGTACCAACAGGGCCAAAGCCTCACGAACGGCATCAACAGCGCCAAGGGCATCTGCGGCCCGTTTCTTGTCGCGCCCAAGGGCTTCGTGAACGAACTCGGCGTCGCGTCGACTTCTGACTCCGTCGGCGTACCAAATCGCGTTCACTGGTACAGTGCGTTGACGTTTGATGCGTCGGGCAATGCTCTTGATCGCAGCCACCAGTCCTTCATCGGCAGTTACACATTCGGCACGCCGTCATCGACGAATCCATATGCCTCGACGTACCTGGTTCTGGCAACACCGAGCTTTCAATGTGGATGGGGCGATTTCAACGGCGACGGCTTTGTCGACTTCACAGACTTCGACGATTTCATCGCGGCGTTCGAGACCGGCGACCCGAGCAGCGACATCAACCAAGACGGCTTCCTCGATTTCACTGACTTTGACGACTATGTCGCAGTGTTTGAGACGTGCACCTATTGAACCAGGGCGCTCAATCGAACGACGAGGAGAGTCACATGTTTCGGATTTCAATCGATTCGCGCTTGCTCGCCATCGCTTCACTTGTGCTCAGCACGGGCCTCGCCCACGCCCAACCCGGCCGCGTCTACATCAACGGGCAGACGGGTGAGCGTGTCGTGTTCGACTACGGTGCGCGCAGCGGCTGGGAGCTCTGGGCGAACAGCGAGGCGACCGGGTTCTTCTACTCCATTGATCGCCCGACGCGCGCGACCACCGATGTTCGCCCTCGCTTTGGTGCGACGGTGAACACGGTGGGCGACATCTTCGGGCCGCCCGCTGTTGGGCCTCGCATCGGCGCGTTTGAAGTGTCATACTCGACCGCGGGGATTCGCTCCACCAGCAGCAACCCGCCCGCGTGCGCCGGCTTTGATCTCGTCACCTTCTTCTACGCAAACGACAACGCCAACGGCAGCACGCCCGACACCCGCGCGACGCCGCTCGCCAGCTTCCGCGTGCGAGACATCCCCGGCGAGACCGGCACCCAGAACGCATGGATCGTCACGTACGACATTCCAGCAGGCAAGACCTTCTATCTCGGTGGCAGCGACCTCGACGGCGACCGCCGAATCGACTTCGGCTGGGGCATCGGCTTTGTCCAAGGTCAGAGCCTGAATGACGGCATCAACAGCAGCAAGGGAATGACGAACGTTGCGCTGGTCGTCCCGGGGACACCCGCTGGCTCGCCTTCGCGTTCCTTCGGTGTGCCCAACCGCCTGCACTGGTACAGCCCCGTGACGTTTGATGCCTCGGGCAATCCGCAGCCGCGCGATCATCAGTCGTTCCTCACGAGCGTCGACGGCACGCCATCGCAGTACCTCGCGCCCTATCTCGTGCTCTACGGCTCGTGCGGCGGCTGCCGCGCCGACTTCAACGCTGATGGCTTCCTCGATTTCACCGACTTCGACGACTTCGTCGGCGCGTTCGAGAACGGCAGCGCGACGAGCGACTTCAACAAGGATGGCTTTCTCGATTTCACCGATTTCGACGACTTCGCGAGCGCATTTGAAATCGGCTGCGGCTGCTGATGCCACTCTCAATGCACTGCAACATCACGGCATCGGCACGACGCACAGATGAAACGGCAGCGAACTCGTTCCCACGGGCACGAACCGCAGCGATATTGTCGTTCGCGCGCCGGGCTCGAGCGTAATCGGTGCCGCGCGTGCCGCTCGGTCGTCGTCGTTCACCAGAAGCGAGCGCGTGTTGTCGGGCAAGTCGTCCTTGCGCCACGCGCCGGCCCACGCGAGCCGCACCGGTGCGGTGCGCAGATCGATTTCCGTCGCAGGCGCGTCAGACCGAATCATCTGCCACGCAAGACCGACGTCGGCGTCTTGCTTGCCGAAGCGCAGATCGACCCGGCGCGGCTGCGTCGACGGATTCACCAGTTCCAGCGTGACGCGATACTCGATCTGGTAGTTGCCGATCGTCTCGGGATGCACATAACCAGGGGAGAGCAACCTCTCCCGCGTCTGGCTCGCCCGCGGACATTCAAGCGTCTGCATCTGCGGCGCGGCCATCAAGAACGCCAGTCCCGGTGACGACTGCGGCCGCGGATCGCGCGGCAGCGATGAAACGTCGATCACCATCGGGCGGCTGTGCCACTCAAAGTTTTGGAACACGCCGACGACGCGCCGCACATGACACTGCGGCGGCGGAATCCGCAGGTCCATCGACTGTTCGCCCGAGCGAGCCCCGCGCGTCGATGCCTCGATCGCGGCACGATCAAACTCGGTCCGCGGCGTCGCGCCGTCGATCGCAACCACAGAGACTTCCAGACGCGGCTTGCCGTCCGCGGCCCGCACACCTGCACGCAGCATGCCCGTGACAAAGTCGCTGTCGGACGTATCGTCGCCGCCGCGCTCCTTGGGCACGCTCAATCGCGGCGTCCAGCCGATCACGCGAGCGTCACCCGCGTCAATCGCAAGACGCGGCACGATGCTCTCCCACTGTTCCGCGATCGTCCGCCGCGCGAGTCGCGACTCGGGACCGTCATCCGTCGCCATCGCCCCGCCCGACTCCATGATCTGCTTTGGCTCGATCGCGACCGACGACGCGCCGACGTTGCGGACGAGAATCACCACGCGTCGCTCGCGCGGCATCTCACCAGGCGCACTCATGTGATAGACAAAGACGTCAAAGTCGGAGTCGATAGTGTCAAAGCCCGCGTTGCGCTGACGGCGCATCGCCTCGGGCACGGGTTCGCCGTTCTTGGTGTCCATCGGCGGCAGAACCGCCGCGGTGCTGTAGAGCGTGCCAGTGGAGAGAAACAACTCTGGCAAGTCCGAGTCGATGCGATAGGTCGTCGCCCCGCCGGAGACGATGTCGCCGGGCAGCAGATAGCCGCTGCAACGCGTGCACGGATCGCCGGTTGAGAGGGGGATGAGAGGTGAGCCGTGCGTCGATCGTGCGTTGATTTCGGCACAGCCGCTGCCGAGCAAAGCGAGCGAAACGAGCGTGAGCGTGCGAAGAGTGGCCAGCATGTGCCCATGGTACCGCGGCTTGACCCGATCGCGCCGCACGCGATGTCATCGAACGCATGCAAAGAAAAACCGCGGGTATCACCCCGCGGCGTTCGAAGTCAAAGACTCACGATTCGCTTACACCTCCACCACCATCGCGACCGCGTTGCCGCCGCCGAGGCACAGCGCGACCACGCCGCGCTTGCCGCCGGTGCGATGCAGTTGGTGAATCAGCGTGACGAGGCAGCGAGCACCCGACGCGCCGATCGGATGACCCAGCGCGATTGCGCCGCCGGCGACGTTCACCTTTGCCTCAGGGATCGCGCCTTCACGCATGTTCTGGAGCACCTGTGCCGCGAACGCTTCGTTGAGTTCGAAGAGGTCGATGTCGCTGAGCTTGAGGCCCGCCTTGGCCACCACCGCGGGCACGGCCAGGGCCGGCGCACGGAAGATGTCCTTGGGAGCGACGCCGCTGGTGTGATACGCCAGCACCTTGGCGATGGGCTTGATGCCCAGTTCCTCGGCCTTGGCCAGCGACGCGACGGCGAGCGCCGCACCGCCATCGGAAATCTGGCTCGCGTTGGCCGCCGTCACGCTGCCGTCGGCGGCGAACACGGGACGCAACTTGGCGAGACCCTCGATCGTCGACTCCGCACGGATGCCTTCATCCGCAGCGACGCCTGGCGACTTCTTGTCGTTGCACTGTTCGCCGCTCACCGCGACGAGTTCGTTCTTGAAGAAGCCGTTCTTGGTCGCTTCGGCCGCACGCTGGTGCGAACGCACCGACCAGGCATCCTGATCGGAGCGGCTGATCTCATACTTCTTTGCGATGTGATCCGCCGCGTTGCCCATCGCCCAGCACTCAAAGGCACAGCGCAGGCCGTCGTACTGCATGTGGTCTTCGAACGACATCGGGCCGAACTTCGGCGCACCCGCGCCGTCGCGGATCTTCGCAAAGTACGGAGCGCCCGTCATCGACTCAAAGCCGCCCGCGAGCACGAGGCTGTTGTCGCCGGCCTTGATGGACTGGGCGGCCTGCATGACGGCCTGCAAGCCCGAGCCGCAGACCTTGTTGATCGTCACCGCCGACTGCGTCTCAGGGCAGCCAGCCTTGAGGGCGGCCTGACGCGCAGGGTTCTGACCCAGTCCCGCCTGCAACACACAGCCGAAGATCGCCTCGTCGACCTTGCCCGCCAGTGCCGCGTCCTTGATCTTGGGCTGCTCGGCGAAGATGCCCTGGATCGCGTACGAACCCAGCAGCGGCGAATGGACCTTGGAAAGCCCGCCGAAGAAGCGGCCGATGGGCGTGCGCTTGGCGGCGAGGATGACGGGGGTGGTGCTGGCGGACATGCGAGGTGCTCCTGAGAGACGGTCGTGGTCTGGAGACGCTTGGTCTTGGCCTGAGCGTTGGATGCGTCATCGAGCCGCGCGATGCGGCCCATGAAACGTGGGAAGAAGCCTACGCACGCGCGGACGGCGGGCCGAGTTCCTGGGACTGGACGCGCGGCGAAAAGCACCTCGTGGAAAAACAAGCAGACCCGCCGGAAGGCGGGCCTGCTTTGGGTTCAAACGTGTGAGCCGTAAGGCTCAGGAGGCTTAGCGGCGGCGACGGCCGGCAACCAGGCCACCGAGGCCCAGGAGCGCGAGGCTGCTGGGGGCGGGGACGAGGGTGTAGGTGATCGAAACGACCGCAGCCCAGTCACCGAAGTCACCCGGGAGGATGACGCCGATCTCGGTGGCGTTCAGGCCGGTGAGCGTGACGGTCTTGAGGACCGACGAGCCACCCGCGCCGACGACGCCGCCGGTCTGGTAGTTGCCCAGGCCGTCGAACGCAGCGACTTCGGAGACGCCCGTGCTGTCACCGATGAAGCTGACGCTCAGGCTGCTGATGGCCGTGGAGAAGAAGATGGCGAAGTTCGGGTCGCCGTCTTCGGCGAACCAACCGTTGAACGAGTGGAGCACCTTGCCATAGATGGGGTTGTAGCCGCCACCGACGTCGGTGCTGGTGATGGTCATGTCGGTGTTGGTCGCCCAGGTCGTGCCGGAGAGGACGTTCGGAACGAACGTCGCGCCCCACGCGGCGTACTGGTTCGAGAGGGTCGCGCCGTTGGCAATCGCGTTGCCAGCAGCATCGTTCTCGAAGTCGATCGTATAGGTCTGCGCAGCGGCAGAACCGGCAACCAGCGCAAGCACAGCAACAGCAGAAATCGTCTTCATCTCTTCTCTCCCTAAATAAGAATCGTCACCCTCACAACCGCGGCGGAACGCGGTGACCCCAACGGGTCAGTCGCCAGAATAGAGGACAAACACTACGAAAAGCAAGCATAATCTTCAAAAAATCTGCACACGTCACCACGTCCGGGGAATACACCGGGAACTGCCCACCTTGCGATCCTCCTGAGACCCAGTCTCGATTGGCATCGATTCCGGCACCGTTTTGGCGTATCATGCATCCAAACGGGTCGGAACCACGCATTTCTCGAGCAGGAAGCCCGGTTTGGCTGCTTCTGACCCCGCTCCTGTCTCGTCGCATCGATTGGAGGCTCGCCATGTCCGTCGTCCTGACCGAAACCGCCGCACGCGAGATCAAGACCATCATCCAGCAGCAAGAACTCGATGCCGACAAGGTGCGGCTGCGTGTGGGCGTCAAGGGTGGCGGCTGCTCGGGCTTCTCCTACATCCTCGACCTGACCGAGACGCAAAAGGACCACGACGAACTCTTCGAACAGCACGGCGTCAAGATCATCTGCGATCCCAAGAGCTTGCTTTATGTGAATGGCGTGACCATCGACTTCCGCGATGAGATCATGGGCCGCGGGTTTGTGTTCAACAACCCCAACGCATCGAGCACGTGCGGCTGCGGCAGCAGCTTCAGCGCGTAAGCGTTTCAATATCCCGTCATTGCACCTATCGACACGCCGCCCGCAAGGTGGCGTTTTTGTTGCTTGGGACTTCCCTGTCCGTTAGACTCGCCGCGGGAGGTTTCAGCATGCGCTGTTCATATCTCGTGGCGGCACTGTGTGCCGGGGTGGTTTGCAACGCCGCTTTCGCGGTGGAACCCAAGCTCATTTTCATCGAACCGCCGTCGGGCTATTTCCGCGTCGCTGTTTACGGCTGCAACGGGTCAGGGCTGGTCGCCGTTGGTGACGCCTCGGTCGTGAACTCGTCCGCCGTGCACGGGAGCGTGCTCTACCAGACGGAAACAGGAACGATTGCAACTGCGGTCATCGGCCCCCCGCCGGGCTATCAGCGATGTGGCTTTCAGGCGGTGAGCGACGACGCCAGCAGATTCTTCGGATGGGTTTCTGAGTCTGGCTCGACGTTCCGCCCGGCGTACTACGACAACAACGGCTGGCACGTGATGAGCACGACTGCCAATGTTCGAATCCGCGGCTGCAACCCCGAGGGAACGCTTTTCTTCGGCTCGATGAGCGACGGCAGTTTCTACAGGGCCGCCGCGTTCAACGTGAACTCAGGAAGCGTGAGCTTTCTGCCCAACAACGCAACCGATGGCGATACGATCTTCGAATCCGAAGCCGTCGGCGGAACGTTCACGGAAAACTCCATCATCGCATACGGCCGAGGGCGCGGAAGTGACCAGATCTTCCGACCGATTCAGTTTGGTGTCATCCCGCCGTTCATCTTTGCCAACAAACTCGCCAATCCGAGCACGTGGTCAAGCAACACTGGCGTGGTCTGCTCTGGTGACGGATCCCGATTGATCGTAAACACCGGTGTGTATTACGGCCATCCAATCTATTGGACGACCAATCGGCGATTCTCGTTCACCGCTCCCGATCCAGTGTCATACGTCAACGTGGCGGCACGCACGGATGACCCGGGCGTCGAGATCGCCGCAATCTCGCGGGACGGCCATGTTTATGCCGGGAGCATTCCTCTGCCAATCGACATCTACACGTCTACACCCGCGGCGGGGCGTGACGACCAGTATCACAGACTCTGGGATCTGCTGCGCGACGAGGGGGTGACAATTCCGGGGCACTACGCATCGAACGCGACGGCCGTGAACGCCACAGGCGACCGCTTCTGGGGCAACCTGATCTATTCGCAGTTTGGCGGCGATCGGGTGTTCTTCGCCGCCGTTGACGTTCCATCTGCTCCGGCCAATTGTGCCGCGGACTTCAACAAGGACGGCTTCATCACGTTTGAGGACTTCGACGCGTTCGTCGCGGCGTTCGAGGCAGGGTGCTGAGGAAGAAGGCACTGGGCATAAAGCATCAGTCATCAGGCATCAGGCATCAGGCATTCGGCATTCGGCATTCGTCGCGCTTGACCCCAAACGACGAGGCCGATGCACTGCACCTGCGCTTTGTCGGTCACGTGGCGAATCCCTCGGGGGTTTCCCTCGGTGGTTCTAGAAGATTGGGGTTGATCCCGCTCAAAACGTCTGGTAATCTCTGGGAACTCGTGGGTGGCCGCGGCGTGGTGGCGTGCGGCGTTGGATCAGGTTGCGACCTCAACTTGACGGCTCAACGCTTCAGGCTCAGCACGCGGCGGCAGACCAACGTCGGCGGCGCGTTCGCGTGCGCGTCGCCTCAGGTTGCGATCGGGTTTGGTCGCGTGTCGAGGGCCAGGGTGGTGGAGCACGCACGCTCCGCCGGGCCGCTCGCGATGGACAAAGGACTGCCATGAGCCAGGCATCGACGCCAGCCGATACCACGCTTGGGTACAGTCCCCCGACCGTCACCCAGTTCAGCGTGTTCCTGACCAACAAGGTCGGCAAACTCTTCGACCTCGTCGAAGCGTTCAACAGCCCGCACCTTCAGATCTGTGCGCTCAGCGTGCACGAAGCGACCGACCACGCGGTCGTCCGCGTCATCACCAACAACGCGTCGCTCGCCCGACAGACGCTCAAGCACGAGAATCTGCCGTTCAGCGAGAAGGAAGTCCTGGTCGTTGAGCTTTCCAAGGGGCACACGCTTTCGAGCCTGTGCCTCTCGCTTTTGGGTGCCGAACTTTTCATCCAGTTCGCCTATCCCCTGATGCTCCGCCCCAACGGCACCCCCACCATCGCGCTCGCCGTTGATGACCACACGCTCGCGGGGCAGATCCTGCGGCGGAAAGAGTTCCGCATCTTCGGCGAAGCCGACTTGCCGCAGCGCCCGCACGAACACGATCACTGATCGCGTGAGCGAGTCTTTCAACGAGCGAGAGCCCGGGCAACTGTTGCAAAGACACACGACGGCAAGCGCGTTCAACGCGCTTGCTGGCACATCGGGCTCGTCAATAAAAAGCGAGAATCAGATCGCGTCGAGCGCGTTCTTCGCGCTGCCCGCGGCACTCCGCAGCAGCTCAAGCGCGGTCTTTGCGTTCTGGCGTCCCGCGAGTTTCTCCATCTCCGCCGCGGCTTCTTCGAGTACCTGATTGCGAATCAGGTTCGACGTCTCCTTGGCGAAGTCCGCGTCCTCGATCTGCGATCGTGCACCGGCGATGTTCTCGAGCTTGGCGTTGATGACCGAGACATGGCTCTGGATCTGCCGGTCATAGGCCCCCACCGCCGCTCGATAACTGGAGATGTCAGAGATGGCTTTGTCGACGGACTCGGCGGCGCCTTCGAGGTCACCCTTGGCCAGGCTGATCCCGCCGTTGCCGACGAGGTCAGCCAGTGCGTACGACGCGGCAGTGGTTGTGCCGTCGGCGTTGGAGGTTGAACGCGTGATGCGTCCGATCTGATTCGCGTCGACATCGGCGATGATCTGCGTCCCGCCGAAGATCGTCGTCGCGGTCGCGTGGTTGATCGCCTTGAGGATGCTCTCGCCCTCAAGTTCATACGCGCGGCGTTCGTCTTCGCCCACGCCGCCCTTGTTCGCGAGGATCGTCACGACGCCCTTCAGATCGTTGAGCAGTTCGCCGATCGCGCTAAGGCCGCCCTCACGCGCGCCGAGAAACTTGCGATTCTGATCCAGCGACGATCGCTCGGCGGTGAGCGACTTCTCAGAGGCTTTGAGGCTTTCGACGGCGACAGTGCCCGCCGGGTCATCGCTGGCGCGATTGATCTGCTTGCCGGTCGCGAGCCGCTCCATCGTCTTGGTCTTCTCGCGCGTCGCGTCATTGAACGCCCGCGCGCTGAAGAGCTGTGCCCGCGATGTGTGCACGCTGATCGACATCCGAGTCTCCGCCTTCGATGAGGCATCGGAGTTATCGACCCAACTGAGGGCGGACTTCAGGGCGAATCTTGCTCGGCGACGGAACAACGCCCGAGCGAATGCGGCCAACGCGGCCGAGCTCCGCGCGCTCGACGTCTGACGCATGAAAAACCCCCTGCTCATCGCCGGGGGTTGATGTTTCAACTGCCTTTCAGCCATCCTGCATCGGTCTTTCACCGATGCCCGATGCCTCTGCCTTACGCCTTCATCTTCTCGGCCTTGGCCTTGGCGTCATCCAGCGTACCGACGTACATGAACGCGCCTTCGGGCAGGTCGTCGCCTTCGCCGTTGCACAGACGCTCGAACGAGTCGATCGTCGCATCGAGCGAAGAGTCCACGCCCTTGAAGCCCGTGAACTGCTCGGCGACGTGGAACGGCTGCGAGAGGAAGCGCTCGATCTTGCGGGCGCGGCTCACGGTCAGCTTGTCCTCTTCGCTCAGTTCGTCGACGCCGAGGATGGCGATGATGTCCTGCAGGTCCTTGTAGCGCTGCAGGATGTTCTGCACGCGGCGCGACACGCGATAGTGACGCTCGCCGAGGATGTCGGCGCTGAGGATGCGGCTCGTCGACGCCAGCGGATCGACGGCGGGATAGATGCCCTTCTCGGCGATCGAGCGGCTGAGCACGACGAACGCGTCAAGGTGGGCGAACGCCGTCGCGGGGGCCGGGTCGGTCAGGTCGTCGGCGGGCACGTAAATGGCCTGCACCGAGGTGATGGCGCCCTTGGCCGTCGAAGTAATGCGCTCCTGGAGTTCACCCATTTCCGTCGACAGCGTGGGCTGGTAACCCACGGCGCTGGGCATGCGGCCCAGCAGAGCCGACACTTCCGAACCAGCCTGCGTGAAGCGGAAGACGTTGTCCACGAACATCAGCGTCTCTTTGCCCGACGCATCGCGGAACTCTTCGGCCATGGTGAGGGCCGAGAGGGCGACGCGGAGACGCGCACCCGGCGGCTCGTTCATCTGGCCGAACACCATCGCCACCTTGTCGAGCACGTGGGCCTTGTTGCCCTTCTCGTCGGTGTACTCGGCTTCCTTCATTTCGCGCCAGAGGTCGTTGCCCTCGCGAGTGCGCTCGCCGACGCCGGCGAACACGGAGTAGCCGCCGAAGTTCTTGGCGACGCGTGCGATCATTTCCTGGATGACGACGGTCTTGCCGACGCCTGCACCGCCGAACAGACCGATCTTGCCGCCGCGGACGAAGGGGCAGAGCAGGTCGATGACCTTGATGCCGGTCGCGAGGATTTCGGTCTTGGGGTTGAGCTGGGCGAACTCGGGCGGAGCCTTATGGATGGGGCTGCGCTTGACGTTCTCGGGGTTGGGGCGCTTGTCGATGGCCTCGCCGAGGAGATTGAACACGCGGCCCAGGACAGCCTCGCCGACGGGCACGCTCACCGGGCCGCCCTGATCGACGCAGGACATGCCGCGGCGGAG
>JANRKB010000032.1:0-36595 GCA_033763695.1 Planctomycetota bacterium | reverse complement strand
CGCGAGCGAGCAACTCGCGGCGAAGCTGCAGGCGTCGGAACTTGATCGCCAGAAGGTCGAGCGCTTGCGGCGCGAGGTCGACGATCTCAAGAAGAGCCTCGTGCAGGAGCGAGAGGAACTCAACGCCCAGCGGGTCGCGTTCGAGGCGGAGAAGAAGGCATTCGCCGACATGCGGGCCAAGCTCGCCGAGGACGAGGGCAATGCGCAGTTCAAGAAGACGCTCAGCGTGATCGACAATGTCAAGCCCGCGGTCGCCGTGCAGATCCTGCAGGAGCAACTTGGCGCGAATCGCGAAGGCGTCGAGCAGGTGGTGAGTTATCTGAACGCGCTGGATGAATCCAAGCGGGCGAAAATCGTGGCGGAGTTTGCCAAGGGCGACCCGAAGCTGGCAGCGGATTTGCTTGAACGTCTCAGGACGCGCGGCCTCATCGCGCGCAAGCCTGAGGAACCGGTGAAGTGACGACCAGCACAACCACGCTTCCTGTCATCTCCAAGCCCGCCGCCACGACCCGTGGCAAGTCCGCCGCGCAAGGTGTGCTGGCGATTGCGCCGACTTCGCGCTCCAGCCGCGCACAATCGGCGGGAGACGCGGCGAAGGACGCGGGTGGGACAACGTTTGCCGACGCGCTCAAGGACGCGGGGCGTTCGTCCGCCACGGCAGACGAACGCAAGCCGACATCTGGGTCGAAGGACTCGGCAAAGACGGCAGATGATGGGCCAGCGTTGCGCGATCAGGTGCAGGAGCCGCGCGATGCACAGGGCGACGACGCTCCCGTGTCCGCCTCAGACAAGGCCAACGAATCCAAGGACGCGGCCGACGAGACGACGGTGAACGCGGACGACGCGGCAGGCACGACGACCGAATCGACGACGGCTGCCGCGACCGCTGCTGACGACTCCAGTGCGGCTGGCCAGACGGCGACGCAGCAAGCCGCGACAGAGCCGGTTGCTGTGGAAGAAGCCGTGGTCGCGAATCAGACCGCCGCACAGACGAAGGCCGCGCCGACCAAGGCGAAAGCCAACGCGACGGATCCGCTCGGGTTGATTCCGCGGTCGACGGCAACCTCGAAGACGAGCGCAGAGCCAACCGATGCGAACGCGACGGGGAAATCGGTTGCGAGCGACACCACGGTGCCGGTGGAAGACGCGAACCCAGGGGCGAAGCCGGAACGTGCTCTCACCGGGGCATCGCAGGAGCAGGCCTCGCCTCTTGCGAACCCCAACGCGGCTCAAGACGCCGCAAACGCGACATCTCAGGATGCGAACAACGCGGCCAAGCACGACGAGCACGGCGAGGCAAATCATGCCGCACGTGAAACGCGCCGGGATGCGGCATCGCATGCGGTCCGCGAGACGCAGGCGACCTCGGCGATCGCAGGCGAGGCCCACGCACACGACGCGACGAGCGGCAACACGAGCAACACCGCAAACGCGGGGAGCGGGCTTGTCGGACTCGACGCCGCGGCCCTGCGCGGGAATGCATCGAAGGGCGACGCCATCAAGCTCGTGGTTTCCACGACGACGACCAACGCTGAGGCCAAGGACGCAACCGCAGAATCGCTCGGCGCCCAGGCGGCCCGCGGTCTTGCGGCGGCGTTCAAGCACAAGGGCGGCACGGTCACGCTCAATCTGACGCCCGAGACGCTCGGGCAGATCAAGGTGAAGATCACGCTCGATGACGCCAAGGTCTCCGCGCTGATCCAGACCAGCACCGAGCAGGCCAAGCGGATGCTCGAACAGAGCGGCGATGCGCTCCGCACCGCGCTGGAGAGCAAGGGCCTGAGCGTCGATCGCCTCCAGATCACGCATGTTTCTCCGACGCTGAGCGGACTGCGTGAGGCAAGCCGCGGTTCCAGCGACACGCGCCAGAACAGCGACGGCTCTCAGCAGCAGAGCAGCGACGCGCGGCACTCCGGGAGCGACGGTGGTTCCAACAGCCAGAGCGGCCACGGAAATCAGCACGCGTTCGAGGACCAGGCCCGTGAACAGGCCCGCGCATGGCGGGAGCCGCGTGCCGCGGGGATGTTTGACGTGGGTGCTCTGACCGGCACGAACGCGAGCGGCACGGTTCCGAACGGGACAAGAACGCTCGTGGGCACGCCGGTTGCGATGGACGCCGGTGCCGACGCGGACGTCGGCCGGGTCGGTCACGCGCGGCTGATTGTCGATGCGATGGCCTGACGCGTGCCCGGCAAGAGCCGATGACGTTCCTCGCCAGGCGATCGTCGCGATTCCGTGTTCAATCTTTCGGGAGTTCACGCCATGGCCGTCGACGGCGTTTCAGGCACAAGCAACGGCAGTACGACGCGCACGGGCTACAGCTCGCTGACGTCCGAAGACTTCACGAAGATCATTTTCGCGGAGCTTGGGCGTCAGGACCCGCTCTCGCCGCAGGACACGAGCAAGCTGCTCGACCAGATCGCGACGATCCGCAACATCCAGTCGAACACCGATCTGACCACCGATCTCAAGTCGATCGTGAAGGAGACGCAGTTCGCGTCCGCCGCGTCGACGATCGGCAGCATGATCAGCGGCCTCACGTCGGACTACGAGCGTGTCGAGGGCACGGTGATCTCGGTCGGCCGCGGGAGCGATGGCGTCGCGGTGAACGTGAGCACGAAGAAGGGCATCAAGCAGGTGCCGTTCAGCAACATCACTGAGTTCCTCGATCCGAGCAAGCTGCCCAAGACGAACTGACTTGTCCGCATTGAGTTCACAGGATCACGATGATGACGAGCAACGCTTCTGAACTCCTGCGCGGCTTGGCCTCGGGCATTCTGCCCGGCGGCGTGGACGCCACCAAGCGCAACAACACCACGCCCTCGGGCGTCAGCGGTTCGAGCTTCTCCCAACTGTTCGCCGCGTTGTCCGAACAGGGCAGTGGTCTGCCGGTGACGATGGCGAAGAACGCGGACGTGAAGCTGACCGACGAACAGATGAAGCGCGTCGCTCGGGCCGCGGACAAGGCGCAGGCTCAGGGCGCTTCGCGAGCGCTCGTGATGATCGATGGTCAGGCGCTGCAACTTGATGTTGGCGTGCGTCAGATCACGGGAAAAGTGGATATGAACGCCACCGATGTGCTGTCGGGGATCGACGCCGTCGTGTGGGCACAGGCCCAGGAAGGCGCGTCAGGAGCCAAGGACGGCTCAACGCTGGCGCAGAAGCACGCGGGCACGCTGGGGTTCAAGGACCTCAACGGGTGGAACCCGTCGCTGTTGCGCGTGCTGGGCGCAAGAGAGGACGCGCAGGGAAGTGCGCCCTCGGACGATGGCTTGAGTTTCCAGGGGGCGGCATAAGCCGCACGCGGCGACGGAGTCGCTCGCGAAACCCATCGGAGCTGGCAACGCCTTTGCGTTGACGCCTCCGACCCTGAAGCGCGGCACGGAGTGCGGCGCATCACACACGGCGGCGGAGCCTGCCGAGTCTTGATCGCGGAGCGAGAGGTTCACGGTTTCACGCGCGATCGGCAACTTCGGTTGTCGCGTCGTTGATGTCTGACGCCTGCGGCGGATCGGTTCGTCGATCGCGCGCAAGCGGCGGGGATCGCACGCATCGCGTGATGCTCGAACCCGCGGGATCACGTCTGCATTCGTTCAAATCACGTCAGTTCAACCTTTGACGGAAACGAGCCCATGGCTTCCACAACTGCTCTTCTGACCGGCCTCTCCGGGATGAACGCCAACTCCCGGATGCTCGACGTCATCGGCAACAACATCTCTAACGCGAACACCTACGGCTACAAGGGCAATCGCATGCTCTTCAGCAGCATGTTCGCGCGCACCCTCTCCACCGGCACCCAGCCCGGCGACACCACCGGCGGCACCAACCCCTCGCAGATCGGCCTGGGCGTCACCATCGCCGGAACACAGCGGAATTTCCGCAACGGCACGATATCCACCACCGGCGACAGTCGCGACCTGGGCATCGAAGGCGAGGGCATGTTCATCGTCTCGCAGGGCAACACCAACTTCTACACCCGCGCCGGCGCCTTCCGCCAGAACAACGCCAACGACCTCGTCACCATCACGGGCGAGCGACTCATGGGCTACGGCGTGGACGCCAACTTCAACCTGCAGACCGCGACGATCCAGCCGCTCAACATCCCGCTGGGCACGCTCACGCTCGCCGAGGCGACGACGGAAACGGCCTTCTCCGGTAACCTCCGCGCCAACGGCGATCTGCCGACGCACGGCGCGCAGAACTCGCTCAACGCTTCGGCGACGTCTGGCTTCACCACGACCGCTGGCGCGTTCGTGACGACCGCGACGCTTCTGACCAACGTGCAGGACCCCAACCTCGCGCTGGGCAACGCGCGATTCAGCGTTGGCCAGATCATCGAGATCAGCGGTGCGGAGCGCGGCCTCAAGGGATCGAGCAATCGCACGCTTCCTGATGCGCGTCTGACGATCACCGGCACGACGACGATCCAGGACCTGATGACATTCATCCAGCAGGTCGCGGGCATCGACCCGAGCACTGGCGCGAACCCCGACGGCATCGTCCCCGGCGTCGCGCTCGATCCGCTCACCGGCGAGATCAACATCAACGGCAACACCGGCACGGCGAACGACTTGACGTTTGACACCGCGGACATCAATCTGCTCTCCTCGACGGGCACGAAGATCAGCAACCCGTTCATCGCGTCTAAGACGCAGACCGCCGACGGTGAAAGCGTGCAGACCAGCTTCGTCGCATATGACTCCCTCGGTTCCGCCGTCACGGTGAGCGCGACGATGAACCTGGTGTCCAAGGGCGCGAGCGGCGGCACGACGTGGCGCTACATCCTCGACTCGGGTGATGACAGCGACCTCGCGATTCTGCTCGGCTCGGGCACCGTGAGCTTTGACGACAAGGGCAAGCTTCAGACGACGACGCCGATCAGCGTGACGGTCGATCGCGCAAATACCGGCGCGACCACGCCGCTGACGTTCAGCATCGAACTCGGCGGCACCAAGGGCAATATGACCGCGCTGGCGGACAACGGCTCCTCGGCCAAGTCGAGCATGACGGCGACCTATGTCAACGGCGCGCCCATCGGCACGCTGAACTCCTTCGCAGTGGGCCAGGACGGCATGATCACGGGCACCTTCAGCAACGGTCTGGGCCGCGTGGTCGGTCAGGTCGCGCTCGCCAAGTTCGCCAACTACGAAGGCCTCGTCGATTCGGGCAACAACCTCTACTCGCTGGGGCCGAACTCGGGCACGGCACAGATCACCACGCCGCAGGCGCTGGGCACTGGCAAGATCGTCGGTGGCGCGCTGGAACTCTCGAACGTCGACTTGGGCAAAGAGTTCATCGATCTGATCCAGGCCCAGACCGGCTATTCGGCCGCGACCCGCATCATCACGACGACCAACGAACTGATGCAGCAGTTGCTGGCGCTGGGACGGTAAGCGCTAAGCGACGGGTGATTTGAGACGAAAGGCAAGAGGCATCAGGCATCAGGCCTTGGGCATCTGGCATCGGGCTTGAATGCTGCGTGCCTGCGAAGTCGATTTCAGAGAGTGAATGGGCCAATCGTGCGTCGCGATGTCGATTGACACCGCTCATCGCGACCCGGGTCTGGGTCGATCGCCAATCTGCCGCCTTGCGGCAAACGCGACAATCTCGAATCTCTCGTTTGAGTGCATCGGTCTTGCAGGCCGATAACCGCGTGGTGGCCGCACGCATGCCCTGGGGTGGACATGCGTGCGAGCCGCGACCAGCGTCGGAGGCGTGACGTGGGCGAGCGCGGAATGACCGAAGATCTGTGGTTACTCGCGGCGGTGAGCGCGTGCGCGATCGCCGCGGCTGTGCTCGCGGTGGCCGGCGCGTGGCTCTTCCGACTCGACCAGCGACTCGGGCTTAAGGTCGGCCCATCGAATCCTGCGACCGGCGAGTTGATTGATGTGCTCTCCGCGATCGGCGAGGATCCGTCGCGCGTGCTCAAGTACGCGGCACGCCTCGACAGTCGCGCGTCCGCCCTGATCACGCTGGGATTGCGCTTGGCCCGCGATCGTGCTGAGCCGCTGGCGTTCGGGCGGGAAATGCTGCGGGCGGCACAAGCGACTGCCGCACCTCTGCATCGCACGGCATCACGCATGATCGCGCTGGCGGCGCTCGTTGGTGTTGTCACCATCGTGGCGTGGGCGTTGCCCTTGATGACCGACGGCGACGGCTGGGCCCGCCTGGCGGTGGGGCTTGGATATGTCGGCGTGCTCGCGCTCTTCAGCGTCGTCGCGTTCTCTGCAGGCACCCAGGCGCGTGTCGGCGTGAGCGATCAGATGACCACGCGTCTTGTGGTGGTCGCGTTCCTCGGTCTCTCGGTCGGTGAGAGCCGCGATCAGATCCGCGCACGGCTGATCGAGGCGGCGGGCCGGGACAGTCTGCCGCTCGCGCAGGCGGCGTGATCGGGGCGCGTCGGCGTCCAATAACCATCGCGGAGTGTCGCATCGCGGCGGCTGTATCGCGTGCCCGTGGGATTTCCGCGTCCGTCCTGTGACGCGGCCCGCATTGACGCTCGCCGTGGACCGATAGAACGCTGGTACGTCATCGACCGGACCGCGACGGAACGCGGCGGTGTGATGGCCGTGCGTGCGCGGGAGCCATGGAATGGCCGAGGAAGCAGCAGCCAAGACCGAGGGTGGCGAGGCAACAGCAGCCAAGCCCAAGCCCGCGATGAAGACACTGCTCATCGTGGCGGTGCTCATGGTGGTGGAGGGTGTGGCCGTGTTCGGCGTGATGAGCATGCTCGGACACAAGCCCGTCGAGGCCGAGGCCAAGCACATTGAGGGTGAAGCGGAGGCCGACGAAGAACGCCTCGTCGAAGTGCCGCTGACCGAGGACAAGTTCCAGAACATGCAGACCGGCAAGGCGTGGATCTGGGACGCGTCGATCTTCTTCCAGGTGAAGAAGAAGCACCAGGACGACGTCGTCAAGCAGCTCGGCGAGCGGGTGGCGGAAGTGAAGGAAGGCATCGCGCGGGTCTTCCGTCGCGCGCGTCACAACGAACTCCAGGAGCCGGGGCTTGAGACGCTGACGCGCCAGCTCACCGCGTTCCTCAACGAAACGCTCGGCCCGACTGCGGAAGGCCAGCCCAAGGTCGTTCGTGTGCTGATTCCCAAGTGCCGCGGCTTCAAGGCGGACTGAGTTCGGCAACCAATGCCAGCATGAACCAACTCAAACGGCGGCAGGCATGAGCCTGTCGCCGTTGTTGTTCTCTCAATGAAACATGAGTTGTCACGCCGTGCGCGCGTCACCGATCGCGCGCGGTGCGACCGTCGCACTCACTTGGTCGTCATGTCGGCGGCGGCGGGATTGGCCGCGGGCTTTGCAGGCTCATCAGTCTTGGGCGTCGTTGCCGGTGCCTGCTGCTTGGCGGGCGTGGTCCCGGGTTTCGTGCTCTCGCGTGCAGTGGCGTCCGGGTCGGCCTTCAGGTTGGCTTTGAACGCGTCGCTGATCGTCCGCTCAAGCCCTGCTTTCGCGGCACGATCGATCATGCGCCCGGCGAGCACGTCACGACCTTCGCTCTGCATGAGTGCGCCGACCACGAGCCATGCGGAGGCGGAGTTTGTCTTGTGGGCCGCTGCCGTCGCCGCGGTCACCAGATCGCGCGTGCGACTGGTCGTGAGGCCGAGCTTTGTGATGTCGATCGGTGTGGCGGCAAGCGTCGCGTCGGTGCGATACGCGAGCCGCATGAGGCCCGCGGCATCGTCGAAGCGTTTGTCATCCAGCATCACCAGCGCAAGCGTGCGCATCGCATTCGCGTCGTTGCTGTTTGTCTTCAGGTGCTCGCGAAGTGCGGTGATCGCGTTCGAGCGTTCACCGGTGGACCACAGCAGAACGCCGCGTTCGAGCGGCGGAAGCGTGCTCGGGTCGACCTTGGCGGGTGCGGGTTCCTCTTCCTTGGCGGCATAGGTCGCGACGTCTCGGTTGATTGGCGCGTAGTAGCGATACGTCGTCGTGCCCGACCAATCGGAGTACCACGGATAACGCACATAGCGGAAGCCGTTCCAGTAGTGACCCGTGGGGCACACGCCCGGACCGACGACGCCGTGCAGGTTGGGCGAGCCGATGCGGATCACCAGACCATTGCCGCGTGCCGGCGGCGTGAGGCCGGGTTCATCCGTGGCGTTGGCGTCGGGCTTCGTGCCATTGGCGCTGATGAACTGGGCACTGGCGGGCATCGCCGCGCTCATGCACGCCACCAGCGCGGCGGTCGCGGCGAAGGCGGGAGCGCGAAGGGCGGACGCAGTCGAAGACGATCGCATGACGAGCACCCCATGGGAAGGACTGGCGAGAGTTTCGCGACCGCCGCCGATGCAATCGTTGTCGCACCGGCCGATCGCCTCAGATCGCCGCCCTCCGTCATCTACGAAGATCGGCTCGCATGGTTCCCAAGGAAAAACCAAAAATCAATCCATTGACCCTTCTGAAACGCGAACGGTCTGACGTGGTTGGCCCCCGCGCTTGCGTCGGCGTCCCGTGGAGGTTCTGTGTATCGTGACGTTGTGAAGATGAACACCTCTGTTGCGTGCCGAGTTCTCGCTGGGCGGGTCCTGCTCTTGGGCGCGGCTGCGTCCGTCCTTCTGGCGGCCGCGGGCTGTGAAACCATCTCCTCGCTCACGTCCGACGGATCGACCGTGCAGGTCCGCTCCACCGCGGGCACCGGCGCGGCTCTGGAAACGACGCTCCCCACCCGCGTCTACGCGTGGTTCGATGACAACACCGCCGACGTGTACTTGACCGACCTCTCGCCCGACGCGCTCGCATCGGCCGACGTCGGCGCGGGCGACGGCAACCTCGTCCACATCCACATGTTCCTCAATCCCGAGGCCGGCATGACGCCGATCGCCGACACCGCGTGCAGCGTCACGGTGCGACATGCCATTTTCGCCAAGGGTCGCGTCGGCATCTACGGCGGTGGCGGCTTCCTCAACCCCAGCGGCAAGCCGGGCGACGCGTCGTTCGGCGGCCAAGTCACTGACGCAACGGTTCGTCTCCTCAGTTCGACGCCAGGGTTTGAGGACAAACTCGGCCCGGCGCAGTGGTCGTGCGGATTCAAGGCCGACGAGAATCGACCCGGCGCGATCAAGTCCGCCGAGAAACTGCGTGCGACCATCGCGGCGATCACCAAAGAGAATCCGCCGGCAGCGCCCGCAGCCCCCGCGCCCGCCGCGCCTGCACCAGCAGCGTCCGCGCCCAAGCCTTGACGCGAAAACACCCTCGTGTTCGCGTTCAGGTTCGCTGCGCCGCAGCGTTCAACGCGTCTTCGAGCGCGTCGATCACGGCCTGCACCGAGGGCACGGACGCGCGTGCGGCATTCGACGCCCGCTGGCGCCACGCCGGATCACACGCGTGCAGAATCGCATCGCGCCAGCGTGTCGCGCCCGCGGCATGCAAGCGGATTCCTGATTCGCCGGTAATGAGCTGCGCCCCGGGCGCGAGCGCGTGGGCGATGACCGGCACGCCCAGAGCAAGTGCATCGGCGATCAGCCGGCCCGAGGAGTCACCCGTCCGCGCGGGCGTCGGCGCGAGCAGTGCATCCGCCGCGGCGAGCCAGAACTCCGGGGCGTGTGTGGTGCCGATCGGCGTGAGCGTGTCCGCCACGCCGTGGAGCGCGGCACGCCGGCGCAGCCGCGTGGGCGTTCGCGACGCAAGCAGCAATCGCGGCGCGGCGGTCGAATGAGCCCGCATCTGCGCGAGCGCCTCAAAGACCACGCCAAGCGCGTCCGCCTCGTGATCTGTCGCGCTCAGCGCGAGCAATGGTGTTGTCGGGTGGACGCCGAGCGCACGCCGCGCGTTTGCTCGAGCTTCATCGAGACCGCCGCTGAGTCGCGCCGCGACGATCGACGCGTGCGGCAGAAGTTGAACGCGCGCATCGCGCGTGCTTGACGGATCCGCGGCGAAACGAGCGATGGTCGCCTGCATCCGAGCGGCCTCGCGAAGCGCGGCACGCTGAGAGAAGAGTTCGAGTGCGATGTACGGCCGATGGGCGATGTCCAGCGCGGCCCCGACGAGCGTCGTGTGGCGCAAACTGCGGACAAACGCCCATGGCCCGGGCCCGAGCGGCAGCCACACCTCTGCGGCGACGTGGTCGGTCAGGGAGAGCGTGACATCCGGCGCGAGCGTCGCCAGTGTGCGTGCCGCCCAGCGGCGGAAGCCAAACGGCTCGCATCCGTGATGGATCCTGCCGTGCCTGTGAACGATCGTGGGCAGTGTGTCAAACGCATCGGGCGTCTCGATTCCATCGGCGAGTGCCGTGACGTGATGCCCGCGTGCTGCGAGGGCCGCGGCGATGAGCGGAGCCCACGCGCTGTTGTCGGCCGGCAAGGCCCGGACAAACTCGGTGAGCACTGCAATGCGCAGCCGCGGCCGAGCCGTGCGAAGGTCCTGCTGCTCATTCGCGGTGATCGGCCCGTTCAGCATGCCGACCTCGCAGTACCCTCGCGCGTGTCAAACACAAACGGTGCGGCAGGCGAGAGCCCGAGGATGACAAACAGCGTTGCACCCGTCTGCTGATTGAGTTGCACGACATCCGTGCCGGAGACGAGGGCAAGCCCGACGAGCGCGAAGAACGGGCCTGCGGCGAGCGTGCCCCATCCGCCGCGTGACGCGTGCACCCACGCACTACGCAGTCCGAACGCGAACATCGCGAGCCAGAGCAGCACGCCGGGCAACCCTGTCGTCGCGGCCAGATGCAGCAGCGTGTTGTGCGCGTGCGAGGGGATCAGCGAACGCACCGCGGCATCGCGATCCTGAACACGCGCGAGCGACTGTGCGTGAAACTGCCCCGGCCCAACGCCCGCGATCGGATGCGCGACCACCATCTCGATCGCCTGGTGCGCGATGAACAACCGCAGGCCGGTGTCGGTTGCGTAGTCGCCGTTCCATGCTTTCGTCACGTCGCGCACCGCATAATCGAAGCGCGGCACGATGACGTTGCGTCCGAGCACGCCGATCGCCGTGAGCAGCACGGCGAGGCACCCGAGCGCGATCAGGCCGTGCCGAAGTCGGATTGCCGCGCGATGCTGCCAGACTGCAACGCCCGCCGCGAGCGCGACGAGAAGTGTCGCCGCCAGCCAAGCGCCGCGCGTTCCGGTCGCGATGATGCCGGCGAAGTTGGCGAAGCAGGCGAGGGCCGCGAGCACACGTGCGCGGCCGCGTCCGAGCGTCGCCACGGGAAGCAGCAGTCCAAGTGCCGCCACCATGCATGTCGCCCCCGAGACCGGATCGAGCCACGCCGAGACGCGATCGGAGTAGTGCTTGAACTCAAGTGCCGGGATCGCGAAGTGGTGTCCGATCGCCTCAATCAGTTGTCCGAGGTTCACGCCGAGAAATCCGATCGCGACGAGCAGCACCCAGCGTGAGCGTGCAAAGCCCAGGAACGGCAGCGCGAGCAGGCACCACGCCCAGCGTGCCGCGCTCAGTTCAAGCCATGCGTGGCGTTGCTCGGGCATGCGCAGGATGAGCATCGCGCACCACGCGGCCCACGCCAGGAACGCGAGCGAGACGGGCTGGATCAGCAGCGCCCATGTGATGCGGCGGGCGTCCGCGAACCGCACAACGCGCAGCAGCCACACAACCGCGAGAGGGATGCCCCCGATCTCCACGGCGGTCGTCGGCCCGGCCAAGGCAAGACACCAGAGCACCATGAACGACAGCGCGAACGGGCGACCGAGCCAGTCAATGCGATGCAGATCGACGATGCGCTGGCGGACGCGCACGCCGTCGATCCACGTACCGTCGTACCACGCGTGCAGACCGGGCGAGTCCGTGGCCGTGCGAAGTGCCGAGCGAAGTTCAGGTTGGGGGTGGGATGTGTCGATGGTGACTATGCTAGGTTTTTGATTGGATGCGAAGGAAATCTGGCACGAATGGTGAACCGCGGGCAACTTTCGGGCGCTGAAGTCGTACAACGTTTGGGTGCGATGCCGCGTTGGTGGTAGTCTGTGGTGCGACGGCGAAGCTGAGTCGCACGCAGCGTAGTCCGAGCGGCAGTCTCATCGGCGTGAAGGAGCACATGCGATGACGGAGATCCATCGGGTTGTGAGCGCGGCACGCCGGCGTCTGCGCCTCGCGGAGTTCTGCCGCGTGCTGGTGTTGCTCCTTGCTGTCGCGCTGGCCGGCGCGGTGATCACGCGCCTTGTCGAGCGCATCTTCGGCCTCATCGCGATGCCGTTGCGCGACATCGCGATCTATGGCGGCTCGGCGGTCTTTGGGCTTGCCGCGGCGTGGGCGATCTTCCGCCCCATGCGTGACCTGCGCGTCGCGCGACTCGTTGACGAAGGTGCAGGAACGCGCGAGGCTCTTTCCACCGCGCTCTGCTTCGCCAAGGAACAAGACCCGTGGTCGCGTGCCGTGGTTGATTCCGCGCGGCGCACCGCGGCCGGGGTCGATGTGCGTCGTGCGGTGCCGTTTCAGCCGCCGCGTGCATGGCCCTGGGCCATGAGCCTGGCGGTCGGGCTGGTCGTGGTGTGGGTGACCGTGCCGCGGATGGACGTGATGGGCCTCTTCGCCAAGAAGGAAGCCGAGGCGAAGCAAAAGGCGGAGATCGTCGCGGTCAAGGCCGAGGTGAAGAAGAACGAAGACAAGCTCAACGAGATGCTGTCCAAGGCGGGCGTTGAGGTGAAGAAGGACGAAGGGACGAACACCGGCGAGCAGAAGCCCCAGCCGCCGCAGACGCCCGAGGAAGTGCGCCGCGCTGCCGTGCGCAAACTCACAGAGTTGTCGGATCGCCTGAACGACATGAAGAAGGGCGAGCGTGCCGAGCAGCTCAAGGCGGTGCAGGACGCGTTGCAGAAGGTCAAGCAGCCGGGCGACGGCCCGCTGACGGAGCTTTCGCGCGACCTCGCCAAGGGCGACTTTAAGGGCGCCAACGAGAAGCTCGACGAGCTGAAGCAGAAGCTCAAGGAAGGCACGCTGAGCGACGCCGACAAGGCGAAGCTTCAGGCCCAGCTCGACAAGCTCGGCGATCAGATCAAGTCACTCGCCAAGGAGAACAAGGAGCTCGCCAAGGCGCTCGAGAAGGCCGGGATGGACAGCAAGCAGGCGTCAGAGACGGCCCGCCAGATGATGTCCAATCCCGACGCGATGAAGCAGGCGCTGCAGCAGATGCAGAACATGAGCGCGGAGCAGAAGGACGCGCTCATGAAGCAGTTGCAGGCCGCGATGAAGGCTGCGGGCCAGTGCGACAAGATGGGCGAAGGCATGAAGCAGATGGCCAAGGGCATGTCGCAGCAGGGCAAGCAAGGCCAACAAGGCCAGCAAGGCGAGCAGAGTGACCAGCAATCGCAGCAGGGTGCCGCCGCGATGAGCGAGGCGATGTCCGAGCTCGAGCAGATGCAGATGGAAGCCCAGGCCACTGAGGCCGCGCTGAGCGAGTGCAAGTCACAGATGGCCGGCCTGTGCAAGAGCCCGGGCGAAGGTCAGATCGGACAGAGCGAACAGAATGGCGAGTGGGGCGAGGGCGAAACCGATCGCTTCGGCCAAGGCACCGGCGGCGCGGGCCGCAGCGGCGGCGGGCGCAACGGCGACAGCATCGCCGCGGACTATCGCACCGAGAAGCGCAAGGCCGACGTCGCGACAACGCAGGGCGCGATCATCTCTTCGCGTTTGGTCTACGGCGAGCAGGTGAAGGGCGAGAGCCTCGCCCAGTTCTCCGATGCCGTCGAATCCGGCGAAAAGGCCGCGACGGACGCGATCGAGAGCAAGCAGATCCCGCGCGAATATCACGACGCCGTGAAGCACTACTTCGGCACGCTGGGCAAGAAGACCGGCAAGGCCAAGCCCGCGGCGACTCCCGCCGCCGACGCCAAGCCCGAATCCAAACCCGCCGAACCCGCCCCGGCAGAACCCAAGAAGAGCAACTGACACGAGCAATCGCGTGCTTGACGACGTCGAGATTCTGTGCCCGACGAGAGCAAACGAATTGGTCGCGGGCGTCCACGAGCCCGAAGCGCCAGCGAGGGCTGATGTTGCGGTCGATGCCTCGCCGCGTCATCGCGTGAGCCGTCGTGACTTTCTCGTCGCGGGCATTGCCCTGTCCGCGGGGTGCGCGATTGCTCCACTTACGGCATGCTCCTCGCGCGATGGTGAGAAGCGTGTGATCCTCTACACCAGCGCCGACGGCGAGGTCGCCGATCCCGTGCTCGCGTTGTTTACACAGCGGACCGGCATCCGCGTCGAGAGCGTCCGGGACACCGAAGCCACCAAAACGACGGGCCTCGTCCGACGCATCATCGACGAGGCCGCTGCGCCCAAAGCACAAGTCCTCTGGAGCAACGAAGCAATGGCGGTCGCGCGGCTTGAGCGCGAGGGTTTGCTCGCGCCGCTCACCGACGGCAGCAAGTATGCACGTCTCGCAAGCCGCGCACGCGTGATTGTCTATGACACGCGCTCCGTCGGCCCGTCACGAACCATCCCGACGCTGCCCTCAGGCCTTGCGGATCTGTTGCGCCCCGAGTTCAAGTCGCGAATCGGGATCGCCCGCCCGCAGTTTGGCACCACGCGTGCGCACATCAGTGCGGTGCGTCTCGCGTTGGGCGAGCCAGCCTTTCGCGAGTGGTGTTCGCGACTGCGCGACCACGGCATCCGTCAATATGCGGGCAACTCCAGTGTCGTTCAGGCCGTCGCCAACGCCGAGATCGCGATCGGTCTGACCGACACCGACGATGTCTGGGCCGGCAAGCGCAACGGCTGGCCGCTTGAGATGGCGTATCCCAGCGACGAATCGATCGTGCCGCGGCCGATTCTCATTCCCAACACGGTCGCGCTGCTCAAGCACGCCAGCGGCTCGGCACCCTCGCGATCACTACTCGATTTCTTGCGCGGAACCGACGTCGAGCGCCTCATGGTTGAGAGCGAACTCAAGCACATCCCGCGCGATCCCGCGCTCGTCGCCCGTTACGCGGATCGCATGCCGCCCAACGCGGCTGAGCCGGACTGGGCCGCTCTTGATCGGGTGAGCGACGACGCCATCGGCATCTGGGAAGCGATCGTCGGCGTGTGATGCACGAGCCACACTACGATCGGTCATGTCGTCGGCCGCCGATCCAGTCATTCGCATGCTCGACGCGAACGCGAATCGCGCGCGGGAAGCCCTGCGCGTGATGGAGGATGTCGCTCGCTTCGTGCTCGACGATGGCGAACTTTCGCAAGCCATCAAGGACCTTCGGCATCAGCTCTCGGCGGTCATGCGCGAACTGGGCATCGACGACGCGATGCTTCTCTCCGCACGCGATACGCCGGGAGACGTCGGCACGAGCAATACCAACGTCGGCGAAGCCAATCGTCCAAGCCTCACTGCGGTGGTCGCGTCTGCCGCGGGGCGGTTTGCCGAGGCGATGCGGACGATCGAAGAGTGTGCCAAGTTGCTGCGTCCGGGTCTGTCGGCATGGAAGCTCGCGGAGCAGTGTCGATACACCGGCTATGAACTGGATCGTCGCCTGCGACTGCGCCTTGGGCATGCCGCGAGGAGGCAGTGGCGGCTTTGCGTGCTGCTCACCGAATCACTCTGCACGCATTCGACGTGGTGGCGCGTCGCTGAGGCTTCGGTCGCGGGCGGCGCAGACTGCCTGCAACTGCGCGAGAAGTCGCTTGACGATCACGAACTCCTCGCGCGAGCGCGAGCACTCGTCGAGTTCGCCCGTCCGCACGGCGTCGCTGTGGTCGTGAATGACCGGCCCGACATCGCACTCGCCGCGGGCGCGGATGGTGTTCACGTTGGCCAGACCGATCTGCCCGTGGCTGCCGTGCGAGCAATTGCGGGTTGGCGACTGCTCGTCGGCGTCTCGACGAGCAACATCGAGCAGGCTCGCCGAGCGAGAGACGACGGCGCGGACGTCTGCGGGGTCGGTCCGATGTTCGTCAGCAGCACCAAGCCCAAGCCCGCGCTGAGCGGCGTTGAGTATCTGCGTCAATACCTCGCCGAGCCCGGCGTGCGCGAGATCCCGCACCTGGCGATCAGCGGCATCAACCACAACAACATTGCGTCGCTGGTGGCGGCGGGCTGCCGCGGCGTGGCCGTGTCGTCGCTGGTGTGCTCAAGCGAAGATCCTGAGGGCGCGTGCCGGCGGTTGATTGAGGCAATCTCCAGCGCGGGCGCGTCGGGGTGAACGCGCTGAGAAGTCAGTGCCCAAGTGCCTTGGTACGCCGCCTCATGCCTCGGTGCCGAGTGCCTTGGTCCCTTCTTCGCATCCGCAACCGGGTGTCGAAAGTTGCATAGCGTGATTTCGGGTCCAAAGAAGGCATCGAGCCACGAGGCATCGAGGCATGAGTTTGCGACACCGCTTCGGGCACCTCGCGTCAGGCTCACTTCGTCCTTGTTGCCATCATCCGCGCGAGATCCGCAAGCGGTGTCGCGTGCGCACCAAGCGGCGCGAGCGCCTTGAGGCACGCGTCGAGCTGGCGCACGACTTCCACTCGCGAGGCTTCCACGCCGATCACGCCCGGGTACGTGAGCTTGCCCGCGGCGGCATCTTTTCCGGCGGTCTTGCCGAGCTGCGCGGTGCTCTGCTCCACGTCGAGGAGATCATCGACGATCTGGAACATCAGGCCCAGCGCGTCGGCATACGCCGTGATCGCAGGCATCGCGGTCTCGTCGCGCGTCGGGATGTACAGGCCCGGTCGGGCAGCACAGATCACACCCATGCGGCACGCAGCGCGGATGAGCGCACCCGTCTTGCCGCGATGGATCGCTTCGAGTTGGCCCAGCGGAGCGTTCGTGTTCTCGCCGCCGCCGAGCGTGTCGAGCACCTGCCCGCTCACCATGTCGGTCACGGCCGGGGCCAGTTCCCGCAGAAGCAGTGGGGCAGCATTGCCGGCGTCGCTGATCGCTTCAAACGCCATCGACAGCATCGCGTCGCCCGCGAGGATCGCCATCGCTTCGCCCGCGTGGACATGCAGCGTCGCCCGGCCGCGGCGGAGCTCGTCGTCATCCATCGCCGGCAGGTCATCGTGCACGAGGCTGAAGCAGTGGACCAGTTCGATCGCTTCCATCGCGGGCACCGCGATGCCCGGGTCCGCGCCGCAGGCCGCCGCACTGTGATAGACGAGCGCGGGCCGAAGACGCTTGCCCGGTCCGAGCAGCGCGTACGCGATCGCATCACGCAGGCTCTTGGCCATCGGTCGCGTGTCGAGACGATGCAGCAGGGACGCATCCACCGCACGCGCGGGAGCGTCGAGCAGTGCCAACGCATCGACTGTTGGAGCGGAGTGGGGGGCCATGTCAGCGGGGGCGTGCCGCGACGGCATCAGGCGGGCTTTTCCTGCGACTTGAGCAGGTCGTGAATCTCTTGGGCCGAACCGGCGGCATAGATCCGCTCGCGGAACTCATCCATCGTCATTAGGCGGCTGATCCGGGCCAAGGCCTGAATGTGATCGCTGGTGCGATCCGGCGGGCTGGCGAGCAGGACGATGAGCTTGACGGGCTGGCGATCGATCGCCTCGAACTCCATCGGCGTCGCGGGCTTGCCGATCGCCATCGACAGGGCGGGCATGCCGGCGCACTTGCCGTGCGGGATGGCGAGGCCGTTGCCGATGCCGGTGGTGCGCGTCTGTTCGCGGACCCACACGGCTTCCTGCAGGGCCTTGGTGTCCGACACGCGTCCGGCCCGGCCAAGCACGTCAACGAGTTCGTTGATCGCGTCGCGCTTGGAGGTGGCCGCGAGCGGGGCCTTGATGCAGTCGATCGTCAGAATGTCCAGAAGATTCATGCCGTGTGATCCGTCCGCATGACAAACCACCCGGAAACCACGCCCCGGGCGAAAGTCCAGTGTACGCCGCGCCGGACTGCGAGATGGGGCCGCGGACAGAATCCTCGCCCCGACCCGACATGCCTGAAACCAACGGCCCGAAACCAGACAACTGAAACGCGCTACGGCACATGGCTCAAGAGAGCCGAAAACGAGCCGTCCGTATACCCGGTCGGATCGTCGCCCGGACCGCCGCTGGGCAGCGCCCGTCGAGCGCGGCTGGCAACCATCGCGAACGTCCGCTCCGCCCATGCAATCCGCTCGTCGTTCTCTTCACGCTCAAGGCTGCACGTGGAGTACAGGATGTGACCCTCGGGGCTGAGCATCGACACCGCCTGCCGCACCAGCGCTTCCTGTGCGGCACGCATGCGATCCAGTTGGGCCTGATCGATGCGGTAGCGGGCCTCAACGCGGCGTGCCAGCACGCCCGAGTTGCTGCACGGCACATCGAGCAGGACCAGGTCTGCACGCTTCGCGACCGCGTTGTACAGCTCGCCGATGGTCACAACCTGCACGCGCGGATGCTCCGCAAAGACGCGACGCAGCGTGGCGAGGCGAGCGTCATCCAGATCCGTCGCGATAATCCGTGCGTCGGGGAAGCATGCCGCCAGTTGGCGCGTCTTGGTGCCTTGTCCGGCGCAGGCATCGACAATCACGCGCGGCGTCAGATCGCGGATCGACTCAATCGCTTCGGTCGAGGCCGCGTCCTGGACCCACAGGTCGTGTCGCTGCGCCAGCAGCGTCTCAAGCTCGCCCCGCGGACCGACAAAGACATGATGTCCGGCATGAGCGTGCGGCACGCACGCCTCTGGGATCGGGCCCTGGGCATAGCGCGTGCACAGCGTGATCGGCGGCGACGCCAGGCTGTGCAGGGCGATTCGGGCCGCCTCGGAGACACCCAGTTCCTTGATCCATCGCTGCATCAGCCAGACGGGGTGGCTCGTCGCCGCGGAAAGACTCTGCGACGGATCCGGCGGCAGCCAGTCGCTCGGCAGACGCAGCCGACCCCACACCAGCGGCAGTTCATCGGCTCGCGGCGTCCACGGCGTCGCGTCCATGTTGTCCTTCGCCGGTGCGAGCTTGCGTAAGACCGCGTTCACGAGTCCCGCCGCCCCCGGACGGATGTGCCGCTTGGCCCATTCCACCGTCTCGTCGATCGCCGCGTGGATCGGCACCTTGTCGAGCAGCACGATCTGTGCAGCCCCGCAAAGCAACGCGGCCTTGACGCCTGGCTCAAGCATGTCGAACGGCTGCGTCACGAAGCGCTTGAGCAGGAATCGCAACGTCAACCAGCGACGCAGAACCGCGTCGTACAGTGCGTGCGCGAACGCGGCATCGCGGGGCGAGAGTGCCGAGGTGTCCAGCGCGGGGATCGTCAGCTGCGGGAACGCCGCGGCTTGTTCGACCAGCCGGGCCAGCACGGTTGCGCGGGCGGCGTCGATGCCGCGCTCGCGAAGCGCGGAACCGGAACGGATCTGGTCTGGAGAATCGGTGCCCACTGCGCGAGTGTAGCGTGGCCGCGAGTATCCTTATCGCGCATTTGTGCCAAACGCATGCTGGACGTTCCGAACAAACCCGAGAAGAACGCGACCGGAAGCACGCCCCCGCCGCGCTGGCGGACGATTCTCGTGCGCGAACTGCCCGCAGGCCCGGCGCGGGGCTTCCTCGCGGGGATGCGGATCCGCAAAAAGCTCTTTGTCCTCCACACGCTCTTTTCGCTCGGTCTCGCGCTGCTCATGCTGCTCATCGTGCGGCCTGCGATCATGCAGATCCTCGACGGCGCGGAGCGACAGGAGGCCACGGCGTTGCTGCGCTCGGTCGCGCTGGGCGTGCCTCCTGGTTCGGGCCGCACGGGTGGGTTCACCACCGATCAGGCCGCGAGCGTGCTCTCGGCGATGGCCGATGTGGAACTGTGGCGCGGCGCGCCGGGCGAAGCACCAATCGACCCGGCGACCGCGGCACGCTTGCAGCAGCGTCCGGGCGAAGTCACGCTCGTTCCCGGTGAGGCCGCCGGACGTGCCGCCCTGCTCACGCTGGGCGATCCGAGCCGCGGCGACATGGTGTACGTGCTCACGGTGCGACTGCCCGAGGCACGCGAGGCTGTCACGCGCCTCTATTGGGTGCTCGTACTCTCGCTGCTCTTGGCTTACGCCTTTATCGCCGCCGCGCTTGAAGTGTTCGTCCTTCCCACGCACGTCTACGGGCCGATTCGTCGCATGCTGGCCGCGGATCGCGCGTTGCAGGACGGCCGTCGCGACGCCGAACTCATTGACGCGAACACCATCCCACGCGATGAACTCGGCGAGATCATGCGCAGCCGCAACGACTCCGTGCGGGCGTTGCGCACGCACCAGAGCGCGCTGGGTGATGCACTCCAGAGCCTCGAAACGGTGGCCGCAGACCTGAAGCGAAAGAACCATCTGCTGGAGGCCGCGCGCCGCAATCTTGCCGACGCCGATCGTCTCGCCAGCTTGGGCATGATGTCCGCGGGCATCGCTCACGAACTCAACACGCCGCTCGCGGTGCTCAAGGGCTGCGTCGAGCAGATCAATCGCGATCCGGCAAGTCTCGATCCCGCACGTGCCGCACTCATGCTCCGCGTCGTGCAGCGGCTCGAACGCCTGAGCGAGAGCCTTCTCGACTTTGCCCGTGTTCGTCCGCCCGTCAGCGCTCCAACGTCGCTCGCGGCGATTGTCGACGAAGCGATGACGCTGCTTCGGCTCGATCGCGAGTACGCGGGTGTGGACATCGCGAGCGATGTGCCTGCAACGCTCATTGTCGAATGCGACGCCGATCGCATGATTCAGGTGCTCGTCAACCTGCTCCGCAACGCGGCGCAGGCCACCGACAGCATCCGCCGCGATCGCGCCGAGCCTTCCCGCATCCGCGTGACGGCACAGTCCTTCATCCGCGATGGAGTCGAATGGGTCGGGCTCACGATCACCGACAATGGCCCGGGAATTGATCCCGATGTCCTGTCGCGGCTCTTTGAGCCATTCGTCAGCACGCGCCTCGACAGCCGCGGCACCGGTCTCGGGCTTGCCGTGGCGGATGGCATCGTGCGCGAGCACGGCGGCGTGCTGCTGGCCCGCAATCTGCCTGGGCGCAGCGGTGCGGTGTTTGAAGTCGTGCTGCCGATCCGCGCGATCGGCCCCGCGCTCACGCCAAGCCAGTCGCCCGCCGCGATACCCAGCGGCAAGGCGTGACACCACAGTGAATCAGGCCATATTCAGGCCAGAATCACGCCAGATCAAACACAAGCACCTCGGCGGTGCCGTCCGTCTTGAGCGTGACACTCGCCTCATCACTGAGGGCGATGGCATCGCCTTCCGAGAGCGGCACGCCATTGACGCTCAGACTGCCGCGGGCCACCTGCACCCACGCGTGACGACCGGCCGCGAGCGGATGCGTGATGCTTGCGTTGCTGAGCCGCGTCGCAAAGACGCTGGCGTCTTGATTGATCTTGAGCGAGCCATCGCGCCCGTCGCCACTGGCGATGAGCAGCAGCTTGTTTTCGCGCGAGCCTGCCGGATACGCGCGATCCTCGTACGCGGGCGCGTGGCCCTTGCGATCCGGGCGAATCCAGATCTGCAGGAAGTGAACGGGTGTCGAGCGCGAGGCGTTGAACTCACTGTGCGAAATGCCGGTGCCCGCGCTGATGCGTTGCACGTCGCCGGGCTTGAGGGCGCGCTGGTTCCCCATGCTGTCCTTGTGCGACAGTTCGCCATCGAGGATGTAGGAGATGATCTCCATGTCCTGGTGCGGATGCGTGCCGAAGCCCGCGCCGGGCGCGACGCGATCATCGTTGATGACGCGCAGCGAGCGGAATCCCATGTGGTTCTTGTCGAAGTAATCGGCGAACGAGAACGTGTGATAGGAGTCCAGCCACCCGTGGTTGGCGTGCCCGCGATCCGAACTTTTGCGAATGGTGATCATGGTGTGTGGGGGGTTGAAGGGGTGAGCGTGTGAGGCGAGGAGGCATCAGACAGCAAACATCAGACATATGGCCAGAAGCCGCGAGCGTGGACGATTCCAGTGTCTCCTGTCTCCTGTCTCCTGTCTTGGCTTTGGCCTTTCACCAATGCCCGATGCCTGATGCCCAATGCCTCTCCTTCGATGCCTCACTCGCTCTGCTGTTTCGCGAACTCGTACCCAGCCAAACCAAGTGCGACCAGCATCGGCAACGCGGCGACGCCGATCTCCAGCGCATACCGCTTCACACCGATCAGCTTCCCGGGCAGGAACGCGTGGGCCAGTGCCGCCAGCGGCAAGACCGCCGACGCAAGCAGCACGCTTCGCAGCGGCGCGGCCCCGGAACCGCCGCCATAACGCCAGCCTTGCTCCAGTGCGACCATGACGATCAGCACCATCAGCGACCACAGCGACATCAGCGGGGCGCGACGCATCAGAACTGAAGCAACGATCACCGCCGTCGCGATCGCCGCGGGTACGCCCGCGACCTGGCCCTGTTTCAGGCTCGACATGCTCAGCACCAGCAACTGGCTGCTGCCCGCCGCAAAGCCGAACATGAGAATGCCCGACACCGCGGCGGGTCTTCGCGAGGAATACCACCCGATCGACAGGACCGACAACACACTCAGCGCCGCGAACACACCAAGTTCGAGCCAAGGCTCTTCGGCCCACGGCTTGCGCTTCGAGATCACAAGCATCGACACCGCTGCGCCAGCCAGACCCGTCGCAATCGCGGTCGCCAGCGATGCTCCCGGGATCATCACACCCACGGCCAGCATCACCGCACCCGCGGCCACCACGAGCGGGATCGTCTCGAACGCCTGCATCGGCGAGAGAGTGATCTCGTCAAAGACGAAGTGATGCGTGAGCAGATACCCCGCCGCGGCCGCGAGCAGCGCGACCATCACGCGCCAACGCGTCACCGGCTTGTCGGTTGATGTGCCGCGCCACAACAGCGCGAGCACCACGGTCATCGCAATGCCCACTGGGACAGCGCCCTTGGCCAACTGCTTCAGAACTTCAGGGTCCATGCGTCGAATCGCTCCTGAGCACCAGACTGGAGAAAGAACTCTTCAATCGGTGTGCCGATCGGATTGGGTCCAAACGAGTCACGCTTCCGTGTGCGCAGAGGCGTTCTTGTTCGATGCCGCGTGTGCGATGGCGTTTCCCGCGCCACATCCGGCGGCGTGCCCGCTTGCCCACGCCCACTGGAAGTTGAACCCGCCGATACGACCGTCGACGTCGCACAGTTCGCCGCACAGGTGCAGCCCCGGACAGACGCGACTTTCCATCGTGTCGAGGTTCACCTCGGCCAGCGGCACGCCGCCCGCCGTCACCTCCGCAAACAGATACCCGCGATCGCCGGTCGCGGGCACGCGGGTTTGCGTGACGCTCAGGCAGATCGCTCGGCGTTGTTCGCGCGTCAGCACAGACAGCGACTGGGAGAACTCGACGCCCGCTTCAAGGCACAACTGGCGGGCCAACCGCTCGGGCATCAACTCCGACAGCACGCGCCCCGGGCTTGGCGCCTGCGGCTTGCGTGCCCGTTCAACAAGCAACGCCTCAAGCGACTCCAGCGTGTGTGCTGGCAGCCAGTTGATGATCAGCAGCGGCTCGGGCTCGCCTTTCTCCGTCGCGTCCGCGCGTGCATCAAGCCAATACCGGCTGATGTCCAGCACGCCCGGCCCCGAGAGCCCAAAGTGCGTACACAGCATGGAGTTTGTAAACGACCGCAAACGCTTCCCGCCGGCGCTGCGCAGTTCGATCGTCGTCGGCAGCGTCAGCCCGCTGAACGCTCGAATGAACGAGCCTTCCGCCAGCGTCAGCGGCACAAGCGCGGGAAACACACGCGGCGTGATGCTGTGGCCCAGCGACCTCGCGAGCACATGCCCGATGCCGTCCGAACCGCTCTTCGGCAGGCTCTTGCCGCCCGTGGCGAGAATGACGCGCCGCGCCGTGATCGTCTCCGTGCCGGCGTCCGCGGTTGCTCCTGCGTCACGCGTCACGACAAAGCCATCCGCCGCGCGTGTGATGGACGAAACCCGCCACGGATGCACCAGTCGCACGCCAGCGTCGTCCGCGGCACGCTTCAGCGCGTTCAGCACGGTGTGCGCATCGTCCGTCGTTGGAAAGAGCTTGCCCGTCTCTTCGCGCTTGAGTTCGACGCCCAGTTCCGCAAAGAACGCCCGCGTCTGCGGCACATCGAACCGACGCAGCACCTTGCGGATCGCGTTGGGTGTCGAACCTGCGTACGCCGTCTCATCAACCGCGTGATGCGTGACGTTGCATCGACCGCCGCCCGCGACCAGGATCTTTGCGCCCAGCGCCTTTGCACCGTCGACACCAAGCACGCGTGCACTGCTGCCCGCGGCCCGCAGCGTGCGTCCGGCGAAGATCGATGCGAACAGCCCAGCGGCGCCACATCCGACCACCACGATGTCCGCCTCGTGCGTCACGCCGCGAGTGTAGTGGGGGACCGCAGCGGACTTACGACTTGGCGGGCGTCGGTGCCGAGGCGGGGCTCGGGGTTCCCGGCGTCCCGCTCGGGGTGCTGGCGGGCTCGCTGTCGCTCGACTCCTCGCCGACGCCGCCGACCGGCACGTAGCGGAGCCGCTCGCGCATCGCGGCGTACGAGAAGACCTTCTCGCGGGTGTTGGCCGCGCTCAGTTCCTCGCCGACGTACTGGCTGGTCAACTGGAAGTCATTGGCCCGGAAGACTTCGACCGTCGCCGGGATGTGTGCCGTGATCTGGGCCACGAGCACCGCGGGGGTCTTGGCCAGCGCCGCAGCGAGGGTCCGATCCGCCGCCGGTATCACCGAGGCTTCCTTGGTCGGATCGATCTTCGTCGCCAGTGCCATGATCGTGTCGCGCAGGTCGGGCGTGTTGAGCTCCGAGTCTTGCGCCAGCGTGCGGCTGATCGGCGTGCGTGTCCGCACCGTCAGCGCGGGCAGGCCGCCCGCCGCGGGGAACTCGGCGGCGACCGCGTCAAGTCCCTTCTCAATCGCAACGCTATTGAAGCGATCAAGCTCGGCCTTGAGCAGCGCGACGCCCTTGGCGCGGCGGACATCGCGCGTCACATCGTCGCGGCAATCGTCCAGCGTCTCCGCCGGGCCTTCCGCCTTCAGATCAAGCAGCGTGAAGTAGTAGCGATTCTGGTCCGCGTCGAGCAGCGCGTTGTCGACATATGGCATGCCACGCTGGATCGACAGATCGTTCGGGAAGCCAAACTCCTTGGCCAGGAAGATGATGCGGCTGAAGACGTCACGCTTGTTGCCGATGCGCAGCTCGGTGTTGCCGATTCCGTCGAGTGTCGCCAAGTCCGCGGGCTTGAGCCACGCGCTCGCCTTGCTGACAACCAACGGCAGCGGGAACGAGCCCACGCCGCCGGGCATCTTCACCTCACGCACCACCGCTTGCGCAATCGCTTCGAGCGTCGGGCGGACGCTGTCCCAGTCCGCGGGCAGCTTCTTGTATTGTCCTTCAGCGGGCAGCTTCGCCGTCGCTTTCAGCATTTCCGCCCGGATGACGCGATCCGCATCGGTCATGAGGCGTGCCGTGAGCTCGTCGCGAAGCTCCTTCTCGACCTTGTCCTTCTCGGCGGCGAACTCGCCCGCAAACTTGATGCGATTGGCCTTGTAGCGCTTGCTGACCTCGATCGGATCAAGATCGATGGCGTTGGCGACGGCGGCGCGATCGAGCTTGAGCCATTCGATCTTCACGCGTGCGGGCTGATAGTAGCCCGCGCCCAGTTCACCCTCGCCGGGCTTGGTGCTCTTGAACTTGTCGAACTGAGCCTGCAGTTCCTCGGGCGTCGGCATCGCCACCTTGTCGAGCACGCGATCCGCGGGGATCACCAGCGCGTCAACCAGCGCGATGTCGCCCTCGGCGACCACCTTATTGGCGAGGCGACGGTCCGAGACGCGCGGAGCGAACTGGAACGACGTCACATAGCGGCTGATGGCACGGGCACGCCCCAGGGCCGCGAAGAACTGCTCATCGCCGAAGTTCCGCGAGCCCATCGCGCGCCGGGCCAACGCTTGCAGCAGGTCCGCGGTGTGCTTGGCGACATCTTCGTTCGTCGGCTGCGGGTTGGGCGTCTTGCCTTCCTGCGCCCGCTGCGCCCACTGGCGATACAGGTCTTGCGCGGCTTCCTGCTGCAAGTTCGGGAGCGTCTTGAGCTCCTCGAACCACTGGCGACCGTCTTCCGCTCCGGCTTCAAAGCCCGCCTTCTGGGCTTCCAGCGCCATCAGATGGAAGTGCGTCCCGTTCTCGATGTTCATCGCCCCGTTGCGCACGAGGAAGGGCAGGAAGTCCTGCATCACCTTGAACTGGGCGTCGTACTCCGCCTGCTGCTCGGCGGTGATGCGTCCGAAGCTGGTGTTGCCGACCACGCGCGAACGCGGATCGCCGCCCATCTGGTTCATCGACCCCGACATCGCCCACGCGATCATCAGGAGCGTGCCGCCGACGACGATCAGGGGCTTCTTGTACTTGCGGAGGATCTTGTTCATGGCAGCAGCGGATTCTCGGTTCAGGATCGCGGCGTCGAGCGACACGCCGCGGCGTTTGGCGATAGAACGCCAGTGTAGGACTTCCCAGATACGAAATCAGATACGAAAACCGGCGACCTACGGGTCGCCGGCGTGTGTGCAAAAGTGTTGTCGGTGTCTCGCGAACGCTTACTTCGCGCTCTTGATCTCAAGGAACGAGCCGACGGCCGCGAACTCGTTGGCGAGGTCAGCCGTGTAGGTCATGCTCCAGTTCGCGCCCTTCTCCAGGCGGACGACACGGGCGCACTTCTCACGCTTCACCCAATCGCGATTACCGCGGTTGTAGATGATCACGCGCTGGCTGCGCTTGCGGGCCGCGGTACGCAGAGCCTTCTTGTTGGCCGGATCGAGGCGCATAAGGCGCTCGATGGTGTCGGCGTCGCCCTTGGCACGGGGGAGCGTGGTGACGGTGACGTCGATCTTGTGGCCGGGCTTCAGTGCGGTGCTCATCGGAGTTCTGCCTTGGAGTAAGACTGGACTGCAAACATCTGGCGCAGGGAGAGACCTCCCAGAGCCGGGTCGGAATGGTAGCGAACCCCGCCGCGAAATCCAGCGACAAAACCTTTGCCGTCGGACGGGAGGCGGCCCGCCGCCGACCTAGACTCTCTCCCTATGACGCAGAATCAGCCTCAGCTTCCCCAGTTTGACCCCTCCAACCCCGCTCTGGTCACGCCCCGCCTCCGTCCCGTGCGCGGCTTCCCCGCCCAGGTCGGCGAGCAGGTCGCCCTCGGGCTGGCTGATGCCAAGCAGATCTCAGACAAGATTGTCATGCTCGCTCCCGCGGCCCAGTTCATCCTGCCCCTGATGGACGGCACGCGCAACCTCGACCAGATCGTCACCGAGGTCGGCCGCGGCCTCTCCCGCGAGGTCATGCAGCAGATCGTCATGCAGCTCGAAGACGCATGCTTGCTCTACTCCCCGCGCTTCGACGCCTTGGTTGCCAAGATGCGTTCGGATTTTGATAGTAATCCTATCCTGCCGCCCGCCAGCACGGTCGCGTTTACCGATGCCCTTGTGCTGCAAGAGCTTGGCGAAGAGGGCTTTACGAAGGCCAGCGACGAGCAGAAGCAGGAACTTGGCGCGACCAAGCTCCGCGAAGCGTTCGACGAATGGATCGCCAAGGCGCTCGAAACCGCCGAGAACCCGGCGTTTGACACGCTGCCCAAGGCGATCGTCGCGCCGCACCTGGACTATCCCCGCGGCTGGATGAACTACGCCTCGACCTACGGCCGCCTGCGCGTCTGTGAACGCCCCGATCGCATCGTGATCCTCGGCACCAACCACTTCGGCGAGGGCACCGGCGTGGTGGGGTGTGACAAGGCCTATCAGACCCCGCTCGGGCTGTGCGAACTCGACGCCGCGCTTGTCGCCGAGATGCGTAAGCGTTTGGGGGACAAGCTCTTCGAGAATCGCTACGACCACGAGCGTGAACACTCGATCGAGCTGCACATCCCCTGGATCCAGCACTGCATCGGGGCCGACGATAACGGCAACTTCCCCAAGGTCTTCGGCGTGCTGATCCACGACCCCACGGTGAACGCCGGCGAGAGCTACGACGGCAACGGCATCGGCCTGCAGACCTTCGTCGACGCCCTGCGCGAGAGCCTCAAGGCCCTCCCGGGCAAGACGCTGATCGTCGCCTCCGCTGATTTGTCGCACGTCGGTCCGGCGTTTGGCGATCAGCAGGCGTTGGCGGGCGAAGGCTCCGAGCCCGAGCAGTTCCGCAATCGTGTCTTTGCACACGACAAGGAAATGCTCAACATGTACCGCGAGAAGAAGATCGACGATCTCATCGCGGCCATGTCGTGGCAGCAGAACCCCACCCGCTGGTGCTCTTTGGGCAACCTCGTCGCCACCATGAAGGCGACCGAACCGCAGACTGTGAGCATCCTCAACTATGCCGCCGCCATGGATCAGCAGGGCGTGGGCATGGTGAGCAGCGTCGCCATGGTGCTGAACTGAGCCTGAGACGTTTCACGGGTCGGATTCGGCACGATTCCAAGCAACACAGGCGATGCGCCCGGCGTATCGACCATGGCCCGCGCGGAGCGTGCGCGTGATGTCATGGACTGACGTCTCGCAGACGCGGCGCTCAGGCGAGGTCTTCGTCCGGTTCGCCAGCCTGTGTGCTGGCTCGTGTGGTCGCCGGGTGAAGTCCCCGACAGTTCGCCGCGTGTGAGCGCATTTCCTCGCGCGCGGACGCTCAGGGTTGTGTACCATCGTCGCCCCGCGCTCTCTCGGTCCGTTTCCACGGCCGGCGAGCCGCGCGGAGCATGTGCGACAAGTGTCCGTGTCCCTGCCTTTGTCTATGAGGTTTCCCGATGCCTTCTTCGACGGTCTGCTGGGGGATCGAGATCGGTGCGGCGGCCATCAAGGCCATCAAACTCGAGTCCGACGGTCCGCGCGTCAACATCCTCGACGTGGTTGTCGTCGAGCACCCCAAGGTGCTCTCGACGCCCGGTGTCGACGCCAATGACGTGCTGCGCGTCTCGCTCGGCCAGTTCATCTCACAGGTGAACCTGTCGGGCGCGTCGATCGCGGTGAGCGTGCCCGGCCACTCGGCGTTTGCGCGATTTGCCAAACTGCCCCCGGTGGAGCCCAAGAAGGTCCCCGAGATCGTCAAGTTTGAGGCCTTGCAGCAGATCCCGTTCCCGCTGGAGCAGGTGGAGTGGGACTACCAGACCTTCATCAGCCCCGACAGCCCGGACGTGGAGGTCGGCATCTTCGCGATCACGCGCGATCGCATCATGGAGCGGCTCAACCTGCTCAATGACGTCGGCATCACGCCCGACTACGTGACGCTCTCACCCATCGCTGTGTTCAACGCGATGGCATTCGACCTGCAGTTTGATACCAAGACGCCCGGCACGATCATGGTTGACGTGGGTACCACGTCGACCGATCTGGTCGTGAGCGAGGCCGGTCGCGTGTGGGTTCGCACCTTCCCGCTCGGCGGCCATCAGTTCACTGAGGCTCTCGTGCAGGCGTTCCAGATCGGCTATCCCAAGGCCGACAAGCTCAAACAGGAAGCCGAGGACTCCAAGCACGCCCGCCAGGTGTTCCAGGCGATGCGTCCGGTGTTCACGGATCTGGGACAGGACATCCAGCGTTCGATCGGCTACTACCAGTCGCTGCACAAGGACGCGAATCTCTCGCGACTCATCGGCCTGGGCAGCACATTCCAGCTTCCCGGTCTGCGCAAGTACCTCAAGCAGCAACTCTCGATCGACGTCTTCCGTCTCGAAGAGTTCAAGCGGGCCAGCCTCGAGCAACTCCCCGGCGGCGTCGACGGCGACAAGGCCAAACTGCTCAAGAGTGGCACCATCGGCCTTGCGACGGCCTACGGCCTCGCGTTGCAGGGTGCGGGACTCGGCACGATCAACGCCAATCTCATGCCCGTGCAGGTGATTCGCGCGTCGATGTGGAAGGGCAAGACCAAGTGGTTCGCGACCGCCGCCGGAATCGCCGTGGCAGCCGCGGGCGCGATGTTCATTCGTCCGACGCTCGACACGCTCGCGATCAGCGGCAAGCCCGCTCCCGCGGTCATCGCCGCCGCCGTCAACCAGGCCAAGGGCCTCAAGGGCGACGCGGAGAAAGCTGGCGTCGTCGGTTCGGCCACCCCCGACCTCCGGGCGGCCAACCTCGTGGCGCTGCTCGACCATCGCGATCTGCACGCGTTGATCGTCGATGACTTGGGCGCGATGCTCGAGGACGCGGCAAGCAAGGCCGCCAAGCCCGAGGAAGCGTTTACGCTCAAGTCGTTCAACACCACCTACGTTGGCCCGCGCGATCCCAACGCGAACCCCGAAGGCAACTCCGGCGCGGCACCCGCGGATCCGAACGATCCGCTGGCGGGCAAGGCGCGGATCTATGTGACGATGGGTGTGTCCACGACCGCCGCAGATCCGCAGAAGTACGCCCTCAACAGCGTTCAGGCGTGGCTCGAAGCCCACAAGCAGCGCACGGGCCGGCCCTATGTACTGAAGTTCAAGTCGCCCGCCTATGTGCTGGGCGAAGCGAGCGTGACCGGGATTCCTGCCGCGTCCGGCCCTGAGGCCTCGCCCGAACAGCCCAGCGAGGACCCGCGCGAGTCGCGCGGTGGGCGTCGTGGTGGTCGCGCTGCCGGTGGGCCTGCGGCCGCTCCTCCGCCTCCAAGTGGTGGCATGAACGGCGGCAATCCGCCTCCGAGCGCTGGCGGCGAAGCAGGTGGGGGCGGCGAGAACTTTGCCGAACTGACGAATCTCGCGCCGTTTGCCAACCTCAAGCCCAAGGAGCCTGCGGGCGTGAAGAAGCAGGTGCTGACGTTTACCTGGGAAGTCGTGATCGCGCCGCCGGAGCCCAAGGCTGATGAGCAGGGCGCAGCGAACGGCACTGCAAACAAGGAGGGCGGCAAGTGAAGCCCGTTCTGAACTGGATCAAGGCCCACTGGATGATCGTCGCAAGCGTGGCGGTCATTCTCATCGTTCTCCCCGCAGGCTATGTCGGCAGTTCCATCTGGAACGATGCCATCCGCAGCGCACGCGAGCGTGAAGGCAAAGCCAAGCTCGACGAAGTCAACAACGCCAAGGTCACCTATGCCGCGCCGACGCTCAGCCCCGAGGGCAAGGCGCTCGAGCTCTCGAAGGTCGCGCCGAATCAGCGGCTGACCGAGTTCTTCAAGCAGCAGTCCGACAAGGTGCGCGAGCTGGGCGAGTCGGTGGTTAAGAACGCCGAGCAGTTCAATCGCTACGGCCGCAAGCCGCTGGTCGATGGGCTCTTCCCCAAGGCAGCCAACGTGCGCGACGAGAACTTCAAGGGCCTTGAGATGGCCCAGTTGCTCGTCGGCGATCCGCTCGCGGGTCGTCCTTCGGCATATCAGAAGCTGCTCGACGAGGTCCGCGCCGGACCGCCAGCCGATCCGCGCCGTGTGTATCAGTCCCTCAAGGACGCGGCCGACCGCGAGATCGAGAAGAACAAGGGCGCGGGCGGCGGCGACGCCAGCCGCTCCAAGGAAGAGCAGGAAAAGCTCACCGCGATGCTCGTCAATCTCCGGCGCGACCAGTACCTGCGCTCGGCCCGCTCGGTCTCGGTCTACGGCACGATGGATTGCTTCCCCGGCGGCGGTGGTGCGGCTCCGACCGGGCCGGAATCCGCGGGCGTCGGTGGCATCCTCCGCGTCGTCCCGCCGCAGCCCCCGAGTGTCGCGCAGTGCTTCGGCTGGCAGTGGGATTACTGGCTGCTGAAAGATGTGATGAACGTCATCCGCGTGGCGAACGCGGGGCCCGACGGCACGCCGCGTCCGGTTCCTGATGCAGTCGTCAAGCGCATCGGCCGCATCTCGTTCGTCGATGCCGTGCCCGGCACGCAGCCGACGGTGGCAAGCCCGACCGGCGAGGCTCCTCCGGCCCCGACCGCGCCCGCAGCGCTCACATCCGTGATCGCTCCGGACTTCGCGCATTCGATCACCGGTCGCAAGATCAGCCTCGAGAACCCGCTGTACGACATCCGTCGCGTCAAGGTCTCGCTGGTCGTGTCGAGTGCACGCCTGCCTGAGCTGCTCAACGCGATCAGCCGCGCCAACTTCCTCAGCGTCCTTGATCTGGACTTGAGCGAGGTGGACATGTGGGCGGATCTGGAGCAGGGGTACTACTACGGCGAGGAGAGCGTCGTGCGTGCCGACCTCGAACTCGAGACGATCTGGCTCCGCAGTTGGACCACGCCGTACATGCCCGCGGATGTGCGTGCGAAACTCGGCCTGCCTCCCATCGAAGAGCCCAAGCCGGCGGACTCGGCGGCGAACCCAGCAGCGGCACCGCAGGGCTGATCGGTCTTGATGTGACCGGCGAGGCTCGATCTGACGAACCACGCAGTCAACAGCGAAACCAGACACACTCGCCCGCGCTGAGAGCGGGCATGCAAGGACTCGGTCGATGAAACTCAAGGGCATCAATCCATTCGAGCAGCACGTTGACAAGGCCGTGATCGGCGTGTCCGGCGCGGCGTTCCTCGGCGTGCTCACCATGCAGTTCCTCACGCAGCCCAACGCCGTGCAGATTGGCACCGGCGACAAGCTCCCGCCCGAGCAGGCGTTCGACCCTGCCGAGAAGGCGGCGACGTCGCTGGTCGCGCAGATGAACTCCGAAAGCCCGCAGCTGCCCGAGGTGCCGGCCCAGGTTGATTTCTCCAAGGTGATGAACGACCGCCTCGCCGCCGGCATCGCGCCGCGGCCCCAGATCAAGCCGCTGGGCACCTCGATCGCGTTCGCCGCAGGCGCGGCGACGCAGCCGATCCCGACGGATCTGGTGCTGGGCGAGCTTGCGCTTCCCGCGCCGGTCGACGTTGTCGCCGCAACCCATCGTGCCGCCATCGATCCGATCGACAAGGTCGGCGTGCCGGGTCTCGCGGCTCTCTTGCCCGCGGCTCAGCCGTACGACAAGGCGACCGTGAGCATCCAGGGCAAGTTCGATGGCACGCTGCTCAAGCAGGCTCTGGAGACGGATCCGGACGGAGCGGGCCCGCAGAGCGCACTGCCGCTGGGCTGGTGGCGTGACGCGGTCGAGATCGTCGCGGTTGATGTCGAGCGTGAACGCCTGATGAGCGATGGCTCATGGGGCGAGACGACGACTGTGCCCGTCGCTCCGGGGCGCGTGAACCTTGCGCCGACGTGGGAACAGGTCAAGACCGCCGAGCAGGCGACGCAGGCCGCCCTGACCGCACGGACGGAGTCACAGCGGGTGCTGCGCCCGTCGTTCTACCGGATCATCGCGGGCCCAAAGTGGGTTGAGCCGGCGACTGCCGTCGCGATGGCCGAGAAGGGCGCGGATCAGACCAAGATCGACCGCATGAAGGCTGAGGAGAAGAAGCTCGGGACCGATATCGAAGCACTCAAGGCCCAGATCGCCGCCATGCCCAAGGAAGACCCCAACGCCAAGAAGGATCCCAACGAGGGTCGTAGCGGCGGTGGTGCCGCTGCGGGTGGTGGCGGTGGTCGACGCGGCGGCGCGATGGGTGGTGGCGGGCGAGCCGCTCCGCCTCCGCCCCGTGGCGGCAATGCCGAGGACCCCAACAAGCCCAAGCCCCGCTGGCTCCTCGAAGAACAACTGCGTGGCAAGGAAGGTCGCCGCAAGATCATCATCAGCCAGCTCAAGGCGGCGGGTGTCGATGTTCAGCAGACCACGCCGGAAGGCACGCCGGCTCAGGCGGCACTGGTTGAACCGCCGCTGATGGACAATCAGAACGTCAAGTTCTGGGCCCACGACCTGGGTGTGCAGCCGGGCGAGACCTATCGCTATCGCGTGCGTCTGATCGTGAACAACCCGGTTTTCGGGCGCGGCCTGTTCCTCAAGGACGAGCAGAAGCCAATGGCCGCGAGCGCACTGACCCGCACCGCGTGGTCGGCGTGGTCGGATCGCGTCGAGGTTGATCCGGATCAGGCGTTCTTTGTCACGGGTGCTAGCCCCGCCGGCGACCCGTCGCTCGGCCAGGGCACCGCCAAGGCGACCGCAGAGGTCTTTAAGTTCTATTACGGCGCATACCGCCGTGCGGCAGTGGGGCTGGAGCCGGGTGATGCGATCGCCCTGGACCTCAAGTTGCCGCCCGGCCTGCTGATTTACGACGAGAGCAAGCTCCCGGCGTCGCGCCCTGACGCCGACGCCCCCGGAGTGGGCGATCCGCGTGGCGCGGGTGCTCAGGGTGATGGTGGCGGCAAGCGGTTCGGCGGCGGCATGGCGGCACCACCGCCGCCTCCGGCAGCCGCGGCACCGCCGCCAGGTGCCGTTGCAGGCCTGCCTGAAGGCGAGGGCAAGCCGGGCCCCGAGAAGCTGAGCTTCAGCTCTGAGCTCGTGCTGCTCGGCGTGGCGGGCGCGGCGGGCGGAGACACGGCCAACGAGGCGCTGTTCCGCAAGGCCGACGGCGGCGTGGTCGCCCGTCTGCCGCAAGAGGAGCGGAGCAGCGATGCGTACCGTCGCTTCGAGGGTTCCGCCAAGTCTGCCGAGGCGGAGGCCAAGCCAAAGACCGAACAGACAGGCGGCGCCGCGGCAAATCCGCCGCCGGACCCGCGTGCGGGGCGATGAGCGAGCCTTGGGCCGGAACCTGCGAGGATGTACAAGACCTTGCAAAGATTGGGTTTAGGCGAAGAAAGCGAGAAAATGATTCCCCGGCAACTTGACCCCCCGCCGGTGATTCCTAGACTCTCCCCACCCCCAAACGGACCGGACAACCGGCCTGAAGGGGTAACCGGCCCTGCGAAACGCGGGAATCCGGAGTTTGCCGAGGGTTGAGCCCGACGCAAACGCTGCTCGTTGACAACCGGATATGGACACGAATGTCCCCGCCGATTCTGTGGCGGCCGACGCGGTGCAAACCGAGGAGGCCATCACGGGGGTCTTTGCGGCGGGGATAGATAGACGATTCAAGATGTTGCAAACCGAGTTCGTCTCGGACGCGATGATCACGGCGAGAGCTGTGGTGCATCGGCCGAGAAGACGGTTCTTGCAGCGCCGAAAAGTTAGGCTGGTTTAACTGTGGGACTTATGCCCCACAGGCCTCTGCAGATCGTGCAGGGGGGTGACATCAGCATGGCAAGGCGGAGTGTGAGGCGAAAGCCAAGCAAGCCGCGGCGTCAGGTTGGTGTGATCAAACATAAGGGCACACGGCGGATGTCTTGGCGTCGAGAGGCGATGAAAGACGTTGGAACCTGCGATAAGCCCAGGGGAGTTGGTAACCGAACTGTGATCCTGGGATTTCTGAATGGGGCAACCCACCCGCAAGGGTACTTTACTCTGAATGCATAGGGGTAAAGAGCGAACCTGGAGAACTGAAACATCTCAGTACCCAGAGGAAAAGAAAGCAAACGCGATTCCGTCAGTAGCGGCGAGCGAACGCGGATAGTCCTCACACGGATGAACCGGATGGAATGCCGGGCCTCAGAAGGTGAAAGCCCTGTAACCGTGGACGGACGCAGCCCTCGAGTAAACTCGGGCTCGGGAAACCCGGGTTGAACATGGGGGGTCCACCCTCCAAGGCTAAATACTCCTCGACGACCGATAGTGAATCAGTAAGGCGACTGAACGATGAAAAGCACCGCGATGAGCGGAGTGAAAGAGTACCTGAAACCGTGTGCTTACAAGCGGTCGGAGGTCTACGGACTGACGGCGTGCTTTTTGCATAATGAGCCGGCGAGTTAGTCTGTACGGCGAGCCTAAGGCCCTTCGGGCCGGAGGCGGAGCGAAAGCGAGTCCGAAATGGGCGCCAAGTCGTACGGGCTAGACGCGAAACCTTGTGATCTACCGTTGGTCAGACTGAAGGGCGGGTAAAACCGCCTGGAGGGTCGAACGCGTGACCGTTGAAAAGGTCTGCGATGAACTGACGGGAGGACTCAAAGTGTAATCAAACTGGGAGATAGCTCGTTCTCTCCGAAATAACTTTAGGGTTAGCCTCAGGCGGCAAGCAGTGGAGGTAGAGCTACTGGATGAGAAGTGGGGTCTACCCGACTACCCTTCTCAACCAAACTCCGAATGCCATTGCCCAAGACCTGGGAGTTAGACGGCGAGTGACAATATCCGTCGTCAAAAGGAGAACAATCCTGATCACCAGCTAAGGTCCCAAATTTCTGCTTAGTTCGAAAGGAAGTCACGTTGCGTTGACAGCCAGGATGTTGGCTTAGAAGCAGCCACCATTTAAAGAGTGCGTAACAGCTCACTGGCCGAGGAATGTGGCGCCGATAATGATCGGGAATAAGCAGGAAGCCGAAGCTGTGGGCATCGAAAGATGCGGTAGGAGAGCGTTGCTGTTGCAGTGAAGCGATTCAGGAATGGTTCGTGGAGCGACAGCAAGTGAATATGCCGGCTTGAGTAACGATCAAACAGGTGAGAATCCTGTTCGCCATATATCCAAGGTTTCCTGGGGAAGGTAAATCCGCCCAGGGTTAGCCGGGTCCTAAGGCGAGGCTGAAAAGCGTAGTCGATGGAAATCAGGTTAATAGTCCTGAGCCAGCAGCGAGAACGCATCCCGTAAATCCACGGCCTTATTAGATTGGCAGGCCCTTGTGGCCGATGCGGGGGGCGAGGGTTCCTAGAAAAGCCGACGACAAGCCCGTACCAAAACTGACACAGGTGGATGAGGCGAATAGCCTAAGGCGCTCGAGAGAACGGTCGTGAAGGAACTAGGCAAGTTAACCCCGTAAGTTAGCGATAAGGGGGGCCTCGCCGCAAGGCAGGCCGCAGAGAAAAGGGTCTGGGAACTGTTTATCAAAAACACAGCTCTGTGCTAACTCGGAAGAGGATGTATACAGAGTGACGCTTGCTCAATGCTGGAATGTCACGGAAGCGGGTTAGCGCAAGCGACGCTCGCGACCCAAGCAC
>JANRKB010000031.1:0-64080 GCA_033763695.1 Planctomycetota bacterium | reverse complement strand
TCGCGCTGCCGCTGGCGGTGATCGCGGCCAACTTCCGCTTCCCCGGCAAGTCGTTCTTCAACGCCAGCGTGCTGATCCCGATGATCCTGCCGCCGTTTGTGGGCGCGATCGGCGTGCGCGCGCTGCTGGGACGCGCGGGCGCGCTCAACGCGATCACCGGCTGGGACCTGGACATCCTCGGCGACGCCAAATACTTCGGCGTCATCGCCGTGCAGGCCCTGAGCCTCTACCCCATCATCTTCCTCAACACCACCGCGGCACTGGCCAACCTCGACCCCGCCCTCGACGAAGCCGCGGAGAACCTCGGCGCGGGGTGGTGGAAGCGTTTCTTCCGCATCACGCTGCCGCTGGTGCGCCCGGGCATCTTCGCGGGCGCGACGATCGTCTTCATCTGGTCGTTCACCGAGCTCGGCACGCCGCTGATGTTCGACTACTACCAGGTCACGCCGGTTCAGATCTTCTACGGCCTCAAGGAAGTCGAAACCTCCACCCGCCCCTACGCCCTCACCTTCGTCCTGCTCACGTGCGCCATCAGCATGTACGGGCTGGGCAAGCTTGTCTTCGGCGGCAAGGGCTATGCGATGTATTCCAAGGCCTCGCGCGCCGGCGGCGAAAAGGTCCTGACCGGGCCCGCGGGCTGGCTCGCCGCGGCGTTGTTCGCGACCGTGGGGCTGCTCGCCGTCCTGCCGCACTTTGGCGTGGTGCTCACCAGCGTGAGCGTGCCGGGACAGTGGTACGAGAGCGTGTTGCCCACCGTGTTCACCGGCGACCACTATGCGCGGGCCCTCGGTGCCGCCGACTCGTTCGGCTCGATCGTCAACAGCCTCAAGCTCGCCAGCGCGGCGATGGTCATCGACATCGTGCTGGGCGTCATCATCGCGTACGTCATCGTGCGCACCAACGTGAAGGGCCGCGCGTTCCTCGATGCCCTGTGCATGCTGCCGCTCGCGGTGCCCGGGCTGGTGATGGCCTTCGGCTTCGTGGCGATGAGCCTGCGTTGGCCGTTCGGCAAAGACGGCCCGCTCTCGGGTCTGGCCCAGATCGTGGGCACGGATCCGAACCCGTTCCTGTTCCTGATGTTCGCGTACTCGGTCCGGCGCCTGCCCTACATCGTGCGTTCGACGGTGGCTGGGCTGGAGCAGACATCGGGCGAACTGGAAGAGGCGGCGGTCAATCTCGGCGCATCGCGCTTCACGGCCGTACGCCGCGTGATCGTGCCGCTGATCATGGCCAACCTCATCGCGGGCGGGCTGCTGGTCTTCAGCTTCAGCATGCTGGAAGTGAGCGACTCGCTGCTGCTGGCGCAGCAGACCAAGGACTATCCGATTACGAAAATGATCTTCGCCTTTACCGAACGACTCGGCGACGGGCCGTACATCGCCAGCGCCATGGGTGTCTGGGGTATGGCATTGCTCACGGTCACCCTCTTCGCGGCCTCGAGCCTGCTGGGGAAGAAGCTCGGGTCGATCTTCAGGGTGTGAGTGAGGCATCGGGCATCAGGCATTGGTGAAATGCACGCGCCGAAACCCCAAGAGAGGAAGGAGACGGGAGACATCAGACAGGAGACAAGGAGAGGGAAGACCGTCCGATCGGCTTCTGTCGCATGTCTCATGTCTCGCGTCACCCCCTCACCCCCCCGCCCGCTCACCCCCGTTCACACATCGGAGCTGTTCAATGAACCGTCTCGCTCGGCTCAATCTCTCTGTCGGCCTGTTGCTCGCGGCCTCCGCCCTCACGCTGCCCGGCTGCATCATCGTCGCTGACAACAGCGGCTATGAGCGCAACCCGCGCAACAAGGTCTCGTGGGAAGAGGCCAACAAGGTGCAGGAGATTTCCAGCGTCAGCACCCTGCCGACCGTGCGTGACAAGTACGCCGACGCCCTCAGCCGCCTCCAGCCGGGCATGAGCGTCGACGCCTTCAAGGCCGCCATCCCCGCGGCGACGTTTGTCGAGCAGCGCAAGACCGCCAATGGCACGCAGGAGGCGTACAGCGTGGTCGTCCGCCAGCAGTACCGCTATCGTGGTGAGCGCTACGTCTACGACTACAGCGACGAAGCATGGTTCTACTTCAGCAATGGTGGTTTTGCGAAGTGGGGTAAGCCCGGGCAGTGGCCGGAGAACTGAGAACATCCACAGCCCGATATGACGCACCCCCGCCGCGCCGCGTGCGCTGGTGGGTGTGGGCCCTCGTGCTTGTCGTGCTGCTCGCCGCGTCGGCCTCGGCGTGGCTGGCGGCCGTGAATCGCCGCGCCCACGAAGTCTGGAATCGCACGGAGCTGCTGCTCGCCGCGGAGCCGCTCGCCGAGGACGGCATCGATCCGGAGTCGTGGCCCGCGGGGATCGAACTGGTGGTCGAAGATCGCAGCGCAGCGGCAAACGACGCCGCGCCGATCTTCCTTGCGAGCAACCGCAACGTCTGGTCGCCCAGCGCGACGCCGCTGACGCGCGACATGAATGCCAAGGGCGTGCCGACGTGGCGCATCCGCGTTGAACGCGGCGAGCCGCTCGCGTTCAAGTTCACGCGCGGCAGTTGGGACACGGTCGAAGTTGATCGCTGGGGCATGACCATTGCCAATCGCCGCCTGCCGCGCGTCAAGCGCCCGGCCCACGATGATGAGCCGGCGATCGTGCGCCAGCGCGTCGAACGCTTCCTGCGCCCCGGCGAGATCGAGAACGCGCCGCTCGACTTCCAAGGCTCGCCGCCCGCGGGCGCGACGGGCGATATCCGCATCGTCCCAATCAAAGGCGGCGGCGGAGGCGCCAAGGACATCACGCGCCCGCTCTATGTCTGGCTGCCGCCCGGTTATGACGACCCCGCCAACGCCAAGACTGCGTATCGCGTGCTGCTCGTGATGGACGGGCAGAACATCTTCTGGCCCCACGACGGCATCCCCGTTGAACTCGGCTTCGACGAGACCGCCACGCGACTCATCGGCCAGGGCAAGATCGAACCGATCATCGTCGTCGGCGTCGCCCACTCGGGGCAACACCGCGGCGACGAATACCAGCGCGTCGTTGTCTTCGGCGAGGCCCAGCCCGCTGGCCCCGCGTTCGTCGAGTGGCTCGCCTCTGCCGTGGTGCCCACGCTCAAGCAGCAGTTCCGCGTGCGCGACGAGCCCGGCGCGTGGGGCATCGCGGGCACGTCAATCGGCGGCACGATCGCCATCGAAGCGGCGACGACGCATCCACAACTCTTCGGCGCGGTGCTCGCCGAGAGCACGCCGTGGGACGCGATGATCGAACGCAACGCCGTGCCCGCGGCGAACTGGCCGGCGCGCGTCTTCATCGGCGGCTCGATCTCTGAGTACGGCATGATCACCGGGCTCTCATTCAGCGATGAGATCCTGCAGGGCCGGCGCGAGGCACGCCTCCGCTCGCTCGCCAAGGCGGGCGGCGCCGCCAAGGTGCGGGTACAGCTTTCCAGCTCGCTCGATGATCACCACGACGAGCGCCTGTGGGCCAAGCAGTTGCCCGACGCGCTGGAGTTCCTCTTCCCACGATTTGCGGGCGAGGACGATCACTGAGAACATCAGCGTGCGCTGCCGCGCTGGATCAGCACCGCCGCGATGATGATGGCTCCCTTGACGAGGCCTTGGGCATACGCGCCGACGCCGAGCAGGTTGAGCATGTTGCCGACCACGCCCAGGATGAGCACGCCGCAGAGCGTGCCGATCACGCGTGCGTTGCCGCCGCTCATGCGTGTGCCACCGATCACGACCGCGGCGATCGCGTCCAGTTCAAGCAGCACGCCCGACGCGCCGCTGGAAACGGACGAAAGCCGCGCTGCCGAGATCACCGCGGCCACGCCGCTGCACGCACCGACGAGCACATAGGTCATGAATCGAACCGTGCGCACGCGCACCGCGGAGTAGCGTGCCGCCACTTCATTGTCGCCGACCGCACGAACAAAGACGCCCAGCGTCGTGCGCTGCGTCAGCCACCAGAAGATCGCGCTGATGGCCAGGAGCAGCAGTACGCCCCACGGCACCACCAGCGGGTCGCCGGGCGTGTCGGCCATCGCGCCAACCCGCAGAAACGGCAACGAAGGCCCGCCGTCGAGCATGTCGGTGAGTGCCGTGCCGCTGGAGTTGATGCTCGCGCCGTCGGCGCGCATCTGGATCAGTGAGCGGAACGCCGCCATCGTGCCCAAGGTCGCGATGAAGGGCGGAATACGTGCGAGCGTCACGAGCCCGCCGTTGATCGCCCCCAGCAGCACGCCGCCCAGCACCATGACGCCCACGCCTGCCGCAACACTCCATCCAGGGCCTGCGCCCGCGGCGGCGACGGCGTCAATCGCAATGATGCCCACGCCGCCAACAAGCGCCAGCATCGAGCCGACGGAGAGATCAATGCCGCCCGCGCCGATCACCAGCGTCATGCCCATCGCGACGATGCCGACGGCGGACCACTGCTGGAGGATGTTGACGAGGTTCTGGGCCTTGAGGAACGTCGGACTCAGCAGCGCGCTGGCAAGGCACAACGCCGCCAGCGCGAGCAGCGGGCCAAACCGATCGAGAATCACAACCCATCGCCGCGAGGTCATCGCCAGATCGTACCAGCACGCGACCGAAGTCCGCGCCTCGCGAGATACACTGCTGCCTGCCCTGTGCCGCGTGTTCGACGCGAGGCACCAAACGCACGACCGATCTCGGAGCCGCACGCATGTCCGCCATTCGTCCCGTCACGCTCTTTACCGGCCAATGGGCCGACCTGACGCTCGATGCTCTCGCCGCCAAGTCCAAGAACTTCGGCTATGCAGGGCTGGAACTGGCCTGCTGGGGTGATCACTTTGATGTGACCCGTGCGAACGCCGAGCCCGACTACTGCCGCGCCCGGCACGAGCTGCTCGCCCGGCACGGCCTCAAGACCTGGGCGATCAGCAATCACCTCGTGGGGCAGGCTGTGTGCGATCCGATCGACCATCGTCACAAGTCGATCCTGCCCGCGCAGGTCTGGGGCGATGGTGACCCAGAAGGCGTTCGCCGGCGTGCCGCCGAAGAGATGAAGGCGACGATCCGTGCCGCGGCCAAGCTCGGCGTGGGCGTCGTCAATGGCTTCACGGGCAGCAGCATCTGGCACATGCTCTACTTCGTCCCCCCCACCAGCCCCGCGGAGGTGAAGCGCGGCTACGACGACTTCGCCGCCCGCTGGGGCCCCATCTTCGACCTGGCCCAGAGCCTCGGCGTGCGCTTCGCGCTCGAAGTGCACCCCACGGAGATCGCGTACGACATCACCACCGCCGAGGCCGCACTCGCAGCAGTCGGCAACCATCCGGCGTTTGGCTTCAACTTCGATCCCAGCCACCTGCTCTGGCAGGGCGTTGAACCTGTGAAGTTCCTCGAGCGGTTCGGCCCGCGCGTCTACCACGTCCACATGAAGGATGTCGCGGTGCATCGCGACGGTTACACCAGCGCACTGGGCTCGCACCTGTCCTTCGGCGACGCACGCCGCGGCTGGGATTTCCGCTCCGTTGGACGCGGGCACGTGAAGTTCGAGGGCATCATCCGCCACTTGAATCGCGCCGGCTATGCCGGGCCGCTCAGCGTCGAGTGGGAAGACCCGGACATGGATCGCGAGCACGGCGCGAAGGAGTCGTGCGAGTTCGTGAAGCGCCTGCAGTTCAACCCAGCGCATGCCGCGTTCGACGCGGCTTTCGCCAAGGACTGACCGACCGCTCACACATCCAGCACAAACTTGATCGCCTCGGGCTGACTCATGCCCTCGATCGCGCGGGGGGCATCGCCCAGCTTGCCGCGCCCCGTGATCAGCGGCAGCACATCAATCATGCCGCGGGCCAACAAATCCACGGCGTCGGCCATCCGCGCGCTGCGCGAGCCGATCACTTCCAATTCCATTGCGCTTACCGCGCTCAAGTCCGGCCACGCGCGGGCCGCACCCGGCCAAAGCACCGGCGCACCCTTGACCACGATCTTGCCGCGCGGCCGCACCAGCCCCAGCGCAAGCTCGACACCGCCCGGCTCGCCCGTGCAATCAATGACGACATCCTGATCGTTGCGTCGCCCCACCTCATCGATGTGCCGATGGCGGATGCTCCACCGCTCGCACAGCGTGAACTTCTCCGGGTGCTTGCCCAGCAGTCGCACCGATGCATTCATCCGCACCATCACCTGTGCCGCCAGCAGACCCATCGTGCCGTCGCCCAGCACCGTGACATACGGCTTGCCCTGCAAGCGCACGGCATGAGCGATGTGCGCCACCGCGGCCAGCGGCCCGGCGAAGACCGCGCGATCGTCGTCCACGCTCGCGGGCACTTCGACCAGATTCGCCGTAGGCAGACAGAAGCGATCGCTGAAACATCCGTCGCGCCCGAGCAGCCCAAGCACGGTGCGAGCACGGCAATGCGCACTCAGCCCGCCGCGACACAGATCGCAGCGGCCGCAGGGATCGTTGATGCCGCCCACCACGCGCTTGCCGATCCACTGCCGCTGCTCGTCGCGCCCCGCCTTGGGGCACACGTCTTCAACGACGCCGATGAACTCGTGCCCCATCACGCCGACAAACGGCGCGACCGTCTCGCTCTGGCCTGTGAGCTTCGCGTGCGCAAGCAGCGCTCGCTCGGTGGATGAGACGGCGACCTTGAGCGGACGGATCAGCGCCTCGCCCGGCGGCGGCGTGGGGCCGCGCGGCGCGGAGCCAGCGCTCACGCTCCGACCATCGAAGATGATCGAGCGCACAGGATCGAGGCCCGAACTATGGCGCGGCCGGGCGGGTGACGTCGTCATGCGTTCGTTATCGACGCCCACGAACGTGCGATGAAACGCGATCGGAGACCCGCACAATGCCTCCGTCCGCCGCGGCGTGTGTGACGCGTGCGCGGCCCAACCGCACCCGCCCCGCTCTTCTCGGACCACCAAAACCGCACGCGTGACGCAAGTTTGCACGCGTGAAAGCACGGCGTGGTTTCACGCCCGCTGAAGCCCTGCGCACGCGGGAAACGCCATGTTTCACGCAGGGAAACAATCCACAGACCCCAGCGGTGGTACCAATCGCCGAGCGAACCGGGCGTACGCCACGCGGCACTCTGGACAGCGCGTGCATGCCCTGATATCACCATCGCATGAACACAGTGAACCACACGCCTCTTGCAGGCGCGCAGGGCTCGCGGTTCGACACTCGGCGTACACGCATGACGCCGACCTTGGCTTCGACCTTGGCTTCCGCTCGGCGCACGACGCCGATGAAGCCCACGCCGTAATCCCCATCACAGACGCCGATCGCGATCTCGTCGTGCTCGTGGCATGACGTGCGCGCTCGGCCCAGTCGCCGGACGCGATGGTCGCGCCCGGTCCGCTTCGGAGCGCCTGCCCGACGCCGCGTGGCGGCTGCGCGCAGGCCAAGCACCAGACTCGAGGAGGTATTGAGTGGGCACTCTGTTTGGTTTCAGTCTTCTCCTGGTCGTTGGCGCGATTGTGGGCGCGCTGCTGCTCGCGTTCATCGTCGCGGGCGTCCGCTACGTCCCCAACAACCGCGTCGGCATCGTTGAAAAGCGCTTCGGTGGCAAGGGCTCCGTCGAGAGCGGCCTCATCGCGCTGCGCGGCGAGGCGGGCTTTCAGCCTGATGTGCTGCGTGGTGGTCTGCACTGGCTGATGCCGCTGCAGTACGCCGTCCATCGCATGCCGCTGGTCACCATTCCGCAAGGCAAGGTGGGCTACGTCTTCTCGCGCGACGGCAAGCCGCTCGAGCCGACGCAAACGCTCGGCTCGAACACCAACGCTCGCGACTTTGAGAACGTGCGCGAGTTCCTCGCCTCCGATGGCCAGCGCGGCCCGCAGCGCCAGATCCTGCGCGAAGGTACCTACGCCATCAACCTCGCCCAGTTTGTCGTCATCACCCAGCAGATGATCTACTTCCTCCGCCTTGATCGCGACGACACACGCATCTTCGAAGAGATGGCCGAGATCATCGCGCAGCGCGGCGGGTTCGACCCCGTCGTTATCAAGGGCACCGAAGACGTCATCGGCATCGTCACCGTCCACGATGGCCCCGCGCTCAGCGACGGCCAGATCATCGCGCCTGTCGTCGGCGGCAAGGACGGCGGCAGCAACGGCGGGCACAACTCCTTCCAGGATCCCGAGCAGTTCCTCGCGCTCGGCGGTCGCCGCGGCCGCCAGTTGCAGGTGCTGGTCGAAGGCACCTACTACATCAACCGCCTCTTCGCGACCATTGAGTACGTCGAGAAGACCGTGGTCGACGTCGGCCATGTCGGCGTCGTCGTCTCGTACACCGGCGAGACCGGCAAGGACCTCTCGGGCAGCGAATACTCGCACGGCGAACTCGTGGAGCAGGGCCGCCGCGGCGTGTGGAACGAATCGCTACTGCCCGGCAAGTACGCCTTCAACACCTACGCGGGCAAAGTCTTCATGGTGCCCACGACCAACTTCATGCTCAAGTGGATCCGCAGCGAGGCGGGCGAGCACGCGTTTGACAAGAACCTGAGCGAGGTGAGCCTCATCACCAAGGACGCGTTTGAGCCCAGCCTGCCGCTCAGCGTCGTCGTTCACATCGACTATCGCAAGGCGCCGCTGGTGATCCAGCGCTTCGGCGACATCCGCCAGCTCGTCGAGCAGACCCTCGACCCGATGGTGGCCGCATACTTCAAGAACATCGCTCAGAATCGCACGCTCATTCAGTTGCTGCAGGATCGCAGCGACATCCAGACGCAGGCGGCGCAGGAGATGCGAGCCAAGTTTGCGATGTACAACCTTGAACTCAACGAGGTGCTCATCGGCACACCCAAGAGCCCGCAAGGCGCGGGGAACAAGATCGAGGCGATCCTCGAGCAGTTGCGCTCGCGCCAGATCGCGCAGGAGCAGATCGAGACGTATGCCCAGCAAGAGAAGGCTGCCAAGCAGGAGCGCGAACTGCGCCAGGCCGAGGCGCTGGCTCATCAGCAGACCAAGCTGACCGAGAGCGAGCTGGCGATCACCATCCAGACCAACCAAGGCAAGGCCGAGTATCAGCGCGCCCTGCAGCAGGCGTCGCAGGTCAAGGCGATGGCCGACGCCGAAGCGGCGCGCGTCAAGATGCTCGCCGAGGCCGAGGCGGAGAAGAACGCCCGCGTCGGCGTCGCGCAGGCGATCGCCGTCGAAGAACAGGTCCGTGCCTACGGCGGGCCGGTCTATCAGCTCACGCAGAGCGTGCTGGCTCGCTTCGCCGAGGCGATTCAGCAGAGCAAGGTCGACGTTGTGCCCAAGATCGTCATCGGTGGCGGTGACGGCAAGGCCGCGGGCGGCAACGTGATGGAGGCCCTGCTCACGATGATGCTCTCGGAGAAGATGTTGTCACTCACCAGCACGACGCCCGAGCCGCCGCGCCCCGAGGTGACACAGATCCGCGAGTCGATTCTCAAGAGCACGAACAAGTGACGACGTGTCGGCACGCCACGTTCGTGACATCATGACGATCGCACGCCTGTGACCATCGCAGCGTGCGGCACGCCGCGGGTTCCTGCGACCCGCGGCGGTTTCATTTGGCCTCATCAACAGCCTGCGGCCATGGCTTTCCTTGAATCAACGCGTGAAATGCCCGCTCGCAGGCCCGATAATCCCAGATTGGGCAAGGATTTGTGATTGATTCTCGTTCGTCGCTTCGCGACAATGCTTCTCTCAGCCGCACACCGCGGCGGAGTTGGGAGAGTTGCCATGTCCTCGTCGCGCTTTGTTGTCGCGCTCGCCGGCGCGCTGGTGTGTCTCACGTCGGTTGCTCACGCCGAGATCCGCGTCCGCGGCATCACGCCCCTGCGCTGGGGCATCAGCAGCGAATCGCTCGGCCTGCCCGCGACATCGACGCTCGAAGACTTCGAAGACACAACGCTCGCGCCCGGACTGCAAGTCTCGTGGCAGAGCAGCGGCGGCAACACCGCCCCCATCTCCACGCTTCCCGCCACGTACAACTGCACGGCGGGCGACGCCAATGGCACCGCATTCATCGGCGGGAACTGGGACGGCACGCGCGCCCTGATCAGCGGCCGAAACAACCAGTCGTACAACTACGGCACCGGCTTCGCCAACTGGGGCCATGTCACGCTCCACTTCAACCCGCCCGTTCGGGCCGTCGGCTTCAGCCTCCATCAGGCCGACACTGATCTCCGCTTCGTGGTCAACGGCACCCTCGCCGGCTCGATCGGAAGCACGGGTCTCACCGCCAACGGCGCGAAGGTTGGCTACGTCCTCATTCAGGCAACCGGAAGCGACACAATCTCGACGCTCCAGATCAACAACAATCAGACCGGCGACGGCTGCACGATCGATCACCTGCAGTTCACGACCGAATCACTGCCCGACGTGACGGTGACCGGCTTCAACACGCGCACCGTGCTGAGCGATGCCGCACTGGGAATCACCGACGCGACCATCGAGAACTTCGAAGACGCCACGCTCGTGCAGGGGATGCAGTACGCCGTCGAATCGCAAGCCGGCAACTACGGCCCCGCGACGACGCTGCCCAATCTCTTCACGGCCGGCCCCGATCCGTTCGGCACGGCATTCACGCAAGGCGCGTGGGACGGCACCAAGTGCCTGCTCGACACGCGTTCGAATCAGACGTTCAACTATGCGTCGATCGCCAACTGGGGCGACGTCGCGTTCACCTTCGACACGCCGGTCTATCTCGTCGGCTTCAGCCTCGCGGACATGGAAGGGCCGACGCGCCTGATCGTCAACGGCCACGACCTCGGCGCGGTGCACACGCTCTCGGGTCTGCCGCTCGTCGGCAGCCAGCGCAACGGCTATCTCAAGATCGGCACGCCCGGCCCCGCCACCATCAAGTCGGTTCGCCTCGCGAACAACCGTTTGAGCAACGGCTACGACGGCTGGGCGATCGATCACCTGGCGTTCATCACCTGTGCCGCGGACTTCAACAACGACGGCTTCCTCACGTTCGAGGACTTCGACGCCTACGTCGCGGTCTTTGAGACCGGGTGCTAAACGACTCCGGCGCGCGATCGCCCGCGCGGCAGGACACACGCAACCCACGCGCGTCAGCAACACGCATCCCGAGGGTCACCCCGGGATGATGTTGATCATGCGCCCGGGCACCACGATCACCTTCTTGGGTGCCTTGCCTGCGAGGATCTCCACGATCTTCACGTCGGCCATGGCCGCGGCTTCGTGCGTCTTGATGTCCGCGCCCGCGGGCACAACCACGCGGCTGCGCACCTTCCCCTGCACCTGCACCGGCACCTCGACCTGATCGTCGGCCGCCAGGGCCGGATCCGCAACCGGGAACGGCATGTGCGCGATCGATTCGCTGCACGCCGAGATCGGGCTCTTGCCCAGCACGACGCGATGCCAGAGTTCTTCGCACATGTGCGGCGCCAGCGGCGCGAGCATCAGGATGATCGCCTTGGCGCACGCCATCGGAATCGGTGCGCCCGGCTGCGTGCCCGGGCTGGGCTTGAGATCCGACAGGTGGTTGTTGAACTCGATGAGCTTCGTGATGGCCGTGTTGAACGACATCGTCTCCATCGAACGCCGCACCGCCATGATGGTCTTGTGCATCAGGCGCGTCGTCTCAGCCGACGGCTCGTCATTCACCACGCGGCTTGCGCCCGTGTCTTCGTCGATGAGGTTGCGCCACACGCGCTGCAGGAACTTGTACGACCCCGTGATGTCGCGCGTGTTCCAAGGCTTGCTCAGGTCCAGCGGCCCCATCGCCATCTCATACACACGCAGCGTGTCGCAGCCAAACTCCTTGCAAATGTCATCGGGCGTGATGGCGTTCTTGAGGCTCTTGCCCATCTTGCCAAACTCGCGCTTGACGGGCTTGCCCTTGTAGAAGAACTTGCCGTCGCGATCCTCGACCTCGCTCGCCTCGACGTACATGCCGCGCTCGTCGGTGTACGCCGCCGCCTGGATGTAGCCCTGATTGAAGAGCTTCTGGAACGGCTCGGTCGTGCTCACATGGCCGAGGTCAAAGAGCACCTTGTGCCAGAATCGCGCATAGAGCAAATGCAGCACGGCATGCTCGACGCCGCCGACGTACAGGTCGACGCCGCCCTTGTTGACATTCGCGTCACTCGGTCCTCGCATCCAATAGCGCTCGACATCCGCCGCGCACATCGACGCGTTGTTCTCCGGGTCGAGGTAGCGCAAGTAGTACCAGCACGAACCGGCCCAGTTGGGCATGGTGTTCAGTTCGCGCGCGTACGTCCGCTTGCCGTCACCCAGATCAAGTTCGACGTTGATCCACTCGCGAGCACGCCCCAGCGGCGGGCGCGGCGGGGCATCCGGATCCTCGCTCGCCTCCGGCTGGAAATTCTCCAGATCTGGCAAGAGCACAGGCAGCATCGACTCGGGCAGATCGCGCGTCGTGCCGTCCGCGTCGTACACGATCGGGAATGGCTCGCCCCAATAACGCTGGCGGCTGAAGAGCCAGTCGCGCAGCTTGTACGTCACCGCCGCACGCCCGAGGCCCTTGGCCTCCAGCCACGACGACACCGCGACCTTGGCCTCCACGTTCGACAGCCCGTCGATCGAGAGTTCTGGCCCCGATGAGTTCACCATCGTGCCGACGCCCGAATACGCCTCGCCGCGCGTCTTCTGATACGCGCCCTCGCTGAAGCGATGCACCAGATCAGAGAAGTTGGCGATGCCGAGTTCATCGATCGCTTCGAGCCACACGCTGCGTACCGCGCCGCGTCGCTCGCCCACGGAACCGGGCTTGTCGGGTTCGGGCGCGCTGCGTGTCTGGGCCTTCCCGCCGCGGCGGTCGGCCTGAACGATCGTGAGCACCACATCCAGCGGCTCATCCTGCTGCGCGGCACTCGTTGCCAGACCCAGGAAGTCCGCGAGCTGATCGCGCCAACTGCCGCTGGGCGTGCCACCCGGATACGCGGCGTCGGCGAAGTAGCGCATCGCCATGACCGCGCGCGGATACACCACGTCGCGGATCGGCAGATTGAACGTCTCGGCGAACTCAAAGTCGCGCTCATCGTGCGCGGGCACAGCCATGATCGCGCCTGTGCCGTAGCCCATCAGCACATAATCCGCGATGAAGATCGGGATCTGCGTGCCCGTCACCGGATTGGTCGCGTAACAGCCCGTGAAGACGCCCGTCTTGTCCTTGGTCTGCGCCTGGCGATCCACATCGCTCTTGGCCGCGGCATACTTGCGATACTCCGCCACCGACTCGCGCGGCCCCATGCGATCGTGCCAGCCCGGGAAGTGCGCTGGCAGGAACGACGTCGGCTTGTCGCTCGACACCGCCATCAACTCGTCCACCAGCGGATGCTCGGGGCTGAGCACCATGTACGTCGCGCCAAAGAGCGTGTCCGGGCGCGTGGTGAAGACCTGAATGTTCTTCTCTGGCAGAGCCGGCAGCGGGAAGGTCACGAACGCACCTTCGCTGCGCCCGATCCAGTTCCGCTGCATCAGTTTGATCGCGTCCGTCCAATCGACGCGATCCAGATCGCTCAAGAGACGCTCGGCGTACGCCGTGATCCGCATCATCCACTGCTTCAGCGGCCTGCGGAACACGGGATAGTTGCCGCGCTCGCTCCGCCCGTCCGCCGTCACTTCTTCGTTCGCCAGCACCGTGCCCAGCATCGGACACCAGTTCACCGGCACCTCGGCGACATACGCCAATCGGCGTCCATCAATCTCGGCGCGTCGATCCGCCGCCGACAGCGTGCCCCACGCGCGCCCGTCCTTGGTCTTGATCTCGCCGTGTTCCAGCGCAGTCACCAGCTCCGCGACCGGGCGGGCCCGGTTGGCGCGATCGTCGTACCAACTGTTGTAGATCTGCAGGAAGATCCACTGCGTCCACTTGTAGAACGCCGGATCGGTGGTGCTCACGCTCCGCCGCGGATCGTGGCCCAGGCCCAGGCGCCGCAACTGCGCGCGCATCGTCGCGATGTTGCGCTCGGTGGTGATGCGCGGGTGCGTGCCGGTCTGCACGGCAAACTGCTCGGCGGGCAGGCCGAACGAATCAAACCCCATCGTGTGCAGCACGTTGTGCCCGGTCATCCGCATGAAGCGGGCGTAGATGTCCGTCGCGATGTAGCCCAGCGGATGGCCGACATGCAGCCCCACGCCGCTGGGGTAGGGGAACATGTCGAGCACGAACTTCTTGGGCTTCTTGGAGTCAAAGCCAGGCTCGCCGGGGTTGGGCGAGCGATAGACGCCGCGCTCGTCCCAGTAGGACTGCCAGCGATGCTCGATCTGGCCGGCAAGGTGCGCGTTGTAGCGGAAGGGGTGCTCGCGCGCAGAGTCCGGAAGGATCGGGGGTTGTGGAGCGGCCATAGGGGGACAAGTGTAGAACGCGAGCGCGAGGCAGGGCGCAATGGACTGTCTGTCGGGTTCCCAAACGCCGGATTACCATGAAACCAAACCAGCGCACCGACGAAGCTGAACGTATCGAACGCCAGCGCGTACACCTTCCGTCAAGCGATGACTTTCCGCAACATCGCGCGGCCCGAATCACCAATACCGGTTCAACATGACATCCGCGATCCCCACTCACACGATTCCGCCCGCGATGCCCGCCGATGGGCCCGGCACGTCGGCAAAGCCGCACGCCGCACGCCGCTGGACGCGCTGGTCGCTGCTGGCGATTCTCGCAGCCATCGTCTTCGTCGCGCAATACGGCTGCGTCGAAAGCTATGTCTTCTACGTCCCCACCCGCAACCAGATCGCCGTCCCCACCAACGTCCGCGAGCTCACCATCCCCACGTCCGATGGCCTGCAGCTCAACGCGTGGTTCCTCCCCGCCAAGCACGCGACCTCCGACGACGGTGCGACCCCTCAGCCCGGCCCCGCCGTTCTCTTCTGCCACGGCAACGGCGGACAGCTCGCCTACCACATGCAGTTCTGCGAGTTCCTCGCCGCCCGCGGCATCAACGTCCTCATCTACGACTATCGCGGCTACGGCAAGTCCGACCTCGCGCGGCGCGAACGCCACGCACTCATGCTCGACACCCGCGCCGCTCTGGACGCACTCCGCAAACAACCCGAAGTTGATCACGATCGCATCGGCGTCTTTGGCATGTCGCTCGGCGGACAGTTCGCCACCGCCATCACCGCCGAAGACCCCGGCGTCCGCGCACTCTGCACGCTCTCAACCTTTTCTTCTTGGCGCGGCGTCGCCAGCGACCATGTGCCGCTGCTCGGCTCGATCCTCATCCCCAGCGGGCTCGACGCCGTCGACAGCGTCGCTCACCTCGGCGATCGACCCTACCTGCTAATCCACGGCACATCCGACAACGTCATTCCCGTCCGACACGCCTACCTGCTTCGCGATGCCGCCGAAAAGGCAGGCACGCCCGTCGAGCTGCGCATCGCGCAAGGCGGCGACCATGCCATGGTGCTCTTCAACTTCCCCGAAGAACGCCGCGCCATCGAAGAGTTCTTCACGCGTTCGCTCGCGCCCCGTGCGGCATCAAACACGGCTTCAACGGCTACAGCAGCGCGAGAAACCCCTGCAGTTCGCTAAGCGCCTTGGCATCGCCCACGCGCCGCGCCACTTGCACGCCTTCTTCGAGCACGCGGGCCGCATCCGCTTCGCGCTCCAGATGCTGAAGGCTCTTGGCTTTGTGGTAGTACGCGTAGCAATAGTCGGCGTCGACCCCCAGACAACGGTCGTAGAACTCGACCGCCTCCGCGTGCCGCCCCACCTTCGCATGCTCCTGCGCGATGGCATAGAGCACGAACGCGTCGCTCGGATCGACGGCAAGGAGTTTCTGAAGCTGTTCAAGACTCGGCATCGCTCATTCCCCGACACACGATTGCAACCCCGTCGGTCCCGGCGCGGATCGCAGCCGACGCATGATAGAAACTCGTGCCGTGGGAATCTCCGCTCTCGCTCGCCAATCGACCGATGTATCAAGTCGTCACTCGGTGGGACCGCCCGCCGCGGCTGTCCTTCGCGCCGTCTCGTCTCCGGAGCGTTCCACGCATGGATTCCGTTCACGCCCTCAGCAAGATCGTCGCCACCATCGGCCCCGCCAGTGATTCCCCCGAGATGGTCCAGCGGCTCATCGAGGCCGGCGTCAGCGTCTTCCGCTTCAACTTCTCGCACGGCGACTTCGACGCCCACCTCAAGCGCCTCAACACCGTCCGCGAGGTCGCCGCCGAGATGGACCGCCCCATCGCCTGCCTCGGCGACCTGCAAGGCCCCAAGATCCGCGTCGGCAAGGTCAACGCCCCCGGCGTCGTGCTTGAGCCCGGGCAGGACGTCATCTTCCGCAAGGGTCAGCCCGTCGCCGCCCTCGAACGCCCCGACCCCAACAAGCCCGGCACGGTCGTGTTGCCCACCGTCTACGAACCACTCATCGACGAAGTGCAGCCGGGGCAGAAGGTCCTCATCAACGACGGCGCGATCCGCATGCTCGCGGTCGAGCGCATCCCCGAGCGTGGCGAACTGCTCTGCCGCGTCGTCGTCGGCGGCCTGGTCACCAGCAACAAAGGCATCAACCTGCCCCAGAGCGAACTCAGCGCCCCCGCCATCACCGACAAGGACTGGGAGTGCGTGTCGTGGGCCGTCGAGCACGCGCTGGACTTTCTCGCGCTTTCGTTTGTCCGCAACGCCCGCGAGGTGCTCGAACTCAAGCAGCGACTCGCCGAACTCTGTCCCACCGACCGGCTCTTGGACCTCAAGCACGAGACCGCGACGACGCCGGTCATCGCCAAGATCGAAATGCCGCAGGCGCTCAAGAACCTCGACGAGATCGTGCAGGCCGCCGACGGCATCATGGTCGCACGCGGCGACCTGGGCGTCGAGATGGACATCGCGCAGGTACCCGTCGCCCAGAAGCGAATCATCCGCGCGTGCGCGACGTGGGGCCGCCCGTGCATCGTCGCGACGCAGATGCTCGAGACCATGATCGAGAACGTGCTCCCCACGCGCGCCGAGGCGAGCGACGTGGCCAACGCGATCTTCGACGGCACTGACGCCGTCATGCTCAGCGCCGAGACCGCGACCGGCAAGCACCCCGTCATCGTCGTCGAGACGATGCGTCGCATCATCGCCGCGGCCGAGGAACGCATCGCCGAGGAGCCGCCGCAGCCCGCCGCCCCCGTCGAACTCATCAAGAGCAAGTACCCGACGGCAGCACTCGCGCACGGCGCGTGGCAGATCGCGCAGGATGTCGGCGCGAAGGCGATCGTCTGCTGGTCGCAGAACGGCGGCACCGCACGCTACCTCAGCCAGAACGACTTCCGCGTGCCGATCGTCGCGTACTCCTCGAGCGTGCGCTCCACGCGACGCATGGCACTGCTCAAGGGCGTCACGCCGCTGCACCGCTCGCCGCCCAAGTCCGGCCTGCTCGCCGAGTGGAACGCACAAGTCGACGCCGACCTCATCGCCCGCGGCATCGCCAACAAGGGCGACACGATCCTGCTTCTCGCCGGTAAGCCGCTGGGCGAAGCCAAGGTGACCAACACCGTCGCGATTCACTACGTCGGTGATGAAAGCCGCGGCTTCCGCGCACAGGGACGCTAAGGCATCCGCATCACGCGCCGTCCGATCCACTCCAGCCCGACGATCAGCACGAGCAGGCTCAGCACGATCGCATTGTCCCACAGCGTTCTGATCTCGGGCGTGCCGAGCAGTCGCAGTTCACGATTGGGCAGCAGCGCGGGCAGTTCGCTCAGGCGCGCCGCCGACAGCGTCACGCCGCCGGTGTCTTTGGCGAGCGTCTCGAGCAGGCCGTGGTCCGCCGCGGGGTTGTTGCGCTCGTCGTCGGTCGATCGCACATCGACTCGGGCCGCCAGATTCGCGCTCGAAAGCAGCGGGTCATTCACGACCACCCGATAGCCACCGGGCTCCAGCGGCACCCACTGACCGGCGAAGGTGTTGGCAGCACCGCCCGCGCCCGGCGCAGGCCGCAGCACGATCTCCGCCGCCTGATCGCCGCGTCGCGCGTCATCGGGCGTCACCCGCACGCGGACGCCTTCGGGGCGCGTCTGCAGCACAGACTGATCGAGCAACTGCACGCTGATCTGCACCGGCTGTTGGGTCGAAGCCTGCTGCGGCGCGACGGTCAGTGCCGCGGGCTTGTCCGCCAGCGCGAGCCGTTCGCGCGCAAGCATGCGGATGAGCGGAATCCAGAATCGCTCGGGCAACTGCTCGCCGCGTGCGTAGCGCCAGCGCCATGTTTCGTCAGTGCCGACATACACGCTGCGCCCGCTGGCATAACGCATCGTGATGACCAGCGGCGACGTCTTCTGCGTGCTCACGCCCAGCGCCTCGGCCAACACCTCTGCCGCGGGCTTGAGCCTGCCCTGCTCGATCAACTGGGCCCATCGCAGTTGCGACCAGCCGCGCCCCGGATCACTGAGCGACGCGGGCCAGTAGTTCAGCGGGTCATCCGCCGCGTGCGTACCTTCGCTCGCCAGCCGCATCACGCCCATCCGCACTGCCACCGGCGTGGGCGAAACAACGATCGACTCCGTCCAAACACCCGGGCCGCTCTGGCCCGCATCCGCGCCTGACGCCGGCGCAAGCCGCATCGGCAGCAGATCGGCCAGCGGCGTGCCCTGCCAACTCGCGGGCGTCGCGCCAGGCCCACCGATCCACAGCAGCCCAGCGCCGCGCTGCGCCACATGATCGCGCAGCGCCTCGAGCTGTCCCGTGCTGAACAGCTCAGCACGCACATCGCCCATGATGACGACATCAATGTCGCGCCACTCTTCGCTCGTCCGCGGCACGCTCAGCAGGATCTCTGACCCCTCCTGGATAAACCGCTTATCCGCCGACAGCAGCATCGTCGAGCTGCGGATGCTCGTCTCGCGCAGCAGCAGGTTCTTCAGATATCGATACTCCCAGCGCGGCGTGCCGTCGAAGTACGCCACCCGCACTTTGCGATCCACCAGCGACAATTTTACATCCGCGCTGTCGTTCGCGGGCGATGGATCACGCGCCGATGCGTCCGCGCGCACGATCCGCACCCGCCACGTCGAATCCCCCACCATTGTCGGACGCGTGGTCAGCGTCACGCGCGACGACTCGCCCCCCGACGTCGGCAGCGGCGTCGAATCCAGCACCGCGCCCGTCGCCGCATCCACCAGTTCTACCGTGCCCGCGGGCCACGCTTCATCCGCGGCACCGCCGCGACGCGTGATCTCAACGCCCACGGGAACCTGATCGTTTACAAAAGCCGCCGCCGGCGCCTGCACTCCCGTCACGGCAAGATCAAGCCGCGGCGTGGGCGAACCCAGCGGCACAACGAACACCGGCACCTGCTTGGCCGCCAGTTGCCGCACCAGCGACTTGCTTGGCGGATCAGTCGTCCGCCCATCGCTGAGCATCACGATTCCCGACACCGGCCGCGTCCCCACGCGCCGCCACGCCTGCTCCAGCGCGGCATTGATCTGCGTGCGCCGCCCCTCGGGCTCGCGCAGCGTCGGCACCTCGCCGCCCTGCCCCAGATCCGCGACACCCGCGTCAAACCCCAGCCACAGAACATCGTGGTCCTTGGCGAGCGTCTGCCACGTCGAGCCCGCGGCACTCAGCGCGGCACGAAGATCATCCTCACGCGTTCGCGACGCATCCTGATCACTCACGCCGAGCGACGCCGAACGATCCAGCAGCATCACCACGGCGTCGCGCTGCAGCGTCTCGGGCCGACGCACCAGCTGTGGCCCCGACAGCACCACCACCAGCGCGATGATGAGCGCGGCACGCAGCGCGGCCAGCGCATACCGCCCCAGCCGCGAACCCTCAAGCCGCAGATAGCCCCACGCGCCAATCGCGATCGCCGCGGCGATGATCGGTGCCCACGCCCACAGCGGAATCGGATGCGCCCACTCCAAGTGCACATCGCTCGCCGATGCGAGATCGCCGCCGCCAAGCGCGCTGAGGAGTCGCTCGATCACGCGACGCGCTCCTCTCCCGCACCGTGCGGCCGCGTCTGGCTTGCAGTCAGCCCCGACCCGATGTTCGCGGGCTTCAAGATCCGCGCGTGACTCGCGAGCCGCGCCAGCGCAAGCTCACCCAGCACCAGCAGAAGAGCCGCGATCAACGCGGGCACGTGCCACGATGCGCCGGCGTTCTCCGACGCGTTGCCAATCGCCTTTGCGAGATCCGGAGCGCTGTCTCCACTCTCGGGCGCAAACCATGCGACATTCGCGCCCAGCGCCGCCAGTGCGGCCTGCACCTCGGCCCGACTCTGCGCCTCCACACGTCCGCCCGCAGGATCGGGGTTCACCGCAATCAGCGATCGCGTAATCCCCGCCGCGTCCGCGCCGCGATAAAGCCCTGCAAACCGCGGCGTGCCGCCCGGTGAGAGCGTCTCGCGCGGACTCTCACTTGGCGTACCGCCCGCAGCCTCATCCACGCGGATCAGTTCGGCAATGCCCGGACCCGCGACCAACGCCGCTCCCGCCGTCGTCGTCGTGCGGCCCGCCGCCTGCCCAACACCCTGCCGCACAAGTTCCTGCATCAGCGGCACCATCAAGGGCATCGCGGGCAACGTCGTCCACGACAGATCCGGTGCCGTGGCCAAGAGCGCGACCATGCCGCTCGAGACGCCGCCGTCGGCTCGGACGCCGCGTGCAAGCACGAGCAGCGGCGTGCCGTCGCTCAGACGCAGCGGCACCTCTGAATCCTCGACTTGCACATCAAGCACGCGCGACACCTGCACGGGCTTCGCCAGTTCGATGAGTTCCCCAGCAAGAAGCGCCAGCACGCCACTGGCACTCGCGCTCCCAGGCTGACCACTTCCAATCTGCGCCGCCGGCGTGAGTGCACGCGGATCGCGCGAGAACTTCCACGGCACGCCCAGCCCCGCGGTCATCGCATCCGTCCACAACTGTGCACCCGCCGCAGCCGGTGGCGTCACCAGCAGCAGCGCGCCGCCATCCACCGCGCGACGGCACATCTTCCACGCGTTGTCATCGAGGAGATCGGGTCGCGGCACCAGGATCGCATCCTGCGCCAAGACATCCGCCGCGCTGAGCGAGCGCGGATCAAGCCGCGACACGCGCAGATCGGCATTCGGCGCATCGCCGCCGCCCGGCGAGAGCGAGAGCGCGAGCCAATCCGCCGCCTCGAAATCCGCGGCCGTTCGCGGGCTGCTCGACGCTGGCGCAACGAGCGCGACCCGCAACCGCTGCCGCGCAGGCACCGGCTGGCGATAAACATCGTCACCCGCGATCGCGTTCGCGCCGGCATCCGCCTCGAGCGTTGCCAGCAGTGTCACGCCGAAGGCATCGTCCGCCAGCGCGGGCACATCGACGCTCGCGGTTGCTTCACACGTTGCTCGCCCCGCCTCGAAACGTGCCGTCACTGTCTGCGCGGGTCCGGCACCGCTGCGCCCGACAAAGGACAGCCGCACGCGCACGCTGAGCTCGCGCCCGACGCCGGTGCCGCTCCGCGTGAGGGTCACACGTACGGCCTCGGTCGCCGTGCGTGACTCGCGCGCGCCGATGATGACCGATCGCAGCGGCGCGGCACTTGTAATCGCGACGTTCTCGAGCGCCGCCTCGGAGGGCGTCGAGGCGAGCACAGGCAGCAGCACCGACGACGATGCCGCGGCGGACGCCGCACCCGCACGCCGCGCATCGAGCGATCCGACGCGCCACGGCGACAGCACGACGATGTTCAGCCCCGAGGCATCCGGACGCGTGCCATCACGCGTCAGCCCGCTGCGCACCGCATCCAGCCCGCCGGTCAGGTCGGTCGGTCCGGCCGTCGCCGGCAACGCGTCGATCGCCGCACGCACCGCGGCCAAGTCCTGCGTCGGCGCGGCAACAACGGCATCCGCCGGCGCACCCAGCGCCACCAGCGCGGCACGATCACCCCGCGACGCATCAAGCGTCGAGAGCACGGCCCGCGCCTGCGCCTTCATCTCTTCCAGTGCCGTCGCGCCGTTGATGCGGGCCTCGGACGCCAGCCCATTATCAATCAGGATGTATGCCGTGCGACTTGCACGCGCGATGAGCGGTGCTGCCGCCCCGAGCATCGGCCGCGCAAGCGCCAGCGCGATCAGCAGCACCAGCAGACAGCGCGCCGCGAGCAGCAGCCACTGCTCAAAGCGCAGCCGCCGCCGCTGCTGCTGATACGCCTGAATGACAAATCGCATCGCGCCCCACGCCACCGGCTTGCGACGACGACGCATCAGGATGTGGATCAGGATCGGCACGCCGACCAGACCGGCGCCGAGCAAGGCCAGAGATGGATGAACAAACCAGGGCACGCCGCGGCCAGCCTCCAACGCCAAGCGCACCGGCACGCGACCGCGCACCCGTCACACCCTCGGACGTCCTGATCAGGATACCGCTGCGGATTCACGGACGCGTCAGCGGGCCGGCACGGGGTCTTCGCCGTAGCCCTCGGCCATCGGATACTGATCCTCCGCGGGCAGCGTGTACTCATACGCCTGCTGATACTGCCACACCGCCACCGCCTGCTCGTAGCGGCTCAACTTGGCGATGATCAGGCACCAGTACCACGGCGCGGGGATCGTCCACATGCACCCCTGCTTGAGCGAGAGGAACAGGTTGTAGCCGAAGATCGCGATCAGCAAGGCTGCCGTCGATCGCATCGACGGATCATCCTTGTGCAGGGCGAACAGGCGACGGCATTCCTTGATCGTGAACCACAGCGTCGCGACATAGAGCGTGCAGCCGATCAGGCCGTTCTCGGTGGAGATCTCCACAAAGATGTTGTGGCAATAGTCGTAGTCCGTGCCCGTGATGTAGCTGAAGTAGTTGGTGCCCAGCCCCTGGATCCAGCTCTGCGGATTGGACACAAACGCGCTGAGCAGCATGCCCACGCGGCCCTGCCGCTCTCGCAGCGATTCGAGCATCAGCCCGATGTCCCAGCGTGCCGCGTTGTCGTGGCTGATGAACAGCTTGAACGTCGCGAACATGACGACGCCCAGGAACCCCAGGCCCACCACCAGCAGGAAGAACTGCTTGATGTCCTTCACCTTGCGTGCCGCGGGATAGAACAGCACCGCCATGAGCGTCGCCGCGATCACCTGCCCGCGCGAACCCGACGCGATCGCCAGGCCCAGCCCGGCCAGGAACGCGCCCACGCGCAGCACGATCAGGATCTGGCTCTTGCCTTCATAGACGATCAGCGCCGCAATCAGCGCGATCAGGCCGCCCATCTCAGCCAGCGCCAGCGGATTGCTCTTGAGGTTCGAAACGCCCAGGCCCTGACCCAGGTCGATCACCAGTCGTTCGCTCGTCACCTTGGCCGCCGGGTTCACGAAAATCAGCGCGGCGATGATGATGCCGAACGCCATCATGCCCGTCAGCATCCGCCGGAAATCGCGCAGATCCAGAAGCAGCAGCGGCAGCACGATGAGCATCTCGATGTAGTACGGCAGGCCGCTCCACATCAGGCTCGACGCGTTGTCAAACACGGGCGTGTAGAACAGCCCGAAGGTGCCCAGCAGATACATTCCACCAATGCAGTAACTCACCGGGTTTCGTGCGCCAAACGTCACTGGCTCACGCCTGAAGACGCGCACCATCAACGCGCCGCACGCCACCAACATGATCGCGATGTTGACCAGCGCGCTCTGCTGCACCAGGAACGGCGAATACGACTGCAGCAGCTGCTTCAGCGGGAACTGCATCACGATGAGCATGAACGCCCAGCGCGGCTGCTTCAGCGTGTACAGCAGGCCCACGCCCACCGCCAGCAACAGGATATATCCAATGGCCGCTGTCATGTCTGCCGCGTCATCCTTCGGTCAGCGCTCGCAGGCGCGTCCCGCTCCCGTTCCAAATCCAAACCCGCTCATCCTATTCTTCATCCGCGCCGGTCTGGTTCGCGCCGGACCGAGAAAGATCGGCCTTCGGCGCTATGGCCTGCACAGAGACTCGCACGACAGCCGCTTTCCTACCTTGCAAACCCTGCCGCCTCAGTTTGTTGCAAGAACGGCCGATCCCGTCCAATGCCGTGTTCGTAGGATCTTCGGACGTCGGGGCTTGGGCCGTGCCAACGTCGGCATAAACCGCGCATCCGGTTCCAAACCCCGCACTTCTCGAAAAGGCAACCACGACGCCTTGCCTCCGAACAACGGATTATCGAAGTTGATCCTGATGCACCTCGACAGGTGCGACGGAACTGGCAGGAGGGTTCGATGATGTCTGCGAGCAAGTCCATCTCCACTCGTGCGTGGCTCGCCCTTGCGGCGTCCTCGCTCGTCGGTCTGGCCGGCCTCGCCACGCCGGCGCTCGCTCAAGGCTCCGGCGCGGGCACCAAGCCCTTCACCGCCCACTGGGCCGTGATCTCCAAGTCGGGCACCACCTGGGCCAATGAGATCAACGTCCCCGGCGTTGACGTCAAGAAGGACGTCACGATCTTCTACGAGCACCAGTTCGGCAACTTCCCCGCCGAGGGCCCGCACCTCGTCGCGCAGGACTCGAACTTCATGTCCCTGCACCTCGCCAAGGTGCGTAAGGACGTCGCCGCCAAGATCCCCGATCCCAACGCCACCGGCCTCGCCGTCATCGACTACGAGACATGGCTCCCCTTCTGGACCATGTTCCCCGAGACGGTCTACACGCTCCGCAACGGCGGCGAGAAACTCAACATCAAGGACGCCTGGCGCAACCACGTCCGCAGCACCCAGCCGCAGCTCCTCGCCGGCAAGAACGCCGCCGCTCAGGAAGAGGTCTTCAAGCAGACCTGGCTGAGCACCACCCGCGACTACTTCGAGCAGACGATCAAGGAGTGCAAGCGCCTCCGCCCGAACATGAAGTGGGGCGTCTTCGCGATGCCGATGCGCTCGTACTGGGTGCAGTTTGATGCCAAGAAGTACGCCGACTATCAGGCGATGAACGACACCGAGCTGGCCTGGCTCTGGGATCTCCAGGACGCCTTCTTCAGCGACGTCTACACCTTCTACTACTCGGTTGAGGGCCGTCGCCCCGACAACAAGAAGGCCGAGGACGCCGCCACCGACCACGCGGGCTATGTCCGCTCGATGCTCCGCGAGGCCGTCCGCGTCGCCAAGGGTAAGCCCGTCTACGCCTTCGTCTGGTCTCAGTACCACGACTCCACCGTCAACAAGGGCAAGATGCTCAACGACGTCAACACCCGCCAGATGCTCGAGATCCCCAAGGCTGAGGGTGCCGACGGCGTCATCGTCTGGGACTGGATCGACTCGCCCGAGTACTTCGGCAAGCTCAACGACTACATGCTCAATCGCTTCGCACCCGTCGCGGCACGCACCTGCGCCGCCCCCGCCGGAGCTGGCAGTGGTGCAGGCGCCGGTGGCGGCAGTGGCGGTGGCTCGGGCGGCGGCAGCGCCAACAGCGGCTCGGGCGGCTCGGGCTCCGGCGGCGGTTCGCTCGCCAGCAACAACGGTTCCGGCGGCGGTTCCGGCGGCGGTTCGGGTGGCGGCTCGGGCAGCGGCGGCTCGTCGCCCGGCGCTTCGGGCGGCAGCGGCTCCGGCTCAGGTGGCTCGGGCTCCGGCTCTGCAAACCGCGGCGTGACCCCCCGCTTCGGCACCAACGCCGCCTACGGCTACGGCATGCGGCGCGCCATCACCGCCGCACCCGCCAAGCCTGCCGCACGCGTCGCTCCCAAGACGACCTCCGCCTCGCCTGCTCGCGTCCGTGTCTATCGCGGCGTGATCGTCCAGGCTCCCAGGTAAGCCACGCTCACAACCCTTCACCAGCGCACCGCCCGCTTCTCTCGGGCGGTGCGTCACTTTTGCCCCCGCTCCGAATACCCTTGACCCCCGCTCCTCGCCGATGAAAGCACTCTGATGTCGATGAAGATCCTCCACGTTGTGACCTCCCTCGACCCCGCCCAGGGCGGCCCACCCGCCGTGGTCACGCGCCTCGCCGCCGCCCAGGCCGCACTCGGCCACGAGGTCGGCATCCTCGCCTACGCCGACCCCGCCGCCGCCGAGCGCACCGCACGTTCGGTCGCGCCGATCCCCGGCTTTGATCGCGTCGCCGTCCACTCCCTGCCACCGCCCTCGCGCCTCGCCCGCTTCACGGGCTCCGATGTTCGCGCGTTCCTCGAGCCCCGCCTCGCCCGCGGCACATACCTGCACCTCCACGGCATCTGGGACACCCTGCTCATCCACGCCGCCAAGGCCGCCCGTCGCGCCGGCGTCCCGTACGCCCTCGTGCCGCACGGCATGCTCGACCCCTGGTCGCTCGCCCAGCGCGCCCTCAAGAAGAAGATCGCGCTCCGCCTCGGCTTCGGCGCGCTGATCCGCAACGCCTCCTTCCTCCACGTGCTCAACGCCGACGAAGATCGCCTCGTGGGCCTGCTTGGGCTCAACCCGCGCACCGCCGTCATCCCTAACGGCGTCTTCCTCAACGAGATCGAGCCGCTCCCGCCGCGCGGCTCATTCCGCGCCAAGCACGCCGCGCTCGCCGACGATCCCTACGTCCTCTTCCTGAGCCGCCTGCACTTCAAAAAGGGCCTGGATTACCTCGCCGATGCGTTCGCGATCGCCACCAAGTCAATGCCGCACCTGCGGCTGGTCGTCGCCGGCCCCGACGACGGCGCACGCGACCCCTTCGTGCAGCAGATCGCCCGCCTGGGTCTCAGCGATCGCACGCATGTCGTCGGCCCGGTCTATGGCACAGACAAGATCGCGGCTTTCGTCGACGCCGCCGCCTTCTGCCTCCCCAGCAGACAGGAAGGCTTCAGCGTCGCCGTCACCGAAGCCCTCGCCTGCGGCACGCCGGTCGTGATCAGCGACCAATGCCACTTCCCCGAAGTCGCCGAGGTCGGCGCGGGATGCGTCGTCCCCTGTGACGCGAGCGCCACCGGTGCCGCGCTCACGCGCGTGCTTTCCGACGACGACACCGCTCGCCGCATGGGCGAGGCGGGCGCACGCCTCGTCCGCGAGCGCTTCACCTGGCCCAAAGTCGCGGAACTCACGATGCAGATGTACACAAAGTTCGCGCACTGAGTACCGGGCGGCAGTCAGCCAAACCAACAGACGACAACGCGTCCACGAAATGAAAACGCCCCCCATGTCGGGAGGCGTGTGAGTGCGTGTCGATCCGAGCGGTGGCGCGCGTTACTTCATCTCGCCGGGCTTCTCTTCCGTCGCCTTTTCGCCCTCGGCGTCCTTCTTCTCGCCTTCGCTCTTCTCGCCTTCGACGGCCTCACCCTCCACAGGCTTGCCGGCGGCCGCGGCGGCCTTGGCCCGCTCGGTCGCGGCGATCACCTCGGCTGCGGGCAGGATCGTGCCGCCGCCAGCGCGACCGACCAGCGAGCGCCCGCCCTCTTCGCTCTCTTCAGCGCTGGGCAGCTGCAGGATGCTGATGCCCACCAGTTCGCCGCCGGCGGTGAAGATCGGCAGCCCCAGGGTGCTGACCAGGTCCGACGCGGGGATGTACAGCGAGCGCGGCTTGCTGACGATGCCACCCAGGCGGCCTTCCACCACGAGCGGGGCGCGATCAAAGAACTTGCCCATGCGCTCCACCGCGAGCAGGCGATCGCCCAGCGACGGCGTCGCGTGCTTGGAGAGATCAATGAACTCATACGGCTTCTCGGGCGCCTTCTGGATCTTGATCCACGCCAAGTCAAGCTCGCTGTCGCGCGCGATCACCTTGGCATCGACGCCCTCGTTGTCATCGCCGACGAGGATCTTGATGTCCTTGGGCTGGATCGAGTAGCCCTGGCGAACGTACTGCTTCATCAGTTCGTTGATGCCGCCGGTCTGCGTGTTGGAGGCAAGCACCAGCCCGTCGCCCTCGATCATGAGGCCAGTGGTTTCGTTTTCCTTCTCGTCCTCCATGCCCTGGCCGCTCACCTTGAGGATGAACTTGACGGTGACGAGCGTGGTGGACGTGCGCTTGAGCAGCGAGCCATACTCACCCGCCGCGGCATCGGCGGGGCCCGCCAGCGCGGGCGAGCCGGCGGCGCAGAGCAGAATCGACGCAGCGACGGCGGCGTGCGCAAGACGAGCGACAGAACGAGTGATCAAGGCTGGCTCCTCAGCGAGGATGGTGAATCGACATCCTGCCGTGCGCATCGCGCGACACGCAGGGCAGGCGTCGGCAGTTTAGGCTCTTTCTCCGGGTTCGCTGAACATCCGTGTCGTCGCGCCGCGCGAACGCCTCACGCCGAAGCGCGATGGCGACGCGCGTTGCGGCCCATCATCACTTCTTCAGGCTCTCAATCGCCTTCTTAGGGTTGATGAGCTTCTTGCCTTCGTGGCCCGGCATCGGGTCGCTCGTCTTGCTGATGACATCGACGACCTGGCTGCTGCTCAGCGATGGGTCGATCGCGAGAATCTTGCCGGCAAGGTTGGTCACCTGCGGGGCGGCCATCGAGGTGCCGCTGTACTTCATCTTCTTGCCGCCGGGCACATACGAGAGCACTTCAAAGCCGTTGGCATACAGCGTCACGTTCTTGCCGAAGGTCGTAAAGCCCGTGGGCGTGCCGGCCTGATCGACCGCGCCGATCGTGATCAGATTCGGCGCGCTGAGTGCCGACGGGATGGTCTCCTCGAACGCATTGTCATTGTCCGAGTTGCCCGCCGCCGCGACGAACAGAATCTCCGGCGCGTCGATCATCGCCTTCTCGAGCGCGTCCTTGCCGATCTTGAAGAGCTCGCGGGCAAGCTCCGCACGCTGCTTGGCGTCGCCGCCCGCGCCCTTGGCCTCCAGCGCGTCTTCGATCGACTGGCGCGAACCGCCCCACGACATGTTGACGACGCGGACGCCCGCCTTCCGCATGTACTGCACCGTGGCGGCAGCCGCGGCGGCGTCCTTCTTGGCCTGCTCGATGCTCGTCGTCACGCTGGGGATGCTGCGGAAATCAAACGTCAGGCGCGCGGCCATGAGGCGGACGAAGGGGTTGCCCGCCGTCGCGATGCCCGCGACGTGCGTGCCGTGGCTGTAGTTGCCGTAGAGGCTGAGGTCTTCCATGAAGCCCTGCACCTGATCGGGCTTGAGCGAACCGATGTACTTCTTCAGGTCAGTCGCCTCGGGGCTGTCGATGTTGGCCGTGACGTCCGACATGCCCTTGGTGTACTTGGAAACCAGGTCGACGGGCGAGCGCATGTCTGCGAGCGGGTGCAACAGTTCCGGCACCGGGTTGGCGGTCAGGTCGTACGCGATGCCGTGCATGTCGTCCACGTAACCGTTGTTGTCGTCGTCCTTGCCGTTGGGCTGCTCGGCCGGGTTGGTCCAGAGCACGTCCTTATACAGATCGATGTCCACGCCCGAGTCCCAGACGCACACGGCGATCGGAGTGGCCTTGTCGTCGGGCCTGAGCGCGATGTCCCGCTCGGCCCAGATGTCCTTCTTCACCACGGCGTTGGCCGCGATCAACCCGCCGTACACCTCCGAGATCGCCGGGTTCATCGGCAGCATGATGTCCAGGCCCGCCTTCATCGTGACGAGCTGGCGGGCGATGTCCTGGCTGACCTCGCCGCCCTGCTTGTCGATCACCGGATCAAGCGTCGACTTGATCATGCCTTCAACCAGTTCCGCACGCATGATGTCGGCGCGGCCTTTGCCCTGCTTCACCTCGTCGGCGATGACGGCCCACGGCAGCGCGCCGATGCGGCGCTTGAGCTCCGCCTTGAACGCGTCCGAGTTGGCCGCGCCCCCGGCCTTCTTCGCAAAGATCCAAGCCCCCACCGTCTGGCCGGTCATGAGTTTCTTGGACTCTTTGCCTTCCAGATCACGGATGACGCTGACCGCCTTGAGTGCCGCGTCGTCGTCGCCCTTGAGCAGCGCGTGCATCATGAACAGCCGGTGGTACTCCTGCAGCGTGGAGCGATCGGTGATGTCGTACTTCTCAAGGTCGCTCTTGGCGTCGGCGATCACCTGATCGGCGAACGCGGCAAACTGCGGGCTGCGAAGGAAGTCGCCCGCCTTGCCTTCGACCTTGTAGGTGTGGCGCGGCAGATCGTCGGCAGTCTTCACCGGGACCTTGCCAGACGCATTCGCGGGCTGGGCCGACGGCTGGGCGGCCGGTTGGCCCGCAGATTGGGCCAGCGCAGAAGAACCCAGACCCGCGACAGCGCAGACCACGGCGGCGGTGAGAACGAGCGAGAGGCGGCGATCGGTGTTCACGGGAAGGCTCCAAAGTCGGGTTGCGCGGCGGGTCTTTCGTACGCCACACGTGGCGCGTGAAAGCGGCGGGACATGGTACCGTCAGACGTGTGCCGTGAAGTTTGGTTCACGCCCTTTCACAGGCGGACAAACTCCAACGCACGCACGCCGCCGCGGCTCGCTCCGCACGATCGCAATGAGCCGCGAACTCACCATCCCATAACCCGCACTTTCCCCAGTTTGACGCCCCTGGGGCGGTTCGCAAGCCGATTTTGACGTTGTCGTGTGCCGGAACCGCTTTCAGAAGTTGACCTTGCGCTCCCGTGCATGGATAGTTGGGATGCATATTCCGAAGGCGGTCCGGATGCCGCCTCGGAACACGTCGCCCAGTCGGCAATGGCGGCCAACCACGTTGTGTGGCGGGCTGTCGCACCCGCATGGCGGCGGACTCTCGGGGATTGTCCGTTCAAGGACTTACACATGTTCATGTTTGACAAGCGTTTGTCGTTGTCTGCCGCCGCTCTCGTCGCGTTTGCCGGGGTGGCCGCCGCTCAGCCCAGCAGCGTGGAGCACACGCCCGCCAACCAGACCTTCAGCCAGCCCAGCGGCATCACCCAGCGCGAGCCCGACATGCCGCGCGATGGCGAGACCGTCGATCTCTACTTCCGCGTCTCGTTCCAGTTCACTTACGATCGCGTGTGCGTCTACTACACCACCGACGGCAGCGAGCCCAGCGGCTCGTTCGGCACCGGCGCTGGCACCACGCAGGTTTTGCGCAATGACCTCGGCAGCGTCTCGTTCCTGGTGAACGAGAACTCGGGCGGCACGCGCGACTGGTGGAAGGCCACCCTCCCCGCCGCCACCCGCGCCTACGCCAAGAACATCAAATACAAGATCTCGGCTTGGAAGCCCTTCGTCGGCGGCGAAGTCTTCGCCAACGGCGGCGCGTCGTACACCTACACCAACAAACTGGCGTGGCCCGGCGCCGGCGCGGGCAACCCCAGCCCCGCCATCGGCTATCCCGGCGTCAACTTCTGGAAGGAAGAGGCGATCTTCGGCAACACCTACACCGCCGGCATGATCGATCGCAACGGCACCGTCTATGACATGCACTTCCCAACCCCCGGCGGCGTCTACGGCGTTGGCACCCGCAACGAAGGCTACGTCGACGGCGTCGACACCTTCCCCGCCGGTCTGCCGCTCGGCTGGCGCGGCCAGATGCATCTGAATCAGGCGATGCCCGGTATCCGCGTTGACGGCACCACGCACTGGCTCAGCAACCCCAGCGGCGTGTCGTACGACAATGTCACGCAGGCCTACGAGCCCAACTCCAACACCGTCATCACCAGCCAGCGTCTCTACGCCGGCGGCAACAACATCGCGGTTACCCAGTACGACTTCTCGCCCATCGGCGTCTCGTGGCCGACCGACGGCGGCGGCAACCCCCAGCGCCACATCTACCTCAAGCGCCTCGTGCTCACCAACAACGGCGCGAGCAGCAAGGACGTCGATGTCTACTGGTACATCGATCCGGCGATCAACGGCGGCGACGGCTACGACGCCATGTTCGTCGATTCGTCCAAGGCCGCGATGGTCGCGTATGACAACACCTATCGCGTCGTGACCGGCACCGGCACCGGCTTCTCCAGCCCCAACGAGTACAACCCCACCACCTCGAGCGGCTATGAGAAGAACAAGTCGCTCTACCTCGCCTCGGCGATGAAGGTGCTGACCAACTCAGGCTCGATCGCTTCGACCGCAACGGACTTCTGGCGCGACACCAGCGGCGACAACGGCCAGGGCTGGATGGGCACGCGTGTGACGCTGCCCGTCGGTCAGCCTGTCGAAGTCGACTTCATCATGGCCGGCGCGGTCGACAACTTCGCCGGCGCGAGCGGGACGTACAACTTCCAGCTCCAGAACGTCATGCAGTGGTTCTACAACAACAACATCACCGGCCTGATGAACCAGACCGACAACTACTGGCAGGCCTGGCTCAACAACGGCACCACGGTCGACACCCCCGACAACGACTACGACGCGCTCATGAAGCGCGGCCTGCTCGCCACCGCGCTGCACGTCGACGGCGTGAACGGCGGCGTGATCGCGGGCTTCCACAACGGCGCGTATCCCTACGTCTGGCCGCGTGACGCGGTGTATGCCGCGGTGACGCTGGCCCGCACTGGCCACCTGAGCGAGGCCGAGGGCGTGTACTCGTGGATGAAGAACACGACGTACCGCGACTTTGAAGGTTGGGGCCGCAAGGGCTTCTGGAAGCAGAAGTACTCCACCGACGGCTATGTGATCTGGGGCGCGCCGCAGATCGATGAGACCGCCGTCTTCCCGTGGGGCGTCTGGTATCAGTACCAGATGACCGCGGACTCGGGCCTGCTCAGCAACTACATCGAGCAGGTGCGCGACTCGGTCGAGGCGATGACGCGGACGTCGACGGTTGACCCCAGCCGCCTGCAGTTCACGCCCTTCAATCTCATGTACTCCAACAACGTGTGGGAAGACTCCTACGACACGTTCATCTACAGCAACGCCAACGTGTGGCGCGGCCTCGAAGACGCTCGCAAGATCTTCGACGCCATCGGCTCGCCCGCCGAAGCCTTCAACGCCTTCAACAAGCGCAACCTCATCAAGAACGGCCTCGACGCGCGCCTGGACTGGAACGGCGAAAACACCGACATCAGCCAACTGGGCATCACCTATCCCTTCGAGGTCTATAGCCCGCTCGACGCCCGCGTGAACAAGGTCGTTGATCGCATCAACGGCGTGGCCACCGACACCTTCGGCAACAACCACCCGCTCATCAACTTCTCCGGCGAGCACAAGGACACCGTCAACCGCTACTGGGGCGACAACTACTGGAACGGCGGCCCCTGGTTCCTCAGCACGCTGTGGTACGGCCTGCACTACGCCACCCGCGCCGACTACACCAGCGGCAAGGGTGACATCGACAACCACAAGTCGCGCGTCGATCTCATGATCGATCGCCTCGGCCCCGCGGGCATGGGCGCGGAGCAGATCGCCTACTCCAACTCCTACCTCTACCCCGGCCAGAGCGACTTCAAGCTCCAGACCGCATGGCCCAACGCGTGGGAGAGCATGAGCACGTTCGTTGACAGCGTCATGGCCTTCCTCGACTACCAGCCCGACGCGCCCAGCAACACGATGCGCTTCAAGCCCAAGCTGCCCACGGCGTGGAACAGCATGCAGTTCAACAACGTGGTGCTCAAGGTCGCGCCCGCAAACTACTTCCACCAGATTGATGTACTCGTCGAAGAGAACGCCGCGGCCCAGCGCTACACGCACACCTTCACGATGCGTTCCGAGGACCCGCTCAACATCGAAACCGTGGTGCGCGTGCCCGCCGGTTCGACGGTCTACAGCGTGACGCGCAACGGCACGCCGGTGCTGTACACCTACAACAGCGCCATCGGTGCCGTGACCGCGGGCGTGCCCGCGAACGTGGGCCTGGGTGCGCAGACAATCGTGGAAGTCCGCCTGGGCTGCCCGCCGGACTTCAACAACGACGGCTTCCTCGACTTCACCGACTTTGACGCCTTCGTCGCGGCGTTTGAAGCGGGCGATGCTGCCGCCGACTACAACGGCGACGGCTTCCTCGACTTCACCGACTTCGACGCCTTCGTTGCGGCGTTCGAGACGGGATGCTGATCCCGTCGAGGGACTCGACGAACTGACTTAAACGGCAACGGCGAACGTCGTTGCCGTTTTTGTTTGCATCCTCTCCAAGTTACGCGTAGGATTTCGCCGTTGTTGCGCAGACAACTTAATTCTGACAAGGTGAAATGGTTATTCTCGTGGAGGGGGGGGTTGGGGATGCACTCTCGATTCGTGGCGATCGCGGCGGCGGCTGTGGCGACTTTCTCTCCCTCGGTGAGTTTGGGGCAGGCTTATCCGCCAGGGTTTGTCTGGAACCAGAATGCCGACTGGGTCCCAGGTGTCACCGCGGGTGCGACTACTGGCAACCCCTCCGCGGATGCGTTGGGTAATCCTGTCTGGGAGGCGGTGTGGGTCACAGGCGATCCTTTGGGCGGGCCGAATCCCTGGTACCTCGGCGCGGGTACGCGACTGGTGTGGGATCCGTCTTGGTTCGGCCAAGCCACGAACTCGAACTGGGTTTTGTCGAATGACACCGCACCTTCGGTGGGGCGCGGATCATTTCTCACTCCGGGTGCGCCATCCTCGCCGCGCGTCGCAGCGCTCCGGTGGATTGCGCCGGCCTCGCTGCCGGGCGGGCTACTCATTGATGGGTACTATCTGGGCGCCTGGACGAACAACACCGCGACCTATCAGGTCGGGATCGCGCGGATGCCCGGCGGTTCGGCAGCCGGCGCACAACTGCTCTTCAGCGACACGCTGAGTTCGATCTGGAGTCAGAAAGAACAGCCGGTGCATCTGCGCGTGCCCACGATCAACGCTGGTGACGTCATCACCTTCTCGACGCGTGCAACCGGCGACCACGGATGGTGGACGGTCTGGTACCACGACATCAAGTTCAAGGTTGCCAAGGTGCCTTCGTACCCGATCGGGTTCAGTTGGAACCGGCAAAGCGAGTGGATAGCGCGTCCAGACTACGACGCCAACACGAGCTATGGGAATCCCTCGCTGGATTCCCAGGACCAGCCGGTCTGGTCATATGGGTACACGTCGGGCGGTGGGCTTGGCGGCGGCGATCCGTGGTACACCAATCAGCCAACCGCTCTGCGGTGGGACCCGGCGTGGTTCGGCCAGACGGGCAACGGCTCGTGGGTTTCATCGGACGACAACTCGCCGTCTATTGGTCCAAGTTCGACGTACAACCTCAACACATCTTCCGCGAGTCGCACGGGTGTGATCCGCTGGGTGGCCCCGGCGACGCTCCCGGGCGGTCTTCGTATTCGGGGCTCGTGGTCGGTTCAATGGGTCAACAACTCACAGCAGTATGAGGCGGTGATCGCACGACTGCCGCAAGGCAACGGAGATCAGGCAGAGGTCCTGACGAGCCGAACCTTTACCATCGCAGAGCAGCAAGCGCAGATTCCGGTGGATCTGATCGTGCCCGTTGTTGAGGCGGGGGATGTGATCGTGGTGAGTGGTCGGCCGGTTGCGGACCATCCTTGGTATATCTACTTCTCCGACAATCTGACGTTCACGCACAACTGCCCATCGGTGGTCTTCTCGGCGCCAACGAGTTCCGGCGTTGCCGTGCTCGAAGGGGAACTGGCAACACTCGCGGTGGCCGGACAACTCGTGCCCGATCTCGGGGCGTTCGCGCCGTCTTTGCGTTGGCATCGCAACGGGGTTGCGCTGGTCGATGGCACGACTCCTGAAGGTGCGGTGATCAGCGGAGCGACGACCAACAACCTGTCCATCGCCAACGCGAAGCCGAGCGACAGCGGGCGGTACACCCTGGTCGCGGCCAACTCGTGCGGTCAGACGCAGAGCGGCGAAGTGCAGGTCGGCGTGTATCCGCGTCTGGCGTTTGAGTGGAAGCGGAGCACAGACTGGACCACACCGTCCAACTCCGCCGCAGGGACAACGCTTGGAAACCCGGACGACGATTCGCTGGGTGCGCGCACGTGGCATTACCTGTACTGCTACGGCGGCAGATTTGGCACCCCAAACGCTTGGTATCGCGAGGCCACAACCCCCATGGTGTGGGATCCCAGTTGGTATGGCTCGGGTGGCGCGTGGGCGGTCGGGAATGACGTGAACCCGCCCATCGGCCCGGGTGGCCTGACCGACAATCGTGTCGACTCGGCTGGCAGAATCCCCGTCGTCCACTGGGAAGCGCCGATCGACCTGCCCGAGGTCCTTCGTATCGATGGTGAGATGACGGTCTCCTGGAGTGGTGGGGGTGACCAGGCGAGCAACCGGGCACCGATGGAGGTGGTCATCGCGCACCTCCGCAACGGCGTTGAACTGCGTCGGCTTGCGTGGACGCGATACCGCCAGAACTGTTCGTCGTGGTCCTGTCTGCCGTCGAGTGAGGTGGTTCCGGTTCACGTCGAGTTGCCCGGTGTGCTGCGCGGCGATCGGATTGTGGTGAGCGGGCGAACCCTTACCGCTGCTGAGGGCTATCCCCAGCACGGCTGGACCACTCTGGGCGATGATCTGACATTCAGCTACTCGTGTGAACCGCAAGCGCGGGAGCTGGGCACGGACGACTATGTAATTGGTGATCGTGCGTTCTTTGACGCTGAATTGCGCCCTCTGAGTGCAGCCGCGACGGCCACATGGTCATGGTATCGCGATGGCGTTCCGGTTGATGAGCAGGACCCTCGCGTCACAATTGTGAGGTATTATAATTACAGCAGTCTTGAACTGGTCTCAACTTCGACAGAAGACGTTGGCACATACACATGCATTGCTGAGAACAGCTGCGGTCGCGAAGAAATCTTCACTGGTCAAATCCGCTTCTGCCCATCTGACATCAACGAAGATGGGTTTTTGGATTTCACCGATTTCGATGCGTATGTGACGGCGTACGAAGCTGGAGACGGAGATATCGCTGATTTCAATGGCGACGGTTTCTATGACTTCACCGACTTTGACGCGTTCGTCGGCGCGTTCGAAGCCGGGTGCTGAAGAAGAAAGAGGCACTCGGGGCTAGGCACGAGGCACTAGGCCCGGGGCAGACACGAGACTTCCAGCTCCAACCCAGCGTCACTCTGACGCGGGGTCTTTCGTGCGCCGCGGTCCACATGGTTTCCATGGGCTTGCTCGCGACGTGGAGCATCCTTTGCCCGATTTGTCTTGCTCCTCCCCCCGGCTCTGCTAGTCTGGAAACGCGTCGTAACCAAAAACGCTGTGCTGCTTGGGATTGTGAGGGTGCCATGAACTGCACGTGGATGATGTCGCGCTGCGCCGGTGCGCTGGTGCTGATCGCCGCTTTGTCGCCTGCGGCCGACGCGCGAGCGCAATGTCCAGCGTGGTCGCCCCCGACGCCGATGGAGCCTCTCAACGCCGGCGTGCAGAGCATGGCCGTGTACAACGGGCGGCTTGTCGTCAGTGGCGGCTACACATCGATCGGCGGCACGGAGAGCAACGGGTTGTCCGCATTTGATGGATCTGCATTCACATCGATGACGGCGGGCAGGATCGGGGCTGGCGGTCTGCTCGCGGTCTATCAAGACACGCTCTACGCCCAAGGCGGACCCGTTGGTTCCGCGGGTCAGTTGTGGACCGGCAACTCGTGGGCATCATGGCCGGGCACGGGGACACTCGGCAACAACAACATCACCGTGCGCAGCATGCACGCCGCGCCGAGCACGGGCATCATCGCGGAAGGAAGCTTCGTCTTTCCCGGCATCGTGTCAGCGCGGCATGCGATCTGGGACGGCTCGTCGTGGCGAGCGGCATCGACCCAATGGGGACCCAACGTCGAGTTCACCAACGTCTTTCAAGTCATCCGTGCCGTCCAGGAGTACAAGGGACGCTTGTACGTCGCGGGCGACTTCGGCTCCATCGCGCGCGGCACCGCGTTCAACCAGAACACCGCCCAGTCCACCGGCATCTGCATCTACGACGGCACGCAGTGGCTTGCGATGCCCAGCGGCGGCGTGAACGGCAGCGTCCGCGACTTGGTCGTCTTCAAGGATCAGTTGTACCTCGCGGGCGACTTCACCGCGACGCGCGACGGCACGATCACGCTCAATCGCATCGCGCGATTCGACGGCACAAACTACGCCGCCGTCGGCGCCGGCGCGAGTTCGACCGTGACCTCGCTCTGCGTCGCGGATGATGGCACCGGAGAAAAGCTCTTCCTCTCGCTCGCGAACGGCGCGCTGGTGCGATCTGACGGAAGCACGCTCACGTTTCTTCCCACGCTCTTTGGCACGCCCGGCGTGCTCGCGGCCTTCGACCCCGGCTTTGGCATGGGCGTCTTCGTCGGCGGCAGCGGACTGCGGACCAACACCGTCACGCAAAACGGCAGCGGCCTGATTCGCTGGGGGCCCAGCACCGCGTCAACGCTCGATACCGACGGCGACGGCTTGCCCGACACCTGGGAAGAGAACGGCGTCGACGGCGACTGCAATGGCACCATCGATCTGAATCTGTCTGCGCTGGGCGCGAACAAACTGCGCAAGGACATCTTCATCGAGGTCGATTCGATGCTCGGGCGTGCGCCGCTAGCCAGCACGCTGAATCGCGTGGTGGGCGCGTTCGCGCTCGCACCGGTCACGAACCCGAACGGCGTGGATGGCATCGACCTGCGATTGATCGTCGACGCAGCGGATCAGTCGATTCCGCTCCAGGACTTCCCGAATGACTGGTGGGATTTTCACCCGCTCAAGGCACAGCGCTTCGGCAACGCCGCCGATCGCGCAAGCCCGAACAAGCAGGCGATTCTCGATGCGAAACGCCGCGTGTTCCGCTACTGCATCTTCGGCAATACCTACGCGGGCTCCGGATCTTCCGGGCTGGGAGAGCTTCCCGGCAACGACTTCATGGTGACGCTGGGCGCGTTTGATCAGCCGGGCGGAACCGCCGACGAACAAGCCGCGACGTTCATGCACGAACTGGGGCACACGCTGGGGCTGTACCACGGCGGGCATCAAGTCGATTGGAACAACGATCGGCGGTACAACTACAAGCCCAATTACCACAGCGTGATGAACTACACATGGCAACTGGCCGCGAACCGTCTGGGCTGGACGCTTGACTATTCGCGTGAGCCGCTGCCCGCGCTCAACGAGAACGCGCTTGATGAGGTGCTCGGGATCGGCGGCATGCTCAACGCCGTGACCCTCGTTGGCCCGCTGCCTGTCAAGGAAGCGTTCGAAGTCGGCGGCGTCGACTGGAATCGCAACGGCACGATCGACAATCCGCTCGTCGCGGCGGACATCAACTTCTTGTACGGCGTTGATCCACCATCGCCGGGCGATGTGCTCCAAGGCAGCGAGGATTGGAGTCGGCTGAACTACAACTTCCGCACGTCCAGCGGTTATGCCTCGGGACAAAGCCCCGAGAGCACGATCAACATGAACGAGATGGACAGCACGCTGGCGGCGTACCTCAACGGGCTGTCCACGCCCCCGTGCCGCGCCGATTTCGATGCCGACGGCTTCCTGACCTTCAACGACTTTGATGCGTTTGTCACCGCCTTCGAGGGCGGCGCGGCAACCGCCGACTTCGACAACGACGGCTTCCTGACGTTCGAGGACTTCGACGCCTTCGTCGCGGCGTTCGAGACGGGATGCTGAAGAAGAGAGGCATTGAGCATTCGGCATTAGGCATCGGTGCTGAGCCGAGATGACGATCTTTGATCCAACCCCGCGTCACGCTGGCGCGGGGTTTTTTGTGCGCCGGACAGACTGCACACCTCCAAACGAGCCCTTCTCAAGCACGCGAACCACGACTGTTCACGGCGACCCGTCTCGCGCTGTTGCAACGGAAGGTACGTGTTTTGGAAGGCATTCCGGTCGCGGAAGCCGCATTTTCGGCCTATTGTTTCGCCGTGTTTCACCCGGCTTGATGGCCTCCGGGTCATCGAGCGATTCTGGCGACCGCCCACGCGTTGCCCGCGACACCCACAGCCATGACAACACCCATTAACGTTCCTCTGCTTGACCTGAAGCTCCAGTATGCATCGCTCCGCGCCGAGCTCGAGCCGGTGATTACGGCGGTGATGGAGAGCGCGTACTACATCATGAATCCCGACATCGCGGGGTTTGAGCGCGAAGTCGGCGCGTACTGCCGCGTCAAGCACGCAATCGGCTGCGCCAACGGCTCTGACGCCATCCTGCTCGCCCTGATGGCCATCAAGATCCAGCCCGGCGACGAGGTGATCTGCCCGGCGTACACCTTCTTCGCCACGGCCGGCAGCATCGCCCGGCTCGGAGCCAAGCCGGTCTTCGCCGAGATCGACCCCGTCACGTACAACATGTGCCCCAAGCACACCCGCGAACTGGCCAAGAAGTGCACGCGGCTCAAGGCGATCATGCCCGTCCACCTCTACGGACAAGCCGCCGATCTGGACGCCATCCTCGAGATCGGGCGCGAGTTCAACGTGCCGGTCATCGAAGACTGCGCTCAGGCCATCGGCACCCGCGACAACCACGGCATCGATGTCGGCTCACGCGGCCTCATCGGCACCTTCTCGTGCTTCCCCACCAAGAACCTGGGCGCGTGCGGCGACGCGGGCTTCCTTACCACCAACGACGAGGCGCTGGGCAAGCTGCTCGCCATGCTCCGCGTCCACGGCATGGAGCCCAAGTACTACCACCAGCACGTGGGCGTGAACTCGCGCCTTGATTCGCTGCAGGCCGCGATCCTGCGCGTCAAGCTGCGCCACCTCGACAACTGGCACGCCGGCCGCCAGCGCAACGCCGACTTCTACGACGCCGGCTTCACCGCGCTGGGCGCGCGCTCTTCTGCCAGCCCGCTCAAGAGCGGCGGAACGCAGCTGCGCTTCCCCAGCCGCCCCGCCGCCCCCGCTCGCCACATCTACAACCAGTACATCATCCGCGTGCCCGCCGCCCATCGCGACGCGCTGCGTGACCACCTGAAGGCCAACAACATCGGCACCGAGATCTACTACCCCGTGCCGCTGCACATGCAAGAGTGCTTCCAGTACCTCGGTTGCGCCCGCGGCAGCCTGCCCGAGACCGAAGCCGCGGCTCTGGAGACGATCGCTCTGCCGATCTATCCCGAACTGACGACCCAGCAACTCCAGCACGTGGTCGACTCGATCGGCGCGTATCTGTCGAAGCACGGGCTGATCGGCGGCGGGCCGACCGTCACGACGACCACGCGTGGCGGGTCGCCCGTGGGCGCTGGCGTCTGATCCAACCAAACACGCTGACCGACGTGCCCTCGCATCGCGGGGGCACGTTTGTTTTTGGCGCTGGACAAAGCCCTGGCCCCGAACGGACCAGAAACGCCCCGGCAGCGGACTCTTGGAATGTGAATCTGGACAAGAACCGAAGCCCGAGAACGTCCGTATGTCTTGATGAGAACGCGTCTTGTGCGCTCTCCTCTCTCTCCTCCGGCACGCCGCTTGGGTCACGAGCGGCGTGCCCGTTTTTGGCCCGCCTGACAAGCGCAAGGCGCGTCGCTGGCTGCGGCTATCCCCGCTTCTTGGATCGCTTGTTCGCCCGCACGCCCGGCATGCCCGCGCGGCCTTTGGGCTTGAGCTTGCCCTCCGCCGCGTCGCTCAGCAGCGAGCGCCGGATCTTCGTCGAGCCGCCGGTCGCGAGCGCATCATCGCGGAGTTTCTTCAGCGTGCCGATCTGATCGCGCAGGATCGCCGCCTTCTCAAAGTGCAGCGAGCTCGCCGCGTCGCGCATCTCCTCGTCCATCGTCTTGAGCAGCTCATCAATCTCATACTCAGGCTCGGCCGTCGCCACCGCTTCGCGTGCCGCCTTGCGACCCTTGAGCTGGATCTCAAGCCCGCGACGAATGCCCTTGATGATCGTCGTCGGCGTGATGCCGTTGGCTTCGTTGTACGCGACCTGCTTCTTGCGACGCCGATCGGTCTCTTCGATCGCCGCCTGCATCGCCGGCGTCATCTTGTCGGCGTACATGATCACGAGGCTGTTGGCGTTGCGTGCCGCACGCCCCATCTGCTGGATCAGACTCGTCGGCGAACGCAGGAAGCCTTCTTTGTCCGCGTCGAGGATGCACACGAGCGACACCTCGGGCAGGTCGAGACCTTCGCGCAGCAGGTTTACGCCCACGAGCACATCAAACTCGCCCAGCCGCAGATCGGTCAAGATCGCGACGCGCTCCAGCGTGTCGATCTCACTGTGCAGATAGCGAACCCGCAGGCCTTTCTTATCGATGTACGCGGCCAGATCTTCGCACAGCCGCTTGGTCAGCGCCGTCACCAGCACGCGCTCGCCGCGCTTCACGCGCTCCTCGCACTGCTCCAGCAGATCCGGCACCTGTCCCTGCGCGGGCTTCACTTCGATGATCGGATCAAGCAGCCCCGTCGGGCGGATCACCTGCTCGGCAACCTCGCCCTCGACCCGCTGCAGTTCGTGCGGCCCCGGCGTCGCGCTCACATACACCACCTGCGGCACGATCGACTCAAACTCCTCAAACCGCAGTGGGCGATTGTCCATCGCGCTCGGCAAGCGGAAGCCGTGCTCCACGAGCACCTTCTTCCGCATCTGATCGCCGTTGTACATCGCGCGGATCTGCGGCAGGGTCACATGCGACTCGTCGATGATCAGCAGCCAATCGCGATAGTTTCGTCGCAGCGCACGCGCGGCCTCCGAAATCGGCGACGCCCCGCCGCCGCTCGCGACCTCGGCCGCGCCCGGCCCGCGCACGATCTCGCGGGCATCGCCGCCCGCACGCGGCGGGGCATAGTCGAAGTAATCCATCAGGCAATATGGCCGCTCGCCGGGCTGTCGCCCGTCCATGAATCGCGAGTAGTTCTCGATCCCCTGGCACATCCCCGTCTCTTCGAGCATCTCCAGGTCATACTTCGTCCGCGCAATCAGCCGCTGCGCCTCCAGCAGTTTGCCCTGCGAGCGCAGATCAGTGACGCGCGCGTCAAGCTCGGCGCGAATCGCGCTCAGCGCGGCCTGCATCTGGTTCTCCGGCATCACGTGGTGCACCGCCGGGAACAAGAAGAACTGCCCTTCTTCCGCAAGCACTTCGCCGCTGACCGGGTTGATGAGTTCGATCTTCTCGATCTCTTCGCCGAACAGTTCGACGCGCACGGCGAACTTCTCATACGCGGGCCACACCTCCAGCGCATCGCCGCGCACGCGAAACGTGCCGCGCTTGAACTCGACCTCGACACGCTGATACTGCATGTCGTTCAGGCCCAGCAGGAACGCCTTGCGATCCACACGCTGCCCGCGCGTGATCGTCATGACCTTGGTGCCGTAGGCCTCCGGCGAACCGAGGCCGAAGATGCACGAGACGCTGGCGACGACAATCGAATCACGACGGCTCAGGATGTTGCTCGTCGCCGCGAGTCGCAACTGATCCAGATCATCGTTGCGGCTCGAATCCTTCTCGATGTAGATGTCGCGCGCCGGGATGTACGCCTCGGGCTGGTAATAGTCGTAGTACGACACGAAGTAGTTGACGCTGTTGTGCGGGAAGAGCTCGCGCATCTCCTCAAAGAGCTGTGCCGCGAGCGTCTTGTTGTGGCTGATGATCAGCGTCGGCTTCTGCACCCGCGCGATCACGTGCGCCATCGTGAACGTCTTGCCCGTGCCCGTCGCGCCCAGCAGGCACACGGCGGGCTTTCCCGACTCAATGCCGCGCGTCAGTTGGTCGATCGCCGAGGGCTGGTCCCCCATGGGCGTGAACGGGCTGACGACCTCAAACACGCCCTTGGCACGGGGGCGCGAGAGTGCACTTCGAGAGGCGGCATCGGCGGGCTTGGGGACCGGCGGCGTCATGACGCGACCATAGCCGTGCTCGCACGCCCGCGGCACGACGCCTCGCGCGATTGCTCCTCAGACCACGTTCGACAGCAGCGAAATCACAACCACGCAGACAATCGCACCGACCACCAACCACTTGGCACGGCGGACGCGGCGGTCAATCGGCAGTGCCGCGATCGGCCTCCCGCGAAGCGACTGCAGGTGCAGCAGTCGCTGATTGATGCTGCCGTGCCTGAACGTGAAGCGTCGCGGAGTGATTCCGTTGAGGATCGCGACACGCCGGAGGGCGGCCTGCATCGCGTCGACGGCCTCGTCACGAACCATGCCCGCCGCGGGTGACGCGGTTGGTCCCGCGCTCACGCCCGACTCCGCCTCAACCCGCTGCATCGCAGGCTCCGACGGCGCACGGGCGTTCAGCGCACGGCTCATATCTTGCACCGCGAACGCGTCCGCCTGAAGCTCAAAGGTTCGACTCGCCGTGCCAAAGCCCATCACCGCGGCGAGCGTAACGCCCGCGATGATGATCCACTCGATCGCACTCGAGCTGTGCTCCGGCCCCACGTCGACGCCAAGCTCCACCGCGTCCCCGGGGAGGACCAACGCCGACACCAGGGGCGTCACAAGGCCCATCGCGCCCGCCGCGATGAACGTCGTGAACACCGCGAGCCAGACGAGATGGCGGCGACGAATGTGACCGACCTCATGACCGGCCACGGCCTCGATCTCGCGCGTCGAAAGCCCCTCAAGCAGCGCATCGCTCATGAGCATGAAGCGGGCGGGCGCGACAAAGCCCGTCACCATCGCGTTCACGGTCGTGCCGTGCGTGCGCCAGACGAGCAACTCAGTGAGCCGCACACGATTGCGCCGACAGATATCCAGCAACATCGTGCGCAACGGGCCGGGGCCCAGCGGCGTGGTCACCCAGATCACACGCAACACCCAAGGCATCGCCGCGATGATGAAGATCGCACCGACGGCATACAGCCAGCCGCCCGACTCAGGACGCGCCAATGCAACCGCATCGCTCACGCCGCTCCAGACGTGCATGAGCGTGATCGGCACGAGCATGAGCAGAATCTGGTGCCGGATGTTGGTGACGATGTACTGCCCTGTCGTCGGCGGCCGAAAGACCGGCGCGCCGTCGGCGATCTGACGGAACAGCACCGCCTCGCGCAGACGACGATCAATCGGCGCGAACGACCACCACGTCAGCACCGCCGTCACCAGCACGGGCGCAATCGTGACGACCTCGCCCAGGCCCGGCGCATGAAAGACAAGTCGTGCCGCAAGCGCGCCCCAGCCGCTGTCAAGCGCGGGCCAGAGCCACAGCACGCTGAACCAGCGGACCAGCGCGAGCATGTTCTCGGCACGGATGACAATCCGCAGACGCCCGCTTCGGTCCAGCTCGCGCCCCGCCACCCACGCAAGCCCATGTGCCGCCAGCCACGCACCCAGCGGCACGCCGAACGCGATGATCCACGACGGAACAACGCCCGCCGGAAGCAGCGACGGCACCTCATCGCGCACCGCATCGTGCATCGCGACGATCAGGAACGACGCGATGACGAGCAGCGATCCCAAGTCATCTCCTCCGGCCCACGCTCACGCGCCGGCAATCACGGGCGGAACTCACCAAGACGCCGCTCGACAAATCGACCCCGCGGCGATGCGTTCGTGACCTGATGATTCTGCACCACAAGGTTGCCGCGCGCGATCGTCGTGTGCGCAAACCCGCCGAGCTTCATCCCTTCATACGGCGACCAATCACACATGCTCTGCAGCGTGACGCGCGGCTTCACCTCGACCGTTCGCTTCGGATCGATGACGACGACGTCAGCGTCCATGCCCGGCGCGATCTCACCCTTCTTGTCAAAGCCCATCACCCGCGCCGGGTTGAGAGCGCAGAGTTCGACGAGGCGGTTCATCGTGATCTGCCCGCCGCGCACGCCGCGCGTGAAGACGATCGGAATGAGCGTGTCGAGCCCCGGCAGGCCCATGGGGATCTTGGTCCAGTCGCCGAATTTGCCTTCGCGATCCCACCACATCGCCTTCTGTTCGCGGGTGAATGAACACGTGTCGGTCGAGACGATGCTCACCTCGCGCCCGTCGCGCAGCGCCGACCACAGCCGATCGATGTCCTCCTGCTTCTTCACCTGCGGGCAGCAGGCAAAGAGATGACCGTCGGGGCGATTGAACACCGAGTCATCGAGCACCAGATACTGCGCGCACGTCTCGGCGAGCACCGGCACGCCGCGCGACTGCGCGTCCTTGATGATGTCCGCGCCTTCGCCGGTCGACATGTGCACGACGTACAAGCGGCCACCGGTCTTCTCGCACCAGCGCACGGCACGCTCGATCGCCTCGGCCTCGATGAAGTTCGGGCGCGTGATCGGATGCAGTTTCGCGCCGTGGCGTCGCATCATCTCGGGCGTGTGATGCCGCGCGATCAGCAGATCAAGCACGCGGCTGCTCTCGGCATGCACCAGCAGCATCGCGTTGTTGGCCCGCATCAGCTCGAGCGTGGCATAGAGCCGCGCGTCGTCGCTGTTCCAGCCCTCGCTCTCATAGATCATAAACTCCTTGAACGTCGGCAGGCCGCGCTTCACCATGTCGGGCACTTCGCGCAGGTGCGCGTCGCTCGTCACGGCCATGTGCCATGTGAAGTCCACAAGCGACTTGCCCTGGGCCTTGGCCATCCACGCGTCGTGCGCCGCCGCGAGCGATTGCCCACGCGCCGGAATCGCAAAGTCGATCACCGTGGTGACGCCGCCGTTGACCGCGGCCCGCGAACCATGGTGGAAGTCGTCGCACGACACCGTGCCGCAGAACGGCAGCGCGAGATGCACATGCACGTCAATGCAGCCGGGAATCACATCCATGCCGCGCGCGTCGATGACCTTGGCGGCGGCCGAGCCGAACGCGCCCGGCGCGCCGACGCCAACGATCGTCTCGCCGCGGATCGCGACATCGCCGACGAAACTGGCGGTGGCGCTGTGGATGGTGCCGCCCTGGACGAGAATGTCGATGGGGGTTCCGGGGATTCCGGGGGTGCCGCTGGAGGTCATGGGGTGGTCCTCGGGGATGCGAATGGCGCGAGAACTCTAGAACCCGAGCCAGTCAAAGCCGCGCGGCCGCGCAATCGCGCATCCTCACGACCCAATCGTCCGCATTCGGTGCAGCACGATCTCCAGGCCCGATCGCACGCGTAACCTCTGGCCTTCGCAGGCATCCGACCATCAAACCGGTCCCCTTCTCCTGGAGTTGCACGACATGGCCATCAGCGAATCCGATCTGATCCAGAGTCTTTCCTGGCGCTACGCCACCAAGAAGTTCGATCCGACCCGCAAAATCGCCGCGGCGACGTGGAAGACGCTCGAGCAGGCCCTCGTCCTGTCGCCGTCGAGCTACGGCCTTCAGCCCTGGCGTTTCGTGGTCGTCAACGACCCCGCCGTGCGCAAGCGCCTCCAGCCCGTGAGCTGGAACCAGCCTCAAATCGTCGATGCCTCGCACCTCGTCGTCTTCGCCCGCCGCACAAGCATGACCGCCGACGATGTGCAGCGCTACATCGACGACATCGCCAAGAAGCGCGGCGTTCCGGCCGCGGCCCTCGACGGTTACAAGGGCATGATGCTCGGCACCATCAACACCCCGGGCTTCCCCGCGGCCGAGTGGGCCGCACGCCAGGCCTATATCGCGCTGGGCGTCTTCCTCGCCTCCGCGGCAGCGCTCCACATCGACGCCTGCCCGATGGAAGGCATCAACACCGCCCAGTACGACGAGATCCTCGGCCTGCCCGCGCAGGGCTACTCGAGCGTCGTGGTCGCGACCGCCGGCTATCGCGCCGCGGATGACTCCTACGCAGGCCTCGCCAAGGTCCGCTTTGACCACGATCTGGTCGTCAAGCACGTCTGAGCCACTGCCGCGCCCGGCGCGGACGAATCCGATGCAGACCACCGAACCGTGACCTCGCAAGGGTCACGGTTTTTCGTTGGGTGCCGCGGCTTATCCACAGCGCCACGCGGCTCTTTGAGCTTGTGCGAGTCTTCGCGCGTCGGAAACGCCACGTTGACGCAACCTGCTTGACAGATGTGGTACTGTTTCTGTGCGATCAAACTGCGATGATCGCCGCCAAGGGACCTGGGATCACTGCAGTTCACCAGCCACTTTGAGTTCGTGCGCATACGGAGTTTCGCTCCTGCGGGTCGCGCGTTGGACGCGCCGGACGGATCGCCGTCGCACGAATCTGCCCGGACGGGCGCGTTCGCGTCTGTCGCGTTGCCTCGTGGGCGCGGAAGCCGCGGCCAGACGCGTGATCTGGCCAAGGTGGAACCACGCGGACCACACGACAACGCGAACCGCCCCGTCCGGGACTTCATCACACGCCATCCCGCCTCACGCCGCATCGCCAACAATGCTCCGCCGAGTCCGCGGCTGGAGCGATGATGTCGAATGCCCAGAGAGCCGAGTGCCGACAATCCAGACGCCCGCGACAGCGATGCAATCGATCCGGTGCTCGGCTTGCGCATTGAACCTGTCGACCGACTCGATGACCCACGACTCGCGCCGTACGCAAACCTGCGCGACGCGCAGTTGCGCCACGCCCAGCTCGGCATGTTCATGGCCGAGGGCGAACTCGTTGTCGAACTGCTCATCGATTCAGGACGCCCGATCGACTCGATCCTCCTCACGCCGACACGCCTGGCCGCGATGCAAGACCGCCTCGCTGCGCTGAAAACGCACACGCCGATCTATCTCGCGTCCCAGGATGTGATGGACGGCATCGTGGGCATGCACATGCATCGCGGCGTGCTCGCCGTGGGACGGCGCACGCCGCCGCCCGCGCTGACCGACCTTGTCGCGAGCGCACCAGGATTGCTCGTGCTCGAAGACCTGAGCAACCATGACAACGTGGGCTCGCTCTTTCGCAGTGCGGCCGCACTCTTGCCAACGGGCAGCGCGGTCGTGCTCAGCCCCGGCTGCTGCGATCCGCTCTATCGCAAGTCGCTGCGCGTCTCCATGGGCCACGCGCTCCGCGTGCCATACACGGCCGCAACTGAATGGCCGGGCGATCTCCAGCGGCTGCGCGACCTTGGCTTTGTCGTCGTCGCGCTCACGCCCGGCGCGGGATCGGTCGACCTCGACACCGCGGCAGCACAGCTGCGAGGCACGCACGCCAAGCGGCTCGCACTTCTGCTGGGCACCGAAGGACGCGGCCTGAGCGATGCGGCCTGCGCTGCCGCGGACCTGCGCGTCCGCATCGCCATGTCCCCCGGCGTGGACTCGCTCAATGTCGCAGTCGCCGGCGCCATCGCGATGCACCGCCTGTTCGCTCCCTCGCCACGCTGACGCGAACGCGCACGCCGACCCGGCACAACCCACCATCCACGCGAAGTCGGGGAAACCCCTACTATGGCTTCCCTGGGGAGCGCGTTCGGCTTGGGATATGGGGAAGGGTTGGATTTCTATCCAAGGGGTTCGGGTTCGTGATGCATCAACAGCCTCCCGTTGCCGCGGACGCGTCCGTCATGGACCGCCTGAAGGCTCAGACCGACGAAATTCTTCGTCGTGGTCAGCAGCATCCATTGCAGCGCGTGCTGGTCGCGGGGCAGATCAGCCGCGAGCAGTACGTCGGCTACATCCGTCAGTTGCTCCTTATTCATCAGCCGATGGAACGGCTCCTGCGCACGCTGCGCGATCGTGATCGGGCCGCATCGCTCATCATTCGCGAAGAGCAGTTCCTCTCGCCGCGCATCTTGCAAGACCTCACCTTCCTGGGCAGCGACGGCGGAGCGATGGCCGGACGCGCTGTGCGCCGCTGCGTCGACGAGATGCACCTGGCCGCGGCCCGCGTGCCCCGCTCAACGCTCGGCTTCCTCTACGTTGTCGAAGGCTCCAAGAACGGCGCACGCTACGTCGCACCGTCCGTGCAGCGTGCCCTCAATCTGCTCCCCGGCCCCGGCACATCGATGTTCGACCCCAACGGCGACGAGCAGTTCAACAAGTGGATGTTCTTCAAGAACGCGATGAACACCACACCCTTCTCGGCCGAGGAAGTCGAAGCGATGATCCACGGCGGACGCACCATGTTCGAGGCGTTCATCGCCGTCTCCGAAGAGATCATGCCCACCCGCGCCTGATTTCGCGTCACGCATCGCGCGTCGTCCCACCGTCACGCCGGCAACACAAGCTTCCCATCGGCAAGCCGCACCTGCCCACGCGCGATCGCCTGACGCACACCTTCATACACCACGGCACACACCGCGGTCGCCAAGTTGAGCGAACGCTCCCCCGCGATCATCGGCATGCGCAGCGCCGTCGCACTGAACTGCTCAAGCACATGGTCCGGCAGACCGCGGGTCTCCTTGCCAAAGAGCATCACATCGCCGGGCTGAAAGTCGGCGTCAAAGACGCAGCGCGTCGCCTTGGTCGAGAGAATCCACGTCCGCGGCCGCACGCCCGGATGTGCGGCAAAGAACGCATCAAGCCCGTCGTACTCGCGCACGCCCAGCCGCGGCCAGTAATCCAGCCCCGCGCGCCGACACGCCTTCTCCGACACATCAAAACCCAGCGGGCGAATCAGGTGCAGCCCGCAGCCGGTCGCCACACACGTGCGCCCGATGTTGCCCGTGTTGTTGGGGATCTCCGGCTCGTGCAGGACGACATGAAAGAGCGACGGCATGCGAGAAGATAGCCGCGCCGCTCGTCGCAGCGCTCCGAGACAACCCGTCATTTGGGGGCGGGCGGATCCTTCTTCTTGAAGAGCTCCTCAAGCCCCTTCTGGATCGACTTCTCGATGTTCTTGTTGTTGAGCAGTTGCTTGGCGAAGAGCTCAGTATCAGCCCCCGTCTGCGGCCCGCTCAGCGCGCCCCGCGTACGAAACGGAAGCGCAACCGACGCATCCAGCCCGCCCAAAGCGGCCGCACCGCCGAAGAGAGCCGCCGACTTCTCCGAGAGCGCGCCGAGCGGAATCCACGTGATCACGTCCACGCGCTGCTGCACCAGGTCGACCACGCCCTCGGTCTGGATGTTGAACTGCCCCAGCGGCAGCGTCCACTTCTGATACGTGATGACGCCGTTCTTGATGTTGAGCACCAGCGGCTGCAAGCGCTGGCCCAGCAGCCCGCCACCCGCGTTCTGGTTCAGAGTCTTGAGCAGCGCGGCAAAGTCCTTGCTGGGCTTGAAGAGCAGTTCACCCGGATCGATCGTCACATCACCATTCAATCGCTGCATGTTGCCGTCGATCGGCACCGCGAGCGTCGGCGAGACCACCGATGCGGGCTGCATCTCGTTGCTCTTGCTCAGTTCGCCGACGAACGGCACGCCCTTGACGAACCGGTTGCCCAGTTCCTTCGTCACCTCCGCCACCGACACCTGCAGCGGCTGCGTCGTGGTAAACGCGCCGCCGCTGACCGTGCCCTTCAGACTCGCGCTGGCACGCTGGCTCTTCATCGCGGCCTCAAACGTGCCCGCTTCGCGCGCCGCCGCGCCCGGCTCAGCTGGGGCGAGCGACACCTTGTCGGCCTTGAGCGTGCACTCGATCACGGGGCCGAGCGCTTCCACCAAGAGGCCGTTCTGGTTGGCGAGTGTGTCCACCAGCGCCGTGGGCAGCGTCGGAATCTGGCCGTTGACGCTGAACTGGGCCCGGTTCTTGTCGAACTGGCCTTCGGGCGTGGCGAGCCGCGCCGCCAGCGCCTTGATGCCGATGTCGCGCACCGGCGGCGTCTGGTCCACCTGAGCGCTCGCGATGGCAAGATCAATGCCGATCGCCGTCGGGTCGTTCGGCGCCATTGCCGCGGCGAGCTCGCGACTCGCCTTGATCGTGATGTTGCTCAGCGCGACACGCTGGCCCTTGGCATCAACAAGTTCAACGCTCGGCACCGCGACGCCCAGATCCGCCGCAAACGTGCCCGGGCGCAGCACGCCGGGCTGACCCAGCACCAGTTCATTGATGGTGAGTCGCGCGTCGACCGGACGCGTGATCCGCGTGCCGCCCTCGCCCATGAACTGCGAGAGCCACGCACCATCGCCGTTCCACGTGATGCTCACCGGCTCCAGCACCTTGATCGACTCGCTCGAAACCGCGGCACGCAGCGAGCGGCTCATGCGCAAGCGCGGCGCGCTGAGCGTCACTTCCGCGATCTGCGGCGCCGCGGCCTGCTTGGCCGGCGTGCCAGTACTTGCCGCAGCAGCCGGGACCACAATCGGATACGCCACGTCCACATCCAGACGATCACCCAGCGCACCAGACGCAAACCCGGGCTTGTTCAAGATGCGATCCACCCCGGCGAGCGAGAGCTCCTTGATCTTCGCCGTCGCCATGCCATCGCCCGCGGGCTTGCCACTCTTGAGCGGCAGCTTCGCGCCAGCGCTCAGCGTGGCGATGGACGAACGCGGCCCGGCAAGCGCGAGCGCGGAGAATGCCACATTCGCCTCGCCTCCGCTTGCGCCCAGCGCCGCACCCGGCGCGCGGAGCGTCAACTTGAGATCCTGCACGCCCAGCGGGCCGAGGTCGCGCTTGATCGTGCGTCCCGTGCTGTCGGTGCCATCGGGCATGGTGAGGCCGCGCACCAGCAGCTCGCCCGGCAGCGTCACATCGACGGCGATCGCGCCGGCCTTGTCAAAGTCGGGCTTGCCCGCCACAAGAGGAATCGATGTCGCCTGCGAATCCACCCGCAGCGTGGCCCGCTGCTCCAAACGCGGCAGCGAAGTCGTGTCCATCCCCAGCGCCCCAAGCACATCGAGCGCAGTCTTGGGTTCCAGCGTCAGTGTCGCTTTCAGCGGCTGCACGTCGATGCGCGCCTCGGGTGCGACCACGGCAGACGCCGCGACATTCAGACGCTCGGCAGCAACCAACGCATCCAGCGCGTACGCGGGCTTGCCCGCGATCGGCGTCGCCGCCGCCGCCTTGAGCGTCACGTCGATGCTCGAACCGACCAATCCCTGCACGAGCGCGCCGACATCCGCGCCCGGCGCTTCGCCGCGGGCAGCGGGCTTTGTCGCCGCACCCGCCAGCGTCGCGGGCACACCCTTGATCACGAGCGAGCCTTTGGGCTTTGCGCTCGCGGCCTGCACCACGCCACCAACGCCGTCAATCGGCCCGATCAAGTCGGCACAATCGAACCCACCCTGAATGCTCGCCGTCTGACGATCAAACAGGACCGAGCCATTGATGTCCAGCTTAGCTCCGCCGTCGCCCGCGAGCGTGGCGTTGAACGCAAGATCAGTCAGGTTCAGCGGCCGACCCGCGGGCGACATCACATCAAACTTCGCAAGCGACACCACCGCACGCGCCTTGGCCGCCCGCGCATCGGGCTGCATGTCCGCCGCGCCGGACTTGAACGCAACGTCGATGCCATCGACAGCGACATTGATCACGCCGCCGCCGGGCGCGACGCTCCAGCCGCCCGCATCCTTCATGAATCGTGCCGCGATGGAAGACGCCGAATCAATCGTGAGCGTGATCGGCGATTGGTTGCGCAGCCTGTTCTCGGCGAACGCAAGCGCGCCGCCACCACGCACGTGCGTGCTCGCGACTGAGAACTCAACCTTCGCATCAGGCATCGCTGCCGCACCCGCGAGCGCGTTGGCCTTCACACGCAGATCGAGGGTCGGACCGACATCCTGCGCCAGATTGATGGTGTCCACAGGCACGAATGCCTGCGCGATCGCGGTCTGCACGTTAGCGAGCGAAAGCTCTGCACGCAGCGCGGCAGGAACGCCCGAACGCGGCGCGCCCTTCTCATCAAGCAAGCCCTGCGCATTGATATCAACCACAAGATCGCCCGCGGGCTGACCTTCGATCGACGCACTCGTGCCGCCCTTGATCGTCGCGCCGTTCGCAAGATCCGCAACATCGATCGCGAGCGTCAGCGGGCGCACCTCGAACTTCTTTGGCTTGCCCGCGATCTCGACATCACCCGCGACGCGCGTCGTGATCAACGCAGCCTTCAGCGACGTGCCGCGCAGATCAAGCGCACCCTGCGCCGGGATCTTCACGCTCAGCGACGGGATCGCCAGCGTCACATCCGGAAACTCGCGGATGCGTGCCGCGGCTTCGGGCGGCTGATTCGCCAGCGCCGAGAGTGCCGCCCGCTTGAGCCCAACCTCAATCGGGCGCGTCACCGTGATGACACCATCGCGGGCCGCAAGTTCGCCACCGGCGATCACGTTCGCCGCACTCGTCCTGAGCGATGCCGTCGCGTCCTTCAGCGAGCCCTTGGCGGCCAGCGCGATCGACAGCCGATCACCCACCGCCTTGACCAGGCGACCGTCCTGCTGGGCGAGCGCATCAATCAGCGACATCGGCAGTTCGCTCAGATTGACGTTCGCGTCGACCTGCAGCGCGTTCAGCCCCGCGGGCGTGGCAAAGTCGGCAACCACGCCGCGCGCGTTGCTCCAGCCATCAATCGACGCCTTGACGTCGATCTTGCCGGGGACCATCGAACCCGCCAGCAAGTCGGCGGCAAGCGCAAGCGTGATCGGTTTGCCGCTTTTGAGTTCCGTCGTCAGATTGAGATCGCGCACCTCGATGCTCTGGCCGCCCGGCGTCAGATCTTCGTAGCTGACCTTCAGATCCTTCACGATCAACTTCGCCGCCAAGTCCGGCGGCAACTGAATCGGTGCGGCATTCGCGCCCGATGTCTGTCCCGATGCACCCCCCGAAGTCCCCGGCGCGGCAGGCACCACCCGCTGCGTCGTCGCGCGCACCACGTTGAGCACGCCGTCCTTCTCCTTCACCAGCTTGATGTTGCCGCTGATGGTGATCGTGCCCAGATTCCGTCCGCCCATCGCCAGATCCAGCAGGCTGGTCTGCGCACTCAGATTCACCTTGGCGATCTCGGCGTTCTGGTCATCGACCAGGAGCACAGGGCCGATCGACTGCGGCCCAGACCAGCTCAGATCCGCGCCCTGCACAAGCAAGCGCCCCGCCTTGCTGCCGCTGAATCCGATCACCGTGTTCCGCGCATAGACCGCGGCAACACTGGGCGCAAACACCAGCGCAAGCAGAATCAACCCGACGAGCGCGCCCGCAGTCACAATGATCGCCCGCTTCAGCAATCGCCGCGGCCCGCCCGGCTTGCCGCCGCCCGCAGCGCCGCCGCGGCCTGCCTGCTCTTTCCTGGCCTGCTCCTTCTGCGTGATCGCCTGCTCGCTGGCGTTTTGCCAGAAGCCGCCCGGCGCATCGGTGAGCGGGGCGGCAGGCTTGCTCGCCTCCAGCTCATTCTTCGGGGCGGGCTTGTCGCTGCTCGGGTCGCTCCAGAAATCCTGGCCGGCCATGGCGTCGCTTCCTTGAACTTGATGGCGTGGTGGTGGTTCCGCGCGGGCGGCGTGCACGTCGTGCCGCGCCCACTGTCTCAATCCCTGGTGCCCAAATGCTAGCAACCGCCGCACCCCAAGCACGCTCATGCCGCTCGCGGGCCGCGCCGCGTCGTTCCTATCCTGTCCATCTATGGCCTCTCAGCATTCGTTCCAGCCCCCCACCGGCACGCGCGACCTCTACCCGCTCGACGCCGCCAAACGTCGCTTCATCACCGAATCATGGCGGCAGACGTCGCTGCGCCACGGCTTTGAAGAGGTCGACGGCCCGACCTTCGAACACCTTGAGCTCTACACCGTCAAGTCGGGCGAGGGGATCATCTCCGAGCTCTTCTCCTTCCAGCGCGCCGGCGGCGAGAAGACCTACGCCCTCCGCCCCGAGTTCACGCCCACGCTCGCACGCCTCTTCGCCTCCAAGGCCGGCAGCCTGCCCAAGCCCAGCCGCTGGTTCACCGCCGGGCCGTTCTTCCGTGCCGAACGCCCGCAGCGCGGCCGCCTCCGCGAGTTCCTCCAGTGGAACGCCGACATCATCGGCGATCCCTCCCCCACCGCCGACGCCGAGGTCATCGGCTGCTGCGTCGGCCTGCTCGAATCGCTCGGCCTCTCGCCCGAGCACTGCCGCGTCCGCATCAGCCATCGCGGCCTCATGAAGGACCTCGCGCTCCACTGCGGCCTGCCCGAAGACAAACTCGACGCGTGGTTCGCCTACCTCGACGGCGAAGCCAAACGCAGCGGCCCCGAGAACGACGCGTTCCTCGTGCATCGCGGCGTGCCGCTCTACGTCCGCGAGAAGTTCGACGCGATCATCGAGAAAGCCAAGAACGTCACCGACCCCGACAACTTCACGCCCGAATCGATCGGCCTCAAGAGCGAGACCCTCGAACAACATCGCTCGGTGCTGCTCGAACTCCGCGCGATGGGCTTGCTCGCGTGGTGCCAGCCACCGCTCGACCTCCGCGTCGTCCGCGGCCTCGCCTACTACACCGGCATGGTCTTCGAAGTCCACGAGATCAGCGGCGGCGAACGCGCGCTCGCCGGCGGCGGACGCTATGACAACCTCATCGAACTCTTCGGCGGGCCAAGCACCCCCGCCGTCGGCTTCGGCATGGGTGACGTTGTCCTCTCGCTCGTCCTCCAGGACAACAAGCTGTTGCCCGGCGATGAAGAGATGCTCGAGCGGGCCGGGCTGCGGCCTGATGTATTCGTGATCAGCAACGGCACGCCCCAGGCCGACGCCGCGCTGCAACCGCTGCTCGCCTTCCTGCGCCGCCACCAGCTGCACGCCCGCCGCAGCGGCAAAACCACCAAGAACATCGGCAAACTTCTGCAGGACGCGAGCAATCAGAAAGCCCGCGCCGCGATCATCCTCGAATCCGACCAGGTCGGCCAACTCAAGGACATGACCAGCGGCACGCAGATCACCATCAACCTGCGCGAGGTGCTCGGACACCTCGCCACCCTTGGCATCCGCGGCATCGCGAAGATCGAGAAGCAAAACTGAGAAATGAAGGCGGACGCCAGTCTTGCCTTTGTGCCACGATCACGCGTTCGCTCTGAAACGCGTGATCGTGCGGGCTGCTGCTGCCACATCCCTCATCGCGCCGTCGTCTCCACCGGCCCCCACGCCCCCACCGCACGCGCGACATCCGCGGCAAAGTCCGCCATCGATGTGCTGGGGATCAGCGCCAGCGGATCATCGATCACGGCGAGTCGCTTCTCGCGAATCGCTGCCAGATCCAGCCGTGCCGCGCCCGCCAGCAACCCGAGCACTTCATCATGCGTCCACGTCTTTGCTGGCGCACCCCACGCCCGCGGCTGGATCACGATGATGCCGTCCGGCCGAAGCGCGAAGATGTCCTCCGCATCCATCGTGCTCCACGGCCCGCCGTCGATCTTCGCGGCCCGCACGCCCAGTCGCTCAAGCACCTGCGCATGACATGAGCCCGGCCCGAGCACGCCAAACGTCGCGCCCGCGCTCGCGATGAGCAGCACCCGCCCGCGCGACGCAAGATCCGGATTCGCCGCCTTCAGCGCGTCAATCCGCGCGCTCGTCAATCGCGCCCGATCCACCGGCCGCGCAGGATCAAGCAGCTCGTGTACCCGCTGCTGGGCCTGATCGATCTGTTCGAGCGTCAGGATGTCGATGCTTTCAACGTGCCACGCCTGCTGGCGTCCGAGCTCCAACAGCCGCGCCGGCAACTCCTGCTTGCCCCACTGCACCAGCACATGCGACGGCCGCGTCGCGAGAAGCGCCTCGTAATCAAGCGTGCCCTGCTCGCCGCACGACGGAATCGCACGCGGCAGCACAATGTCGTACGCATGCCGCCCGACGATCAATCGCTCGAACCCCTCGTCGCGCATGATCGCCGCGATCGCGGGGCTGAGCGCCACCACGCGCGGCGTGTTCACTTCGCCCGCCGCAGCCTTCTTCTCTGGTTCCTTGCGCGAGCACGCCCCAACCCCGACAAACGCACTCGCAACCAGCGCGACGACAACGCCAATCAACACGCGGCGTGCACCGCTGGGCACTGCCCTGCTCACGGCGCGGTCTCGGCGGGCGGGTTAAAGGCCGTGATATCCGGCGTCAGCCGCGCGTAACACATCCCCGCGCCCGCCAGCCTCGCCTTGTGCAACCCCGCCACTTCGCGCAGCGTCGGATCCGCCGACTCCGCCGCCGCGGCCAGCGCGGCATCAGCCGGATCGGCACATCGCGTCACCAGCGCGATCGCCAGCACCTTCGGATCCTGCTCCTGCAGCGAGAGACGATCAAAGTCCGCCATCGCGGGGAACTGGGTCTGCTGCGGCAGCACCGCGAGCAACATCTGCCGCGCAAGCGGGCTGAGCGTCGGATAGCGCTCAACAAACGCCGTAATCACAGCCTTGGCCTGATCAACCAGCGCGCCGCGATCCTTGTCGTCTTCCTTGATCGCGCCCAGCGACATCGTGCGTGCCCGCAGCACCACCGCGATCGGCAGCAGTTCCGACTCATCGCGGGTGCGTACGCGCTCGGGCAGCTCCGCCGGATCAAGCGTCGCCTCCGGCAGCGGGTTCTTCACCAGCGCCGCCGTCTCGGTGCTCAGGCACCCGGGACCTTGCTCGATGACGCCCTGTTCATTGCTGCGGAAGCCCTGCAGCACGCGCCAGCGACAGCGCACCACGTCCGCGCATGCCGACTCGCTCAGCCAGCCCGTGAACCCGATGTCCGGGAACGCATCAAACTCCAGCGTCTCGTTCGGCTCAAGCCGCAGACGACGATCAGCCTCGACGATCTCGGGCAGCGCAAGCTGGCCCATCGCGGCGATGCCGACATCCATCCGCGGTGCGAAGATCAAGCGACTGTTGATCGTGCGATCCGGCCCCAGCGACAGCGGGATCGGCGAGACGTTGCGAATCCGCACCTTCGCCACCGGCCGCTGCAGCGCGGGCAGCGTCGTCTTCTCAAGTTGCACGTCCAACGCCATCATCGAGCGCGGGTCGTTGATCGCCTGATCAATCCAGCGCGGCACATTGTCCGCAAACGCATCCATCGCCGCCGCCTGCGCCGTCAATCGCTCATCCGGCCCCTTGATCTGCTGATAGCGATTCCACGCCAGCGCCCCCATCGGCAGCAGGATGTGCTTCCGCGCCGTCTGGCGCAGCACGCCCGCGGCCTGCTCACGCTTGTTCTGCTTCTTCAACGCTTCGGCGACCAAGATCGACGCCGCCGCTTCCGCTTCGCCGCTCTCGTCGGCGGCAAAATCCACCTTGAGCAGTTCACCCATCGCGGCCTCGGTGCCCAGCGTCTCCAGCGCGCGGGCCACCCGCGCGACCGCCAGTCGCGGATCATCCGCCAGGCCCGAACTCTCGATGCTCGTGAGATTCTCCGTGAGTTCCGGCCCGGTGACGCCGCAGATCGCCGCGACAAGCTCCGCCGTGACCTGCGCACGCTGCGCAAACGCCAGCGCCTCATCGCGCGGCATCAGCAGTTCGATCTGCGGGTCGTTCGCCTCTTTGAGCAGCGACAGTCCCGAGCGCGCCATATCCACGCAGCCCGTCTCATACGTAATGCGATCGCCGCTCGCGAGCGCCGCGAGCACACGCACGCGATCGACAGGCTGCGCCAGCCGCTGATCCTCCACCTTGCCCGCATCCGTGAGCGATACGCCGCTGCGCGTCTGCGCCTCGATCTGCCGCGCCTTCACTTCGCGATCGGCGGCGAGCCGCTTGTTGAGCGTGCGCACGATGTCCGTCGCGCCACCCGCGAGCCAATCATGCACCAGCGAGCGCACCTCGGCGTCATAACCGCGTTCGCGTGCCCCCTGGGCCATCAGCGTCCGCGCGTTGTTCCACAGACGCTTCGCACCGACAAACGCGCCGCCCTGCGCCAGGCTCGCCGAGAGTTGGTCATGTACACCCGGGTCCATCGGGTCGCTGTAGAGCAGGTTCGCGAGCATCTCCAGCCGCCCCATAGGATCGGTGGAACGCTCGGCGTAATACGCCGACGCGAGCAGCGCGGCTTCCTTGTTGGTCGCATCCAGACTTGTCGCCTGTTGCAGGCGATCGATGAACCCCTGCTCGTCGCCACGCTCGCGCATCAGCAGTGCACAATCGAGCGCAAGGCGGCTGCGCACCACCGCGGGCAGACGCGCGCCGCCCGCGCCCAGCAGTTTCTCGTACGCCGCGAGCCGCTCCTCCGCCGTCTGCATCCGCGCGATCGTCGCGGACACCACGCGCAGAATCGCGACGCGATCCGTGGGGTCCGCCTGCACCAGGCGCGTGGTCGCATCGATGGCGGCCTGTTCGTCCGTTCCATTCCACGAGCAATCGGCAATCCGCCGCAGGGTTTCTGCCTCGCCCGGCTGGATGCCATCACCAATGCTCATCACCAGCGCGGCGATGCGATAGTCCTCGGGCGTCGGGTCGGGCCGCAGCCGCAGATCGAGCAGTCCCAGCCGCACAATCGCTCGCGACGTGTAGTCCTTCAGCAGCGCGCGGGCCTTGGCCTGCACGGCCGCCACGTCCGCATCAATCGCCGGAGCGTTGCCCTTCGCCGCCTCGGGCTGGGCCAAGGCGAGGCTCGCACACGTCAGACCCGCCGACGCCGCGAGCAACGCGGCGAGCGACCACAGCGGCGCGTGACGCCGCGCCGAAGTTCCGGCCTGGCGAACGTTGCTCGAGAGTTCGATACGAGATGCGCCCGCCATCAGTGTCCGCCTCCGCCCGCAGGAGCCGCAATCGGCCCGAGCAGGAACCACACGGTGCCAATCAGCCCCCCGACAAAGACGAGGAAGCTGAACACCTCAAGCGGGCCGACCACGCGGCGTGCCGCTCCCGGGAGCAATCGGTCAGCCACCCATGCCATGAACACAAACTGTCCGCCCGCAACCGCGGCCAACCCGCCGCACTGCAGCACGGGTGCCAGAAGCGGCATGCGCTGGCTTAGGCTGAACATCACCCACATGCCCAGAACCACGAGCAGGCCGGCCCAAAGGGTCGCCAATGCCGTGAAAACCGTCAAACTTGCGCTCCGCGCGATCTGCACCCGTCGCTCCCTGACTCGTGTGGCGTGGCCAAGCCGCTGAGATTCCACCCAGGCTGGCGCGAGCAAGCATATCTGGTCTATGCCGTCTGGCACGCTTCGTCTGGCATGTGTAGGGCGTCGGCGACCCAATGGTTCGTCGCTCCTAGAAGTTCTCCGGGCCGGTTCCGTTGCGGGCGGCGGAAAGTCTTTGCGCCGATCACATCAAGCAGGGATTCTGCCGATCTACAGTCCAGACCCGGGTGCGGCCAAAGGTGCCGCGCCGCGACGGGTCGGTCGGCATTTTTGAGGGTTCGCCATGAAGATCGCAGTTTTCGGTCTCGGCTACGTCGGTGCGGTGTCGTGCGGCTGTCTGGCCGATCTGGGCCACACGATCATCGGGTGCGATGTCTCCAAGGCGAAGGTGGACCTCATCAACGCGGGCAAGCCGCCCATCGTTGAAGAAGGCCTCCCCGAACTGCTCGAGAAGGCCATCAAGAACGGCCTGCTCCGCGCCACCACCGACGCCGACGATGCCATCAAGAGCTCCGACGCCGCGCTCGTCTGCGTCGGCACGCCCAGCACGCCCAGCGGCGGCGTCAACGCCGTCTACCTCGAGACCGTGTGCGCCCAGATCGGCGAAGCGATCCGCCGCCACAACAAGCCGCACTACATCGTGATGAGCCGCTCCACCAGCCTGCCCAACATCCATCGCCGCCTGATGGACATCCTGCAGCAGTCCTCAGGCCGAAAGTTCGGCGAGGGCCTTGGCTACGTCTGCCATCCCGAGTTCCTGCGCGAGGGCGTGAGCGTCTACGACTTCTACAACCCTCCCAAGATCGTCTTCGGCCCCACCGACGCCAAGACCGCCGAGATCTGCAAGACGATGTACCCCACCACCAACCACCCGGGCCTGGGCACCTGCCCGACATTCTTCCTCTCGCCCGAAGAGGCCGCGATGGTGAAGTACGCCGACAACTGCTTCCACGCCATCAAGTGCACCTTCGGCAATGAAATCGGCATGATCTGCAAGACGCTCGGCGTCGACAGCCATCGCGTCATGGACGTCTTCTGCGCCGACACCAAGCTCAACATCAGCCCCAAGTACCTCAAGCCCGGCTTCGCCTTCGGCGGCTCATGCCTGCCCAAGGACCTCCGCGGCATTCTCGACGCCGCCCGCGACACCGCCACCAAGCTCCCCATGCTCGCGGGCGCGATCGACAGCAACGAAGTGCAGATCAAGACCCTGCTCAAGCGCGTGATCAGCGAGAGCCGCCCCAAGGTCGGCATCATCGGCCTGGCCTTCAAAGAGGGCACCGACGACGTCCGCGAAAGCCCGATCGTCGAAGTCGTCCAGCAGCTCACCGGCAAGGGCCACCCGGTCAAGATCTATGACGAACACCTGTCGGTGCAGGCTCTCGTCGGCGCCAACCGCAGCTTCGCGTTCCAGATGGTGCCGCACCTCACCGAACTGATGACCCAGAACCTCAGCGAGGTCATCGGCTGGGCCGACGTGCTGATCGTCAGCCATCGCCTCAAGCCGCAGACGTGGGCGGGCGTGAACTTCAAGCCCGGCCAGCGCGTTATCGACCTCATGAACGTCGCCGAACTCCGCAAGGCGGGCGGCGGGTACGAGGGGCTGTACTGGTAATCGCCCCGGCCGCGCCGATTCGATGGCGCGACGCAAACACGAGAGCAAAACGCCAAACGGCATCGCGCGAGCGTTGCCGTTTTCTTTATTCCTCGCGCAGCGCCAGCGGCGGAGCCAGAATCTCGCGCACCACGATCGCCCGACGCCACTCCCGCGCCGTCATCCGCGTGCCGCCAATCATCGCACCGCGCGGCTTGGCGACCTGCGCCTCGGCCTTGGCCCCCGCCAGCTCGATCTGCCGCGCATGCTGCCGCCGCTCATCAAGTTCTTCTTCCGTCACCAGCGCCTGAGCACGCTGGGGTTTCGCCGGCCGGCTTTGGGCTTGCTTCTGCGGCCTTCCTTGGGGTCGGTTCTGGGCCGCGGGCTGCTGGCTCGCACGCGTCGGCACCGGAGCCGGTCGCAACTCGGGCGGCAGATTCCCTGCCGCCCGATTCGCCGTGGTCTGCGCTTTGGCGCGTGCGTCCTCGCTCCGACGCGTCGCCTCGGCCCGACGACGACCCACCTCGCGCGCGCGCTCCAGTTCCGTCGGCTTCGACGCCCGCCGCGGCGGAGGCATCGGCACCGTCGTGCCCGGCGTGCCCGGGCCGCCGGGAATCCGTCGCAACAGATCCGCCAGCGGATCACTCGACTGCGTGCCGCCCGACGACGACTGCGCCCCAGGAATCGCGATCATCTCGTCGCCGCGCCGACGCTCGGCCTCTTCCGCCTGACGCTGTGCCGACGGCCCCTGACGCAGTGCTTCGTCCTGCTCGCGCAACTTGCGCTCCTGCGCCTTCTTCTTGGCCGCCTGCTCCTGCAGGTTTTGCACGATGATGCGAATGACCGACACCGCGACCACGAACAAGAGCACATACAGCTGGTTGTTCATGGTCGGCTCCTTCGCACGTCAGTCGCAGTTCACTTGCCCGCGGCGGCACACGCCGCAAGCCTCTCCGATCGATCGTCGAATCATTGGCTGGCCGGCGCGTCGAGCGTGCCAGACGCCTCACCCACCACGACCGCCCGCACGCCCGGCTGTTGGACCACCACAAACGCGACGCCGAAGAGCCGCTCGAGCACCTCGGCCCGCAGCACCTCCGCCGCCAGCCCCGCAGCCAGCACGCGGCCATCGGCACCCAGCGCCACGGCGTCATCGGCGAATCGCAGTGCGGCAGACAAATCATGCAGCACCACGCCCACCGCAACTCCTTTGCGGACCGCCAAATCTCGAAGCAGGCTCATGGCCTCAAGCGCGTGCCGCGGATCCATCGCCGACACCGGCTCATCGCACAGCAGCACACGCGTCCCTTCGCACGCCAGCTCCAGCTGCACCAGCGCCCGCGCGAGCGTGACCCGCTGACGCTGGCCCGCGCTCAAGTGCGCAAAGGGCACGTCCGCCTGCGCCAGCATGTCCACCCGCGCAAGGGCCGCGTCCACCGCCTCGGCCGACCCAGAGCCGCCCTCCACCAGCCGGCCCATCGCAACCACATCGCGGGTGGCATACGAGAACGCCAGGCTCGAACTCTGCGGCACGTACGCCAGCGCACGCACCCGCCGCCCATGCGACAGCGCCTCAAGCCCCGCGCCATCAAGCTCTACCCGCCCCGCCGTCGGCCGCATCAGCCCCAAGAGCAGTTTCAGCAGCGTCGACTTGCCCGCAGCATTTGGGCCGATGATCGCCGTCAGCCGCCCCGGCGCAAGCCGCAGCGACACCCCCGCCAGCACCGGCGCCGCCGCCCCGCCCCCGCGCGTGGTCCGGCCCGACGCCGGATAAGCGAACGACATGTCTGTCGCGACCAAGGCCATCGGAACCGATGGTACCGACCGGGCGAACCGAACACCGCCGGACCCAGCCCCGCCAGCACTCGGTCCTCCGGGCAGGGCATTGCCCCCTTGGCCCCCCTGCCGTAACATCCCCCCCAGAGGACCACGCCATGAAGACCCGCGGCACGATCGTGAAACTGATGCACCGGCACGCCTGCAACCTGATCGCAGGTGCGTGCGGATGGATGGCTGTGGCCGGCACGGCAATGGGCCAGGAGTCCAACGCCCCGACGCCGCCGCTGCCCCCGTCGCTGAACAACAAGTTCGACGACGCGCCGGTGATCATGATGTACCTTGGCGGTGCCCTGTTGTTTGCCGCGGTGATCGCCGCCGGTGTGATCCCCGCCAAGCGTGGCCACCAGGACTAACGCTCAGGCCCGCGCCACCGCACACCCGCGTGGAACGCCGCGAATCAGGACCAGCAAGGCCACGAGCCGATGTGAACACGTCGGCACGACATGCCGCACGCCCCGATCCAGTGCGCCAACCCGCGGG
>JANRKB010000030.1:0-77002 GCA_033763695.1 Planctomycetota bacterium | reverse complement strand
CGCGGAGGGCCGCCGCGTCCTCTTCCGGCCAGAGGGCGGCTCGCATGTGCGCCCAGGCCGGAGTGTGATGCGTGTCGGACGGCTGGAGTTGGACGATGGTCATCATCATGACGCAAACGGTATCTGGAGCAACACGTCGATGATCTTGATGCCGACGAACGGGACGATCAGGCCGCCGACGCTGTAGACGAGCAGGTTGTGCGCGAGCAGGCGGCTGGCTTCGACGGGGCGGTACTTCACGCCGCGGAGAGCGAGCGGGATGAGCACGACGATGATGAGGGCGTTGAAGATGACGCTGGAGAGGATCGCGGTCGCGGGGTTGAGCCGCATGATGTTGAGCGCGCCGAGCGCGGGGTAGGTGCTCATGAACGCCGCGGGGATGATGGCGAAGTACTTGGCGACGTCGTTGGCGATGCTAAAGGTCGTGAGCGAGCCGCGGGTCATGAGGAGCTGCTTGCCGATGCGGACGATTTCGATGAGCTTGGTGGGGTTGCTGTCGAGGTCGACCATGTTGCCGGCTTCTTTGGCGGCTTGCGTGCCGCTGTTCATGGCGACAGCGACGTCGGCCTGCGCGAGCGCGGGAGCGTCGTTCGTGCCGTCGCCGGTCATGGCGACAAGTCGTCCGCCCTGCTGATACTCGCGAATGAGTTTCAGTTTGGCCTCGGGCGTGGCTTGTGCCAGGAAGTCATCGACGCCCGCCTCGGCGGCGATTGCCGCGGCAGTCACCGGGTTGTCGCCCGTGATCATCACGGTCTTGATGCCCATGCGGCGGAGTTCGGCGAAGCGTTCGGCGATGCCGCCCTTCACGATGTCCTTGAGTTCGATCACGCCGAGCGTCTCGCCCTTGCCGTCGGCGACGACCAGGGGCGTGCTGCCGCGCTTCGAGACTTCGTTGACGATCTCGCGTGCCTGTGTGCTCGGCGTGCCGCCCATGCGCGAGACGTACGCGTCGATCGCGTCGGCCGAGCCCTTACGGATCTGACGTCCCTGCGGGTGCTGAGCGGAGATGGGAAGGTCGATGCCGCTCATGCGGGTGTTGGCGGTGAAGTGGACGAAGGTCGCGGGCTTGCCGTCGAATCCCAGCGCGTGCATGTCGCGTTCGCGAATGCTGTACTTCTGCTTGGCGAGGACGACGATCGAGCGGCCCTCGGGCGTCTCATCGGCGAGCGAGGAGAGTTGTGCGGCGTCGGCGAGATGCTCGGCGGCGACGCCGTCAACGGGGTAGAACGCCGACGCCATGCGGTTGCCGAAGGTGATTGTGCCGGTTTTGTCGAGCAGAAGAACATCGACGTCGCCCGCGGCCTCGACGGCGCGGCCACTGGTTGCGATGACGTTCGCCTGCACGAGGCGGTCCATTCCCGCGATGCGAATCGCCGAGAGCAGGCCGCCGATGGTGGTGGGGATCAAGCACACCAGAAGCGCGACGAGCACGGTGACCGTGATCGGAGTCGCCGTGGACGCCGCGTCTGCCGCCTTTGCCTGCATGACCGCGTAGAGCGAGTACGGCAGGAGCGTCGCGCATGCCAGCAGGAACGTGATTGTCAGCGCGGCGAGCAGGATGTCGAGTGCGATCTCGTTAGGGGTCTTCTGACGCTTGGCCCCTTCGACCATTGCGATCATGCGATCAAGGAACGACGAGCCGGGGTCGGCCGCGATCCGCACGACGAGCCAGTCGCTGAGAACTTGCGTGCCGCCGACGACGCTGGAACGGTCGCCGCCGGCCTCGCGGATGACGGGCGCGGATTCGCCCGTCACCGCCGACTCGTTGACCGACGCCACGCCCTCGATCACCTCGCCGTCGCCGGGAATCGTGTCGCCCGCCTGTACGAGCACGATGTCGCCCTTGCGGAGCGTCGCGCCGGAGACGTTCTCGGTCTTCAGCGTGCTGATATCCGTGGCCTTCTGTCTTTCACCAGTGCCCAGAGCCGAATGCGCAGTGACCAGTTTCCGCGCGGTCACATCTCGCTTGCTCTTGCGGAGGCTCGCGGCCTGGGCCTTGCCGCGACCCTCGGCCATCGCCTCAGCGAAGTTCGCGAACAGCACCGTGAACCACAGCCACAGCGCGATGACAAGCACGAGCGTGGGCGAGTAGCCGCCAACCTCGCCGCGGCCCGCGTAACCCGCGATCGCGAGCAGCGTGGTGAGCACGCTGACGACCCACACCTCGAACATGACGGGGTTGCGGAGTTGTACGCGGGGGTCGAGCTTGGCGAACGCCGAGCCGATCGCGGGCCGCACAATCGCGAGATTGAAGATCGACGAGTTGTTCTGAGCGGTTGCACTGGTCATGGCTTGGTCCAAAGAGCTCGAACAAAGGCCGCGAGACGATTACTTGCCGACGAGTTGAAGATGTTCCACGATCGGACCCAGCGCGAGCGCGGGCACGAAGGTCAGTGCGCCGACGATCACGACCACGGCGACGAGCATGAGCACGAACACAGGCGTGTGCGTCGGCAGGGTGCCGCTGGTTGTTGGGCTGACCCGCTTGGCCGCGAGCGAACCCGCGACCGCGAGCACCGGCACGATGATCCAGAAACGGCTGAACCACATCGCCAGCCCAAGCGCGATGTTGTAGAAGGGCGTGTTGGCGGTGAGGCCTGCGAAGGCCGAGCCGTTGTTGTTGCCCGCGCTGCTGAAGGCATAGAGGATCTGGCTGAAGCCGTGAGCGCCGGGGTTGCTCGTCGTGTAGGCCTCGGGCGTCAACACTGCGACGGCGGTGCCGACGAGCACGATGGCGCACGGCACCAGGACGCAGATCATCGCCATCTTCATTTCGAACGGCTCGATCTTCTTGCCGAGGTACTCCGGTGCGCGGCCCACCATCAGCCCCGCGACGAAGACTGCGACGATGACGAACATGAGCATGCCGTAGAGCCCAGAGCCCACACCGCCGAAGATGACCTCGCCGAGTTGCATCAACCACATCGGGACGAGGCCACCCAGGGGCGTGAACGAGTCGTGCATCGCGTTGACACTGCCGTTGCTGGCGGCAGTCGTGGCGGCGGCCCAGAGCGTGGAGTTGGCGACGCCGAAGCGGGCTTCCTTGCCTTCCATGTTTCCGCCGAGGGCTCCATCGTGTGTGGTGGTGTCGACACCGAGGGCCGCAACGGATGGATTCCCGCGGGCTTCGAGTGCATAGGTGGAGGCCAGCAAAGGAACGAAGATCATGAGCATCGCCGCGAGCACGGCCCAGCCCTGGCGTCGATCGCGGACCATCTCGCCGAAGGTCCAGCAGAGTGCCGCGGGGATCAGCAGGATCGCCAGCACTTGCAGGAAGTTCGAGAGTGCGGTTGGGTTCTCCAGCGGATGGGCGGAGTTGACGTTGAAGTAGCCGCCGCCGTTGGTGCCGAGTTGCTTGATCGCGATCTGCGATGCGGCGGGTCCGAGCGGGATGGCCTGCTCCGAGACCTGAACCGTCTTTGTCTGGTCCGTGCCGTCGGCGTTCTTGAGGACTTCGCCGGCGTGGTTCTTGACCGGCTCGCTGTACGTCAGCGGCACCGTGAGCGCCACCTTCGCGGGCTCGCGGAAGTTCTGCACGACGCCCTGGCTGACAAGCGCCACCGCAAGGACCACGGAGAGCGGCAGCAGGATGTAGAGCGTGCTGCGCGTCAGATCAGCCCAGCAGTTGCCGATGGTGCTCGAAGACCTGCGCGCGAGGCCACGGATCAGCGCCGCCAGCACAGCGATGCCCGTCGCGGCGGAGACGAAGTTCTGCACGCCCAGCCCAAGCATCTGCGTGAGGTACGACATCGTCACCTCGCCGCCGTAACCCTGCCAGTTGGTGTTGGTGACGAATGACACGGCGGTGTTGAACGCCGAGCGAGCCTCAACAGCGCCAAGACCAGCCGGATTTGCGGGTAGCAGGTGCTGCACCCGCTGCAAGAGATAGACGGCGGCGAAGCCGAACGTGTTGAAGAGCAGAACGCCGATCGCGTAGGGCTTCCATCCCATCTCGGCGGCATGACCGGTGCGGGCACCGGCCGTGCTGCCTTCGTACTTGACGCCGCAGAGGGAATAGATGCCACGCTCCAGCCAACCCAGGAGGTGACCGAGGCCCAGTGGAGCCTCACCCGGTTTGCCTTCGAGCACGTGGGCCATGAACCACCCCAGCGGCTTGACCAGCGCGATGAGCACGGCGAGGAACAGCACGATCTGCAGCGTGCCGTTCGGAGTCACGCTTGCGAGCGTGAATGTGCCGGGAGAGTGAAGCAGTGTGTTCATTGAAACTTCTCCGGCTTGAGCAATGCCGCGAGCAGGTAGACGAGCAACGCCGCCGCGACGATCGCCGCGAGCGTGTAGATGACGGTCTGCGGATTCATGAGCGAAGCTCCTGCGAGGCGGTTCCGCTCGCTCTCTCAGCCCGGCCCGATTCGCGCGGCTTCAGCCACTCGCACACACGCACGAGGCCGAAGGTGGCGAGAAGACACGCGAGAAAGATCACGAGTGCGATGAGGTCATTCATGGCAAAGTTCCAAACGCCATGACTATCGCCGCAGCGGCGGCTCAGGTCGCTCAAGAGCGCATAAACCGGGCTGGTGAGCGCATCAAGACGGCGTAAAGACAACGCCGCCGTGGATGGCTGCGTTGCCGTAGTTCGGTTCCCTTTATGCACACTTGACGCGCACGCCCCTTGTGCTGATGCGGCGTTGATCGACGCGGCGTCTCGCAAGGTGCATGCTTCGGCGTTCTAATTTCTCATCACCGGAGCATCACCATGAACAACTCAGTCGTCACGCTGCTGTCCGTCGCCCTTGTGATCATTGGGGCACTCGCGGAACTGAATCTGATGCGCATCTTCATCCGCGACTGGCACGAGGGAAGGAGTGCAGAACAACGGAGGCGGCTTCGAGCGAGATCGATCTGTGACGCGACGATTGCCGTGACCGGTGCAAAGGCTTCCATCGCATCGCAACGGGATTGTGGCGCTGCTGTCGCCGCCCTCGCGTGCGCGCTGATCACCCCGGGGGCCGTCGCTCAGACAACAACGTCTCCGACCTCGACGCAGACGACGCACGCGCGTACTACGCAAGCAACGATGACATCGGCGACTCAGGGCGAGGACACCACCGCAACAGCGGCGTCCACAACGGGGAGCGCTGCGCCGATCAGCGTCCAACTCAACCTCGACTTCACGAACGCCTACTTCTACCGCGGCATTCGGCAGCAGGACAAGGGCCTGATCGTCCAGCCCGCCGCACGAGTGACGACGCGGCTTGTGGATGACGCTGAACTCAAGCTCGATGGGTTCTTCGGAACGTGGAACAGCTTCGGCCCAAATGGCGGAACCGAGACGGGCGGGCTCCTCAACGACTGGTACGAGTCCGACGTGTACGCGGGATTCTCCATCACGCTCGGCAAGCTGTCCCTCGCAACGTCCTACACCTATCTGACCAGCCCGAGCGACGCGTTCCAGACAGTGCAGGAACTCGGCTTCACACTTGGGCTCGATGACTCCGAGTGGTTGAAGGCATGGGCGCTCAAGCCCTACGCGTCACTCGCCATCGAGACGGGGTCCAACGGCTCCGACGGCCCCGACCTCGACAACGGTGTGTACCTCGAGCTCGGCATCGCACCCGGCTTCTCGTTCGACGTGAACAAGACGCCGATCACGATGACGTTCCCGGCCTCGGTCGGGCTCAGTCTGTCGGACTACTACCAGGACGCCGACGGCAGCGACGACGGATTCGGCTTCGCGCAGGTCGGTGTGAAGGCATCAATGCCGCTGGGCGAGCCGGGCCGCTTCGGTGCCGCGTCGCTCAACGCGGGCGTGTCGGTGCTGATGCTGGGCGATCACACGAAGGCCTTCAACAAGGGGGACGGCACCGAGGTGATCGGGACGGTGGGAGTGCAGTGGAATTACTAGGTGCGTGTTGGAAGTGCATCGCGGGGGCGCATTGAGGAGGAGTACTAGGGCGAGCATGGAGGCAACCGCGGGTGACGTCGTCATTGCAGTCAGTGGCGGCGGGTTGCAATCCCGCTTGCGGTGGAGACGCGGCCTTTCCAGAGGTGTGTCACACGTTCACCAATCAATAGGTTGGCCGGCAGGCCGCACGCGACAGAATGCCGTGGATCTCGCGACGAACGTCGGGACAGCGCCAAGATCGCAAGAGCCGCGACTGAAGTGGCGGTACGTTCGCATCGACTCGGATGCTCTGCTGCGAGAGATGTTCAGCAGCGCGTTCCTGGTCCAATTCACTCGCTTCACCGCTCGCGGGCTTGGGCGCCCTTTGTGGTCTCAACGGGCTGTTTCGCTTTGCTCTCGAGGTCTTTGCTGACCTTGTCGAGTGTCGAGTTGGGCAGCTCACGTTCCAGAAACGGGCCGACGACATCAAGGATGCCCAGCGCCTCGGGCATCATGTTGCGGATGACGTACAACTGCGCCATCGCGAGCGGGAGTCCCGCTCGCTGCGTGGGCTCGAACTTGCCGGCGTTGAAGTCATCGAGCGCGAGTCGGACCATGCGGGCCGCGTCGTCGAATCGCTTGACGCCCATGTACATCTCAAAGAGCGACGGCCCCCACGCCCCGAGTTGCATTTCGGGGAGCTTGGCCCGTGTCGCCCGATCGAGTTCACTGAGCCAGAGATCGATACCCGACTCATCGCCGAGTTTGCAGCGGAGCTGGCACGCGAGCAGCGCTGCTGATTCCCGGTTGTCTCACGCCAATGCTCGTGCTCGCTGCGCGTCGAGTGCCAGACGAGTCGTGACGGCCGCGTGGCGGCGGTGATGGGTCGCCGATGCGGCGAATCTCGATCGCCTGAGTTGGCGCGGCGCTGGGATTCAAGCCCCCGATGACGCAGAGACATCCCCGCCGCGGGCTCGATAGACTGCCCTCCCTTGCGGTTCGCGGCGGGCCTGGTGCGAGGCCCGATCGCGGCATCTGTGTTGGCGCACCACGCGGAGTCGGCAACGTGAGTCATCTTCGGGTCGGTGGTGGTCGCGTCGCGGCGATGCTGGCGGTTGGTGTTGTTGTCGGTGCGGCGGGGTTGCTCGCGGGCTGCGCGGGGCGCGGCGATATCGGGGCGTATGACGCCTCGGTGGCGAAACTCATGTACGACCCGGCGACGGGGCGCGATTTGTCGCACTGGCCCGCGTCGCTGCTGTTTGACCATCGCCACATGAAGCTTGAGATGGTGATCGCGGACATGAACGCGACGAGTGCGGCGTGCCGTGCGACGATCGAGCTTGCCGCGCTGGGGCGCCCGCGCAGCGCGGTGCGGTTTGACGCCAAGGGGCTGAAGATCTCGCGCGTCGCGTTGCTTGAAGGCTCCGGCGAGTCGTCGCTGGTGTCGCGGCAGGAGGCGGATCAACTCGTGGTGGAGCTGCCGCGTGCGTTTCCGCCCGGCGAGGTCTTCTCGCTGCGGGTCGACTATGCGATCGACTATCCCAACGGCGACGGCAACGGCCTGACGTGGGCTGCGGGCGATGCGAGCGCGACGAGCCCGACGGATCAGGCGCCGATGCTGCATTCGCAGGGCGAGGCGGAGTGGAACAGCACGTGGTTCCCCACGGCGGACTTTCCGAATCACAAACTCACGACCGAACTGCTCGTGACGGTGCCGGAGGGTTACACGGTGATCTCGAACGGGTATCTGGCGTCGACGACGCCCGATGCCGCGCTTGATCCCAAGCCGAGCAATGCGCCGAGCGTGCCGCGTGCGTTCACGCGTTGGCACTGGGTGCAGGACAAGCCGCACGCGCCGTATCTGGTGTCGCTGATCGTCGGCAAGTTCTCGGTGGTGAATCTGCGCGAGCCGGGGAAGGCCGTGGATCTGTCGGCGCACGATGGCAAGCAGCCGCCGATCGTGGTCTACGCGCCGATCGGGCTGGAGGGCCGCGGGTATGAGGTCTTCCAGCGCACGCCGGCGATGGTGGACTTCCTGGGCGCGTACTTCGACGAGCCGTATCCGTGGGCGAAGTACAGCCAGACGTCGGTGCGCGGCTTCCGCTGGGGCGGCATGGAGAACACCTCGGCGACCACGCTCGAGCCCAAACTGTGGACCGAGAAGGACAAGACCGATTACGACGATCTGATCGTGCATGAACTGGGGCACCAGTGGATGGGCGATCTGATCACGTGCCGCGCGTGGCAGCATGCGTGGCTCAATGAGGGCTGGGCGAGTTACGTCGAAGCGTTGTGGGCCGCGGAACTCGCGCGCACGCGTCAGAGCGGCAGCCCGCAGGACGCGTACGACAACGTGGTGATCGGCTGGCTCAATGGGCAGGCCGAGAAGAACACCGATGGCGTGTCGCCGCCGATGGTCAGCCGCCACTACGAAAGCCCCGACGACGTCTTCGAAAAGCCCGACGACATCTACGGCAAGGGCGCTTTGCTCATGCACATGCTCCGCGAGCGCATCGGCGAAGCGGCGTTCGTCGCGGGGACGCGTCGGTATGTCGACGATCACAAGTTCGGCGTCGCCGAGACCAGCGACTTCCGGCGTGCGCTGGAGGCCGCGTCGGGAGAGAGCCTGGAGCAGATGTTCGTGCAGTGGACCGAGCGGCAGGGCCTGCCGCGGGCGGACATCACGATCAGCACCGATCCGCGGGCGTTCTCGCTGTCGGTGGAACTGCGGCAGACGCAGCGTGTGAATCGCGAGCGACCCGTCTATGAGTTTGATCTGCCGCTGCGCGTGACGCTCGCGGATGGGAGCGTGCGCGAGATCACGCTGCCGGTGCGCGAGCGCGTGGCGGCGGTGGCGGTGCGGTTCGCCGCGGTTCCGGTGGCGTGCGAGATCGACCCGCGGCTGAGCGTCGCGGGCGTGTGGAACACGCGCAAGCCCGCCGCGATGTGGACACGCGAACTCGCGGCGTCATCGCTGTGGTCGCGGGTGCAGGCGGCCAAAGCCTTGCACGCGATCGCCAGCGGCGGCACGGTCGACGAGCGTGTGTCGGCACAGGCCGCGCTCGACGGTGTGAAGTGGGACGCTGCGCCCTCGACACTCAAGGCCGCGGCGGGCAAGTGAGTGGCGGGCAAGTGGGGGGCACGGAGGAAGCGGGGCGTGAAAGAGTTTCCGCGTGTGCAACCTCGCGATCGCGCCGCATGGCGCGCGTGGCTCGCGCGTCACCATGCGAGTTGCGACGGCGTGTGGCTTGTGACGCTCAAGGTCGCGAGCGGCAAGCCGCGCGTGACGTATGACGACGCGGTCGAAGAGGCGTTGTGCTTTGGGTGGGTCGATAGCCTGCCGCGGAAGCTCGACGCGGAACGATCGATGCTGCTGGTCACGCCGCGGAAGAAGGGCAGCCCGTGGTCTGGTCTGAACAAGCGGCGGGTGGCGAAACTCAAGAAGGCGGGGCTGATGGAACCCGCGGGCCTCGCGGCGATCGAGCGTGCCAAGGCCGACGGCAGTTGGACGCTGTATGACGAGATCGAGGCGCTGGTCATCCCGCCCGATCTGGCCGCGGCTCTGAACGCCGACGCGAACGCGGCGAGGCACTTTGGTGCCTTTCCGCCCTCGGCCAAGAAGGGCATCTTGTGGTGGCTCAAGTCGGCCAAACGCGAGGCGACGCGAGCGGCACGGATCGCGACGATCGTGGCCAAGGCCGCGGAGAACAAGCGGGCGAACCTCCCCGGGCAGTGATTCGTGTGCCGCGCATGACAACGCCCCGTGGTCGCGGGGCGTTGGAGACAGATCGAGTTTCTCGCCGCGGCGTGCGCGAGCGGCGGCGCTCGCTCGGTGCCCGGTTCAGTGCCCGTTGTTGGGAATGCGCGTGGCGCGGCCGTAGGGGCTCGCGCTGCGATTGGCCGGTACGGCCGGGCTGGGCGCGGGGGCCGGTGTGGCCTGCACGGGGCTGGGCATCGCGGGCGCAGGGCTTCCCGTGCGGCGATTCCTCACCTCGTCGATGGTGCGATCCAGCTTGCCCAGGATCGCCTTGACTTGATTGAACGACTTCTCGGACGTGGCCATTGCTGTCTCCAACGCCTTGGACCGCTCCGGTCCGGACGCGTCATCGACGCATGGGTCGGCAAACTTGCCGCTGTATCAGAATCAGTTCAAGGAGGCCGCGAAGCCGTAACGGCTGTGCCGCCTTCTCCACCGGCGCGGGTGGGAGTGGTGAGAGGGTGAGTGGGTGAGTGGGTGAGTGGGTGAGAAGACAAGGAGACAGGAGACATCAGACAAGGAGAACGGGCTTGACGTCGGCCGCGCTGCTTGTCGACTCTCGCGTTCGCTGTCGGCTCTTTACGGCGAAGCTGGGGAGTTGAGCTGCAGCGTGTTCACGGCGAAGCCGTGGAGGTGAATAGCCGTGGGTCGCCGCGCAGCGGCACCCACGGGAAAAGCCGCCGTGTGGATGGGATCGTCGAAGGTGGATCGTTCGCCGCACGATCCGTGTTCGACGATCCCGCGCGAGGGAGATCGCATTCGTTGGGTGCGGCTGCGCCGTAACCCGACGCTATTGACCCGCACGGCTTTGCCGTGCAACGTCGACGATCGGTGGCACGGGAGATCTGGCGAGGAGCCAGATCCAAAGCTCAAAGCGAAAAACAGCAAATCTCACATGAACCGTTCAGCGGATCGACCGCCAGATGGGCTCATTTGAGCTTTTCGCTTTGCTGCTGTTCGCTTTCCCTCCCCTCCCCGCGCTGGAACAGCGCAACGCCAGCACCGAAACTCCGCTTGGCGATCCTGCCCCCGCCCCGCTAGGCTGTAGCGGTTTGGCCTCGGGCTTTATGCCCCCGGCCCTCAGCCCCCGGCCCTCAGCCCCCGACTCGTCGCCCGACACTCCGACTCCTCTCTTGACACCCCGACAGGACCGCACTTCACATGGCAGAAGTCACGCTCAACGGCGTCCGCAAGCTCTATCCCAACGGCTTTGAGGCCGTGAAGGGCTTTGACCTCGCGATCCGCGACGGCGAGTTCGTCGTGCTCGTCGGCCCCTCGGGCTGCGGCAAGTCCACCACGCTCCGCATGGTCGCGGGGCTCGAAGACGTCTCGGGCGGCGAGATCAAGATCGGCGGACGCGTCGTCAACGATGTCCACCCCAAGGACCGCGACATCGCGATGGTCTTCCAGAACTACGCGCTCTACCCGCACATGAGCGTGTACAAGAACATGGCGTTCGCCCTGCAACTGCGCAAGGTCCCCAAGCCCGAGATCGATCGCCGCGTGCGCGATGCCGCGAAGATCCTCGGCCTCGAAGCGCTGCTGGACCGCAAGCCCAAGCAACTCTCGGGCGGGCAGCGGCAGCGCGTGGCCGTCGGCCGCGCCATCGTGCGCGAGCCCAAGGCGTTCCTCTTTGATGAGCCGCTCTCCAACCTCAACGCCAAACTCCGCGTCACCACCCGCGCCGAACTCAAGGTCCTGCATCTGCGGCTCAAGACGACGACCATCTACGTCACGCACGATCAGGAAGAGGCGATGACGCTGGGCGATCGCATCGTCGTGATGAGCAACGGCCTCATCCAGCAGGCCGACACGCCGATGGAGGTCTATCGCCATCCCAACAACCGCTTCGTCGCCGCGTTCGTCGGCACGCCGCCGATGAACTTCCTCGAAGGCACGCTGGAGCGAACCGCGTCGGGCCTGGTGTTCGTCGAAGGCTCGAGCGACGCCGACGGCAAGGCCTATCGCCTCGCCGTGCCCGCGTCACGCGACGCGGCCCTCGCGGCATACGTCGGCAAGCCGATCGTGCTGGGCCTGCGCCCGCAGATGATTCATGCGGCCAGCGCAGGCGCGAATGCAGGCAACGATCCGTCGCGCCAGATGAAGATGACCGTGCGCGTCACCGAGCCGCTGGGCGATTCGATCGACGCCTTCCTCGGCACGCCCAAGCACACGCACATCGTCGCCCGCGTGCCCGGCACGGCACACCTGACCATCGGTCAGCCCGCCGTCTTCACCATCGACATGGACGCGGCTCACTTCTTCGAGCCCGGCGAGTTCGGCAAGAACCTCATCGCCAAGCAGTGATCGCCGCGCACGCGCCGCCGCAGTCGGTGGCGCACGCGGCATCGGAGAGACGCATGTCCGGCGCAGCATCGACACCATCGCACGGGCGCATCGAGGCTCGCATCGCCGAGCTCGGTCTGACGCTCCCGCCGCCCCCCAAGCCCGTCGCGGCATATGTCCCCGCCGTCCGCAGCGGCGGCCACGTCTTTCTCGCCGGGCAGATCCCCACGATCGACGGCAAGCCGCTCTTCCTCGGACGCGTCGGCGTCGAGGTGTCGATCGACGACGCCATCGAATGCGCCAAGCGGTGTGCGCTCAACGGCCTCGCCGCACTCAAGGGCGAGATCGGTGACTTGGATCGCGTGGTGCGTGTGGTGCGGCTGGGCGTGTTCGTGGCGTGCGACCACGCGTTCACGCAGCATCCCAAAGTCGCCAACGGCGCGAGCGAGATGATGGTGGCGATCTTCGGCGAGGCGGGCAAGCATGCTCGTGCTGCCGTGGGCGCGCCGTCGTTGCCGCTGGGCGTGCCTGTTGAGATCGACTTCATCTTCGAAGTGAAGTAAGTGCCCGCGCGGTCTCGGGGCGACAGGAAACTGGTGCCCGGGGGCCGGGGGCCGGGGGCGATCCGTGCATGCTTCTGCTGTCTTTCTCGCCGAGCGAATGAGTGCGGAATTCGCTGTTCTGCTTCGCGTCATTCCGATCATCACGCCTCGCTGGTACACTCGACGCGTTCATCACGCGGCGAACGACCTCGCTGCGTCTCACGTGCGGCGAGGAACCTATGGCTGGCAGCGGCGGCGGCACTTCTGTTCAGGCGGGCGCGGGCAACACCAAGCCTCCCGTGGGAGCGGCACGCCAGAGCCTCGCGGGCGTCTTCTTCTGGCTGCTGCTGGGAGACTTCTGCCTGCACCTGATGGACATGGGCGTCGTCCCGACGCTTGTGCCGCTGCAGTTTGAAGCCCTCGGCGCGAGCAAGACCACCTACAACTTCGTCAGCGGCACGCTCGTGAACATCCTCTACTGCGTGCTTGTGCCCGTGGTCTCCACATGGTCGGACCGGACGCGAACCCGCATCGGGCGGCGTCGGCCGTTCCTGCTTGTCACCGCGCCATTGATCGCCGTGACGCTGGTGCTGCTGGGTTTCTCGTCCAAAATCGGCGCGCTGCTGCACGCCTCGATGCCCGGGGTATTCGGCGAGGCGTCCGCCGCGGCGGTGACGCTGGGGCTGACCGTCGGCCTGTTTGTCGTGTTCAAACTGCTCGACATGTTCCCGCAGTCGATTTACTACTGCCTCTGGCCTGACGTGATTCCGACCGAGTGGCTCGGCACCTTCGGCGCGCTCTTCCGTGTCTTTTACGCGGGCGGTTCGCTCACCTTCAACTGGTTCCTGATCGGCAAGGCCAAGGAACATCCGGAGTTCATCTACTGCCTGTCGGCGGGTTTGTACCTGGTCGCGTTCGTGCTGCTCTGCTGGCGTGTGAAGGAGCCGGAGTATCCGCCGCCGCAGCCGGCGACGACCGTCGAGGGTGCGACCTTCGCGCAGCGGACGCTTGCGCTGGGCGCGTCGTACATGAAGGAGTGCTTCTCAAAGGGCTTCTACTGGAAGTACTTCCTCGCGATGGCGCTCTTTCAGTGCGCCTATCAGCCGTTCATCGGCAACCTGATCTTCCTGGGCAAGGAGATCTACGGCGACTCCAAAGAAGGCCTCGAACGCTACGGCAACGTGATCGGCATCAAGGACATCATCTGGATCGGCATCTACCTCGCGCTCGTGCCGATCATGAAGAAACTGCATCCGCTCAAGGCGGGCTTGCTCGGTTACGGCCTGATGATCGTTGCTGCTCTTGCCGGTGCCGTGTTCGTTCGTGATGAGCAGTCGTTCAAGATCGTGACCATCGTGACCTTCGCGGCGGTGGGGCTCTATCTCGTCGGCACCGCGGCTCTGCCGGCACGCATGCTGCCGAAGGAGAAGTTCGGGCAGTTCACCTCGGCCGGTTCGATCATCTTCCGACTGTCCGTGGCGATCGTCTCCACGCCCGCGGGTCTGCTTTTTCAACACTTTGGCACCAAGCTCGTCTTCGCGTGGCTGCTCGCCTTCCTGCTCCTCGGCGGGGTGTGCATTGTGCTGCTGTACATCGACTGGAAGCGGCTGGGAGGCGAGAGAGATTTCGTGCCGCCGACGTGAGTGTGACGAGGTATCAGGGGCAGCGCGACTTTCCCCACGTGGTTCGCAGTGCTGAACGGAAAACCGCAGGGCGGGACCCTGCGGCTTTCCTTCGATTCGTGGACAACTCATCGCGAGGCAGATGTCGCGATCGTGTTACGGCGCCCACACATTCGCGGTGCCCGCGGCGGTCTTGCCGTTCGTTCCATTCGCGTGCCCATTCGCGCTGCCGTTGGTCCCCGGCGCGGGGATGACAGTCTGCGCGACATCGGCCTTGATGACGGCGACGGGGTGAACCTCTTTGGGGAAGGCCGCCGCGCTCGCTGCGGGAACGGTCGTGCCGTTGAGGTGCATCTTGCCCGACGAGAGCCCGGGGAAGTGCTCGCCTTGCCACGACGCCGGATACTTGGTGTCGTCCAGATCCATCGCTGCCTTCGTGGGGAAGAGCGGGCGGAAGGTGTCGCACATCACCGCGAGTTCCTGTGTGTGCGTGGCGGCGAGGCTCGCCTCCAGCGTGCCCGGGTGCGGACCGTGCGGGATGCCCTGCGGGTGCAGCGTCAGACTGCCGATCTCAATGCCCTTGCGGCTGCCGAAGTTGCCATCGACGTAGTAGAGCACTTCGTCGCTGTCGAGGTTGCTGTGGTTGTACGGCACCTTGATCGCTTGCGGGTGGTAGTCCAGCATGCGCGGCGCGAACGTGCAGATCACAAAGTTGTGCGCCTCAAACGTCTGATGGATCGGCGGCGGCATGTGCAGTTTGCCGGTGATCGGGCTGAAGTCATCGGCGTTGAAGATGAACGGGTAGTAGCAGCCGTCCCAGCCCACGATGTCGAGCGGGTGATAGTGGTAGACGTACTCGTGCACCAGATCGCGGGCCTTGATCCGCACGGGGAAGTCGCCCTTCTGGTCCCAGGTCATGGGCATCTCGGGCGTGCGGATGTCACGCTCGCAGTACGGCGCGTGCTCGAGATACTGGCCGTGCATCTTGCTGACATAGCGAGGCGGCGGGCCGATGTGGCTACCGTTGGTCGTCTCGATCAGCAGATACTTGCCGAAGGGACAGGTCTCGATCGATGGACCGCCGTCGGCGGGCTTGCCGTCGCTGCCGTTGGCTCGCTTGTCCCAGATGATGGTGTAGATCACGCCCTTGGGAATGACGAGGTAGTCGCGCGGGCCGAAGCGGAGCGTGCCGAGCATGGTGTGGCAGACGCCCGAGCCGAAGTGGATGAAGATGCACTCATCGCCCTGGCCGTTCTTGAAGTGATACGCCATCTGCTCGGCAGGGTTACAGACGGCCATCTCAACGTCGCTGTTGCCAAAGAGCACCACGCGGCCGGTGACAAAGTCGCCTTTGGCGGGCAGCGGCGCGGACTTCACATGCCGCATCCGCATGATCTCGGGCTCGACGTATTCGACCTTGGTCGAGTAGAGCGGCTTCCAGCCGTAGACCTGCGTCGGTGGCTGGATGTGGTACATGGTGGTCGTCGGCCCGACGAAGCCCTCGGTGCCGAAGACTTCCTCGGAGTAGAGACAGCCGTCCGGGCGGCGGAACTGCACGTGGCGCTTCTGAGGGAGTAAGCCGAGCTTGGTGTAATATGGCATGGGTCTCTCCGGCGGAGGCATCGCGGCCTGTGCGTGGACGAACGACGGGAAGTGTACGCGATCACGCGGAGTTCAGACCCCACGGCGACGCAGCGAGCGACGCAGTCACTTCCCGCTGAACATCTCCGCCTCCACACCCTCGACCAGCGTGTGCAGCACGAACATGTGCACTTCCTGGATGCGATCCGCCGTCGCCCCCGGTGCGATGATCGTCGCGTCGCCCGCGAGACCGGCGGCGTCCTTGAGCTTGCCGCCGCCCTTGCCCAAGAGCAGGTACACATGCATCTTCGCGGCCCGTGCCGCGGCGACCGCTCGGATGACATTCGCCGAGTTGCCGCTCGTGCTCATCGCAATCAGCACGTCTCCCTCGCGCCCGAGCGCCGTCACGCCGCGGGCGAAGATCTCGTCGAATCCATAGTCATTGGCGGTGCAGGTGATGTGCCCCGCTTCGGCGATCGCAATCGCCGGCAGTGGCGGCCGATCGTTGCGGAAGCGTCCGGTGAGTTCCTCGGCAAAGTGCAGCGCATCGCAGAGTGAGCCGCCGTTGCCGCAGATGAGCACCTTGTGACCGCCGCGGAAGCAGGCTGCTAGCCCGCGGATCATCGCGGCGATCGCCGAGCGTGCCTTGGCATCCGCGGCAAACTGATCAAGACAGCGGCGTGCATCGGCGAGCGAAGCAGCGACCAGGGAGTCCACGGCCGAGACGCTCATGATCGAAGTGGGGAGTTCTGACATCCGACAAGGTTAGCCGCCAGCGGCCAGGGGCCATAACGTCCCACGATGAACAGCGATCGCCCCAGGCAGGACGGCTCATCTTCCGATTCCGGCCGCCCCGCAGGCGGGGCACGCCGCGGCCCGGCAGCAAGCCGTGCGTCCGCACCGCGCCGCCCCTCGCTTCGCCTTTTCACAACGACGCTGTGGGAGTTCCCCAGCCAGCATTACGACGCGAGCGACGGCAGTCGCATGCAGGGGCACAAGGACTACGTCGGTGCCACGCCTTCGTGGGTCATCTGGCAACTGCTCCAACGCTACACCCGCGAGAACGACCTCGTCGTTGATCCGATGGTCGGCAGCGGCACCACGATCGACGTGTGTCGCGACCTGAAGCGTCGTGTCTTGGGATACGACCTCGCGCCGTCGCGCGAGGGCATCATCCGCAACGATGCACGCAAACTTCCGCTCGAAGACGCCAAGGCCGACTTTGTCTTCATCGACCCGCCGTACTCCACCCATGTCGATTACTCCGACGATCCGCGCTGCATCGGCAAACTCGACAGCGGCGGCGACGACGGCGGGCGAGCCTACTACGACTCGATGCGCAAGGTCATCGCGGAGTGTCATCGCGTGCTGCGCGATCGTCGCTACTTCGCGCTGTACGTGAGTGACTCGTTCAAGAAGAAGAAGGGCATGTCCGCCGCCGGACAGTTCATGCCCATCGGATTTGAGCTCTTCTCGATCATGCGCGAACGTTTCGTGCCGGTGGACATCATCGCGGTGGTGCGCCACAACCAGAAACTGCAGCGCGGCAACTGGCACAAAGCCGCCGAGGAAGGCAACTTCTTCCTGCGCGGCTTCAACTACCTGTTCATCATGAAGAAGGAGCAGGGGGCGACCTGAACGGTCGAGCACGCTCCGGGCCGCTGATTCAGTCGGCGGTGTCGCTTGGCGGGCGAGCGGCGTCGGGCGAACTGCTCGCCGCGTCGGCGTACTTGATCCATTCCAGGCACAGCCCGGTCGGGGGCATCGTCGGGCCTGCTTTGGAGCGATCGCAAGTGCGAAGCACCTCGCGCACACTCGCGGCGTCCATGCGCCCGCGTCCGGCCTCGGCGAGCGTCCCCGCGATGATCCGAACCATGTTGTAGAGAAAGCCGCTCGCGCTCACGTCAATCCGCACGCGATCCGGTGCGAGCCGTGTCACGCCGCAGGAGAAGATCGTGCGCACCGTTGTGAGCCTGCCGTGCCCGGCGGCCGCGAAGCCGGCGAAATCATGCTCGCCGACGAGCACGGCCGCGGCCTCGTTCATGCGCTCAACATCCAGCGCGTCCCACACGTGGCAGACATACCGCCGGTCCCACAGCGGACGCTCACGCGACGTGTGCAGGGTGTAGGAGTACGCCTTGGCAATCGTTTCGCCGACGGGGTTGAATGTCGGTGCAACGACCGCGGCATCCAGCACCGTGACGTCATCGGGAAGGCGACCATTGATCGCACGCACCAAGCGATCGACCCCGCGCTCAATCGGCCAGCCACGCTCGGGTGGAGATGTCTCGCCGTCGCGCGGCGAGCAGGTGAACGCCGCCACTTGCCCCCGTGCGTGCACGCCGGCATCCGTGCGGCTCGATCCCTTGACGTTCACGGGTTCACGCACGATCTCGCGCACCGCTCGTTCGACGACCGCTTGCACCGTCCGCAGCGCCAGCCGTCCTTCTTGCGCGGCCTGGAGCCCCGGTTCCACGTGATCAAGCAGCGACGGGTTCCCGCCGTGCTCGGGGCCGGGCGGTTCCTGCTTCTGCCAGCCGCAGAAGTCGGTTCCGTCATACGCAAGTGTGAGTCGATAACGCGGCACGCGGGGCAAGCGTAAGCAGGGGCCGCAAGAGGTGCGTCGCTGGGCGTGTAACGGCATCGCGAGCCGGCCCGCGGCGTGCCTTGTCCCGTGCGGGCTCCTACCCTTGCCTCCTATGGACCAACGTCAGATCCAAACCCGCGAACAGTCCGGTCTCGTCGAGTCGCAGCTCAATGAGGATTTTGTCTACCTGCTGCGGACGTGGGGCACGTGGGTGCTCATGGTGATCGCAGTGGTCGCCGTCGGCTATGTCGGCTGGCAGCGCTACACCAAGGCCCAGGACGAGAAGCTGACGAATGCGTTCAGCGAACTCGAAGCCGCGAGCAGCAAGGACCCCGTCAGCCCCGAGTCGCTCAAGGCGATCGCGGATACCTATCAAGGCGTCGGCTCCGTCGCTGAGATGGCCCGCTTGAACGCCGCGGACGCTCTGATGAAGGCGGTTCGGACCGGCATCAAGCCGGGTGGCAAGCTCAATCAGGACGGCACCCTCGCCAGCGCGGAAGACGCGCTGAGCCCAGAGGAACGCACCTCGAACCTGCAGCAAGCTTCGTCGCTTTATGAGCAGGTCTTCAGCGCGACCCAGGGCGACGCGAACCGCATGGTGTTCGCCGTGGGCAGCGCGTTTGGCGTGGCCGCGGCGGCCGAGAGCGCCGGCGACTTCGACAAGGCCAAGGCGTGGTATCAGAAGATCGTCGATCTCGTCGGCGACGGCGCGTTCAAGCCGCACGCGGACGTCGCCAGGAAGCGCATCGAGACGCTCGACAGCGCTCGCGAGATGCCCAAGCTGTACGCCCGCTCGGACATCCCCAGCCTGAACAAGAAGCCTGAGGCGCCTGCACCTCTGCCCGCCGCCCCGGACGTGCCCACTGGCCCGGCAATCCCCGAAGCGACGCCGGCCGCGCCCGCCGCGACGCCCGCGACGACGACTCCCGAGCGTGCGCCGGCGAATCCGGCACCTGAGTCCACGCCGGCCGCGCCCAAGGGAAACTGAGCGACGCGCAGAGCGTCTCATGTGCCGGCGATGGCCCGCGAGCCCGTCCAACCCCCAGCAGATGACGCCGACGAACTCGTAAGCGTCGGCGTTTTTCTTCCCGGCGGCAAAGTCGATCCTGACGCGATCCGTCGCGCCGTCGAAGAGTCTGCCGAAGAAGACGACGATTCGTTGCGCACGGTCGTCTTCTCGCTTCGCAAAGACCTCAACAAGCGGCTCGACAAGTATCTCACGGATCGCATCACATTCATGAGCCGCACGCAGTTGCAGCGACTCATCGACGAAGGCGGCGTGACCGTCAACGGGCGAGCGCCCAAGGCGAGCACCAAGCTGAACGCGGGCGACGTCGTCAAAGTCATCGTGCCGCCGCCGCCCGCCAAGGGCACCGTGCCCGAGGACATCCCGCTCGACGTGCTCTACGAGGACGAGCATCTCATCGTGCTCAACAAGCAGCCGGACATCATCGTCCACCCGGCTCGCTCACACCTCAAGGGCACGATGATCAACGCGCTGGCGTATCACTTCCAGCATCGCAGCAAACTCGGCGGCACGCTCAGCACGGTCGGTGACGAGTTCGCACGCCCGGGCGTCGTGCATCGCCTCGATCGCCACACCAGCGGCGTGATCGTCTTTGCCAAGAATGACGAGGCCCACTGGAAACTCGGCCGCCAGTTTGAGCAGCGCCGCGTCGACAAGCGATACCTCGCGATCACGCACGGGCACATCGAGCCCGAGTCGGATGTGATCGAGTTCCCCATCGGGCCGCACCCCTCACGCGAGAAGGGCTACCGCGAGAAGTACGTCGTGCGCCACGATGAACTCGGCAAGCCCGCGATTACCATCGCGCGCGTCCGCGAGTATTACGGCAGCCCCGCAGGCGACGGCACAACGCCCGCCACTTCCAACGCCCCGGGTTGGAACGATGCCACTGCGGCCGAGTCCAAGCGTGCGTCTCACGCATCGCACCAGCGTGTGCCAAACGCGCAGACGCAGCGCTATTCGCTCGTGGAACTCGAGCTCAAGACCGGGCGCACGCATCAGATCCGCGTGCATCTCTCGCATCTGGGCTATCCGATCGTCGGCGACGACATGTACGGCGGGCGCAACTACGTCGACTCAACCGGCGCGACAATCATCAGCCGCCAGGCGCTGCACGCGACCCTGCTCGGCTTCACGCACCCGATGACCAACAAACCGATGGTGTTCACGGCACCGCTGCGAGGCGACATGGCCTCGCTCGTGGCTCACCTGCGTGCGTTGCCGGACCGACGCACGACCGCCGCGGCAGGTGCAACCGTCGATCTGGCGTGGGCCACCGGCGTCTGACGTTTCACTCTGCCGCTCACTCGGCGGAGACCAGCCCGGCATTGCCGCCGCCGCTGCCACGCTGCATCAGCCAGCGCAGTTCGGGGAGCTTGAGCACCCACGCCGCCGCGGCGAACGCGCCCGCACCGACGAGGCACGCCGCCATCAGACGCCACGCGTGCATCCACCAACGATGGGCCTCGGGCAGAGACCACTGCAGAGCGAAGACCGCCGTGCCCATCGCGATTGTGACGCACGCGGTGGCAGCAAAGCCCCGGAACGTCGCGCCGTCGAGGATTCTCACGCCGAGCTTGCGCGAGCACAGCCAGCCCAGGACTATGCACTGCACCGCGGCGGTGATCGCCGTGGACCACGCGAGCCCGGCCTCACGCAGCCACCAGAGCAGCGTGAGATTGAGCGTCAGATTGAGCGCGACCATGCAGACCGCGAGCTTCATCGGCGTGGTTGTGTCTCCCTTGGCGTAAAACGCGCGGGTGTAGACATGGTTGAGCGAGTAGGCCCATACCGCCGGCGCGAACCCCATCAGAACATCCGCGGCACGCCCGATCGCGCCCTCACCAAAGCCAGTCTTGCTGCCCGAGTAAACCACCGCGACGAGGTCTTCACGCACGAGGATGAGGCCAAGCGACGCGGGCAACCCGATGAACAGCGACAGCCGCAGGCCACGACGGAGCGTCGAGAGGAAGAGCTCGCTGTCATCAGCCGCCCGCGAGAGCAGCGGGAAAACCGCCGTGGCGACCGCCAGCCCGAAGACACCCAGCGGGAACTGGTACAGAGCCTGTGTGTACGACAAGATGCCGTTGCTTGCGTCGTCGAGCGGGTGCTTGAAGCCGAACATCAACGGCCCGACCCAAATCGGCCACATGGCGATCACGACATCGAGCATGGTGTTGAGTTGCAGCGTGCCCAGGCCCAGCAGCACAGGGACAAAACGCTTGAGGATCAGGCGCGCCGAGTCGGCCGCCCCGTCGTACATGCGTGTCCACGCGACACTGCCGCGCAGCGCGTGCAGCGACCACGCGACCTGCGCGACGCTCGCGAGCCCGGCCGCGGCACCGACGATGTACGCCATCGCGTTCGCGTCGGTGACCACGCCGACGAAAAACAACGCGCCCGCGGCGATCTGAAAGACATTGAGCAGGATCGGAGCGGCGGCGGGGGGGCCGAAACGCCCATGCACCTGCAACATGCCGCCGAGGATCGCCGTGATGCACACCATCGGCATCATCGGCAGCATGAGCATCATCAGCTTCAGGCTGAGCGTCTTGTCGGCGTCGCCCGGCGCGATCGCAAGGATGACCAGCAGCACGCCCTCGAGCAGCAGCGTGAGGAGGCCCGTGACGAGCGTGAGCAACCAGCAGACGAGTGATGCCAGTCGCGGCGCGACCGGCGAGCCATCCTTCACAAGCCGCGTGTACTCGGGCAGGAAGGCCGCCGAGAGCGCGCCCTCACCAAAGAGCCGGCGGAAGAGATTCGGGATCGCGTATGCGGCACGGAACGCCGACGCCGTGGGGCCCGAGCCGAAGATATGGGCTGTCGCGACATCGCGAGCAAGCCCCGCGAAGCGAGACAGCAGCGTCAGGCTGGAGACCACGCGGATCGCGCCGGCCATGGCTCCGGCGAAGTGATGGTCATGACCGCCCGCGCGATGGACACGGGCCTCGCCGTGCGTTGCCCGGTGCTGCGGCTCGCGTGCGTCGCGCGATTCGGGCATGGATTCGTGCTGCGAAGTCGTCATCGTGCTCACGAGGCTCTTATCGGTTGATCACCCGCCGGTGGCCCGCTTATCCAGCGTCGCCGACTATCGAATGAAGATCGCCCAGTGGACGACGAGAATCGGCAGCAGAATCGCCAGCGCAAGCCCGAAGTAGCCGAAGAAGCTCGGCATCTTGACGCCCGCTTGTTCGGCGATCGCCTTGACCATGAAGTTCGGCCCGTTGCCGATGTAGGTCATCGCGCCAAAGAACACCGCCGCCGTGCTGATTGCGTTGACGGTGAGTCGTCCGGTGTCGGTGCTCAAAATCTCGCGCACGATCGCCGGAGTGATCTCGCGATCACCGACGGCGATCTGCAGGAAGTTCAGGTACGTCGGCGCGTTGTCAAGGAACGCCGACAGCGACCCGGCGGCAAAGTAGAAGCTGGTCGGCGAGGTGATGCCCAGTTCCTTGCCGTGGGTCGCCAGGTAGCCCAGCGCGGGGGCCATGGTGGCGAAGATGCCGACAAAGAGCAGCCCGACTTCCTTGATGGGCTCGAAGTTGAACGCGTTGGCGGCACGATTCTCCTTGCTGCCCAGCAGGTACGCCGCGATGCCGACGATCGCCTGCAGCGTCGCGCCGATCGGGATGTCCTTGATGCCGTAGTGCTTGGCCAGCAGCGGATCGACAAACACGCCCGCGATGATCAGCGCGAGGCCGACGATGCCCACCATGCCGCGCACGTGCAGGCGGAAGTTCTGACCGCTGGTCGCGCTGGGCGTCTCAGCAGCGGGGGGGATGCGGCTGTCAATAACCCAGAAGACCGCCAGCAGGCAGCCGATCGTGAACGCCCAGTCGTACCACATGTTCTGGAGCGTCCAGAAGAACGGCACGCCCTTGAGGAAGCCCAGATACAGCGGCGGATCGCCGATCGGCGTCAGACTGCCGCCGCAGTTGCTGACGATGAAGATGAACATCACCACATGGATCGGCTTGAGGCGCCCCTGATTCATCCGCATGAACGGGCGGATGAGCAGGACCGACGCGCCGGTCGTGCCGACGAGGTTCGCAAGGACCGCGCCCCCAAGCAGCAGGAGCGTGTTGCGCGTGGGTGTCGCTTTGCCGTGGGCGTGGACGAGGATGCCGCCCGAGCAGAGGTAGAGTGAGCCGATGAGGGCCATGAACGCGTAGTACTCGATGCCCGCGTGCAGCATCTTGTACGAGCCGTACGAGCCGTGTCCGGTGTCAAAGGCTCTGAACGCGGCCAGGTAGTACGCGATGATGGTGCCGCCGAGGAAAAGCGCTACATCGGGATAGTGGTGGTGCCACCACTTGGCGTTGACGAACGGCATCAGCGCGATCGAGAGCAGCAGCAGCACAAACGGAGCACAGAGCCAGAGGGGAATCTCCGGCGCCGCCCCCGAGCCCATTGCTGGCAGGGCGAACGAAGCCCCGTACCCGACGATGAGTCCGGCGACGAGCGAAGGGCCCCACAGAAGCGGGCCGTGAATGCCGCGAGATGAAGGTGCGTCCGTCATGCGGGCAGAGCGTAGTCGAACGCGTCACCGGCGGCACGAGTCTGCACGCGTGACGCTGTCGACGCGCGACAACCGCGATCAGTCGCCGCCGCCACCGCCTCCTCCGCCACCATCACCGCCGCCGCCGCCGCCTGAGTCGCCCCCGCCCCCGGAATCAAACCCACCGCCCGAGTCGCCGAAGCTCACGCCAGCGTCGCTCGCTGGGTCAGGCCCGCTGAAGTTGTTGGTGCTGTAGTCCTGGGTGGAAGATCCTGAATGGTGAGCGCCGTGATGTGTGCCGTGTATTCCCACGTCGCCGCCGGATGTGCCGCTGGAATCGCTCCCGCGAGAGTGGGGATGGCCGTGCATCATGTGGCCGGCGGCCATGCCCGTGAGAAACGGGTCTGGCCCGCTGCTGGTGTCCGACGAGCGAAACCCCCGTGCGGCATCGGAACCTCGACGGCCGCGCTTGGAACTCCCGCCGATCAACACACCCGCGACAAGCACAACCAGCAGACCCACGCCACCGAGCACGATGAAGACGAGGAATGACGGCATGGCGCCAGTCTACCGGTCGCGTCGGCCCGCACGCATCCAAGATTCTGACTTTGGCAGGTCGAGATCTGCAATCGGCCTTCGGCCCGCCGGACATCCGAGGGTGCACGGCATTGTCCGACTTCATGCCCCTCAGCCGCCGGGGCGAAAGCTCCGGCGACTTCTCCAACGCGACGATCGGAACAAGGGCAACCGAGTTCCGATCGTTTTTCTTTGGTGATGTCGCCGCCCGGGCCATCATGTGATCAGTTTCCGTGACGCCCAACCGAAAGAGTGGCAGGCACTTACGCGCATCTGGCATGGGGTTGATGATTTTCTACAAGAACCGCGCGCACGAGGCTTTCCCCGGGTCTGTCCTCGGTGCCGGCCGCTGGGGAGTGGCCGACAAACGCGGGGCGGACTCGTGTGCCGCCCGGAACAACCAATCGACGTTTGGAAAGGGAACAGCCATGTTTGCTTCTCGCGCCATCACTCTGTCTCGTACCGCCCTGACGGCCGCCGCCATCACCCTGGCCTCGATCGCCGGCTCGGCCGACGCCGCCGTCAAGTACCAGCGCGTCCACGGCACGCAGGACGAAGAGCGTTCGCTGAGCATCGAGCGCACCAGCGATGGTGGGTACATCACCTGCGGCTATCGCCTCTCGGGCAACGACTACAACGTCTACGTCGTCAAGCACAACTCGCTCGGTGCGCCCGTCTGGAGCCGCACCTACGGCGGGCAGGCCACCGACGTCGGCTACTCGATCCGCCAGACCAGCGACGGCGGCTACATCATCGCCTGCGAAACCAACAGCGTGAATACCAACCTCGGGATCGGCCTCATCCGCATCGATGCCTTCGGCAACGTTCTCTGGTCACGCGTCTATTGGGGCTCGGCCTTCACCGGCGGGCGCTTTGGCACCACGGTGCGAGAACTCATCACGCCCAGCGGCACGCAGGCCTTCGCCGTCATCGGACGCGAGACGCTTTACGCCGCCACGGGCGCACCGCTCAGCCAGCGTGGCGTGCTCATCAAGACCGACGCCGCCGGCAACGTCACGTTCCACCGCTCCTACGCGGATCCTCGCGGCAACACGTCGTTCGTCTCCTTCAACGACTTCCGCTGGATGCGTCAGGACCCGAGCAATCCCAACGACATCAACGGCGGGTACATCATCGTCGGCTCGACGCAGCAGAGCAGCACCGCGCTCAAGCAGGCCGTCGCGTTCCACGCCACCGGCAACGGCAACCAGCTCTGGGCCGTGGACTATGGCCAGACCCAGTTCAGCGAGGAAGCCGACAGCGTTGAACTCAACCCCGGCACCGTGAACTTCACGATGAGCATGGCCGACCCGTCGCTGGGCGGCACGGGCGGCACTCGCCTGCTCCAGGCCCAGCTCGCCAGCCCGACCGTGTGGTCGTTCGGCTATCCCAACATCTTCACGTCGCAGGCCGCGCTCCGTGTGATGCCCAACCGCGACATCGTTCACGCCGGTTGGACCACCGTCGCCGGAGCCAACGTCACCGATGGCGCGGCCCAGCGCGTCTCGCCCGCTGGTGCTCCGATCTGGGCCTGGCGCTACGGCGGCACGGCGAACGATCGTCTTGAAGCCGTGGCTCCCAACGTCGATAACGGCGTGAACTACGGCGGCTGGACCAACTCGTTTGGCTTTGGCCAGAACGACGGCTACATCCTCCGCACGCTGCCCAATGGTTCGACCGGCTGCTTCGAGTCGCCGATGCAGCTCCCGATCATCGACAAGCAACTGCCCGAGCAGTTCTTCCAGTGGACCATCAGCCAGACTCCCGAGACAACCCAGTGGCCGCTCTTCATCAAGGAAGGCACGCAGGACAAGATCCTGTGCCTCAAGAAGACGATCGCCGACTTCAACGCCGATGACTTCATCGATTTCACCGACTTCGATGACTTCGTGAAGGCCTTCGAGGCGGGCGACGAGGCAGCGGACATCAACGAAGACGGCTTCCTCGACTTCACCGACTTCGACGCCTTCGTCTTTGCCTTCGAGAACGGCCTGTAAGCCTCTCGCTTCGCGAACAACTTGAACTGTGATCAACCCTGGCCGCACCCGCGGCCGGGGTTGTTTTTGAGATCCGAACAAAATCCTCTTCTCGCGTCAACCCCTTGCGAACGACTCGTCATCGGATACCATGCCACTTGATGAAACTCCCGGCGGAGAAGGTCAATCGCCTGCGCGGCTTCTACGAGGGGCGCGATGTGTGCGTCACCGGCGGTGCTGGGTTCATCGGTGGCCATCTTGTCGACGCGCTCATCGGCTGCGGCGCCAACGTCAACGTCATTGACGATCTCTCCAACTCCAATCTTGATCATCTCGCCGGCCTGATCGAGCTCGAACCCGATCGCATCCGCTTCACGCACGGCAGCATCCTCGACGACGAGGCGCTCGCCGAGGCGGTCCGCGGGACTCGAACTGTCTTTCATCTTGCGGCGGTCGGTTCTGTGCCGCGCTCGCTTGAGGAGCCTGAACGCACCTGGAACGTAAACGCGACGGGCACGCTGCGCGTTCTGGAAGCCGCTCGCGAATCACGACGCGTCCTCGGTGACGGCGGCGTCGAACGCGTGATGCTCGCGGCGTCCTCATCGGCGTATGGCGATGACCCGCGCCTGCCGCGTGTCGAGACGATCACGCCCCGTCCGATCTCGCCCTACGGCGCGAGCAAGGTCGCGGCAGAGCATCTGATGTCGGTCTGGTCGCGTTCCTTCGGGCTTTCGACCGTCTGCCTGCGCTACTTCAACGTCTTTGGTCCGCGGCAGCCCGCCGACACGCCCTATGCCGGCGTGATCGCCGCGTTTGCCAAGAAACTGCTTGCGGGCGAGCCGCCTGTTGTGACCGGCGACGGCCGCCAGACGCGGGATTTCACGTTCGTCGCCGACGCTGTGCTCGCCACGCTTCTGGCGGGGGCGGCCCAGCAGCCCTTCGCGGGCGATGTCATCAACGTCGGAACGGCACGTTCCGTGTCGATCGCTGAACTCGCAAAACTCATGGCCGAGCGTGTCGGTGCGGCACACCTCGAACCTGAGTTCATCTCCTCACGCCCCGGCGACGCCCGCGATTCGCTCGCGGACATCGCGCGTGCCAGGGAATTCCTTGGCTATGAGCCGACGGCGTCGCTGGTCACTGGGCTTGATGAAACCCTCGACTGGTATCGCCAAACTTTGGCTGGAGCGTGAGATGCGCACGCTTTTCGACACGCTCGGCGGGCTGTGGGAGCTTCTACGACTGGCGTGGATTTCTCGCTTTCGCTTCCGCGGGGCGTATTGGCAGTGGCGGATGCACACCGCGTTCGGCCGCGGCAAGCCGCCGCTTCCGGAGCTGATTGAATCGGTGATCGACTACGGGCGCTGGGTGTACAGAACCCGGCGCATGCGCTAAGAACCGGTCGCGGCACTCGGAATTCGGCGTCTGTGAACGTCCGCGTCTCGGTCTGCCGATAAGAATGGCTCCTCGGGTGGTGTCAGGGGCGTGGCCCTGCCCACGCGAACCGAACCAGACAGCATTGTTGCAGAGGGCATCGACCATGGCAGAGCAAGGCAACTCCTCCAGCACCTTTGTCCGCGCGTTCATCCCCGGCCTGATCGCCGGGTTTGTGCCCGGCGTCCTGCTGGGGGCGTTCGTCTCGGCGATCATGCCCAGCGGCGGGCCGCAAGTCGGCGCACCGGGCAAGGGTGGCCCGGCCGTTGTCACTGGCACCGATCGCCGCGATGAGCGTCGCCAGGACGATGTCCCGGCCCCGACCGAAGCAACTCCCGGCACCACTCCCGGCGCTGCTCCGGGTGCTGCTCCCGGCGAGGCCGCTCCTGCAACCGGTGCGGCTCCGACCACGCCGCCTGCACCGCCGGCGCCGGAAGCCAAGCCCGAAACCAAGCCGGAAGAGAAGCCTCAGCCGCCGGCCGCGCCCAAGTAAGTCACCTCCGCGAGCTTCGTTGAACGCGCTACTCTCGCGCCGTGGAGCCGCTGCTCTATCTTGATCATGCCGCGACGCGTTGGCCCAAGGCCGACGGAGTTGCTGATGCGCTGGCCGCGGCCGCACGCGAACTGATCGGCAACTCGGGTCGCTCGGCGTTTCACTCGTCGGGTGGCACCATCGAGCGCTGCCGCGCCGGTCTGGCAACGTTGATCAACGAGCCAACGTCCGATCGCGTGGTGCTGACCTCGGGCTGCACAGACGCACTCAACACCGCCATCTTCGGCGTGCTGTCGCACCGGCGTGATGTGCCGCACGTCGTGAGCACCGTGCTGGAACACAACGCAGTGCGGCGTCCCCTTCGATACCTGGCGTCGCGCGGGATCATCACGCTGACCGAGGTGGGTTGCGACGCCGAAGGATTTGTCAGCCCCGAGGCGGTCGCCGCCGCCATGAAAGCAAACACGGCACTGCTCGCGATCACGCACGCCAGCAACGTCGTCGGCACGATCCAGGATGTCGCCGCGTGTGCGGCTCAGGCGCGGCGCATCGCACCAGAAGTGCTCATGCTCGTCGATGCGGCTCAGACCGCGGGCGTTGTCGCGATTGACGTTCAAACGCTCGGTGCCGATCTGGTCGCCTTCGGCACGCACAAGGGCATCGGTGCCGCGCCGGGTCTTGGGGTGTTGTGGGTTGGCCCGCGGGCATTCGGGCGTGACCCGACGCACGCGGCGCTTCAACCGATCCGCTTCGGCGGGACTGGTGAAGGCGCGATCGATCTCGAAGGCAATGCCGACGACGATGACATGCCTCCCGCGTTGCCACGGCGATTTGAGGTCGGCACCGCGAATGCCGTCGTGGCCGCGGGTGTGTGCGCCGCGCTGAACGCGCTCGCATTGCAACGCGACGTCCTCGCGCACGAGCGAGCATTGATCGGCGAACTCGACACGGCACTGCGAGCGATGCCGCGTGTGCGTGTCCTCGGGCCGCTCGCGAAGGATCGAAGCGTCGGTGTGCTCTCGCTGGTTTGCGAGGGCATTTCTGCGCACGAGCTGGGATCGATTCTGCACGCGAGCTTCAACATCGTGTCGCGTGCGGGGCTGCACTGCGCACCCGCGGCTCATGCCACGCTGGGTACGCGCCCCGACGGCACGCTTCGGCTCAGCGTCGGGCCGCGCACGACCCACGGCGACATCGCGTGCGTCATCGACGCGCTGCGTCAGATCTGTGGTTCGCGATAACCCCGCCCGAGCACTCACGCACTCAACGTGGCGACGACCTTCGAAACGACCTCGCCCATTGGCACGTTCTCGCCCTTGCCCGGTGCGCCGCGACGCTTGAACTCGACGGCATTCTCCGCCAGTGCCTTCTCGCCCAGCGTGAGACGCAGAGGGATGCCGAGCAGGTCCGCATCCTTGAACTTCACGCCTGCGCGCTCGTCGCGATCGTCGATCAGGACGTCCACGCCCTGTGCCGCGAGATCGCGAGCAACCTGCTGCGCGACGTCCTTCTGGCGTACGTCGTCGGCCTTCATGATCGTGATGATGACGTGGTAAGGTGCGATCGCCGCGGGCCAGATAATGCCGTCGGCGTCGTGGCTCATCTCGACACAGGCGGCCATGGTGCGGCTGACGCCGATGCCATAGCACCCCATGATCACGCTGCGGCGTTGCTGTGCGTCGTCGAGCACCGTCAGGCCCATCGCGTCGGAGTACTTGGTGCCAAGTTTGAAGATGTGCCCGACCTCGATGCCGCGCTGGGTCTCCAGCGTCGCGCCCGCGGCCCGCGGCGAAGGGTCGCCCGCGATGGCGTTGCGAACATCTGCCACCATCAAGTAATCGTCGCCGCCGCCCGTCGCGTGGGGCAGTCCGCCCGTGCCATGCGTGCTGGCGTTGTGTGCGCCGGCCGCGAGCGGGTCCTTGCCCAAGTCGCGCTGCCAGTTGAAGTGCTTGACGTGATAGTCCTTCTTGTCGCCGCCGGTCACCCAGAACTGCGGCTTACCGCTCGCGTCGTTCCAGCCGATCGCGGCCTCGCGATCCACCAGCACGAGCACGCCCTTCTTGCCCACCGCGCTGCGCGGCGAAACGAAGCCGATCGCGAACCCCTTGGTGATCGCTTCCGCCGGATCGGCGAGCTTGATGCCTTTGACGCCCGCGGCATCGCGAACTTTGCCTTCGTTGACGTCGTGATCGCCGCGCACGACCGCGAGGATGTATTCCTCGCCGAACTTCGCGAGGTCTTCCTTGGTGCTCTCAACCTTGAAGAGCACGCTCTTGAGCATGTTCTGCGGCTTGACCTTCATGAACTTGCACACGTCCTCGATGCCCGGGCAATCAGGCGTGTGCACCTCTTCGAGCGCGCCGCTGGGCTCGCCGACGAAGTAACCCTTGGCGGGCGCGGGGCGTGCGCCGATCTCGCACTTCTCGACGTTGGCCGCGTAGCCGCTCGCCTTGCAGCGCAGGATCGTGTCTTCGCCCGCGGCACAGTTGACCATGAACTCGTGGCTCGCGCTGCCGCCGATCGGGCCGCTCTCGGCTTCGACCGCGGTGAAGTCCAGGCCGCAGCGACGGAAGATGTTGCTGTACGCGCGATACATTGCGTCGTACGTCTCGTTCAGCCCGCCCGGTCCTTCAACCGTGGTGTGGAACGAGTACGCGTCCTTCATGATGAACTCGCGGCAGCGGAGCAGACCCGCACGCGGACGAGCCTCGTCGCGGAACTGGGTCTGGATCTGGTAGAGATTCAGCGGCAGTTGGCGATAGGACGAAATCGTCGTCCGCAGCAGTTCGGTGATGACTTCCTCGTGGGTGGGCGCGAGCGCGGCACGCCGTCCGTGACGGTCCTCAAGGCGGAAGAGGTTGTCGCCGTAGGTCTCGTCGCGCTTCGTGCCCGTGAAGAGTTCGAATGGTTCGAGCGCGGGCATGAGCATCTCGCTCGCACCCTCGGCGTCGAGTTCCTCGCGGACGATGTCGCTCAGCTTGCGGAGCGTGCGCCACGCGAGCGGCAGGTAGTCATAGATGCCCGCGCCGCCGCTGACGACCGGGCGGATAAAGCCCGCGCGATGGAGCAGCACATGGCTCGGCGCCTCGGCGTCGGTGGGGGCCTCGCGAGCGGTGGGAATGAGCGTGGCAGACCAGCGATGCGTGACGCCGCGCTTGGTGTTGGAGATCGTGGCAGTGGTGCGGGGGGAAGTCGTCGACATAGGGCGACACTGTAGCGCGCGGCCACGAAAAACCACGCGATCGCCGCCCCGGCAAGTATGGGCAATCCGTCGTCGGTGGCGTGGGTTAGGCCCGGTTCGCGACGTCCGCCGCAGTGGCGACGTTGGGGTCGAGCATCTGCTCGCCGCTGAGACTGAGGTAGATACCGCCTTCGATCTTGTCCTGACGCACGTGCACGGCGCGGCGACGGACCAAGTCGAGCACAGCGAGGAAGACGCCGATCATCTCGCTGCGGGTACGCCCGGTGATGACGGTGGCCAGATCCATCTCGGCCTTGGTTGTCGGCGCGTTCACGTCGCCGGCGTCGAGCGGCACTTCGAGGCGGCGGAGGCGATCGAGGATGTCCTCGGCGTGCAGTTCGATGGGCGTGTCGTCGTAGGTGACTTGGTGCTCGCCGAGACGCTCGAAGTTCACCGTGTCCATGATCTTGCGGAAGGCCTCGACCAGATCGAGGAGGTCCAGATCATCGACTTCAATGGGGCCGCCGACGTCGGATTCGTCGGTGAGTTCGCTTTCTTCGGTGGGGGCCGCGGGCTTGGGGTTGGCGGCGTGGGCCGGATAGCGTGCCTGCCACTCGCTCCACCGGGCCTCGAGGCGGCTGGCGGCGTCGCGATACTGCTTGTACGCGAGCAACTGCTTGACGAGTTCGCTGCGCGGGTCTTCCTGCTCGGCGCCGGCGGAATCGTCGCGGGGCAGCTCAGGCCGCGGCGAAAGCATGCGCGACTTGATCTCCATCAGCGTCGCCGCCATGAGCAGGAACTCACCGGCGACATCGATGTCGACGCGTTCGATCTTTTCGAGGAACGTGATGAACTGATCGGCGATGGCCGCGATCGGGATGTCGGTGATCTCGACCTCGTTCTTGCGAATGAGGAAGAGCAGGAGATCGAGCGGGCCTTCGAAGGCGTCGATCCGAACGCGATAGTCATCCGTGAGCACGCGGGACCTCAAAAGAGAGACGAAGAGACGGGGTGCGAAGGCACCTTGGCCGAGGGCCTCGCGAGTGTACGAACGCCGCGCGTCCCATGCGCGAAGCTTGCGCAGACCCGGTCCGGGTGAGTGGGCCGAGGCGGCAAAAAGAGAAAAGGCCGAGCCCCACACCACGCGGGGCCCAGCCCTGGTGAGTGGCTGAGCAAAGACTGCGATCGAACGACGGACAACCGTCGACGCTCGGCGTCGCCGCTGGCATGGAGGGGAAAGACGATGGAATCAGAACCTGTGCGAGCGAGTTCTACGGCTCGATCGCGCTCTCGTCTCTCTACACCACTGCCGGGCGGAAACACCGACGTAACAAGAGAATACAGCAGTTCATGCGCCGTGTCTGCGCGCGACGCGCAAGGAATTTCAACTTTTGCGTTATCGGCCCTGGTGATTTGGCGGGTTCGTGCTCTGGTCGGACTGCTCCGTCCCGAGCGGGTCGGGCTCGTCGCGAATCACCGCAAGTGTCTGTGGGTCATACTGATACAGGCGGCCCGGCTGCTCGAGTTTCGACGTCGTCTTGTGCGCCCCGTCGCAAATCGGGAACGTCTTGGACAGCCCGCACGCGCAAATTGAGACCGGCTTCTCGCGGATGTCGAGCTTCACCGGCCCGGTGGCGGTCAGACGAACGATGCGAGCCATAGGGGGGCCTCGGAAGAGTTAGGCGGGGCTGGCGATGCCGTGCAGGATGCGCTCCAGCACGCCGGTGGAGTCCTCGGACGCAAAGCCTGCGGGGATGACGCGATGGGCACACACTGCCACGACGTTCTGCACCACGTCGTCGGGCACGGCAAAGTCGCGGCCGTTGAAGAGAGCCGTCGCGCGGGTTGCCTGCGCCAGGGCGAGGGAGCCGCGCGGCGAGAGACCAAGCTGGACCTGATCACTGCGCCGGGTGGCGTTCGCAAAGGTCACGATGTACTCCAGCAGTGCGCGATCGATCTTGACAGCGTCGACGCGGCGTTGGAGCCCGAGCAGGTCGTCTCGGGTCATGACCGGGCGCAGGTCACCGAGTGCGCCAGACGACGGCCGCAGTTCGAGCAGGCGAGACTCTTCGGCGTTGGTGGGATAGCCGAGCCGAACACGCATCAGGAAGCGGTCAAGCTGGTTCTCCGGCAGCGGGTACGTGCCCTCGAAGCTGTAGGGGTTCTGGGTCGCCACCACGAAGAACGGGGGCTCGAGCGGCACGCTGCGGCCTTCGATGCTGACGGCGGCTTCGCTCATCGCTTCCAGCAGCGCGGATTGCGTGCGGGGCGGCGTGCGATTGATCTCATCGGCCAAGAGCACGTTCGTGAAAATCGGCCCGCGCCGGAAGCGGAACTCGCCGGTGGCCCGATCCAGCACGCTGACGCCCAGCACGTCGCTGGGGAGCATGTCGGGCGTGAGCTGAACGCGGGCGAACGACAGATCAAGGCTGCGGGCGAGGGCCGTCGCGAGCAGGGTCTTGCCGACGCCGGGCACGTCTTCGATGAGCAGGTGTCCGCGTGCGAGCAGGCAGCAGATCACGCGGTCCACCGAGTCGGGCGGGCCGAGAAACACCTTCAGGATGTTCTCGCGGAGGCGGGCGATCAACGGGTCCATGCGTCACGCGTTCCTGGGCCGCGATGGTTCGCGGGCCCGCGAGTATACGGGGATGCCCCGTGTGCGAGAGTCGGGGCCGGGTGTTACCATCGTGCGAAGATGTCGAGGCAACCGCCGCCCGTCGTGGGTGCGGCGAAGTGGGGTATGTGACCAGGTGTGAGCAGGGGCGAGCAACAATCCGCGGAGCACGGCGAGCCAATCCCCGCCGCGGCACCACCTAATCTTCTCGCGCGCGAACTGCGGGGCACGCTGCCCTGCGCCCGCTGCCGATACGACCTCAAGGGCCTTTCCGTTCGCTCGGTCTGTCCAGAATGCGGTACGCCGGTGCGCGGCACGATCCTCGCGATGGTCGATCCGCACGCGAGCGAACTGCAACCGATCTATCGCCCCCGTGTCACGGCTGTGGGCCTGATGCTCTGGTCGTTTGCCGCCATGGCTGCTGTCTCGCTCATCTGGATCTCGCGGGTGAGTGAGTTCCTGCCCGTTCTGAGCCCCGCGGCGCATCGGACGATGCCTTGGATCTGGTGGTGCGTCGCGTTGTCGGGCCTCGGCTCGCTCGTGCTCATCAACCCGCATCGCGGCATCCCGTGGCGGATCCGTGCGTTCGCGGCGATCGGCTGCAGTGCCTACGTGCCGATGACATGGCTCGTGTGGTGGGTGACGACGCGGGTCGATCCGATGTTTGTGCGTCCCTACGCGGACACGCCGCCCCATCTGCTCCAACGCTCGGTGCTGCGACTTGCAATCGAGTGTTGCGTGATTGTCGCCGCGATCAGCCTGCGTCCGGCGGCTCGGCTGCTGGTGGCCCGCTCGCTCGTGATGCGCACCGGGCGCGTCGACCGCCAGACGCTTCTGACGCTGGCGACCACGATGGCAATCGCGATGCTTGGCGATCTTGTTCAGGTGGCGCAGCAGCTCGTGCCGAGTTTGCCTGCCGAGCTTTGTCGTTCCAGCGGCGTTGCGATGATCGCCGTCGGGTCACTTCTCTTCACGATCGGTCTGGTGGGCGTGTGCGTTGACTGTGTGCGTCTGCGTCACGCGATCGTCATGCCGCCGCTGTCGATGTCGGATCTGCTGGGGCCTGACGATGCTCCGCGCGTCGGAGAAGCGCGATGATCTCGCGTGCTGAGCGGGATCGATTTGATGTGCTGCTCGAGGAGGCGATCGAGAATCTCCCGCCGGCGATTCGTCGATTGCTCGACGAGGTGCCGGTGATCGTGCTCGATCGGCCGACGCCAGAGTTGCTCAACGAGCTTGGCGTGCCGCCTGAAAAGCACGAGGAGGAGGCGACGATGCTGTGCGGCCTGCACAGCGGCGAGGCCTTCACCGAGCGTTCCGTCGCCCACGCTCCGGAAGGCCCGAACGACATCCATCTCTTCCGCGAGGGGATCATCGCGCTCGCGGGCGGCTGGGACCAGGACGAAGCCGACGACGCCGTCTACGAAGAGATCATGGTGACGTTGCTACACGAGATCGGCCATCAGTTCGGCCTTGACGAGGACGATCTGGAACGCCTCGGCTACGACTAAACGCGCCGATACGTCAGTTCGAGATCGTCATCGACTCGTTTGGAGCGGCACAGACGCAGGCGTCGGGCGGCCGTCAGGCTCTGTGCCACGCGACCGACAGCGACCGAGCGGGCCAGTTCGTCGCCCAGCAGCATCGGCGCGACATAGACCACGGCTTCATCGATCAGGTCCGCGTCGAAGAGCGAGCCGAGCAGGCCGGGGCCAGCTTCAACGAGCACATTGGCGATGATGTGACGGCGCAGCAGTTCGCGGAGAAGTGCATCAAGGTCGATGCCGCGCGCGTGCGTCGGCACACCCAGAACTTCGACGCCGCGGGCCGCGAGCGATTCTCGTTTCTCGCGTCTGATCTCCGCCACACTCAGTTCGGCGGCACACGCCAGCGTGGTCGGAATCTCGCGGGCCGTACGCACCAGTTGGCAGTCGAGCGGGATATCCAGATCGGTGTCGCACACGACGCGGCGTGCGATGCGGCGAGCCCGTCGGACGCCGCGTGCATTGAGTGCAGGATCATCAGCGAGCACGGTGCCGATACCCGTGAGGATCGCGTCCACCCGTGAGCGCAAGCGATGCACCCGATTGCGCGAGCGGGCGCTGCTGATCCACTTGGATTCGCCGGTGCGCGTCGCGATGCGGCCGTCGATCGTCTGAGCCCACTTGGCAATGACCCACGGGCGTCCGGTGGTGATGCGATGGCGGAACGGCTCGCTGATGTCGCGGGCCAGCACACTGGCGTCGCAGTGGTCGACGATCACGCCGCTGGCGGCGAGCCGTGCCGCACCGCCGGCTTTGAGCGGGTTGGGGTCTGCACAGGCGTAGACGACCCTGCGAATCCCCGCCGCGAGCACCGCGTCGACACACGGCGGGTTCTTGCCGTGGGCGTTGCAGGGTTCGAGCGTGACATACATCGTCGCGCCACGCGGATCGATGCCTTTTGAGGCGCACACGTCGAGAGTTTCACGCTCCGCATGCGGCCCGCCGTGACGGCGATGGTGGCCTATCGCAAGCACGGTGCCGTCTCGTTCGATCACGCATCCGACAAGGGTGCCCGGCTCGACGTCGCCCTGGGCACGCAGGGCGTGCCGGGCGGCAAGATCGAGCATTCGGCGTTCAAGAGTCACGGGCGGATTATTGGAGGCTGCGATGGGGGGCCAGAGGATGCCCCGAACCCGGGAGGACGAAGTTTTGGCCGGGGCTTGCGTTCGCCGATTTGGAGGCGACAATACCCATCCGCCCGGAAGGTCCGGCGCGCCCCGAGGGTCCACGCCTCCATGCTCAACTTCGCGGTCTTCGACCCCGACGGCACGCCGACCAAGGCATTCCCGATCAAGCACGCGCACCTTTTCGGCGCGGACGATTTGGCGTTCCAGGCGACCATTGCCGCCGAGCCGGGTCTGATCCGCTGCCAGAAGAACTCGCCTGAGACGGCCGGGCTTTGTGTTCAGTTCGAAGTCCCGGCCCAGACGGGTGTGGCGGGCGGTGCTTCCTTGGGCTTGCTGACGCTCCAGACGTGCCTGTTGCCCGAGCGCGATGAGCCGTATCTGCTGAGTCTTGAACTGGCACGCCACCGGATCATGCTCTTCCTCAACAAACTGGAAGAGTGGGGCATGACCGACCTGTCGTCGGACGATCCGGTGATGGCGGAGTTCGAGCAGGCACGCCTGGTGTTCACCGAGGCGCTGGTCGCCGATCGCCCGAATCACAGTCGGACTCACATGGCACCCGGCGAGGTGTGCCCGCGTGGCAAGGCCGACCTGCTCGCGCTGCGGGCGCTTGCGCTCGCGATTGATGCGGGTGAGAAGCTCGCCGCCCGTCATGCCGAGCGTCAGGTGCCGCGGCGGCTCGCGGGCGATCTGTATCGCGACGCGGTCCATCAGTACACCAAGCTGACGGGGGATCCGCCGCCGCAGGGCGCGTCGATCGCCATCCCCGGCTCGGGCACGACGGTGGTGCCGGTGCAGCCTTCCGTCGGTGTCGCGATCAACCCGGCAGTCTTCAGCGAGGCGGCGCAGCGCGTCGTGTCGCAGTGCTGCGACTTCATCACGATGCCCATGCGCTGGGCCGACATGGAGCCGGCCGAGGGCAAGTATCACTTCGCGCCGACCGATCGCTGGATCGAGTGGGCGGTGCGGACGGCCCGGGTGCCCGTGGTTGCGGGGCCGATTCTGGACCTGCGCCCAAGTGCCGTGCCCGAGTTCCTCTACATCTGGGAGAACGACTACGAGACGTTCCGTGAGATGGTGGCCGAGCATGTGCAGCAGATCGTGACGCGCTATCGCCGCACGATCGCACGTTGGACGGTCGCGTCGGGCCTGCAGGTCAACTCGAACTTCAAGTTCTCGTTTGATCAAATCGTGGACCTGACCAAGGTCTGCGTGATGCTGGTGCGCAAACTGCATCCGACGGCCAAGATTCAACTTGAGATCGATCAGCCCTGGGGCGAGTACTACGCCCGCCAGCGCCGATCGATGCCGCCGCTGTTCTATACCGAGACGATTCTGCAGGCGGGCATGCCGATCGACGTTGTCGGTCTGCGCGTCCAGATGGGGCTGCCCAATCAGGGACGCAGCACGCGCGATCTGATGGCGTTCTCCGCGCTGCTCGACCGGTACGCCGCGTTTGAGAAACCGCTCGCGGTCACCGCGATTGGCGCACCCAGCCAGCCGCTCGCTCCCGAGGCCGAGGATCCGGCGGCTGAAGAACGCGGCGAACTGCAGTACCCTGGGCGCTGGCGGGGCGAGTGGAGCGAGACGACGCAGAGCGAATGGGCCGCACGAGCCGCGGCGATCGCTCTCTCCAAGCCCAGCGTGATCAGCGTCTGCTGGCAGGAACTGATGGATGTCCCGCGAGAGGCCCGCCCGGAGATGGCGGGGGGCGCGCTGATGTCGCAAGCAGGGCTGCCGCGAGCCATCGCCGCACGACTTGCAGGGATTCGTCAAGCGTTGCGAGAGGGTCGACCGATCGTGTAGTCTCGTTGCTCGCGACAGGACGCACCTCGGAGGCACGATGCCAAGCGCAGTCTTTCATTCTCGCCCGGTTCGCAACAAGGCTCGTGCAGTTCGCGTGGCTTGGTTGGCCGCCGGGGTGCTCTCGGCGTGTGCCGTGGCGGGCGGCGCATGGCGGATCTTGAATCCAGCCCAGGCACTGCATGTCGCGCACGCGGCACAGGTGACTCGGAGCGACGCGGCGCAGACGGCTGCCGAGCCCGTGCCGGGCACGCCTGACGCTGGCGCGAGCCAGACGCCTTCGGCCGCCACGAACGAGAACGCCAAGAAGGTGGAGACGGCTCCGCCTGCCCCTGCGATCGTGCGTGCGCCAGAACACAAGCCCGTCGAGATCGTTCAGCAGCCCGGGCCGGCACGCGCGATCGGCGAGCGGATCAATCTGAACGTCGCGACCGCCGAGCAACTCGCCTTGCTTCCGGGCATCGGACCCAAGCTCGCTCAGGCGATCATTGCAGATCGCACCAAGAACGGCGCGTTCAAGAAGCTGACTGACCTTGATCGCGTCAAGGGCATCGGCAAGAAGAAGATCGATGCCATCCGCTCCAGCGTGACGGTGGAGTGAGATTCGCGGGCCGCGGCGTCAGAGCGGCAGCGTGCCCGGCACCACCGGTGGCATTTCGCCTTCTGTGAAGAAGAACGCGCCAGCCTTGAAGATGTGATTGATCACCGGCTGGACGTCGGGGAAGTACGAGTCCATGCGGTTGTACTCCGGCGGCAGCCAGCGGCAGTTGATCTTGCCTTTGCATTCTTCGCGATAAACCACGTCCAGGATCTGGTCGTCTGCCTTCTGCTTCGTTGACTTGCACGCGGCGATCCAGCGATAGAGCAGCCGTTGCGCCGGAGCCGTGTTGTTCAGATACACCACGCCCGACGCCGCGACGAGGCGCAGCGGATCGGCGGCATGCTCGTCCGGCTTCTTGATAGGCACCCAGTTGAAGATCTGCATGTCGTACGAGTTGTCGTCCAGCAGCGTCGGATACTGGATGACCTCGCAGTCCGCATCGAGCCAGACGATCGGCTGCTTGAGTTCGTCGAGCTTGCGCAGCATGAACGATGGCTTGCGCATCAGGTTCTTGATCCAGTCGTTGTCAGACGGGAGCTGCTCAATGGAGTGGGGGATGTTGAACTTCTCGCAGCTGGCGCGGAGTTTGGCCGCGAGCTCCGCGAAGCGTCCGTCACCGGTGTAGAACGAGACCACATGCATGGCTCAGAGGGTAGCCGGATGGCGTGCCTGTGCGTGAGCGGAAGCACGCGCCGGTGCATGAGTGGTGGCATTGCCGCACTCGGGGCAGGGCGTGCCTGGGGCGAGGGTCGCGATGTCGTAGTCGCAGTGCGGGCAAGTGGCCAGCGGCGATGCGTCCGCGCGGCAGGGTGCAGATCAAGGCCGCCGCGGCGGAGGCGAAGCCCAGCGTGATCGCGTCCGGGGACCATTCATCGACCAGAGGCAAGAAGAGCAGACTGAGCAAGACGCCGAGCGTGCCGACGAAAGTGCCGTGGAGGAGGCGTGCGAACGCCGCGTGTCGGCGCCGGTCGAAGAGACGGCGCGGCGTCACGGCGTGGACGCACTCCATCATCAGCCACGCCACGCCCACGGGGAGCGTGACGAGCGCGATCGCCGCCTGACGCGTCAGTTCGGACTGTGGCCAGAGCAGGCCCGAAACCATGCACGCGGCCCAGACGATGAAGATGCCCAGCGACGCGAGAATCACTTGTTGGCCTTTCGAGAAGCGTGCGCGGTCGTCTTCGATGACTTCTTCTGCACGCCGCCATTCGCCGGTGGCTGGGGATTTGGTGCCGGCGGCGGTGCTATCGCCAAGCCAGCGATCCAACTGCCAGAGGTTATTGGTGGTGCCGGTGCCGCGATCGGGTTCAGCCACGCCGACACCGTCTTGAACGGCTCCATCGCACGCAGGCGTTCAGGCAGCCACGGCGTGCGATTGGCTGAGAGCATCATGCCACCGGTGAACACAAACAGCATCGCCGCCGCGACCCGCGAGACGCCCGCCGCCGCACGCCGACGCCAGAGTGCGAGGCCGACTGGACAATCCTGCGTGAGAATGGTGCCGTCGGCGCGACGGAAGAAGCGGACGCAGGTGCGTGACGCGTTCTTTCGGGCTTGCAGAAACGCCTCGGCGTCCTCGCGCGACATCGCTGAGATGTTGTGGACGTCGAGATCGCACTGGGCGCAGTGGCGGGTGATGTCGTCGCCGACCATCTGAACCCACGATGCCGGGCATGGCGACGCGATCCGCAGTGAGTCGAGCAGCGGCAGCGAGACAGTGCGCGGTGCGTCCGCTGTCGTCGCCGATTGTGGACCCGCGTCGAGTGCTGTGGACATGGCCGCTCCCTGCGAAAAACATCGTGTGCTCACGTACAAGCGCACGGGCCCGCAAGAAGGTTCGGCAATCGGGCAAAAAAGAATCGAAAAAGGGCAGCGTGCTCAGGGCTTCCGAGTCAGGAACAGCCCGACGGCCAGGATCGCGAGCAGGATCTCGGACCCGCCGAAGAAGTACGTCGGCTTCAGAATGCCGGGCACGGTCAGGAAGGTGTAGATCCGCCAGACGGCGAGCGAGCCGTAGAACATGAGCGAGAAGAGCAGGCCCGCCTGCGTGAGTTCTGGCTTCAGCGCGGCGGCAAGGAAGAAGAGTCCGAGGCCGAACTCAAGCCCGCCGTAGACCGTGATGTACTCGCTCTTTCCCGAACCGCTGCGAAAGTCCAGCCCAAGGAAGTTGGCCGTCTTGGCCGGCGCGATCGTGCACCACAGCGCGAAGAGGATGTAGAGCACGCCGTTGAAGAGCAGATACGCCTTGAGCATGGTGGAGATCTCCGCAAGCGAGTTCGAGCGAGCCAAGGCGGCAGATTCGCGAGCGGTGCCCGCCGAGTCCGATCAACTCTTGGTGGGCGTCGCGGCGGGTGTTGCTGCTGGCGGTGCGATTGGCGTGGTCGGCGGCTTGGGCGGGGCTTGGAAGCCCGAGTCCGCGTTCTTCAGCACATCAAGCGTGCCCATCATGATCAGCGGCGTCTTTGCCGGGTCGAGCCTCAGCAGGATGGTGTCAAGCGGGCCTTGTTCCAGACCCACGCACCCCAGCGTGCCCGCGCCCGCGGGATCAGCCTTGTGCATGAAGATCGCGCTGCCCGCGCCCGGCACAACCGGCCAGCGGTTGTAGTCGATCACCGCCGCGTGGATGTAGAGGTCATCGTTTCGTGCGAGGCGGTCGTTGGCCTTCTTGGCTTCCTCTCCGCTGATCCACTGGTTGTAGTGCGGCGACGTCGGGTCTTCGCACCACGCGTCGTTCTCGGTGGCGATCTTGTACGGCAAACGTGGCTTGAAGGCCGCATCGGACCCGAAGAGCTCGGTGATCGTGTAGATGCCGCTGGGCGTGCGTTTGTCGCCCTCACGCTTCTCGCCCGGAGGTGCAAAGCCGTTGGCACCGACGGCACCGGCGAATGGGCCGTGGACGACTGTCCAGGATGAGTGACGATCGAATCGTTCGAGCATCCAGACGCGGACGAAGCGTGTTTCTGCGGGTGTGCTCGGGGCCGCGACGGCGAGTACAAGTTGGGTGGACGCGCCGAGTTGCGGGTTGTGCAGCGAGGCGATCTGGAAGCCGTTGACGTCTGTGGAGTCGACGGCTCCGCGCAGGCGCGGCGCGGAGGAAGAGCACGCGCCGAGCAGCGGCAGGACGAGAGCGAGCGCAAGGACCGCGGACCATCGAATCATGCCGAGATTTGCCATCATGGTCGCTAGGATACAACGTGCCGTCGGTCCCGTGTGAGCCACGCGTTCTGGGGTCTGCACCCGCCTTGCTTCGATGGAGATGCCTTCATGCCCAGTCTTGATGTCGTCAGCCGCATGGACTTTGCCGAGCTTGACAACGCCGTCAACAACTTCAAGAAGATGCTCGCCGCCCGATTCGACTTCCGCGGCGTCCACGCCGAGATCACGGTTGATCAGAAGGAGAAGAAGCTCAAGTTCGTCACCGTCGACGACATGAAGATGCGGGCGCTGCAGGAGATCTTCCAGTCCGCCGCCATGCGCCGAAACATCAACCCCAAGGCGTTTGAGTGGAAGGACGCCGAGCCCGGCGCGGCGGGGATGCTCAAACGCGAGGTGAAGATCCGCTCAGGGCTGGAGCAGGAGCACGCCAAGCAGGTCGTCAAGATCGTCAAGGACAGCGGGCTGAAGGTACAGGCCTCGATCATGGGCGAAGAAGTGCGCCTGACCGGCAAGCAGATCGATGATCTGCGGACGTGCATGTCGCTGCTGACGCAGGCCGATCTGCCGGTGCCGGTGCAGTTCGTGAACATGAAGAGCTGACGCGAGCCGCGTCGGACGCGTGGCACACCCACGGCGTGATGCAAATGAAAAGGCCACCAGTATGGTGGCCTTTGTTCGTTCATGTCAGTGACGATGGCTCAGCGACGACGACGACCCAGTGCGAGCACCCCGAGGCCAGCGAGAGCCGCCGCGCCGGGGGCGGGGACAACGACGAAGGAGGCGGTGAAGACCGTGGTCATCTCGCCGCTGGTCGCGCCGTGCCAGATGTAGTGGGAGTCCTTGGTGTATTTGGAGCCTACGGAGCCGTCCCAGATCTGGCCGCCGCCCGCGCCGCCGAAGTCAGCAATCGGCGCGGTCGCGCCGGCAAGTGAGCCGAGATGGGCCGTCCAGTCGGTGGAGTTGGAGAAGAGTTTGTTCGTGCCGTTGGCGAAGAGCGCGCTGTCGGCTGTTCCCAGGTTGAGCGTGAACGCGCCGATGAACATGGCCGGCGGACCCAGATCCGTCGCGACGACGTGGATGTAGTACGTGCCAGCTTGGGCGATGTCGAATGAGCCAGTGTACGTGGTCGGCCAGTCGACGCCCGACAGGAACTTGGTCCCCAACGTCGTCGCCGAGTCGGAGACGTACGCGTCGAACACATTGTCCACGTTGATCTTGGCGTTGAGCGTCGCCAGCGGCGGCGCATCTGCGAGAGCAACACCGGACAGTGCGGCAGCGGCGAGCGCCGCGACGATCGAGACAGTCTTCATTCTTCTACCTCCACATTCCGCACGACCGGACCCGAACATCGAGGCACACCGATCGCGCGGGCACAAAGAAACATGCCGCGTGATTCCGAGAATTGCCAAGAAAAGCACCGGTCTGCGGCAAGTTTCTCGGAGCTCGACACAAATCTGAGGGGCGAACACCCACCGCCCATGCTCGGTTTGGGTGTGGGAAGGTGTCGTGCCGAGCGCGGATGGGTGCGTGGATTCAGGGCTTGCCTCGCACGCCGGTGTTCGGCATCATGCTGCTCTGTGGCGACTTCCGCCGTCGCGAGCGTGACCGAGGCTTAAACGTGGAGAGATGAGCATGTGTGTGCATCGTGACTGTTTCCGTGTGGCTGTTGGGGCCAGCGTCGCACTCGTCGCGGCGGGCCTTGGCACGACGAGCGCGGCTGCCGCCGACGTTTGGCTGTCGCACGACATGTCGTTCTCATTCCAGCAGGCCGACTTCTCAAGCGGCATCCGGCCCCACCCAAATGTGGTGCAGTTCTTTGGCAACGCGCTCGTCACGCTCCAGCCGTCGCCCACCGCCGACGGAGGCGTCGTCGATAACCCGCTCTACAAGGACAAGGGCGTCAAGGGCAACAATCCGCTCTGCGGCGACACCGACCACTTGCGGGGTCCGGACGTTCAACTCGAAGTTTCAGACTTCGTCTCGTTCTCGTTCGAGGCCGACGCACCGATCGTCAGCATGCGTTCGGGCGGCATTGTGCATCGAGACCTTGCGGCACGTAACATCTTGCTCTCCACGCGCTTTGGCGACTACATGAGTGCCGCGGGTGGTTCGCTCACCTTCTCCTCAGACGCTCCCCTCGACGCCTACGCCGGCGAGGGCAAGCCGCCGATCCGCTGGACCGCGCCCGAAGTGCTGCGGCTCTACCGCAACGGCGACGCGGGCTCTGGCGACTGGATCGACATCGACGCGGGTGCGTCGTTTCAGACGCTTGTCATTCCAGCGCCTGCGGCGATGCCGCTGCTGCTCGGCGGCGTAATGCTCGCGGCGCGTCAGCGGCGGTGAGATGGCCGCGAGGCGCTTGCCGCGGCTCTTGATGATTCCAGACTCCAGCCGGCTTGGGCGTTATAGTGCCGACCAACTTGGGCAAGCGTCGCCTCACGCGAGGCGGCGTTCGGCTCAGTGGTTGAGGTGCCGCACTTGAAACTGTCCGTCGTCATCCCCGTCTACAACGAGAACAACACGATCTTGGAACTCGTCCGGCGGGTGGAGGCCTCGCCGGTTGAGAAGGAGATCATCCTCGTGGATGACTGCTCGCGCGACGGCACGCGCGATCGGCTCAAGACCGCGGCGGAGACGATCTGGAAGGATCGGAATGACGTTCGCGTGCTGTACCACGAGGTGAACCAGGGCAAGGGTGCCGCGCTGCGGACCGGCTTTGCCGCGGCAACGGGCGACGCGGTCATCGTGCAGGACGCGGATCTGGAGTACGACCCACAGGAGTATCCGAGGCTGCTCGCGCCGATCCTGGACGGGCGTGCGGACGTTGTTTTTGGATCGCGGTTCGCGGGCGGTGAATGCCATCGCGTGCTTTATTTCTGGCACTCTCTGGGTAACAAGGCGTTGACGCTCGCGTCGAACATGTTGACCAATCTGAACCTGACGGACATGGAAGTGTGCTACAAGGTCTTCAAGCGAGAGATCATTCAGGGGATCAAGATCGAAGAGAATCGCTTCGGCTTTGAACCCGAGATCACGGCCAAAGTTGCTCGGCTGCGGTGTCGCATCTATGAGGTGGGCATCTCTTACTCAGGCCGCACCTATGAGGAAGGGAAGAAGATCGGCTGGCGCGACGGGGTGCGGGCGATGTGGTGCATCATCAAGTACAACTTGATGCAGTAGTTTCGCGGTCCGACGCGTCGGACGCGCATGGCGACTCGTTGGAGATGCTGCATGGCGGACGGCGATCTTCGTGGGGTGAGCACTCGCGATCAAGCCCGATCGCGCGGCATGCTTTGGAGCGTGGGCGTGCCGTTGGTTGTGTTCGGGCTGCTGCTCAGCCGCGCGTTGACGCGCCCGTTTGACTTGGACGAGCATCAGTTCGTTTCACCCGCGCAGTTGCTGGTGCAGGAAGGGCTGCGGCCGTACGTCGACTACCCGCTGTTTCACACGCCGTTGCTCGTGTACATCTACGCGGGCGTGATTCAACTCTCCGACAACGCGCTGCTCGCGACGCGCGTGTTCTCCGCGATCGTCGGCACGCTGTGCGTGATGATGGTGTTCTGGGCGTCGCGAGCGTGGCTCAGTCGGCTTCCCCAGCGACAGTCTCGCAACATCGCCTTGGCGCTCATGGGCATTCACATCTCGGCACGGGTGTTCACCTACACCAACGGGTGGTCTTGGAACCATGACGCGAGCATCTGCGCGATACTGGGCGCGGTGCTGCTGCACTTGCACGCTGTTCGGACGGGGCGCGTCGCGTGGTTCATCGTCGTGGGTGCGTTGCTCGGTGCTGCGGTGACCGTCCGACTGACCACCGCGCCCGCCGCCGGGGTGCTCGGATTGTGCGGCGTGCTGCTGGCGTCGCGACTGGGCGCGGCGCGGCGGCTGCTCGCGGGCGTTCTCGCGTTCGCGGGTGCGGCGGGAGCGCTCGTGCCCACATGGACGCTCTATCGAGCGGCGCCGGAGGATTTCGTCTTCGGCAATCTCGGGTATCCCGCGCTGTACAAGTCGTATGTGCTTGAAGGAAACACCCAGCAGAGTTCACTCGTTGGCAAGATCGGGCACTTCTTTCAGACGTGGTGTACGGACCCCGGGAATCTGGCCGCTTTGTTCCTTCTCGGCCTGGCGTGTTGGCTGCTCGCGGTGCGGCGTGCGACGAGCAACTGGCGAAGTGAATCGGGCGTGCGCGTCGTGACACTGGTCAGCGTTGCATTCGCACTGTTTGTGGGGCTCAACGCGCCATTCCAGGTGCAGATGCAGTATCACTCGGTGCTGCTGCCGTTCTTTCTGCTGATTGTCGCGGCGACGCTCGCGTCGGTCGCGCCGGACGGCGAAGCGCAGACCGCGACCGGCATCGTGGAGCGTGTATCGCGCGCCGTGCTCATCGCCGGCGTTGTCGCGGCCGCGATCAACATCCCGCGCTGGTATTGGCAGGTCTATCGGATCGCGACGCCGAGCGCGTGGACGCCGACGAAGGTCGCGAGAACAGCGGATTGGGTGCGTGAGAATGTCCAGGGCCAAGGGCGGGTGCTCACGATCGATCCCATCATTCCATTGCAAGCCGGACTGCGTGTCTATCCGCCGTATGCGACGGGGCGTTTCACGTTTCATGTCGGCAAGTTCATGACGCCGGAGGAGCGTCGCGCACGGCGAATGCTCTGGGGGCCGCAACTTGACGAAGCCCTCGCGGCGGACCCGCCGGCGGCGGTCATGTACAAGTCTTCGCTGGAGGGGCTCGCGGTGCAACTGAAGGACGCGGCGGAGGCACGCGGTTTTGAGCGCAGGGCATCGCCCGACGGCGAGTACACACTGTGGATTCCGGCGAAAAACCAGCCTTGAAACGCCAGCGCGAGGGCGAAAAGCGAGCGGGTCTTCCCTAGACTTGGGTGTTTCGCGCTCTTTCACCATTCAAGGGGTCCGCGTCATGTCCAAGAAGAACATCGCCGCCGTCGACGTCAATGGCAAAAAGGTCTTCATCCGCGTGGATTTCAACGTCCCGATCGAGGACGGCAAGATTAGCGATGACCGCCGCATCCGTGCCGCGCTCCCGACGATTCAGTCGGTGATCAGCCGCGGCGGGCGTGCGATCCTCGCCAGCCACCTCGGCCGCCCCGAGGGCAAGGGCTTCGAGGCCGAATACAGCCTTGAGCCGGTTGCCAAGCGGCTCGGCGAACTGCTCGCCAAGCCCGTCGGCTTCCCCGGCAACGACTGCATCGGCGACACCGCGTCCGCCGCGGTGAAGGCGATGAACAACGGCGACGTGATCCTGCTGGAGAACGTCCGCTTCCACAAGGCCGAGAAGAAGGGCGATCCGGCGTTCGCCGAGAAACTCGCGCACGGCGCGGACGTGTACGTCAACGACGCGTTCGGCACATGCCATCGTGCCGAGGCGAGCATGGTCGCAGTACCCAAGAGCCTGGGCAACAAGCCCAAGGTCGTTGGCTTCCTCGTCGAGAAGGAGATCAAGTATCTCGCCGGCGCGATCAGTGCCCCCGCCAAGCCCTTCGTCGTCGTGCTCGGCGGCGCGAAGGTCTCGGACAAGATGGCGTGCATCGACAATCTGCTCCCCAAGGCCGATGCGATCATCGTCGGCGGCGCGATGGCGTACACCTTCCTCAAGGCTCTGGGCAAGAACGTCGGCAAGAGCCGCGTTGAAGAAGACCGCATCGCCGACGCCAAGAGGACGATCGACCTGGCGGCCAAGCTCAAGGCCGAACTGCTGCTGCCCGTCGATCACGTCTGCGGCACGGAGTTCAACGAGTCGGGCGGCGACATCGAAGTCTTCGATGAGAACATCAAGGACGGGTTCATGGGTCTGGACATCGGCCCCAAGACCCAGACCAAGTTCGCCCTGTCCATCCTCAAGGCCAAGGCGGTCGTGTGGAATGGCCCGATGGGCGTGTTTGAGTTCAAGCCCTTCGCCGTCGGCACCCGCGAGGTCGCCAAGGCGATGGTCGAGGCGACCAAGAAGGGCGCGACCACGATCGTCGGTGGCGGCGACTCTGCCGCGGCTGTCGAGGACATGGGTCTCTCCGAGGGCTTCAGCCACGTCTCCACCGGCGGCGGCGCGAGCCTCGAGATGCTCGAAGGCAACAAGTTCGAGTCGGTCGAACTGCTCGACAACGCGTGAGTTGACGCGTCGCCGATGTCGCTGACGCGCGTGAATGGTCCACACCGTCGGGCGATGCTCACAAGCAGCGTCTGAAATCTGATTCCTTGTCAAAGCCCGGCGTGTTCGACGCCGGGCTTTTCTGTTGCGATACACTCTCCCTATGCCCAGAACAGCTCTCGTCACCGGCACCAATCGCGGCCTTGGTCTTGAGTTCGTCAAGGACCTTTCCCGCCGCGGCTATCACGTCATCGCCACCGTTCGCGACATGAAGCACGCTGCGGCGGTCACGCCGTTCGCCAAGCGCGTGCTGCCGCTCGAGCAGGCCGACCCGGCATCCATCCACGCGCTGGGTGAGGTGCTGGCGGGCGTGCCGATCGATGTGCTGGTGAACAACGCGGGCATGAGCGCCGAGGACAAGTCGGTCTCGACGCTCTCGATGGAGGCGTTCGAGAAGGTCTTCCGCACCAACGCGTTCGGCCCAGCGCTGCTGACGCGGGCACTCTTGCCCAATCTGCGTGCGGCACAGACCCGCCGCGTTCTCAACATCTCCAGCACGCTGGGCAGCATCACCAACGTCTCGCACGGCTTCAGTTACGCCTATCGCGCCAGCAAGAGCGCACTGAACATGCTCACGGCGTCGCTCGCCCGCGAACTTGGACCGGAGGGCTTCACGATCGTCACGTTCTGCCCGGGGTGGAACAAGACCGACATGGGCGGGCCGGCCGCTCCGCTGGATCCGGCCGACAGCGTGCGCAAGCTGCTGGACGTCGCCGAGGGACTCAACAGCGCATCCAACGGCACCTACCTCAGCCACGAAGGCAAGCCGATCGCGTGGTAACTGGCCAGCGCGACGCGAAACGCGAACGCAACCAGCCCGCCGCGTGCGGCCAGGTCAACCCGTGATCATCGCGAGTACGTCTTGATCAGGGCAGCTTGAATGTGCGCGTGATCTCAAACGGCTGCTTGCTCAGAAGGCCGCCAGGCCCGACAAGGTCAGCAACCGTCGTCAAGAAACGAGCGTCGGACTCGTTCTTTCCTTCAGTTGCCACGGTTGCGAGATTCGCGCCCGCCGGATTGGTGAACGTCGACTGGAGCGCCGAACCTGCGAGAGTGATGATCGCCTGCGCGGTGCCAGCGATCTGGCCGATCAACGCCCGCGACTTCTTTGCACGCTCACGGATCACATCCTCGGCGTCCGCGGCGGGGTTCAGGTCTGGGTCCTTGATGAGTCGCGCCGACAGCGCGAGCATTTCGCCGCCCAGAGTTGCGAGGTCCTTGACGGCGGCCGACGAAAGACGCGAGATGCCGCCCGCGACGCCGCGATTGCGTTCATCCACGGCGAGTTCGTCGCGTGCCGCCAGCCCGGCGCGAAGCAGGGCCTGCAACATCGCGGCATCGTCATTGGTGATCGTCGTGGCAGACGCGAGGCGGTCGGCCATGCCCTTGACGAGGGCGTCGAGCGCAAACTCGCGCAGCGACTCGTAACCCGTTTGCGAGTTGCGTGCGGCAGAGAGGATCGAGCGCGTGATCGCGTCGACGACGAACGAGTCGGTCTCGGTGCCCAAACGGGTCGCGAGCTTGGTGACCGCGGTGCGGATGCGTTCAACGGGCACGCCGGGGGTGCGGGTGCGGGCTTGTTCAAAGCCGGCGCCGAGCGAACTGACCGCTGCGAATCGCATGGCCGTTTCGCGGGCCGCGAGTTGCTCTTCGGCGAGGTCGAACATGCGAGCCGTCGCCGTTTCGCCGGCGATGATCAACGCATTGATGCCCTTCGTACCACCAGCGTTCACCAAATCGGGCAGAATTTTCGCGAGCTGCTCGGAATAGGTCGTGCGGAAGAGCACGCCCACCTGCGGCTGCGTCAGCGGCGTCACAAGCGTGACGCGTGCCTCGCGAATCGCCTTGGCATCGCCCGAAAGGCCCTTGGCCGCGTCGGCGACAAATTTCTCCACCAGCGTCCGCTGATCGGGCGCGAGCGAACCCTGGGCCGTGATGACCTCCGGCGGCAGCGTCTGAAGTTGTGCAACGGCGGCGGGGGCAGCAAACGCCAGAACCAGACCCGCAACCAGACCGGCCAAGCGATGCTTGGAAAGCCCCGGACGATGGGCGGAGAGTCGAACGGCGGTGGATGGCGTGCTTCGGATGCTCAAGCCGATTCCTTTGATGCTGATCGTCTGCTGCGAAACATTTGGACTTCGAACTCCGATGCATCCCCTCAACCCCGGGGCACGCATCGGGAACTGAACGCTAACAGTCGGCGGGGCGAAGGTCAAACGTCTCGCCCGCACGACCCGGACTCAATACACCTCAAGGAACACCCGCCGGGTCGGCCGCACCTCTTTGTGCAGCATCTTGCGATTCCAGCCCTTGACGTCGGCGCGGGCTGCGGCGTCGACCTGCAGGTACTGCTCAAGTTCGGCCTGCGGCAAAATGTCGGTCAGCTTCTGCAGAATCCCAAGTTCCATGCCCGCGATGCCGCAGACATAGACGAGGCCGCGCGGCGAGGCCAGCATCGACGACAACAACTCGCGATGGGTCTCCAGCCGGTCCTGCACATACAGGGGCTTGGGGGCGTCGGCCATCTTCTCGCGGCTGATCGCAGTGAGGTATGTGAAGTTCGGATGCTTGGCGGCCAGCGCAAGCATGTCCTCGTGGTAGAGCAGGTCCGACGCGTACGGCGAGCCCATGACGAGCACGACGCGTGAGCGGCCCGCATCTGGGCCGTGCAGCAGGTCAAGAAGCATGCCGCGGAACGGGGCGATACCCGTGCCCGTGGCAAAGAACACATAGTCGTGCTCTGCCGTGCGCGATGGCAGCAGGAACCGCTTGCCGTTCGGGCCGGTGACGGTCACTTCGTCGCCGGGCTTGAGGTCACAGAGATAGTTGCTCGCGACGCCGAGAAAGAGCTTTTCGGTTTCGTTGTGCTCGTCGATCAGTCGCTTGACGGTGGTCGCGAGCACGCGTCCCTGGCCGTCTTCGCCGCGGGTCGGCGATGCGATTGAGTAGAGCCGCAGCTTGTGCGAAGCCCCCTTGGGATCGACGCCGGGCGGAATCACGCCGAAGGACTGGCCTGCGCGAAACTGGCCGGCCAGCGGCGTGTCGCCGATGTCTATCGCGACGTGCCGGACAAACCCGGCACTCTTGCGGCCCGCGGTGCACTTGGTGTTGCTGACAACCCGTCCCACGCCGCTCTTGGCGGGTGTGAGCAGGTGCATCTTGACCTCGGGCAGGTCAGGACCGGCGGCACCGGAGTGTCCGCTCGCGGGAGAGGATTCGTGGGTGGAGAGGCTCATGAGCAGTGAAATGCGAGAAGGATCTGAATGCACTCGCCCAAGTGGTGGGGGCGCGAGAAGTTACTTGCTCATGTCGTGACCGCTGCCGGGACCACCGCCCGGTCCGCCGCCCATCGCGCCCTGCATGCGTTCCATCATCGCCTTCGTCACGTCTTGGATCGTGGCGTACTTGCCGGCTTCAACCTCATCGGCAAGCGCACCAGCCTGCGAGCCCATGGCGCTGATCATCGGGAGCATCATGCCGATCTGAGGCCCGATCTGCGCCAGCATCGGTTCATCAATCTTCCACGCTCCATTGACCTTGATTGCGTCGAAGAGTTTCTTGTCGCCGCTCATCACGGTGGCCTTGTCGCCGTTGACGCTTGCCGTCAGCGCGGCGAGGTCCGCCTTCGCGAGATTCTCAGTGTCCGGGCCGAAATCCACCTTTACTCCGCCCGCGCCGCCGGTGGCTTCGCTTATCGTGGTGCCAAACTTCGCCTTGCACACCTTCTCGAGGCGTTCAAACGGCTTGCCCGCTTCGGCGACCTGCTTGAGAGCTTCGGCGATCTCGGGCGTCGGGGTGTTCAGGGCGGCCAGAACCGCACCGGAATCACTGTTCTTCGCCGCCTCCGCGAGGCTGGCGACAAAAGCCTTCAGATCTTCAGGGAGCGGTCCCGTCGGAGCTGCAGGGGCTGCTGATGACGGCTGCTCGGGCGTTGCGCCGGGAGCCGTGGCGGCCGCTGCCGCGTCCGCGCTCGCGCCGGTCGCGCTGCCAGCGATCTTGCCGAGGCTCTCGGCGACCTTCTTGAGTCGCTCCTTGATCTCGCCGGAGAGCGGCGTGGACTCAAACGCGGATTGCGCGGCTTCGTACGCCTTGCCCGCCGACTCCAGCGTTTCCTTGCTCTCGTCCTGCGCCTTCTTGGCTTCATCGGCGTAGCGCGAAGCGTCGGCCAAAGCGGGCTTCACGGTGGCGAGGTGCTGCATCAAGGCCGCGTACTGCGACGCGCCCTGACCTTCGGTGAAGGCGAGATCGCCCAGCAGCATCTGAGCCTTGCCGAGAATCAGCTTGATGCTCGCGCCGCCATCAGTGCCCGCGCCCTTCGCGGTGGTCAGCGCACTGTTGATCGTCTTGCGTGAACTCTCGATCGCTTCACGCAACTTGCCTTCGCGCTGATCGCGCAGTTCGCCGAAGGCCTTGGCGATCGCCTCGCCCGCCTTCTGCTGCTCGGCTTGGGCGGCGGCGGCATCGGCCTGCGCCGTGGCGGCACGCTTGGTCAGGTCCGCGATCGCCGCGTCGACGCTGGCGATCTGATTGCGGCGCTGCTCGATCTCGACGCCCTTGGCGGCGGCGTCGGGCTCGACCACCGACGACTGCGCCAAGATCCGCTCGCCTTCCAGACGCAGCGTGTCGGCCTGCTTCTTGAGGCCCTGCGTCGACTCCAGCACGCGGGCGGCGTCGGTTGCGCTCAGCTTCGCGAGGTCGCCGCGCTTGGACTCGTAATCTGCGAGCACAGCGTTGGCCTGATCAATCTTGGCCTTGGCCTGTGACTTGAGTGCGGCGAGGCGTGCATCAAGATCCTGCTTGGCCTTGTTGAGCGTCTCGATCTCCGCCTGCTTGGCCGTCTTTTCGGCTTGCAGTTTGGCGATGACATCGGCTGGATTGAAAGAGCCGGAGACGCCAGCGCTGGTGCCGCGCTCAACCCAGATCCCGGCCTGGCGACGGATCTCGAGGCGGTGATCGGCGGCGATGCGCTCCTGCTCGACGACGTCGGCGAGGGCAAGCTCCGCGTAGTTCAAGTTCGCCTGGGCGGCTACAACGCTGGCCGCGGCTTTGGTGCCGCCGGTCGCGTCAAGCCCAGCCTTCACCTGGCCAGCAACTGCCGGCATGGTCGACTTTATGAACTCGTCCGGGGCCTTCTTGACGTTGCCGCCGCTGATCGAGTGCAGCGTGGTGCTGCCCTTCTCGACCGCGATTGACGCTTCGTCGCGGCGTTCGCATCCGCCAGCGGCCAAGAAGATCGCCAGGGCAAGACATCCGGTCGACAGACCCGCATTCAGCAGCCGCTCACGCTTCATCGACAACTCTCCATGCTCCGCAGGGCCGGTCGCCCGGGAGGCGAATTCGTGGTGCGGACGAGGCGATCAGTGGTCGCCGCGTCGCGGGTTTCGGTTCCGTTGGGCTCTCGCCCAGTGCCCCAAGCCGTTCGGACGGGGGTGGAATGGTAGCAGAACAGCCCCGAATGCGTCGCTCTGGGGCCGCCGTTCGACGCAACTTTCGGGAGCCGCAACGGCCCGGTTCCGACTCGCCAGCGAATGCCGTCGAAACGCCACCCTCCGACGCGCAGAAACGGCCTCCCGAGGATCACCGTCCGGGGTCATCCGGTTTGCGCTTGGTGGCTTCGGCTTTCTTGACCGCCTCGGGCACCGGCGTCTCGTAGGTGATCGGGTAGTCGGGGCGTGGGCGGTAGAGCCCGGCGATCCACTGCACGGCTTCCTTGAAGCGCCGTTCGCTCGTCTCGCGGAAGACCGGGCGCCACACGTCGGCTCGCGACGGCCCGCTCGGCACCGGTGGATGCGGGAACTTGCTCGCCTTGCGCACCATGCCCAGCTGCATCAGAGGCGATGCCTCCGGCTTCTCCAGGTCGATGAGCGGCGTGCCGTCCGCGAGCTTGAAGCGGCTGAGGATGATGAAGTTGGTGTACGCCGAAGTCTCGGTCGCGGGCATCTTGCTGGCGAGCCAGAGGCGGCCCGCCTCCTCGCCGCCGTGGCATTTGCTGGTGGCGCAGCTGTTGATCAGCCACGAGCCTTGGACGCTCTCGCGGAAGACTTTGAGCGCAGGCGGGTCGTCGAGCACACGCACGCGGGCGTAGAGCTCGCGAGCGCGGACGCGCGAGTCGAACATCAACTCCAGAATGCGATGGGCCGGGAGCGAGGCGATCGCGGCGACCACGGCCCCGTCGCGCAGCGCTTCGACACCTTCGCCCTTGGCATTGATCAGACGCATCAGATCGCTGCCGTTGTAGCGATCGCGGAGGGCGTCGAGCATGCCTTGGGCGTGGGTCTTGAGCAGGTCCTCGACGACGTCGCGGCCGATGACCATCCGCGGCGGCTGCGTCAGGTCCACCTCGTACACCCGGATGATGTTGACGTCTTCAGGGCTCAGACGCGGGAACGTGTCTTTTTCACTCGCGGCTGCGGGCGCGGGTGCGGCGGGCGTGGACGGATCGGTACGTTCGCGGGCCGCACGTTCCTTGGCCTTGAGCGCGATCGAACGCTGGCTTGAAACCAGAATCTTGAGTTCGCTCGCGGCCCGATTGCTCGGATCGGCCTTGAGCGCTGCTTCCAACTCCTTCAGCGCATCGTCGTAACGCTTGCGGGCACGCAGCCACTCGGCCAAGATCACCAAGCGATCGGCGTCATCATCGGAAATCGCCGCCCGTAGTTCGCGATACCGCTGCGACACGGGCGGCATGACCTCGGTACGCGTGACGCCCGAGCGATCAAACCCGGTGTCGATCCCGGCAACTTTCAGATAGATCTTCGTGTCGTCCTGGCGGATGAGAAAGCCACTGACCTGACGCCCATCGGTGAGCGTGAGCAACGTCTCGGGCTCTTCATCAGATTCGGTTGACGCGGGCGGCGTCTCGCCCGTGGGGGAGGCGGAGGATGGATCGCCCGACTCCGATGCAGGCGTCTTTTCGGGCGAAGCCGTGCTCGTGGGCGCGGCTTCATTGGCGGGCGGTTCGCTGGGTGGCGGTGTGCTTGGTCCGGGCGGCGGCGCAGTCGGCGGGTCGTCAAACGTCCGCGCGTCCGCCGTTCCGGCTCGAAGCACAAGCCCCAGAACGAGCGTGCTGGTCAGGATGCCCGCCAAAGTGCCAGCGAGCGCGCGCGTGCCGAGCGTCCGGCTGTGTGGCCTTGCCCGCGGGCCCGCATGGGTCGAAGTTCGATGCATGAGTTGCTGCATTGTGACCGGTGGGCGCGGCTCTGTCCAGCGGGGGCCATTGTGGCTGCGGCTCGCCGCCGACTCCCAGCATCGCGCGGTACTCTGTACGCATGGTGCGTCTGCTGGTTCCCATCCTCGCGGTCTTGGCTCTGCTCGGGTTGTCGATCGCCGCCGACACACCTGCGCCCAAAGCCGACTTCACGTTCATCAATCGTGCCGATGTCACCACCCTCGATCTCGTCAAAATGTCGTGGCAGCAGGATCTGCGGGTTGGTCGCCTCGTCCACGAAGGCCTGGTTCGCAATGACGTCTTCCGCTGGGACTACGCCGTGCGCCCCGGCGTCGCAGAGAAGTGGGAGATCTCCGCCGATCGCCTGACGTACACGTTCCATCTGCGTGCGAACGCCAAGTGGTCCAACGGCGACAGCGTGAAGGCATCGGACTTTGTCTATTCGTGGCGGCGTGCGCTGCTCCCCGACAATGCCGCCGATTACACCGGGTTCTTCCTGCACATCAAGGGTGCACAAGAGTTCTTCGATCGTCGCACCAAGGCTCTCGCGGACTTTGCCGCGGATGCGTCGATCAGCGATCGTCCTGCCGCGGCCAAGGCCCTGTGGGAGCGCGCCGTCGCCGACTTTGCCGCAAATGTCGGGCTCACGGCCCCAGACGATCGCACGCTGGTCGTGACGTTGGCGCGTCCCGTGCCGTATTTCCTGGAGTTGTGCGCGTTTCCGGTGCTGAGCCCCGTCTATCCGCCGCTGGTACAGCGGTATGAACACATCAACGCCACCACCGGCATGATCGAGACCGAGCAAGGGTGGACCAAGCCGCCCGAGTCGGTGCAGAACGGGCCGTTTGTCGTCGCGTCATGGCGCTTCAAGCGCGACATGCGTCTGGAGCAGAATCCGCATTACTGGGATCGCGACGCGCTCGCGATCCGCTCGATCCAGATCCCGACGATCGAAGAGCCCAATGCCCAGGTGCTCGCCTTCCGGTCCGGCAGCGTTGATTGGGTGACGGATGTGCAGGCGCGATACACGCCCGAGATGGTCCGACAGAAGCAGCAGTTCTACGGCGAGCATCAGGCGCAGGTGCTGCAGTGGCAGCGCGAAGGCGTCGATCCGATCGAGATTGATCGGCGCTTGCCGAGCGACCCGCGCAACTTGATCCACGTCTTCCCCGCGTTCGGGCTGTATTTCTACAACTTCAACTGCCAGCCGACGCTGCCCGATGGCCGCCCCAATCCATTCCACGACCCGCGCGTGCGTCGCGCGTTCTCCATGGCAGTCGATCGCAAGGCGCTCACCGAGCAGATTCGCAGGCTCGGCGAGCCGGTCGCCGACACTTTCATCCCGCCCGACTCGATCGGCGGCTACACCTCACCGACGGGCCTGAAGACCGATGTCGAGGCGGCCAAGAAGTTGCTGGCGGACGCGGGCTATCCCGGCGGCGCGGGATTCATCAATGTCGACATCCTCTTCACCCGCGACGGCGGGCATGAACTGATCGCGCAGGCGATCGCCAAGGATTGGAAGCAGCATCTTGGCGTGTCCTGCACGCTCAGCCAGAAGGAGATCAAGTCCTTCCGCGAGGACCTGAAGAACAAGAACTACATCGTCGGCCGCGCGTCGTGGTTCGGCGATTATGGCGATCCGACGACGTTCCTTGATCTACATCGCACGGGCGACGGCAACAACGATCGCGGCTACAGCAACCCTGAGTACGACGCACTGCTCGAACAAGCCGCGGCGGAGCTCGACCCTGCCAAGCGCATGGCGATCTTGTCCAAGGCCGAAGCGTTGATGTTGCAGGACGCGCCGGTCCTGCCGCTGTTCCAATACGGCACGACGTACATGTTCGACGCGACGAAGTTCACGGGCATCAGCAGCCACCCACGCGACGAGCAACAGTTGTACCGGATTGATGTCTTCGGCGACGGACGCGGCAGCGACACGCCGCTGTTCCTGCCGCCGCGCTTGCGCGAGAGCGGGATGGCGTCGCCGAGGGTGGAGTAAACACGCGTGCGAACTTCCTTGCCCCATGCCCAGATGCCTAGATGCCCAGATGCCTCGTGGCTTGATGCCTTCCTTGAACCCGCAACACGTTTCACCACGCTCACGATTTCGATTTCGCAACTCGCTCATCCATGCTCTCTCTCATCGCTCGACGCCTGATTCAGATGCCGCTGATCCTCGGCGTGCTCTACACACTCACCCTCGCGCTCGCGTGGGCGGTGCCCGGCAATCCGATGGATCGCGGCGAGGGACGCCGCCCGCCCGAAGAAGTCGTGCTTGCGATGAAGCGGCAGTACAACCTCGACAGTTTCTGGTCGTTCTACTGGTCCTATCTTGACAGCGCGTCGGGCGTGAAGTTCGTGCGCGAGTCGCTCAGCGGCGAGGCCGCCGCGCGAGCGGAGCGATTCGAGAAAGACGGCATCGTGCCCCCGCCTCGGATGGTCTTCGACCTCGGCCCCTCGCTGCAATATCGCGATCGCGGCGTCAACGAGATCATCGCGTCTTCCTTGCCCGTGAGCATCCAGGTCGGCACGCTCTCGATCGTCATTGCGCTGGTCATCGGTCTGGGCGCGGGCATCATCGGTGCGCTGCGTCCTAACTCGCTCGCTGATCTGGCAACGCTCGCGATCTCGCTCATCGGCATCAGCCTGCCGACGTTTGTCATTGGCACCGCGATTCTGCTCGTCTTCCCTGTCTGGCTCGGGATCGGCAAGGCCGGTTCGTCCGCCGGGCTCGCGGGCCTCGCGCTCCCGGCGTTCACGCTCGCCCTGCCGACGGCCGCATATATCGCGCGCCTCACGCGACTGGGCATGCTCGAGCAACTCGGGGCCGACTACATCCGCACGGCACGGGCCAAGGGCGTCCCGGAGTCGCGCGTCATCCTCAAGCACGCGCTCAAGAACGCATTCCTGCCCGTGCTCAGCTTCCTCGGACCCGCGACGGCATACGCGATGACCGGTTCGTTTGTCGTCGAGCGTGTGTTCACCGTCCCCGGCATGGGACAGCACTTTGTCGCCGCCGTGCAGAACAAGGATCTGTTCCTCATCATCGGCGTGGTGATGATCTACGCGGCGATGCTCGTGCTTTTCAACCTCGCGGTGGACGTGCTTTATCGCTGGGTTGACCCGCGGATTCATTGACGCCGAGCCGCGTCGGTCACACGTTTCATCGCTCGGGTTTGGCGGGGGGTGATTGCCCCGGCGCGGGCATCGGCTCGGCACGCTCGGGTGTTTCACTCGGAGGGGGCGACTCAGGCGCGGGCATGGGTTCGGTCGGTTCGGGCGTCGTCGTCGGAGCATCGGGCGGCGTCGCCGCGCGGGCGGCGGTGTCACCTTCCGCAGGCAGGCCCATCCGCTGGCGGGCCTTGCGTTCTCGCTCCGCACGCCGGATGTCGCGCAGTGCGGCGAGTCGCTCGGCGCGGGCTTCGAGGTAACGCTCGGTCGCGTCAAATGCTTCCTTGAGATAGTCACGCAGCGCCGATTTCTGGTCGCGTTCAATCACCGTCTCGATCGACTCAGTGAGATTTTGGTACAGCCGCCAGCCGCTCTCGGTCTTGGCTTCCTTGTTCTTGGCGTAGGCAACATCGAGTTGACGCTGCTGCTGCTCCGCGCTGCGGACCATGCGTTCAACACGCTGCGACTGTTGATCGGTGAGCCCAAGTCGGACGCGCAGCGTGCTGCTGATGCGATCCTGTCGCGTTGAGATCACCGTCACCTTGTCGACAAAGACGTCGGCGGTGGGGGCCGCGGCACGCGTTGCGCCCGGCTCCTGGGCCGACGGGAACGGGTCATAGATCTGCATGGCGTCGCCCTGGAACCAGTCGGGCGGGTCTGAGGCGCAGCCGCCGGCCAAGGTCGCGAATATCACACCGAGGCCGAGCAGGAGGGCTCGCCACCAATGCGGAGCCCGCAGATTGTCGTTGGACTTCATGCTGGGGGTCATGATGCACAGCGTATCGCCCGCCGCTGCCGCCCTCATACGCTGTGGTCCAGCATGCGCCACATCACGCTCATCACGACCGGCGGCACGATTGAAAAGACCTACAACGAGTTCACCGGGAGCCTCGAGAATCGCGGCTCCGTGGTCCGCCGCATGCTCGGGCGGCTTCGACTGGAAGACACCAGCGTCAGTGTCATTGAACTGCTCAGCAAGGATTCGCTGGTGATGACCGAGGAGGATCGGCGGCAGATCGTGCAGGCCGTCCGGGCCGCGGGCGGCAGTTCCGATCTTCCGACCCAGTGCTCTGGAATCGTCATACTGCATGGCACCGATACCCTTGAACTGACCGGCGAGCGATTGCATGCCGACCTGGCCTCGCCGCGGACGCCCATCGTCCTGACTGGTGCGATGCGCCCGTTTGAGATGAAGCGTTCCGACGCGTTGCAAAACTTGACCGAGGCGATCTTCGCTGCCGGGACGCTGTCCCCGGGAATCTACTGCGTCGCGCACGGGCGAGCCCTGCGTTTCCCCGGGGTGACCAAGGATCGTGCCGGCGGCACGTTCCGGGGTGGCGGTCAGCCCTGACACACGCCGATTCTCGATTCTGTCCTGTTTCGCGACTTCCAGCCGATAGCAGAGCCAATATGTCGAGTGGTAAGCGTTCATCGTCTGACACCAAGTCCGACGCGGGGAGCCGTCCGGGCCTTCTGTGGCGGCTTTGTCTGTTGCTTTTCGTCTTCGCCTGGGCCTTTGTCATCGCGAGCCTGATCGGCTTCAACGCTGGTGACCCGCCCAGCCACATGAAGTTCCCACCCAATGACCCGGTCATGAACTGGTGCGGCCCGCTCGGTGCACTGGTGGCCTACGGACTCTTCCGTACTCTGGGCTGGGGCGCGTGGATCCTGACGGTGGTCGGCGGCGTCGGGCTGCTGTCTGCTGCGGGTGGGCAGCGGATTCCGCACGCGAGCACGCGTTTGGTCGGCCTGCTGTTCATGGCCGTCGCCGTTTCGGGGCTTCAGCGGCTCATGTGGCCGACCTCGGGCGTCATGCCCGATCTGGCTGGTGGCGCGATCGGCGTCGTTGGCGTTGACTTCCTCTCCGGCAAGATGGGTTCGTTCGGCACCGGGCTCGCCCTGATTGCGATGTTCGCAATCGGCGCTCTGGTGGCGATCGATGAGTGGCTCGTCCTGATCTTCGGTTGGACGTGGCAGTGGACCAAGAACACCGGTGCGCCGATGGCGGGTAACCTCGCTGCGGGCACGGCCAAGGCGACCGGCGCATTTGTCGCCAACGTCGCTGCTCCTGCCGCGGGCAAGATCGCCGTCGGCGCAGCCAAGACCACCGGCGAGGTTTCGCGCAAGGCGGGTGGCGGATTGTTCTCCGCGCTGAGCGGCATGCTCGCAGGCCGCAAGCCCGTTGAGATCGACGCCAGCGAAGAAGAAACGCCCAAGCGGATGCGTAAACCCAAGTCCGCCGCCGACGCGCCGATGGCGGCGTTCCCCGGTGAGGCCGCAAACTACACGAGCAACGCGCCCGAATACGACATCGAAGAAGACCCGACGGCGGAGATTGAAGACCCCGATGTAAATGCGGCCTCGGACGCCGAGGATGCGGACGACGAAGCCGCGGCTCCTCCCGCGCCGCGGGCAGCCCGCCCGCCGATCCCGGTGACGCGTTCGAGCACTGAAACGCGCCCGGCACAGGCCGACGAGGATGACGCTCCCGGCGCGCCGCAGGTGTTCGACAAGGATGCCTTGCGCGAGAAGATCAACAAGCTTCCCCTCGCGCTGGGCCAGAACAAGAAGGCGATCGCGACCGACGCGGACCTCAAGGCGCTGCAAGCCGCCGCTGCCGCCGAGGAAGCCGCCAGCAACTACGCGTTCCCCGGCCTTGATCTGCTGGAGAACCCGGAAGAGAACTTCAACGCCAAGCTTGAGGAACACGTCCGTGAGCAGGCCGCGGCCCTCGAAGCGGCGTTGCAGCAGTACAAGATCAACGGCGAAGTGGTCGGGATCGAGTCCGGCCCGGTCATCACCCTGTTCGACGTCCGTCTCGCCCCGGGCACCAAGGTTGCCCAGGTGCAGGCCGTCGACAGCGACATCGCCCGCGCCCTCAAGGCCGTGAACATCCGCATCGTCTCGAACATGGCTGGGCGCGACACGGTTGGCATCGAAGTGCCCAACACGCACAAGGAGAAGGTGCGTCTCAAGGAACTGATGTCGCGCAGCGAGACCTTCGCCAAGATGCGTCTGCCGATGTTCCTGGGCAAGGACGCCAGCGGCGAATCGCTCATCGCCGACTTGACGCAGATGCCGCACATGCTGATCGCGGGCACCACCGGCTCGGGCAAGTCGGTGTGCATGAACACGATCATCATGTCGTTCCTGTACACCAAGAAGCCCAACGAACTCAAGCTCGTGCTGGTCGACCCCAAGATGGTCGAAATGAGCCAGTTCAAAGACATTCCGCACCTGATGTGCCCGGTCGTGACAGAAATGTCCAAGGCTGCGGCCATTCTTGAGTGGGCCACGACCAAGATGGACGAGCGGTATGAACTGCTCGCCGAGGCGGGCTGCCGCGACATCGCGACGTACAACGAACTGCCCTTTGAAGAACTCAAGGAGCGGATGGGGATCACGACTGAAGAAGAGGAAGCCCGCGTCCCCAAGAAACTGCCCTACATGGTCTTCATCATCGACGAACTCGCCGACCTGATGATGACAGCAAAGGAAGTCGAGAGCCACATCATCCGCATCGCCCAGAAGGCCCGTGCGGTCGGCCTCCACCTCATTCTCGCCACGCAGCGTCCGCAGGCCAACGTCGTCACCGGCCTCATCAAGTCCAACATGCCCTGCCGCATTTCATTCAAGGTGGCCAGCGGCATGGACTCGCGCATCGTGCTTGATCAGAAGGGCGGCGAGCTGCTGCTGGGTCACGGCGACATGCTGTTCCTCAACCCACGCTCCAGCAAACTCACGCGTGCGCAGGGCACGCTGGTGGATGACCTGGAGATCCGCCGCGTCGTCAAGTTCATGCGCGACGTTGCCAAGCCATCGTTCGAGCGGCAGTTGCTCACGCTGCGCAAGCCCAGCGAGAACGGCACAGGTCTCTCGAATCTCAGCGACGAAGAGCGTCTGCTGCAGTCGCAGAACAACTCGTCGGCCAGTCTGGCCGCCGCTCAGGAGGACCCTCTCTTCCAACGCGCCGTCGAGATCGTGCTGGAGACCCGCCGCGGCAGCGTCTCACTGCTCCAGCGTCGTCTCGCGATCGGCTACACCCGTGCCAGCCGCCTCATCGACCTCATGGGCATCGCCGGCATCATCAGCGATCACAAGGGGTCGGTCGCTCGCGACGTGCTGATCACGCCCGAGGAGTGGGACGCGATGAAGGAACTGGCCGCGAGCGAGGCCGCTCAGAAGGGCATCGCCAATCCGCTCGAGGCCCGCCCCGACCAGCAGGCGTTGTTTGAAGAGAAGACAGCAGCAGCGCCGGGTCCGACCGCCGCCGAAGCCGTTGTCGAAGATGCGGACGAGGAAGCATCCGAAGCGGTTGACGAAGAGGACGTCGCGGACGCCGAAGACGAAGAGGATGACGCTGACGAGGTCGCTGAGGCCGCGCCGTTTGATTCAACCGACGACGGCGAACTCGCCGACCAGATGCGTGCGGGCCAGCATCGCAAGCCGGCCGAACCAAGCGAAGACGACTGAACCAGATTGTTTCTGCAACCCGCACGATGGGTTCATTCACTCGGTCTTTCGCAATGCCGCAATCTCGTCGCTCCAAACCACGGAACTCAATCCGGGTCCGTGTCAGAAAGCGATGGTGACACCTTCCGGCGCCGAAGTCTTCCGCTTCACCGCGAAGCGGTGGTGGTCAATAGCGTTGGGTGGCGGCGAAGCCGCACCCAACGAAGATCGCGGCTAGGCCCATCGCACCGCGCCGCGGTGCAGCATCGCTGCGCGATGCAAAGCATCGGGGCGACGCTTTCGTTGGGTGTCGCTGCGCGACGACCCAACGCTATTCACCTGCACGGCTTCGCCGTGCAAGACATTCGCCTGTCGCGCCGAGTCGATCGGCAGAAAGACGCGCAGCGCCATCCGCGGCAGGATGAGCATGGGTGCGGACTTGGTCTGAAACGGATTCTGTCTGAAACCTCCGCGACGGTTTCATTGAACCGGCCCTTCGCAGTGCCTCAGGCTCGGCGTTCCGAGGCGCGGAACTCAGATCGATTTCGCATGACCGTGATTTCCTTGGCACTATTTTCTTCTCGTCTTTGAGAATCAACTGACTGATCGTTCGTGAACGCGCCCGGAAATCCGGGCGCGTTTTGCCGTCTTGACAGATCGAGCACCGAGTTCGGCGAAACAAAATGACAATCGTGTCGTCTTTTCGTCGTCACAGGTTGCATATTCGTTTTTCTGAGGCACATTCCCAGTGGAGCCCGGGCGTGGTGCCTGGGGGTATCGATTCGTTGTGTTTCGGGCTTCTCCCGAGGGAGTGATCATGTCATCTTCGTTCCGTGCGTTTGCCGTGGCTGTCGTCGTCGGCGGTCTTTCGTCCTTTGCCGTCGCTGCTGTTGATCCGTTCACCGAGACGTTCGACGCGAACAACTCGAACTGGCTGGACAGCGCGAATGCCGCGGCCGGCTGGTCCAACTCGCCGTCGGGCGGCTTCATCTTCAACCGCTTCAACTTTGCGAACCAGACGCCCGGCAGCACGCCCGTCTTGTTCCGTGGCAACAACTCGCCCCTCGCCAGCGGCGGCAAGTTCTTCGGCAACTGGATCACCAGCGGCGTCACCGAGTTCTCCTTCGACATCCGCCACAACTACGACGGCAATCTGGCGTTCTTCACCCGCGTCTCTCAGACGCCCTTCCCCGGCGCGACAATTCTTTCGACGACCAACGTCGCCAAGGACACCTGGACGACCATTACGTTCTCTATCGATCCGACGAACCCGCTCTTCCTCTCCTTTGAGGGCAGCGACTTCAACACCGTCTTCAGCGCGATCTCGCGCCTGCAGATCGGCGTCGCAACCCCGGCTGCCCTCGCAGGCGCAAACGCGACCGTGACGTTTGAACTGGACAACGTCCGCGTGGTACCGACGCCCGCCTCGGCGTTGGTGCTTGGCCTGATCCCGCTCGCGGGTCGTCGTCGCCGCTGATTGCGGTTTGCGAGCGGGCGGCTCACGCCGGTGCGAAAGCGTGCCAACGATCGGCGGTATGCCGAGCACCTTTCGCCGCGAGTATGAGCCGCTGCTTCGCGACCTTCGCACGGGGCTTTCCCGCGCAGAGGCGATGGCGCAGGTCTGTGATCTGATCTGGAATGCATTTGGGGAACGCTCCGGCGCATACACGCCGGAGCGTCCTGTTTTTTCGTGGGTCGGGTTCTATGCGAAAGCCGCGGGCGACGAGATGCTGCTCGTGGCTCGGCGCGACAAGCCCGCGTGCTCGCCGATCGGCCTCTTCGGCGCGTGCGGTCAATGCTGGGCCTCACGCCAAACACTCATCATCGACGACGTCGCGACCATGGGTGCGGGCTATATCGCCTGCGACCCGCGCGACCAGGCCGAACTCGTGATTCCGCTCCTGAACGCCGACGGCACATGCTGGGGCGTTCTCGACGCCGACAGCCACCAGAAGGCCGCGTTCAACGAGCACGACGCCGAGCAGGTCAGCCGCATGCTTGAACGTGCGGGATTGACTGCATCGCTTTCGGCGATCCCGATCGTTCGACGCTGAGGCGCGATCTTCGCTGGGCGGACCGATCGGGTGACGAGGAATCACTACACTTGTTGCATGGCGATTGTTCGCTCGCATGACGCGGGGCAGGCATCGGCGGGGACGCGGCGCAAGCCGCGGCTGTTCCTCGCGAGTCGCTCGCCGCGCCGGCGCGAACTGCTCGCAGAGCACGGCTACGAGTTCGGCTTTGACCACCCGGGGATCGAAGACAGCGAACTTCATCCCGGACGCGTGTCGGCAGCCCAGTGGGTGGCGTCACTCGCGCACCTGAAGGCGCAGGCCGGGCTCGAAATCGTCGAACAGAAGACCGGTGCCGAGCGTGGCTCGGGGCCAGACTTTGTCCTCGGTGCCGATACCGCGTGCCTCAAGAATGGTGAACTGATCGGCACGCCGCGAGATGCAAGCGAGGCGGAACGCATCATCCGCTCGCTGATGGGAGGCGAGCACGAGGTGTTCACCGGCGTTGCGCTGGTCGCGCGGCATGGTCGCAGGCGCTGGGTCTTTGCGGATCGCGCGCGGGTCCGCATGGGCAGACTCACGGACGAGCAGGTGCGCGAGTACATCGCCAGCGGTCAGTGGCAGGGCAAGGCCGGGGCGTACAACCTTCGCGAGCGAATCGACGCGGGCTGGCCCGTGACGTTCGAGGGCGACGCGACGACGGTGATGGGCCTGCCCATGAAGGCACTGGAACGCGAACTCCGCAAGATCTGGGCCGAGCCTGGTGATGCCGGCGTGAAGGGTCGCGAACGCAGCGAGCAGGGCGGTGGCGCGTGACCTGGCTCGGCGCAGCGCATTCATCGGGACTCCTCGGCGTTGCCGCGAACATGACCGACGAGCCGCTGCTGCCGGTCTGGATTGCGATGCCGCTGGCGATTCTCGCGATCGTCGTGGTCGCGGCGCATGTCGCCTCCATGTACCGCTCGGGCGAGATCCCCCCGAGTCGGCGACGGATCCGGGTTGCCAACGCGTGGCTCATGGTGGTGGCGATCCCGCTGCTCGCGTGCGCCGTTTCTGTTGTGACGCCCGCGCGTCAGCGTGCGTTTGTGCTCGTCTGGTTGGCGGCGATCGGGCTGGTCCTGATGATTCTCGTCGTCGCGTTGATCGACGTGCTCAACAACCATCGTCTGCACGCCAGATCGCGGCGAGCCCTGCGTCAGGAGTTTGAGCGAGCCCGGCGCGCCGTCGCCGATGAGATGACTCGTGCGGCGGGGATTGGCATCGCCAACAATCCCGACGCCGATGGGCCAGGCAAGCAAGGTAACTCAGGTGTCTGACGGTGCGACGCACGGTCGTGACGCGCTCGGGACGTGGCATGGAAGCGCGCCGCCCGGCCCGCTGCAAGGCGTCATTCTCGGGCCGATCGCGCGTTTGCTTGCGAAGGCCTACGGCTCTGTGATCCGAAAGAAGAACGCCGCATTCGACGCCGGACGCGGCGTTGTTGAGTTCGATCGTCCAGTCATCAGTGTCGGAAATCTTTCCGTCGGCGGCACTGGCAAAACGCCGATGGTGCTGCATCTGGTCGAGATGCTCCGCCGCGCCGATCGCACCCCGGTGGTCGCGATGCGCGGCTATGCCTCTAGCGGCGGACCGACGGGCCAGCGATCCGACGAGGCCAGCGCGTATCGACGAGCCTTCCCAGAGCTGCCGATCGTTGCGCGACCTGATCGCTCGCAGGGGCTGATCGAGCTCTTTGGCACCAGCGACGGCGAAGCGATCGACTGCATCGTCCTCGACGACGGCTTTCAACATCGGCAGATTGCCCGTCAACTCGACCTTGTGCTGATTGACGCGTCGCGTCCGCCGTTCGGCGATCAGTTGCTGCCCGCCGGGTGGCTCCGTGAGCCTGCCGAAAGCCTCAAGCGGGCCCACGCGGTGATCGTCACGCACGTCGAACTTGCGTCTCCCGCGATGCTTCATCGCATTGATGCGGCCGTCACCGAGATCACCGGGCAGCGTCCGCTGGTGCTCTGCCGACATGATTGGAGTGAGCTGGCTGTCTTTGACAACGGGCCGCGCCCAAGTCTGGAAGTCGGCAGCCTCGCAGGGCGTCGCGTCGTCGCGGCGTGCGCGATCGGAAACCCGCATGCGTTCGTCGCGGCGTGTGATCGAGCCGTGGGGGAGCATGGACACGTCCATGCGTTCATCCGCCCGGATCACGATGCCTTCGCGCCGGCAACGGTGCGAAAGTTGATCGCCGCCGCGCGCGAGACGCAGGCGGAATACATCGTGGTGACGGAGAAAGACTGGTCCAAACTGATGCACGCGCCGGCCGACGATTGGCCGTGTCCAATCCTGCGGCCGCGCCTGCAACTGACGTTCGAGCGCGGCGAGCCCGAGCTGCGTTCCCTGGTGCTCGAGACGCTGGCACGGACCTATGCCAAGTTCGCCACCTGACCCGGCTCACGGGGCTGCGGGCGGAGAGCTGCTCTTGCGGGGACGTACGAAACCGTCGCACTTGGTCGCCAGAGCAAAATCCTTCGCCGTGATCCCGCCCGCGTCGTGCGTGCTGAGCGTGAGCGTGACCTTGTTGTAGCGGATCAGGATGTCGGGGTGATGCTGGTCGGCCTCGGCCGCCTTGGCAACTTTGCTCACGAACTTCATCGAGTCGACGAACGACTTGAACTGGTAGGTTCGTTGAATCGCCTCGGAGACGAGGCTCCACTCCGGCACGGCCTGGAGTGCTGCCTCGATCTGCGCGTCGGTGAGTTTGGCTGCGGTCATTGTCCGACCTTCCTTGATGGACCCGCGCGATGGAGTCAGGACGCTGCCGACGCCCGCCCGGGGGTTCGGGCCACCCCCGATCGCTCTTCTCCTCGTCGCCAGTCTATCGCCGCGCCGGGTTGGCGGGGGACGGACTGGGGCGTTGGGAGTGGCCGACGCGGGCGGCCTTGGGCTGGTATCGTGTGATCCCGGTGCGTGATGGCGGGGGGCTTTCCCTTGACCATGGGCGGGGGGAGTTCGATACTCTCCTTCCCGCTCGCGTCCGGCGTGTTGTGGGTTCGGCCTCGCCACCGGTTTGGCGTCGGGTTCGCTCTGGAGTCTGGGATGCTCAATCGCGTCTGGAATCGTTCGTCGTGCTCGATGCTTGGCCGTCTCGCAGGGTCGAGCCTTGGCGTGGGTCTGGCCACGGGCCTGAGCGTGGGCGTCATGCTCGGCGGCTGTGCCAGCAGCAGCCCGCGTCCGCTCGCCCAGACCTCGCCCGAGGAGCGCCTGGCCAAGACGGACATCGATGATGCGGCGTACGCGAAACTGGGCTACCGCCGCGACTGGAGCGGCTTCCCTGTCGTGATGCCGGGCGGCTCGATTCGTCAGGTGACGGTTGCAGACGACCTTGTGCTGGTGCAGGACACCGGAACGACGGTCACGGCTTTGTCGGCCAGCAACGGCTCGCCGGTCTGGGCTCAGCAGCTCGGTTCGCCGCTGACGCGCTTCTACGGGCTGGATCGCGTCGACGCTGGTGTCCTCGTGTCGAGCGATGCCGAGGCATTTGTGATCGACGTCAAAAGCGGCACCTATCGCTCGCGCCACGCCTTCGACAAAGTGATCAACACGCCCCCGGTGGTCGTTGGTGATCTGGCCTTCTATGGCACGTCGGTCGGCGAACTGCTCAGTCATCGCATCAGCAACGGCCTGAAGTATCGCGGCGTGGCCCTCTCGGGCGCCATCACGCAGCCGCCGGTTCGCGTCGGCGGTTTGATCGGCGCTGTGAATCAATCGGGCGAAGTGATGTTCGTGGACGCGTCTACAGCCACGCTCCAGAGCCGCGCCAAGGTCTTCGGCGGGCTTGCGACCCGGCCCATCAGCGATGGCAATGCGATGTACTTCGCGTGTCTTGATCAGTCGGTGTACGCGTATTCCCCGGCGGGCACGCAGATTTGGCGTTTCAAGACCGCCGCCTCGCTCCGAAGCCAGCCGGCGATCTTCGCCGGGACGATCTTCGTGACCGTCCCCGGCGAAGGCATGGTTGCGCTCGACGCGGGCATGGGCACCGTCAAGTGGCGCAACTCGGCGCTCGCGGGCGAAGTCATCGCTGTCCGCAAGAACGATTTGATCGTCTGGGATGGCTCATTCCTGAATCGCGTTGACGCGGTCCACGGCGAGATCGTCGCGAAGTTCAAGATGAACGGCGTGGCGCAGTACGTCGTCGACAAGTTCGAGGACGGCGCGCTGTTTGCCGTCTCGACCAGCGGCGTCGTCACACGCTTTGTGACGCGCTGAGCCAACGCGCTGGTCGGCACGTTCATTCGCTCGGTTACGTGAGCGTTGAGGCCACGTCCGCGCTTCGCGGCGCGGATGTCGCGCACACCGCGGTCAGGGCGTCCAGCGTCCGATCGACATCGGCGGCGGTGACAAACGGCCCGAGGGACAGACGCAGGCCGCCGCGATGGGCAGGATCGCCGTCGAGCGTGCCGAGCGCAGAGTGCATGCGCGGGGCACAGTGCACGCCGGGGCGACACAGAACGCCGAACCGCGTCTCAAGCTGATCGGCGAGTTCCCGAGGCGTGAGGCTCGTGTGGACGAAGGTGAAGACACCGATGCGCCCGCGTTCGGACATTGGCCCCAGGAGTCGAAGGGATTGCAGCGGGCCGTCGGCGCGGGCCGCGTTGTCGATGGTCTGGCAGCCACGCTCGGCAAGGCCACGCAGAAAGCGTGCGATGAGTTCTTGCTCGTGCGTGAAGAGATCGGTGCCGTGCTGAAGCAGGTACGCGATCGCTTCGGACAAGCCAGCGATGCCGACGGCGTTGTGGCTGCCCGGTTCGTACTTGTCGGGCAGGAACTCGGGCTGGACGTCGATGTCGCTCGATGTGCCCGTGCCGCCTTCGCGGAGCGGGGCGATCCGGGCCTCAAGCCCGGGGCGAATCCACAGGCCGCCGGTTCCGAGCGGACCGAGTAGACCCTTGTGGCCCGGGAAGGCAAGCAGGTCGACATGGAGTGACTTCACGTCCACGCCGATGTGGCCGCCGGATTGGGCGATGTCGAGGAGGAACGGCACGCCGGCACGACCGCAGATTGCGCCGACGTCAGCCGCGGGCTGGATCACGCCGGTGACGTTGCTCGCGTGGTTCATCACGACCAGCGCTGTGTCCGGCGTGAGCGCCCGCGCGACATCCTCCGGATTGATCCGCCACGAACGGGGCGCGACTGGGATGCAGGTCCACTCGATCCCGTCCGCACGCAATGCGTTCAGCGGGCGGAGCACGCTGTTGTGGTCCGCCTGCGTCGAGATCATGTGGATCCGGCGTCCCGGCGTCGCCCTCTGGATGTGTCGAGCCAAGCCCTTGATGGCCAGATTGAGGGCGTCTGTGGTGTTGAGCGTGAAGATGACCTGTTCAGGCCGGTCGGGGTGGGGGACGTTGAAGAGGCGGCACAGACGCTCGCGGCATTGCTGAATGAGCCTGCCGCCTTGTCGCGACTCGGCGTAGTTCGCCCGCCCTGGGGTCGCTCCGATTGTCGTGGCATAGGCCAACATCGCCTCGTGCACCGCAGCGGGCTTGGGGAAGCTCGTGGCGGCGTTGTCGAGGTACAGACGCTCGGGTGCCGAGGACGAATCGTTCACACTGCGATGGTAGCCAGCGGCACGCCCGCGCAAGGAAAAACCGACGCGACACGCACGACCCCACCGGCGTGCCTCGCGTCGGCTTTCCATGTCCTGAAACGACTTACGAAGTCGCCGCAATCCCGGGCTTGATCGTGCCGGCGATCTCCGGACCCTGCTGAACAATCTGGTCCGCGATCTCGCGGCGGTGAATCTCGACCTCCCGTGGGAAGTCGAAGGCCACGCGCACGCGTTCACCCTTCACCGACGCGATGCGCACCACGCCGATCGGATTCCTCGGGTCGCCAATGACGATTTCCTCGCCTTCGCGACGTGTGATGACGAGCATACAAAGCGCTCCCAACCCCCACGATCTCGGCAGTCCTCGCCGAGCCACCTTTGTGGGGCCACCGCTAGTGGTATATCAGAACCCCGCAAGGAAACCAAGCCCCGGTCCGGGAAATCAGCGATATTCTGGTTTGCAATGCGGTCGGGTGTGTGGATAAGTGCAGAAGCCGGTACGGTTTAGGAGCTCGCCTGCGAGGGGCTCTGGGGCCGCAGGGTCAGTTCACGGCCTGCACGCCGCGCACTTCGGGTACGTGGGACTTGAGGTTTCGCTCAATCCCGAGCTGGAGCGTCGCACTGGATGAGGGGCAACCGACGCAGGCGCCGTGGAAGCGAACTTGGACAACGCCGTCGGGCGTCACGCCGACGAGCTCCAGATCGCCGCCGTCGGATTGCACGGCCGGGCGGATCAGGCTGATCACCTTGGCGACGCGGTCATTGACCGAGCCGGTCGGGGAGGCTTGGGAGTTGGAGCCGGAAGCACTGTCGGGCATGGGAAACCTCTGACGGAAGTGTACGCCGAGCCACGATCGGATGATTGTCGGGGCGGGGGACGCGCCATCACGCACCGGCTCGATAGACTCTCGCCGCATGAACAAGCTTCGCGTCTCGGCGTTGATGGCGGTCAAGAGCGTTGTGTTGGCGGTCGTAATGGCGGGCGGGCTTCCCGGTTGCGCCAGTGACGGCGCGACATCGGGCAAAGACCCGCTCACTGAACTCAAGAAGCCGACCAACCCGGAGCGCTATCGCGCGATGCAGGTGGCAAAGGCCTGGAACGCGACGGAGCCTGGCTCGGCCGCCCGTGCGGGAACGCGCAAGGTCTTCAAGGACATGCTCTGGAGCGCAGGTGCCAGCGGCATGGTCCGCGTCGAGATCGTCAAGGCGCTCTTGAGCGATACGGACCCCGAGGGCATCGAAGACACGCGACAGATGTTGCGTTTGATGCTCCCGCGTGAGGCCGATCGAACCGTCGTCACCGAGATCTGCAAGTCTGCCGCCGAGCGCGGCTGGACGGACTACGTGCCAGCGATGATCCGCAGCTACTCGCGTGCCGTCCCCGCGCTCAAGAGCGAAGAAGATCGGGCCGAGCGGATCGCCCTCAAGACGCTTGTGCCCGACAAGCCTGTGGAGCGGATCGCGTACGACGTCTTCCTCAATCCGCCCGCGTCGGACAAGACATCGCTGCCCGTGGACTGGGCCGAACGCACGCGGGTTGATGCGTGGGACCTGCTTGCGCGGCTGGATTCGGATGGGCAGTTGCGTGCGGGATTGATCGAGGAAGGCGCCAACGACGACGAACTGATCGTGGAAATGCGCGCCGCCTTGCGTGATCTCAAGACGATCCCATTGACGGGTGAAGAGATCCGCTGGCTCAAGCGACTGCGCAATCCCAAGAGTGCGGCGAATCAGCAGTGGTGGCAGGAGGCGAGCAGCGCGATCGCGAAGCTGCCGCGTGAGCGTTATGGCCTGCTCCGGCTCCGCCATGCCGAGCCGATTCGCTGGGCCGCGGCACACAAGCCCGAGTGGCTGGAAAGGTCGCGGGACGAACTGCTGCTGATGGTCAAGGAACGCGTCGTCCCGCGCGAGCATCACTATCGCACCGTGCGGGGTGAGATCCCCGTGAGCGAGCGGATTGATGACTGGGGCGACAAGCTCAAGTGGGGCGATCTGCTGGCGCTGCTTGTCGTGGATCAAGCCTTGAGCGAGCCGACCGTCGTGACGCGATTGTTCGAGTGCTCGCTGCTGGATCGCAAGGACGACACGACGGAATACGGCGGCGTGATCCGCGCGACGGATCTGGCGGCGGCATCGAGCGCGGCGGGCAAGCCGGTGCCGTTTGTGGCGACGCTGTACCCGCCGCGCCCCGGCCAGCGGAAGAACGATCGCACGTTTATCGCGTCCGACGACATGCTGTCGGCCAGTGATTCGGCATTGCTGCACTTCCATCTGCACGTGCAGAAGGCGTTTAACTCTGATTACTCTGGCCCCAGCGACGGCGATCTTGACTACGCGAATCGGATGGGCCGCTCCTGTCTGGTGTTTACGAGCATCGACGAAGTGACGATGAACGTGGACTACTACCAGTCCAACGGTGCGGTGATCGATCTGGGCGAAGTGAAGCTGACGGCGAAGTGATGAGGAGCGACGTGGCAGAACGTCGGAGAGGCTGAGCAGTCGTTGCCTCGGTGACTTCTTCTTGGCCTTTCGCACTCCGTCTCTGCGTCTCTCCGTCTCTTGGTCTCTTCCCTTCTCTACACTTCGCCCCGTGCCGCCCAGTGTGCAGGAAATTCAGCGTGTCATTGATGCCGCGATGCTGTGCGACCAGCACCGGCTGCGCGGTCGCCTGCGCGGCGTGATGGGGCGCGAACGCGGGGGCGACCCGCGGGTGATCGACCAGATCGCCGAGGACGCGTTGCGGTCTGCGCAGCGCCGGGAGGCTCGGGCGGCCAGCGTGCCCGACATTCGCTATCCAGCCGAGTTGCCAGTCGTCGGCAAACGCGATGAGATCAAGGAACTGATCGCGAGGAATCAGGTCGTCGTGCTCTGCGGCGAGACCGGCAGCGGCAAGACGACACAGTTGCCCAAAATCTGTCTCGAACTCGGGCGCGGCATCGGCGGGATGATCGGGCACACGCAGCCGCGGCGTATCGCGGCCCGCAGCGTCGCGACGCGCCTCGCGCATGAAATGTGCGTGCCGCTGGGGCATAGTGAGCGGTCTTCGCCCCATGTCGTCGGCTACAAGGTGCGTTTCGGTGATCGCACCGGGCCGCAGACGCTCATCAAGCTGATGACCGACGGCATCTTGCTCGCGGAGACGGCGGCGGACCGGTTCCTGAGCCAGTACGACACGCTGATCGTCGACGAGGCCCACGAGCGCAGCCTGAACATCGATTTCCTGCTGGGCTATCTGCACCAACTGCTGCCGCGGCGGCCGGACCTGAAACTGATCATCACCTCGGCGACGATCGATCCGGAGCGATTTGCCACGCACTTCGCGGGGCGCGATGGCAAGCCCGCGCCGATCATCAACGTGTCGGGGCGGACGTATCCGGTCGAGGTCCGCTATCGCCCCTTGGTGGCAGACATTTCGCAGCCCGAGGCGGAGGACGTCGACCCGGAGACGGCGATCCTCAACGCGGTGGACGAAGTGTCGCGCGAAGGCAGCGGCGATGTGCTGGTGTTCCTGCCCGGCGAGCGAGAGATCCGCGAGACGGCCGAGGCGTTGCGCAAGCATCATCCGCCGGGCTCGGAGATCCTGCCGCTGTATGCGCGACTGAGCGCTGAAGAGCAGATGAAGGTGTTCGCGCCGTCGCCGGGGCGGCGGATCGTGCTGGCGACCAACGTCGCAGAGACGTCGCTCACGGTGCCGGGCATTCGCTACGTCGTCGATACAGGTGTCGCGCGCGTGAGTCGATACTCCGCGCGAACGAAGGTGCAGCGATTGCCGATCGAGGCGATCAGCAAGGCGAGCGCGGACCAACGCAAGGGGCGATGCGGCCGTGTCGGGCCGGGCATCTGCATTCGGCTCTACAGCGAGCAGGACTTCGCCGCGCGCGCGGACTTCACTGAGCCGGAGATCCTGCGGACGAATCTCGCGAGCGTGATCTTGCAGATGAAGGCCCTGCGGCTGGGGCCGATCGAAGAGTTCCCCTTCGTCGAGCCGCCGGATTCAAGGCTGATCCGCGACGGGTACGACACGCTGCAGGAACTGGGTGCGATCGACGATCGCGGCGAACTCACGCGACTGGGCGTCGACTTGGCGAAACTGCCGGTGGACCCGCGGCTGGGACGGATGATCCTCGCCGCCGAGCGCGAGGGGTCACTACGAGAGGTGCTGGTGATCGCCGCCGCCCTGTCGGTGCAGGACCCGCGCGATCGCCCGCAGGACAAGCGGGATGCGGCGGACGCCGCGCACGCGACGCTGGGCGATGAGCGATCAGACTTCCTCGCGTATCTGAGCCTTTGGAAGCTGGTCCGCGAGCAGGAGCGGCATCTCTCGCACAGCAAGTTCCGCAAGTGGTGCAAGGAGAAGTTCCTTTCCTTCAATCGCCTGCGCGAGTGGGAGGACATCCATCGCCAACTGCACGCCCAGATTCTTGAGATCGGGCACAAAGAGAACGACAAGCCCGCCGACTACGACGCGATCCATCGCGCGTTGCTCACGGGGCTGCTCAGCAACATCGGCACCAAGGGCGAGCAGTACGAGTACACGGGCGCACGCGGCATCAAGTTCGCGATTCACCCCGGCTCCGGGACCTTCAAGAAGCAGCCCAAGTGGGCGATGAGTGCCGAACTCGTGCGGACAACGAAGTTGTACGCGCGGACGACGGCCCAGATTCAGCCGCAGTGGATTGAGTCGCTTGCGCGGCACCTCATCAAAAAGACCCACGAAGAGCCGCACTGGAACCCCGAGAGCGGCACGGTTGTCGCCCGTGAACGCGGCACGCTCTATGGCCTTGAGATTTACAACCATCGGCGTGTCAACTACGGCTCGGTTGATGCCAAGGCTGCCCGTGAGATCTTCATTCATCACGCGCTGGTCGAGGGGGACTGCGAACTCGACGAAGAGTTCCAAGAGCACAATCACACGCTGATCGAGCAGATCAAGACGATGGAGGCCAAGGCGCGGCGTCCGAGTCTGCTGGCGGGCAACGACGCGATGTTCGAGTTCTTCGACAAGCGCGTGCCGCAGAACGTGAACAGCGTGCGCGGGTTTCTGGAGTGGTGGCGTTGGGAGCAGAAGAAGCAGCCGCGGCTTCTGCACATGACGCGTGAGACACTGCTCGTCGGCGACGCGTCGGATATCACGCCAGAGCGGTTTCCTGATCGAGTGGACGTCCACGGCAACACCATGCCGCTGCTGTATCGGCTTGAGCCGGGGCAGGCGTACGACGGCGTGACGTTGCGTGTGCCGGTCGAGGCTCTGCCGCAGGTCGAGGACGCGCGGCATGAGTGGCTGGTGCCGGGGCTGGTGCGGGAGAAGATCATCGAGTTGGTTCGCGGGTTGCCCAAGGCGCAGCGCCACTACATCGAATCCGCGCCCGACTTCGCGGATGAGTTCCTCAAGACACACCGATTCGGCGAGGGAGACTTGCTCGATCTGCTGGGCGCGGCGATCGGTAAGCGGACCGGCGTGCCTGTGCCGCGGAGTGCGTGGAAGACTGGCGAGCTCTCGCCGCACCTGAAGATGAACTTCAGCGTGATCGACGAGCGCGGAAAGGAACTCAGGCAATCGCGTGAGTTGCCGGCTCTGAGACAGGAACTCGGCGCGAAGGCCGTCGGCGGATTTGTGAAGGCCGCGGCGGAGTCGTTCCATCGCGACGGCATCACGGCTTGGGCGTTCGACAATCTGCCCGAGCGCGTCGAGATCAAGCGCGGCACGGTGACGATCGCGGGCTTCCCGGCGATCATCGATCAAGGCAACGCGGTCGGCTTGCGATTGATGCCCTCCGCGAACGACGCGGCCAAGGCGACGCGGCAAGGCGTGCGACGGTTGTTTCTGCTGCGTGCTCGCGACACGGTGAGGCCTTGGGTGACGCTCCCGCCGGGCTTTGACCACATGGCGATGCGCTACGCGCCGTACGGCGACGCGAAGGAACTCAAGAACGATCTGATGTCGTTGCTTGCAGAGCGAATCTTCATGGGTGCGGAGGGCGGCGGAGATTTGCCGACGCCGCGAAACGCCGTGGAGTTTGAGCAGCGTCTCAAGGACGGTGCGGAGCGTCTGCCGAGCGTGTTCCGCGAGGTCTACGGCATGACCGAGCGTCTGCTCACGGAGCTGCAGAACGTCAAACTGCTGCTCGCATCGCCTTGTCCGCCCGCGTTTGCGGATCAGTGGCGCGATGTGGATGAA
>JANRKB010000029.1:0-57115 GCA_033763695.1 Planctomycetota bacterium | reverse complement strand
CATCGAAGCCTCCCGTTGTCAGCGCAGGGTGCAACTGATTCATCGGGAGGAAGGCAGGGCGGGCGTCAGCCGGCGCGGTGCCGTGCCCCGGGCCGGGCGGCCCGGCGCGCCGGCGGTGCCGTCAGAACGGGTCGGGGGGGAGGCGCCGGCGGGGCGTCAGCCTTCGTACCTGGCGCGGAAGCCGCGCCGCCGCTGCGAACTGTACCGGGCCAGGGCCTCCTCGACGATGGGCAGGGCGGCCGAGGCCGGCTGGAACTCGTCCACCTCGACCGCCTTGCCCTCGAGGGTCTTGTAATCCTGGAAGAAGCGGCGGAGCAACTGGAGTCGGTGGCCCGGCAACTCCGAGGCCTCCTGGAACCCGTTGTACTCCGGGTCGCTCGTGGCCACGGCCAGCACCTTGTGGTCCCGCTTGCCGCTGTCCACCATGGTCATCAGCCCGATGGCCCGGGCGCTGACCAGCGTGAGCGGCGCCACCGCCTCCTGGCACAGTACCAGCACGTCGAGCGGGTCGTCGTCCTCGGCCAGGGTCTGCGGGATGAAGCCGTAGTTGGCCGGGTAATAGACCGCGCTCGAGAGGACCCGGTCCAAGCGGATCAGCCCGGAACTCTTGTCCAGTTCGTACTTGTTGCTCGACCCCTTGGGGATCTCGACGATGGCCTTGAACGAGCCGGGAAGCTCCGCACGCTCGAGGCCGGGGGTCACATCATGCCATGGATGGATCATGGGCGGAGGGTAGGAAGCGACCACGCGGCACGCCGCGGAGGCTCGCGGATGGCGAACCGCCCAACCACCATGCGAAAATGCGACTCGCCGCCGGGGCAAACATTGGGAACTGGCATCGGCCGGATTTCCTTTGGTGGCGACAGGGTCGCGCGATAGTCTGGACCAATAGCGGCGTGAGGGTGGTGGCTGTGGGGCCACTGTTGCCGCGTGCGGGTCGCTTGACGCCTTGTTTCCCAACCCAATCTTCATGGTTTTTCGCGCGCATCGCGCGTGAGCACTCGGTCTCGCCCCTCGTTTGCATTGTGCCGGACGCGCCCGCGTCCATTCGTCGCAAGCACCACCGGGAGACCTGACCATGCGCTCGCACCTCCATCTCGTCACGTCCGCCACCCTCGTCCTCGCCTGCGCCGGGCTCGCCGCCAGCGCATCGGCGCAACTGGCGCACACGGCCTCGGCCCAGCCGACCGCCGTCTCGGCCAAGCCGGCCCACTGGCCGATCGGCGAGGGCTACAGCCAGCGCTTCATCGCGGTGAAGTTCTTTGACGACTCTGCGGTGCGTGCCATCGCCGGGCGTCTCGCCAACCTCGCGCCCGGTCAGGCGGCCCGCAACGCCAACGCGAACTACCTCGCCGTCGGCACCTGGCGCGCCATGTTCACCCTGCCCGAAGCGACGCTTCAGCAAATGCGCGCGACCGCTGCCGCCAACTTCCAGCAGGCGGGCTTCCTGCCCCGCGGCCAGGCCGCCCCGCGCATTGTCGACCTCCGCAGCCACTACATCGTTGAAGTGCCCGAAGGCGTCAACGCTCAGGCGATGATCGACGCGCTCAACACGCTGCCCGAAGTGGAGATGGCGCAGCCGTATCCCGAGCCTGTCGCCCCGCCTGCCGTTGGTGAGTATCAGGACCAACAGAAGTACTGGCGCACCGCCAACACTGGCTTGGGCTTCGACGACGTGAAGTGGTGGAAGGGCGGCACGGGCAAGTTTGCCAAGATCGCCGATGCCGAGTACACGTTCAACGCGAGCCATGTCGACCTGCCCGCAATCACCAACATTGTTGCCAACGGCGTCGAGATCCCCGGCGGCACCGACGACCACGGCACCGCGGTGCTCGGTCAACTCGTCAGCAAGCCAGACGGCGTCGGCACCACCGGCGCGGCATGGGAAGCCTCCATCGCCTTTGCCGCCACCTACACCCTTACGCCACCGCTCGCCAACGCCGTTTGGGATGTCGGCAACGCGATCACCCGCGGCGCCAACCATGTCGGCAACGGCGGTGTTGTCCTCATCGAACAGCAACTCGCCGGACCCAACGTTCCCGCGATGCCGCCCCCGGGTTCGCAACTCGGACTCGTTCCGGTCGAGTGGTTCAAGCCGTGGTACGACGCCATCGTCACCGCAGTCGGCAACGGCGTGACCGTCGTTGAAGCCGCGGGCAACGGCAGCGAGAATCTCGACGGCGCGGCCTACGGCGTCGGCAACGGCGGACACCACCCCTTCAAGCCCGCCAACGCCTCCGGCGCGATCATCGTCGGAGCCGGCGCCATCCAAGGCGGCAGCGACAAACCACGCTCACGCCTCGGCTTCTCCAACTACGGCTCGATTCTCGCGCTCCAAGGTCATGGCGAAGGTGTCGTCACCACGGGCTACGGCACACTCTACAACACCGATGGTCGGAACAAGATGTACGCCAATGACTTCGGTGGCACGTCGGGCGCGTCGCCTTGCGTCACCGCCGCCGTCGCCCTCGCGCAGTCCATCCGCAAGGGCGTCGACAATCAGTTCTTCACGCCGGCGCAGATCCGAACGCTGCTCATCGACAACGGCGTCGCGCAGCAGGCTGGCGCAAATCCCGTCGCGCAAAAGATCGGCCCTCTCCCCAACATGAAGCGTGCGCTCTTCAAGCACTTTGGTGACAAGGACTGCAACAACAACCTCGTCCCGGACTACATCGACATCAAGACCGGCCACAGCAGGGACGCCAACAACAACGGCATCCCAGATGAGTGCGCCCCCGGCGGCTGCGCCGTTCGTGTTCCCGTTGGCGGGGTCGCCGTCAACATGAGTTCGTTCGACGCCCAGGCGACCGTCAACGTCACCAACAACCAGGCCTCCTCAATCAACTTCACGCTTGATCGCGATGTCCGCTGGGACGGCAACACCTTCCTCGATATCTCGCTCGGCGGCGGCGATCTCTTCAGCCCCGCTTTCGCCCTCTACAACGCCAAGGGCACGCTCATCGCCACATCATGCGGCTTCGAGGGAACAGGCGAAGTCATGACCTTTGGCAAGGGCACGCGCCCCGCCAACCCGCCCATCGCTCAGGGCGGTATCCCCCGCGACGGCCGCCACGGCAGCCTCACCGCCGGCAACTACGTCCTGCTCGTCGGTCGGTGTGCCGATGGCTTCGGGCCCTGCTTTGACTACACGCCGGACGACAGCACGTTCTTCGAAGGCAGCGTGACCATCAACTTCACCCACAACATCAACCCCGCCTGCTTTGCCGACTTCAACAACGACGGCTTCGTCGACTTCACGGACTTTGACGCCTTCGTCTACCAGTTCGAACTCGGCAACTCCATCGCCGACTTCACGGGCGACGGGTTCCTCGACTTCAACGACTTTGATCTCTTCGTGTACGCGTTCGAAATCGGCTGCTGATCCGAAGGCATCGGGCAAACAGATCCTTCGTTTACATCACCACCCCGCGTCGCGCGACGCGGGGTTTTCCTTTGGTCACTTCGCTTGCTGGCGCCACACCGAACACCGGAGCGCACGCGCGGCCACTGTGCAACCTCACTGCGAAGCAACATGTGGTACGCTCCCGCCCCGGAGTTCCCAACCCCGCATGGACCACGCGAAGATTGACAACGCGTATGACCGATGGGCGGCGTCGTACGACGCCGACTTCAATCGCACGCGCGATCTCGACGGCGCAGTCATGCGAGACACCTTTGCAGGCCAGCGTTTCGACGCAATACTCGAACTCGGCTGCGGCACGGGCAAGAACACGCTGCTTCTGGAATCCTGCTGTACGCGGCTCGTCGGCGTGGACTTCTCAGATCAGATGCTCGCGCTGGCCCGCGAGAAGGTCCGCTCGCCGCACGTTTCGTTCGTGCACGGGGACATCACCAAGCCGCTTGCCGCGCCGGACGCGTCATTCGAACTTGTCACGTGCAATCTGGTGCTTGAACATGTCGAGCATCTTGGCCCGATCTTCGCGGAGGCATGCCGCGTGCTCCGGCCCGGCGGCACGTTGTTTGTGAGTGAGTTGCACCCGTTTCGCCAGTATGGCGGGACTCGCGCGAACTTCTCGCGCGACGGAGCATCGATCCAGATCGGCGCGTTCATCCATCACGTGTCGGACTACGCGGCGGCCGCGCTGGCCGCGGGCCTGCGCATCGAGGCACTGGGCGAGCGATGGCACGCCGACGACGGACCGACACAGCCGCGTTTGCTGACGCTTCTGTGCCGACGCCCCCACTGACGTTTGAATCAACTCTTCCCGGAAAGGAATCCCATGAGCGACACTGCAACACAGACCGTTTCACATCCAAGCCGCGCCGCCACAATCATCGGATGGGTCCTCGCGATCCCGCCGTGCGGCTTGCTCCTCTTCAGCGCGTTCATGAAGTTCAATCTGCCTCCGGAGGCGGGCGAGCAGATGTCCAAGATCGGTTGGTCCGCAGGCGTCATGCCTAAGCTCGGCGTCGTCGAGGCCGTCTCCACGCTGCTCTACCTGTTTCCCAAGACGGCGGTGCTCGGCGCGATTCTGCTCACGGGCTACATGGGAGGCGCGATCGCCACGCACCTTCGCGTCGAGGAGCCGTTCATCATGCAATCGCTGCTCGGCGTTGTGCTGTGGCTGGGCTTGTTCCTGCGCATGCCGCGACTGCGCGCGCTGATCCCGTTCGTGACGCGCGGCTGATTGCTTGAGCGAGCGTTGGTCACATCACTCAGATGCCGCGGCGCGCGAATCGCCCGCGGGGCGAGCCGATTTGGAGGCCCAGCACGCCCGCGAAGGGGATGAAGAGCATGCCCAGCAGCACCGCCACGCCGCCGGTGTAGAGCGCGGCGAGCAAGCGTGAGACGAGCTCAGGCGTCGCTTCCCAAACCATCGACGGGTCGAAGCGATGCCGCAGCGTGTAAAGCGCGACGACGACGATCTGCGCAACCAAATAGCCTGCGAACGAGACAAAACCGAGCGAGAGCGGGTTGCGCGGGAAGAGCAGTGCGCGGATGATGATGATCAGTTGTGCCGCGAGCAGATAGCCCAGAGCGTTAGGCCCCAGCAGCGTGATCGACGCGCCCGCATCGCGCGTCTCGAGCGATGTCATCAGGTCCACCAGCAATCCGAGCAGCAACGCGCTCCAGCGTGCGGTCGTGCTCGGGGCGGCGATCGCCAGGAACGCGGCAAACGGAAAGACGAAACTCGGGGAGGCGCGATAGGCATCGCCCAGCGCGAGCGTGCCGCGCATGCTGGTCTCAAGCCCCAGCAACACCCACGAGAAGAGCGCGAAGGCAACCCAGTTCATGAGCGACCTCCTGAACGACTGCCCGCAGCGTCGCCGGGAATCGGGCCTTCAAGCCGCAGATAGACCTCGCCGACGCGATCAAGCAGCACGCTTGGCCGCACGGTGATGACCGTGCGCAGCGGCTGGGCTGGGTCCGGCTCGACGGTCTCGATCTGTCCGATCAGCACGAACTGCGAACTCGCCGGCCATCGGTCCGGGTCATTGAGTCGCACGGTCATGCCGGGCGTAACCGTGGGACTGCCGCTGGGCTGCGCGACAGGCCCGCGCAGCGTGCCGTCGCCGACTGGATCGAGCGTGCAGGCAAGCCCCGCCGCGTTCGCATCGGTCAGCATGACCTGAGCCAAGATCCGCCCAGCGGCTTTGCTGGTGATCGGCTGCACTTTGCACGTCGCCGGGCCGACATCGGTAACGCGGCCGAGCAACTGCAAGCCCGAGCACGTGACCACCGTGCCGACCGTCACGCCTTCGCGCTCGCCGGCCCGAATGAGCAGCTCGCGGCTCGTCAGGTCGGCGGGGTTGCGATAGACCGATGCCGTCAGTTGGCGCACGGGCAGCCCGGGGTTGAGCTCGAGGCCGCGCTGCAGTTCCTTGATGTACTCGCGCAGGCGACCGTTCTCGGCCTGTTCGCGAGCGTAAAGCTCGGCAAGCCGCTCGCGCTCCTCGTACATCTGCTGCATCTCGCGATCGTCAAAGCGTGCGCCGGCCGGCCACAGCCAGCGCGACACCTTGGTGAGCGGATGGCTGACGGGCGCGACCAGCGTGTCGGTCAGGCGACCAAACCACGACGTCCAGCGGATCGCACGGCTCGGCAGCAGTGAACACGTGAGCAACAGCACGATCACGCTCGGCATGAGCCATCGGGCGATCGGACTGTGGGCAAACGAGCGGGACATTGTGGGAAGAAGAGACGAAGTGCAAAAGGCAGAAGTCAAGAGTCACGAAATCAAGAGTCAATCACGTAGAGGTGGCGTTGCGCCCGCGCCACGAAGCTCATCTCCGCAGCAGCGCCTGAGCTCTTTGGTGATTTCGTCATTTGAGCTTTGGCAATTTCACGAGCTTTCGCCGACCGAGTGCGTCCGCGTCAAACGTCCATGTCATTCTCAAGCGTGGTCTTCCACTCCTCGATGTGCTCGAGGTAGATGCACGTGCCGCGGGCCACGCACGTCAACGGGTCGTCGGCCAGTCGCGTGTTCAGGCCGGTCGCCTTCTCGACGACGTTCGGAAGGCCGCGGAGCAGTGCGCCGCCGCCGGCCATCACGATGCCGTTCTCGACAAGGTCCGCCGCCAGTTCCGGTTCGGCACGCTCCAGCGTGCGCGTCACGGCCTCGATGATTCCGGTCACCGGCTCTTGCAAAGCCTCGCGGATCTCTTCGCTGGTGATCACGGTCTTGCGCGGCAGGCCGCTGATCATGTCGCGGCCGCGCACTTCCATCGTCGTCTCGGGGCCGACAGGCGACGCGCTGCCGATCTCGATCTTGATGCGCTCGGCGGTCTGCTCGCCGATCATCATGTTGTACGTGCGCTTCATGTGGTTGATGATCGCTTCGTCCATGTCGTCGCCGGCGACGCGCACCGACTCGCACGTCGCGATGTCGGCCAGCGACATGATCGCCACTTCCGTCGTGCCGCCACCGATGTCGACGATCATCGACGCCGTCGCCTCAGCAAACGGCAGCCCCGCGCCGATCGCCGCGGCAATCGGTTCTTCCAGCAAATAGGTGCGGCGCGAACCGGCCCGCTCGGCGGAATCAAACACGGCCCGCTTCTCGACGCCGGTGATGCCGCTGGGGATCGAGATCACGACCCGCGGCTTCCACAGCTTCGCCTTGCCGTTGACCTTGCGGATGAAGTACGACAGCATCGCCTCGGTGATCTCAAAGTCAGAGATCACGCCCTCTTTGAGTGGGCGCACTGCGGTGATCGAGCCCGGCGTCTTGCCGAGCATTTCCTTGGCAACCCAGCCAACAGCCTCGCCGTTCTTGAGCACCTGGTTGGTGCCCTTCTTGACGGCGACGACGCTGGGCTCGTTGAGAACGATGCCCTGGCCTCGAACCGACACGAGCGTGTTGCACGTGCCCAGATCGATGCCCATGTCCACGCTGAATAGCCCCAACATCCTGTCCAGAAACACGGGAGTGGCCTCTCAAGCCCCGGGGCGTCCTGCCCCCAGGTTTCAGCGGCGCTGGCTCACGGGACACGCCCCGTGCCGCCAACGCGACAACAGCCGCCGGAGCCCGGCGGTACAGGAGATTATCGGCTGTTGGCCTCTGGGACCACCGAAAGTCAACCATCGGGGCTGTATTGGGGCGATTCGCACAGATTCCTCGCCCGCAGGCCCCGCGCCGCGACCGGAACCAGCGCTCAATCGAAGATCTCCGTCCACCACGCCTTCTTGCGCTTGTACTGGTAGCCGTACTTCGAGTCGTCCATCTCGGGGCGATAGTTCGACCCCTGCGGATGGCTGTGCGGATGGCCAGACGGGTGCGGCTGCTGGTACGGCTGGGCATGGGGCTGCCCGGACGTGGGTGCGGATGGCGACGACTCTGAGCCGTCGCGCGACGCCTTCTCGATCAGTTTGTCGAGTTCGCCGCGATCAAGCCAAATGCCGCGGCACTTGGGGCAGTAGTCAATCTCAATCCCCTGCCGCTCGGACATGACCAAGTCGGGCGCAGTGCAAACCGGACACTTCATGGCGGATTCCCCGGAGCCGACGCGTGCGTCGGGCGGGAGCGATACGCCCCGGGCCGTGCCTGGTTCGGCGCGTCATCCGCGATTCCGCCGTCGTCAGCGCGCGGCTGAAGGAGGGACCCCGATGTCCTCATTCCAGAGTTCGGGCCGCGCCGCGATGAAGTCTTGCATCAGTTTGACACAGCGGGCGTCTTTCAGGACGCGGCACTCGATCCCCGCCGCCTTCATCCAGTCCTCGCGACCCAGGAACGTCCGGTTCTCGCCGATGATGACCCGGGGAATCTGGTGCAGCACCGCCGTGCCGCTGCACATGGCGCACGGCGAGAGCGTGCTCGCCAGCGTGAGCGTGTGCCAGTCGCGCCGACGCCCCGCGTTGCGGATGCACACGGTCTCGGCATGGGCCGTCGAGTCGCCCGTCTGGACCCGCAGGTTGTGCCCCAGCGCGACGATCACGCCGTCGGGCGTCATGAGCGCAGAGCCGATCGGGATGCCGCCCTCGCGCTGCGACTTGAGGGCTTGCTGATATGCGGCTTCGAGCGCGAGGGAGTCGAGTTGTTCACGGGTGAGGGGGCCGTGTGCGTTCATGCCGCGATCGTATCGGCTAGGCTTCTCGCATGGGACAAGCGAGCACCGACTTCCCCGGCGTCATCGTCTTTGAGCACCCGCTCATCCAGCACAAGCTCACCCACCTGCGCGATCGCGGCGTCAGCCATCGCCCGTTCCGCGCTCTGCTCTATCAGATCGCGGGGCTGATGGTCTATGAAGTGACGCGCACGCTGCCGACCAAGGAGATCCTTGTTCAGACGCCGCTGGAAGAGACGACCGGGCGTCGCCTGAGCGAGGCGATCACGGTTGTGCCGATCCTGCGGAGCGGCCTGGGCATGGCCGAGGGCATCCTTGAGATGATGCCCGAAGCCCGCGTCGGGCACTTGGGCCTGGCACGCGATGAGAAGACGCTTCAGCCCAAGGTGTATCTGCGCAAGCTCCCGACTGATCTGGCCGCGGGGCCGGTGATCCTCGTGGACCCGATGCTCGCGACGGGTGGCTCGGCGATTGAAGCCGTGCGTCTGCTGCGTGACGCGGGCGCAAAGGACCTCCGCATGATCTGTCTGGTGGCCGCCCCGGAAGGCATTCGCACGCTGCTCGCCGCGCATCCCGGTTTGACGATCTACACCGCAAGCATCGATCGCCAACTCGATTCCCACGGCTTCATCCGTCCGGGTCTGGGCGACGCGGGCGATCGCATGTACGGCACGGAATAAGCGGCCGTCGTCACGCGGCGCTCATGTGCCGCGTTCAAACGCGACCCGCCCGCCGACGATGGTGGCACGCACGCGTCCGCGTGCGGCACGGGCGTGGAACGGCGTATTGCGCGAGCGGCTGTGCATCGCGTTCATGTCGATCGTCCATGCCGCCTCGGGATCGATGATTGTGACATCGGCAGGGCCGCCGACGCGCAGGGATCCGATGCCCGCGCCATCAAGGTTCACAAGCTTTGCAGGTTCGAGCGTGAGCAGCGCGATCAAGCGCGGCCAATCGATCAACTTGGTCCGCACGAGTGCCTCGGCGTACAACGCAAGCGCGGTCTCCAGCCCGATCATGCCCATGGGGGCGTCATCGAAGCCGAGTTGCTTCTCGTCCTCGCTGTGCGGCGCGTGGTCGGTGGCAAGCACCGTGATCGTGCCGTCCGCCACGCCCGCACGGAGCAGGTCAATGTCGCGCTGCTCGCGCAGCGGCGGATTCACCTTCGCCAGTGTGTTGAACCCTTCGCACGCATGATGCGTGAGCAGCAGATGGTGCGGCGAGGCCTCGCCGGTCACCGGCTGGCCCTCGGCACGCGCGCGACGGATCATGTCCACAGTCTCACCCGACGAAATGTGCTGCACGTGATAACGGGCCTTGATTGCACGATTGAGGCGGATGTCGCGCTCGACGATGATCTCCTCGGCTTCGCGCGGCCAGCCCGTCAGGCCCAGTCGCGTTGACACCTCGCCCGCGTGCATGGTCGCGCCCTTGGTCAGCGTCGGATCCTGACAGTGCTGCATGAAGCAGCGCCCAGTCTGCTTCACGGCGGCGAGCACGCGACGCATCATGCCCGCGGTGGGCACACAGTCGCCGTCGTCGCTGAACGCAACCGCGCCCGCGCGATGGAGCAACTGGATCTCGGTGAGCTCCTCGCCCTTGCGACCTTTGGTGGCGGCCGCCACCGGATAGACGCGACAGTGGGCACCGTCGGCGCGTTCAAGCACGAAGCGCACGAGTTCGGGCGTGTCCAGCGCGGGCGACGTGTTGGGCATGCAGCAGACGGTCGTGAACCCGCCCGCGATCGCGGCGTGGCTGCCGGTGCGGATCGTCTCTTTGTACTCGTGGCCTGGCTCGCGCAGGTGGACGTGCGGATCGACCAGCCCCGGCGCGACGACGCAGCCTTTAGCGTCGATGACGCGTGCCGCGGGGGAGCGCGAGAGCGACCGGCCGATCTCAACAACGCGCCCCTGCGCGATCGCGACATCCGCGATCGTGTCGGTGTTGCTGGCGGGGTCAATCACGCGGCCGCCCACGAGGAGCACGGGTGCGACATGCGGGGCCTGCGGAACGGTGCCAACGGGTGCGGACGCGGCAGGGGTCGTCATGCCTTGAGCGTATCGCGCCTTTCGCATGCCGTGCGGTATGTCGTTTCCATGCTTTGCGTTTGGTGCAGTCACGGTCGTCTGGTAGGCTGCCACGTGGCGAACCAAGCAATAGTCCAAAGTCAGCGCGGGAGGGTGCGATGGCGACGGAATCAGGGCGGCATTGTGTGGCGTTGCGCGGCGTGGTTGTGTGCTGCGCGTTCGCGGCGCTGGCGGACGTCGCCCAGAGCCAACCCATCGCTTGGCTCAACCCAGTGACCGGCCAGTGGAACAATGCCGCGAACTGGAGCGGCGGCGGGTTCCCAAACTCCGCGAACGCACTCGTCACCATCGACGCGATCAACAGCAACGATCCGCTCGCGCAATATGACGTCAACCTCGTCAGCGGAGTGACAGTCGCTTCGCTCACGGTGGATTCACCCAACGCGCGATTCATGTTCATGTCGGGCGGGCAGCTCACGAGCTTTGCCGGCCTGCTTCGCGTCAAGCGCGGCAACATGAATCTCAACGGCGGATTCTTCTTTGGCACGCCCAGCGGCGTGCAGATCGATGCCGCGGGCTCGCTCACGTGCTCGGCCAACACAACGATCCCGTCCGGCACGCCGCTGACAAATGCGGGGGTTCTCAGCATTGAAGGCCGGACGCTCCAATGCACGAACTCGGCGGGTATCACGAACAGCGGAGCACTGGTGCTCAACGCGGTGGGCAACTCGCCGGCGTGGTTGTACTCCACCAACACGCTGCGGAACACGGGGTTTGTGCAGATCAATCCGATTGCGTCGGGAAGCCACTCGCTCAGCGCGGCCGTGGACAACCAGGGCGGCGGAATCTGCACGGTGGATGGGCCGGTCAGCGTCTTCTCCGGCAACACCACCAATGCTGGCACGTTCAACGTCAACCACGATTATGACTTGGGGCTGCGGAGTTTCACACAGACTGCGGGACAACTCAATTTCGGCCCCAACGGCCGCATCAGGTGCGGCACGCTGACGATCAACGGCGGAACTTGCACGGGGCCGGTGAACGTCATCGGTGACGGAACGGCGGCGCGGACGCTGACGATCGGCGGCGGCACGTTCTTTGACCCGATCAACGTGCAGGGCGGGGCGACGGGCTGCATCATCAACATGCCCAACCCCAGCGCGGTCGGCACCGTACTCAACATCCGCGGCAATGTGACGTTTCCCTTGATCTCCAACGCGGCGGGGTTTGACACCAGCATCGCGGTCGGCAGCGACGCGGATCCGTTCGCGCCGACGACGGTATTCACGAACGGCAATCAGACGTTCAACGGGTCGCTGACACTGGTGCCTGCGCAGACCAGCGCCGGCGCGATTGTCCGACCGCTGATTGATGTCTTCACGGGGTCGGCGGTGTCGTACGGCGTGACGAGCAAGCTCGACGGCATCGGCGCCATCAACTGTGGCGACGGGCCGTTCACGTTTCGCGGCGCGGCGTTCAAAGTCTCCGACAACATCACCATCACCCTTGGTAAGATCGATCTTTTCACCCCGTTTTTCCGGGTCGAATCGACAGCGGAAGTCTTTGCAAATCTCCGAACGAACTTCTCGTTCCGCGGCTACGGCGGTCGCGCGGCTGGCGTAATCTCGCCGCGCTTCGCAGCCAGCGGCGCCGTCTCGCTCGCAGGCACGCTGGTCTTGCGTTACGTCGATCCGCCCACGCTGCACGTGGGCGACTCGTTCGTCGTCCTCACCGGTGCGTCGATCACCGGGACATTTTCGAGTGTGACGATTGAGAACGCGCCACCCGGCCTCGCGTTCGCGATCGACTATTCAACGACGGAAGTCCGCGCCCGCGTGACGAGCGTGCCCTGCGGTGCCGACTTCAACGCCGATGGCTTCCTGACGTTCGAAGACTTTGATGCCTTCGTCGCGGCATTCGAGAACGGCGACGCCATTGCAGACTTCAACGCCGACGGCTTCTTGACCTTCGAGGACTTTGACGCGTTCGTGGCGGCGTTTGAAAGCGGCTGCTGACGCTCGCCGCGGCACACGCTCTTTCGCGGTTTGCATCGTGTACGCATTGCCGCCGTCTCAAATAAAGGATATGCAAGTCTTGTATTGAGACCTCTCTGTCTCTACCCTGTCCGGTGAGAGGAGGCTGTCATGAACAGTCTTCGCACCGGCAACTCAGCGTTCCCCATCGCGTTCCTGATCGCCTGCGCAACCGGCGCGGCATCGGCACACGCCCAGTGGACCGCCACCAACCTTCACAACACGCTGCTCGAGTCGCGTGCCCTTGGTGTTGACGCGACGCAGGTCGTCGGCATGCAGGACTGGCTCGGCCTGACGCACGCGGCGTTGTGGACCGGCGGCCCGACCACATCGCGCGACCTGCACGCGGGTGACCCCGACGCCTACTCGCTCGCCTTCGATGTCTCCCAGGGCAAGCAGGTCGGCTATCTCGAAGTGGATCTCGTCTATCGCGCCACGATGTGGAGCGGCACCGCGGGCTCGCGCGTTGATCTGCATCCGACCGGCGCACTCTCCTCAACCGCCTACGGCATCGACGCGGGCCAGCAAGTCGGCACTGCGTCGTTCAGTGCTGCCGTCGTCGCATCACTCTGGACGGGCACCGCCGCGTCATGGATCAGTCTGAATCCGCCGGGCGTCACCGAAGCATTCGCCTTCGGCGTCGGCGATGGCCAGCAAGTCGGGGCGGCAGACTTTGCCGGCAAGGACCACGCGTGCCTCTGGACCGGCAGCGCGGCATCGTTCGTCGACTTGCAGCCGCCGCTCGCGAGCGAGTCGACCGCGCTGGGTGCCTCGGACGGCCAGCAAGCCGGCTGGGTCAAGATTTCCGGTCTCGCCCACGCAAGCCTGTGGAGCGGCAGCGCGGCATCGTGGATCGATCTGCACCCGCTCATCGCGAGGAGTTCCTTCGCGCAAGCCGTGAACAACGGCGTGCAAGTCGGCGATGTCGGGCTGACGACAGCGATCACCCATGCCGCGTTGTGGCGCGGCAGTGCTGGCACATGGCTGGATCTGCACCAATTCCTGCCCGCCGACTTCCGCACCTCGTTCGCTCGCGACGTGTGGACCGACGGCACATCCATCCGCGTCGTCGGATTTGGGCTCAACACCACCACGCAGCGCTATGAAGCCCTGCTGTGGACCTATGCCCCGCCCACCTGCCCCGCCGACTTCAACAACGACGGCTTCCTTACGTTTGAAGACTTCGACGCCTTCGTCGTCGCGTTCGAGGCGGGCGAGGCTCGCTCGGACTTCAACAACGATGGCTTCCTGACGTTTGAAGACTTCGACGCGTTCGTCACGGCGTTCGAAGCCGGGTGCTGAGGGTTGGTGCTGCGGCGAGCGGGGCACGGCCGCTGCGCCCGGTTGCTGTGCGCGCGAGTGGGCTTGCGCTGGCGGGATGTCGCGTTCTGGCCGCGATTTGGCGTGAACAGGTGCTGCGGCGTCCCGCTTCGTGGTGTCCGGTTTTCCGGGTGTCGGGTGCGGCGTCGGGATGCCCGATGCCTTCTTGCCGCCTATCCTGTTGGCCCGGCTTCCCCCAGAGGCCGGAGCGGCACGCCTGCCCTGCAGCGTGTGCCGCAGTCGGATGGTTTGGCTTGGACATTTCGACGTCGATCGCGACGGGGTGTAGCGCAGCTTGGTTAGCGCGCTTGACTGGGGGTCAAGAGGTCGGGGGTTCGAATCCCCCCACCCCGATTTGGCAAAGTGCTTCGGAAAAGGCTCCCCGTCGGCGGAGCCCTTCTTGTTTTTGTCGCGATTCCAGTGTTTTGGATTGTGCTCGAAGCCCTAACGTGCGCAACGCCGCTATCCCTTCGGCTTCTTGCGTGGCGAAGATCCCTCGTGAAGCCTGACTTCCACTGATCGCAAATCTTGAGTGAACCGTGACACACGAAGCCGAACCCGACATCAAGCTTGGCGGTTTCTCACTCTGGATCAAGGAGTACGACCGATCCAGCACGCCCGGCTCGTGGGATGATTCCTGGGTTGATGTTGTTGCACGCTGCGTCGGGCAGAACACGCTCGTCGGGCTAGAGAGCCGCTGCGTCCGACTGACCGAACTGGCGCAATGGCTCCAAGAATGCATCGCTCTCGATGCGGGCAAGTCCGACGCGGCAGAACTCCCGACGTGTGAGCCCTATCTGAAGATCAAGATCGATCGAAGTGGTCTCTCTGGCGGGCTCGTCGCAATCATTCACATCTCGTGGGACAACGATTCGGAGTTCCATGAGTACCGCTACACCATCGATCCGTCCCATGTGCGTGGTCTGATCACGTCGCTTCGCGTCATCCTGTCAAGATTCCCGATTCGTTCCGAGTAATGGCTTGAATCCGTGTCCAAGGAGACCGGCCGCACCGCGAGATCGCGATTCGCTCACCCGATCGGGACCTTGGTCCATGGAACTGGCGACGCAGGTGACGATCACACACTGTCATTTCGCAACGAAAGCAGGCCGTCGCTTGAAACCCACTTTCCACACAGCCAGAGAACGCGCCATGCGTTGCACATCGCTTGTCGCGTTCACTTGCCTGACAGTCGCCGGCGGATGCGCCGCACATAACGATCTCTACGAGCGAATGACTCGAGCCGCGCGGCCTGACGATGGCGTGCAGCAGACGCAGTTTGCGCACATCGGTCACATCGACACACTCCACGGGCGATTTGAAGTGTGTGTGCAGTCCATCGTCATCAAAGGGATGCTTGCACCACGCGGCCTCAGGAACCTGCTGCTGTTCTCTTCGAACGGCGATCTCGCAAAGACATATTCTGCGGTGAACTGCACGCCGCTTTGGTGCGAAGGCGGTCGGATCTATCTGTCCGGGTTCGGATGGGTTCCCGGGATTCCGATTGATCCTGCGATTGCAGGGCGTTTCGCGTCCGATGAGATGCAGAGTGGCAACGTCATCGACTTCTCGCAAGGACTCGAACACGCGATCGTGACGCGCGAGAAACGGTATGGGAGCTCGGGCGGAATCGAGGACGATATATGGCGCTGACGGCTCGATCGAGCACGCGAAGGCCGGAACGGGCGCGGCACAGAAACACATCGCCGCGATCCCGCAAACGCGAGGTCGTCCATTTCGAGTGATCGCTGGAAGCGTTGAGTCCTCCGCCCCGTCCGGGGCGGATCTACTGAAGGGACGCTTCCCACGGGTTCCGCGTCGGCGGGCTCCGCCGCGCCGCCGCTTACCCGTGGCTACAACCCATCGCCCCGTCGGGGCGAAGTGCACACGCAGACGTACCTGGACGCGTCGTGGTCTTGAGGGGGATGGAGGTGCCGGAGGAAGGGGCTTCCCCTTCCTCTGGCATCAGCAGACGATTGCCGCGCGAGACCACTCACCGCGCGAGACATTTCGACACCCGTGCTGCATCCGCACGATCGCGCGTCGTCGTTGATGTCGTCAGCATTCTCAGCGTGTTGGACTCAGATCACAACCTGGCGGCGTAACTGCGACAGCGCGTACACCGCCGCCTCGGATTCGCTCCGCCCCACCACCGCGCCTTCGGCCTTGCCGTTGGCGTCGACCCACTCGGCGCGATAGCAATCAAACAACTGGATATGCCGCACGCTGAGGGCGAAGCCCGCGTCAGCGAACTCGCGCCGCACGCGTTCGACCGACGGGAACGACCTGCCGTCGGCGTGGTGCGCACAGTCGGTGCTGTCGAGCGCCGACCATCCCGTCGCGTATAACTCGTCGATGGCAAAATCCAGACCCATGCTGACCGTCCTTCCTTGGGACCCCGCGAGAATGTTCGCGCCGCCACTCCAAGAAACCGTTCAACACTGACGGACGCACGAATGTCCGCGGCGGAGATTTCCGCCTCTGGACAAATAGTGTAGCAAGTCCCTCTCCGCCCGCCGAGACAAATCTGCGTCCGCAGTCTGTTCGGATACGATCGCCGCGGGGCGCGCCGAAGCCGTGCGGCCCTTCGGATTGGACACGACGGGATTCGCCTGGCCGAATGTCTTGCACGGCGAAGCCGTGCGGGTGAATAGAGTCGGGTCGTCGCGCGGCGACACCCGATCAACCCCGCCGCCTTCGCGCCTTGCATCGCGCCGCGATGCAGCCGCTTACCGCGCGGCCGCACCGCGGCGCGGTGCCGGATCTTGCTTCGCCAAGGTCGTTGGGTGCGGCTTCGCCGCGACCCAACGCTATTGACCCCCACCGCTGCGCGGTGAAGGCCAAAGGCATCGCTTCTGGTACGTCGAACCGGCATTTTTGTTGACTTCGCGAACGCGCGCCGCGCTCACGGCGTCCCGGCATGCAGCACGATCAACGCCATCACGTCGTACAGCGCATGCGTGCCGACCGCGAGCCCGAACCCGCGCAGCACAAACAGGAACGCAAAGTACAGCCCTGCGATCGCGAGGAAGCCGAGCAGGCGGAGGTCGACGCCGCCCGTCGGCAGGCGGACATCGTGATAGAGCGCAAAGGAGAGTGCGGAGGCGATGGCCGCGACGACATAGGCGGTGCTGGAAGGCAGCCGCATCAGGTCGGCGACGATGAAGTGCACGCCCGTGATGAGCACGAGCCGGAAGAGCAGTTCTTCATACAGCCCGGCCCCCACCGCGAGCGTGAGTCGCGCCTGCCAGGGGTGGTCGGCCAGCGGCACGATCGCCTGCGTATCGGCCGCCACCGGCGCATGCCGCTGCCACAGCACCGCAAAGACCAACAGCGGCAGCACCCACAACGCCGACTCCAGAGCCATGCCCAGCACAACGCCGGGCTTGATCTGCCAGCGATGCCGCTCCAGCACATGCCACACGAGCATCACGGCGACGATCGCGGCACCGGGGAGATAGAGACCCGGGGCGCCAAGCGTCGACATGAACTGCGACAACAAGCGATACGCGCTGATCGTCTCAACGATCTTGCCGCCTTCGGAAAGGTAGAAGATCGAGCCAAGCTCGTACAGCACGATCAGCGGCAACAGAAACACCAGCACGTGCAGCGGGCGCTTGGACAACGACGCATATCCGGCGTCGTCGGCCTTGCGCGTCGCGGTGCTGCGGGAGTTGTTGCTCGAAGCCTTGCTCATGCCGTTGTTCACTCGGGCCAGACGATAGCGACTCAGAACACGCCGCGAGGGACTCGGACGCGATCGGCTACCATCGGCGCGTGACTTCTCCAAGCAACTCCCCCAGCATGTCCGGTCGCCCCCCGCACGAGGACACGGTCCGCGTCTTTGACGACGCGTCGACACTCGCACGCGAGGCCGCGGCTCGCTTCGCCGCCTGTGCGGCCGCGTCGATCGCGCAGCGCGGCTCGTTCCACGTTGCCCTCGCGGGCGGCAGCACGCCCAAGGCGATGTACTCACTGCTCGCTGGCGACGCCGGCCGCGGCATCGACTGGTCGCGTGTTCACATCTACTGGGGCGACGAGCGCTGCGTGCCACCGGAACACCCCGACAGCAACGCCGGGGCGGCGACCAAGGCTCTGCTCAGCCACGTTCCGCTCCCCGCTGCTCAGCTCCATCGCATCCGCGGGGAAGCGGGCGCACACGCCGCGAGCACGGAGTATGAAACCCTTCTGCGCGGACTGGCGCGCGGCGGGGTTCTCTTTGATCTCGTGCTGCTGGGCATGGGCACCGACGGCCACACCGCGTCGTTGTTCCCGGGGCGCGACTTCACGCGCGACCACGGCCATCTTGCGATCAGCACGATCGCGCCGCCGCAGTCTCCGATCGCCGAGCGCGTGAGCATCACGTTCGACGCAATTCAGGCAAGTCGCCACGCCCTGCTGCTGATCGCGGGTGCGGACAAGCGCGAGATGCTCGCCCGCGTCCGCGAGGCACGTCGCTCGGGCGTGGGCGCGGCGGCACTGCCGACGGCGCTGGTACAGGCCCCGCTCACGGAGTGGTACCTGGACCGGGCCGCCGCGGGGGTCTCTTGAGCACAACCAAGAGCCCGAGCTTCCCCTTGTCTTGAGCATCCGGATTCCGTCCGTGGGAATCCGCTTGTCCGAGAATCTCTGGCATTTTTGATTCAGGTGTGCATCCGTCCCGGGCGAGGCAGAGAAATTTCAAATGCACGTTTGACTCGCCCGACAAATGCGTGTATAAAACACTTGTTTGAATCGTTCGTTTGAGTCGAGCACCCCGCTTTCCGTCCCCGGGCCATGACACCCCCCGCCACAAATCCCCTCGCCCGAGGCGTCACCAGCGCCGCGATGGCACCCGAGCCGACGAACGCCGCGGCGACGCCGGTCGCGACGCGCGAACGCCTGCTCGAGGCTGCAGGCGAAGTGTTTGCATCGCGCGGCTTTCACGACGCGACCGTCCGCGAAATCTGCGCCCGCGCCGAAGCCAACATCGCCAGCGTGAACTACCACTTCGGCGACAAGGCGCAGCTGTATTCCGCCGTCTTTCAGTTCTGCAAGAGCCTGACCAAGAGCGACGACGTCCAGATGTCGCAAATGACGTCGCTCCCGGCCGTCGATCGCGTCCGCGGCTTTGTGGCCTGGTACATGACGATGTTGTTCGACACGTCGCGTCCCGCGTGGGCGTGGCAACTCTTCGCCCGCGAGATGGTCGACCCGACGCCCGCGCTGGATCACATGGTCGAAACCGTCATTCGCCCGCGCATGCACTTCCTGCAGGACGCGATTCGCGAGATCGTCGGGCCCAACGTCCCCGATGAACGCGTCAACAACTGCATCGGCAGCATCATGGGCCAGTGCCTGCTCTACAAGCACTCGCTGCCGGTGGTGACCCGCCTTTATCCAGACATGAAGTTTGATTCCGCGCAGGCGGTTCACCTCGCGTCGCACATCGCCGACTTCTCGCTCGCCGGGCTGGAGGCGATCCGCGATCAGTTCAACTCCAAGCCGCGTTCGTGGCGTGAACGTCTGTGCCCCAAAGAGCGGGCCAAGCGCATTGATTCGTCGCGCAAGGGGGGCAAGTCATGAACTTCTTTGCGATCAAGATGCTCGTCGGCGATCGCGCCAAGTACATCGGCATCATCATGGGCCTGACGTTTGCCTCGCTGCTCATCACGCAGCAGGCGGCGATCTTCCTGGGTCTCATGACACGCACTTATTCCTTCGTCAGCGACACGCCCCAGCCTGACCTGTGGGTGATGGACCCCGAAGTGCAGCACCACGCCGACAACAAACCGCTGCTGGATCGCGAGCTCTATCGCGTGCGCGGCGTCGAAGGCGTCGCGTGGGCCGTACCCATGTTCAAGTCCTTCGTCCGCCTCAAGCTTCCCAACGGCGCGCCGCGTCAGTGCATCCTAATCGGCCTCGACGACGCGACGCTGATGGGCGCGCCCGCTGAGTTTGTCAGCGGCAGCGCGGAGGATCTCCGCCGCAGCGATGCTGTGCTGGTCAACATCGACGACGTGAACGACAAGCTCGGCTACAAGAACGAGGCTGGCATCAAGACGCCCGTGCAAGTCGGCGACACGCTCGAACTCAACGACCGCCGCGGCGTCATCGCTGGCACCTTCCGCATCAGCAAGGCGTTCTTCTGGGAGCCGGTGATCTATACCACCTACACGCGTGCGCTGCAGTTCTCGCCGCGTGAGCGCAAGCAGATGTCCTACGTCCTCGTCAAGGCCAAGCCCGGCGTCAACATCGAAGAACTGCGCAAGACGATCGAAGCGCAGACGGGCCTCGCGGCGTACACCAGCGGCGGCTTCTCCTGGCTCACCGCCAACTACATCCTTGAGAAAACCGGTATCGCCATCAACTTCGGCATCGCCGTGCTGCTGGGCTTCATCGTCGGCACCGCGGTCGCAGGACAGACTTTCTACAACTTCACGCTCGACAACCTGCGTCACTTCGGCGCGCTCAAGGCGCTGGGCACGGGCAACTGGACGTTGCTGCGGATGATCCTCGTGCAAGCGCTCAGTGTTGGCATCGTCGGCTACGGCCTCGGCGTCGGCGGCGCGGCGTTCTTCGGCAAGGTCGTCGAGAACTCCGACCTTGCGTTCTTCCTGCCCTGGCAACTGCTTGCGATGACCGGTGTTGCCGTGCTCGCAATCGTCGTGATCGCCTCGCTCCTGAGCATCCGCAAGGTACTCACGCTCGAACCCGCGATCGTCTTCAAGGGATGACAGAGGGATGACTCGTTCGCGCGATCCCCAGGGAAGGGGCAAGCGCATCAGTGACTCACGCGGCCACGCCGCACGCTTGGAAGGGATCGGTTGACAAGGGCATGTTCTACGTCGCGGCCAGAATGCTGATGGGTGACAGGGCCAAGTACTTTGGCATCCTGATGGGTGTCACCCTCGCCTCACTTGTCATCACCCAGCAAGGCTCCATCTTCGTCGGGCTGATGTCGCGCACCTTCGGCTTCATCACCGACGTCACAGACGCCAACATCTGGGTGATGGATCGCAAGGTCCAGTTCATCGACGACATCAAGCCACTGCAGGACACTGAGCTTTCGCGTGTGCGCGGCGTGGAGGGCGTGCAGTGGGCCGTGCCGCTCTACAAGGGCTTGCTCAAGGCGCGCCTGGACAACGGCCAGTTCCAGACCTGCAATGTCATCGGTCTCGACGACGCGACGCTTGTCGGCGGGCCGGCGATCATGGTCGAGGGCAAGGTTGAAGACCTTCGTCGCGCCGACGGCGTGATCGTTGATGACGTCGGCGCCGCGACGCGCCTCGCACGCCCCCCGACCACACCGGGTGGGCAGCCCGAGCCGCTGAAGATCGGCGACATCCTTGAGCTCAACGACAATCGCGCGGTGGTGGTCGGCATCTGCAAGACGACACGCACGTTTCAAAGCCAGCCGGTTGTGTACACGACCTACAGCCGCGCCAAGAAGTTCGCTCCGCGCGAGCGCAAGCAGTTGTCCTTCGTGCTGGCGACCGCCGACCCCGGCGTCCCTGCCAAGGAAGTCTGCGAGCGCATCACGATGCAGACTGGGCTGGCGGCGTACACGTCGAACGAGTTCAAGTGGATCACTGTGATGTACTTCATCAAGTACACGGGAATCCCGATCAACTTCGGAATCGCCGTGGGCTTGGGCTTCCTGATCGGCAGCGTCATCACGGGCTTCATGTTCTACAACTTCACGCTCGACAACCTGCGATTCCTTGGCACGCTCAAGGCGATGGGCGCGAGCGACGGCAAGATCCTTTCGATGATCATGTTCCAGGCCGCGATCGTCGCGCTCATCGGCTACGGCTTCGGCACAGGTCTGGCGACGCTGTTTGGCGCATCGATGAAAGACACCAACCTCGCTTTCCGACTCACGTGGCAGTTGATGCTCGTTTCGGGAGCCGCCGTCACCGTCATTACCATGCTCGCCGCGCTGCTGAGTGTCCACAAGGTGCTCAAGCTCGAACCCGCGATCGTGTTCAAGGGTTGATCCTGTCGATTCCGCATTCGTGTCCGCGTCGATCCAGAAAGTTCGTCACCTTCCGGGAGAACACCATGACCGCTCTGGCCGACCAATCCGCCAAACCCAATGCCCCGGTGGCCACGCTGCCGCCGGGGACGGACGTGGCGGTGCGCTGCCGAGGCCTGACCAAGACGTACGGCACAGGCAACTCCGCCGTACACGCCCTGCGCGGCATCGACCTCGATGTCGCCGCGGGCGAGATGCTCATGCTCGTCGGCCCGTCGGGCTGCGGTAAGACCACGCTCATCTCCGTCGTCGCCGGCGTGCTTGACCGCGACCAGGGCGAGTGCATTGTGTTCGGTCAGGACTACTCCAAGATGACCGGCGCGGAGCGCACCCGCTATCGCGGCCGCACTGTCGGCTTCGTCTTTCAGGCCTTCAACCTGATCCCCACGCTGACGATCGCGGAGAACGTCGCGGTGCCGCTGCTGTTGCAGGGCGTGCGTCGCTCGGAGGCGATCGAGCGGGCGAAGACCATGCTCACCAAGGTGGGCCTGGGCGATCGCACGAACAATCTGCCCAGCAAGCTCTCGGGCGGCCAGCAGCAGCGCGTCGCAATCAGCCGAGCGCTGATTCACGAACCCAAGCTGATCGTGTGCGACGAACCGACCAGCGCGCTGGACCACCAGACCGGCCACAAGGTGATGGAGCTGCTGCGCGAAGTTGCGCTTTCTGCGGGCCGCTCGCTCATCGTCGTCACGCACGACGCCCGAATCTTCGAGTTTGCCGATCGCATCGCGCACATGGACGACGGCGAGATTGACAAGATCGTCACCGGCGACGAACTGCAGTGACGTGACCAGAACGCAAGCATCAGAAAGAACATCAACGGTTTGCCCCTCCCCCTCCCGCCGCGGTGATTCGAGCGCAAGCTCGTTCCCGCGGCGGGAACTGAACACCCCGCGACACGGCACACACGCCCGTCGCGATTGAAAGTGAGTTGAACATGATCCGCGCGTACATCTTCCCCGTTCTGGCGATCGCCGGCGCCGTCTTCGGCGTCGTGACCGCGATCAAGTCCTCGGTTCCACCGCCGGCCACGCTGCCGGTCGTCGATCCGCCGAAGGCTCCGTACACGGCGTTCGTCGCAGGCTCGGGCCTTGTCGAACCCAGCTCGCAGAACATCCTCGTTGGCACGCCGGTCGGCGGCGTTGTGACGAAGGTGAATGTCATCGCGGGCGCGATGGTGAACGCGGGGGACGTGCTGTTCCAAGTCGACGATCGCGAGCAGCAGGCCGCGCTGCAGGTGGCCCAGGCATCGCTCGCGGTCGCCAAGAATCAGCTTGAGAAGTTGCGTTCCGCGCCGCGCACCGAAGAGGTGCCGCCCGCGGAGGCACGCGTGAAGGAAGCCGAGTCAAATCTCGCGGACCTCAAGAATCAGCTTGAGATCTGGGAGCGTGTGAACGACCCTCGCGCGGTGAGCGTCGATGACTTGACGAAGCGTCGCTTTGCCGTGGCTGCCGCGGAGGCGAGGTTGACCGAGGCTCGTGCCCAGCTCGCGCTGCTCAAGGCAGGCACATGGAAGCCTGACCTCGCGGTCGCCGAAGCCCAAGTCTTCTCCGCACAGTCCCAGGTGAACCAGGCCCAGACCGAGGTTGATCGCCGCGTGATCAAGGCCCCTGTCAGCGGCCAAGTGCTGCAGGTGAACGTGCGCAGCGGCGAGTTTGCCCAGGCCGGCCCGCTCAGCACGCCCCTCATGATCATGGGCGCGGTTGACCCGCTGCACGTGCGTGTCGACATTGACGAGCACGACGCGTGGCGCGTCCGCGGCGGCAGCAAGGCAGTGGCCTTCGTCCGCGGCAACAAGGACATCTCGACCGAGCTCGAGTTCGTCCGCTTTGAACCCTATGTCGTCCCGAAGAAGAGCCTGACCGGTGAGAGCACCGAGCGCGTCGACACCCGCGTGCTCCAGGCGCTGTATCGCTTCAAACGCGGCACGATGCCGATCTACGTCGGCCAGCAGATGGATGTGTATATCGAGTCTGAGCCGCTCCCCAACGATCGTCGTGAAACGACGCCGCCCGCGAAGGCGTCGTCGCAGACCTGACGCCACCGTTGCCGTAAACACGACCCACTCATCCCGCGCGTTCATCATCGTCCCGTCTGAGCCTCGTGGAGACTTCCGGTGCTTCGATTCTCTCTCACACGTGTTTCGCCTGTCTTGATGCTCGCTCTGCTCGCTGGCTGCACCGTCGGGCCCAACTACGCGGCCCGCGACAGCAAGATGCCCGATGCTTTCGCCAACGTGCCCAGTGGCGCGGTGGAAGGCGTCGCAGGCAAGACCGGCTCGACACCCGAGGCCGGTGAAGCGCAGCTTGCCAACTGGTGGCGCTCGTTCAACGACCCCGCGCTGGAGTCGCTGGTGCAGCGGGCGATTGCCGCGAACCTTGACCTCAAGGGCGCGGAAGCTCGCGTGCGTGAGGCACGCGGCCAGCGTCGCGTCGCCGGCTCGGCGGACATGCCGCAGGTCAATGCGTCGGGCGGATACACCCGAAGCCGCTTGAGCGAGAATGGTTCGCAATCGTCGGCAGCTCAGGCACAGGACTCAGGCGGCAGCGACCTGTTCCAGGGCGGGTTTGATGCCTCGTGGGAACTGGACGTCTTCGGCGGCACGCGTCGCAATGTCGAAGCCGCCGACGCGACGATCGCCGCGACCGAGAACGATCGGCGCGATGTGCTCGTGAGCGTGCTCGCGGAAGTCTGCCGCAACTATGTGGATGTGCGCGGTTTCCAGCAGCGGCTCTCGCTGGCGGAGCGCACGGTTGCGCTGCAGCAGCAGACGCTGGAACTCGCCGAGGCGCGATTCAAGGCGGGACTGACGGGTGAGCTGGATGTGTCACAGGCGAGAGCGCAGCTGGCGACGCGTCAGTCGCAGATTCCGCCGCTGGCGATCGGCCTGAAGCAGGCGACGCATCGTCTGGGTGTGCTGCTGGGCGAGCAACCCAACGCCTTGAGCGAGGAACTGGCCAAGGCGGGCGAGATTCCGACGACGCCCGAGCATGTGCCCGTCGGTCTGCCCGCGGATCTGCTGCGTCGTCGCCCCGACATCCGTCGCGCCGAGCGGCAACTTGCGGCCGCCACGGCCCGCGTCGGCGCTGCGACCGCCGACTTGTACCCCAAGTTCCGGCTCGTCGGCGACTTCGGGTTCCAGAGCTCGCAGTTCGGCGATCTCTTCGACATGAACAGTCGCTTCTGGTCGATCGGGCCGAGCGTCAGCGTGCCGATCTTCGAGGCCGGTCGCATCCGCGGCAACATCGCCGTGCAGGAAGCCCGCGTCGATCAGGCGGCGGCGGCGTATGACAAGGCCGTGCTGACCGCGATGGAGGACGTCGAGAACTCGCTCGTCTCGTTCGTGCAGGAGCAGTCGCGGCGGCGCACGCTCGCGGCGAGCGTCGAAGCGAATCGTCGCTCGGTCGAACTCTCCCAGCAGCTCTATCAGAGCGGCATCGTCGACTTCCGCAACGTGCTCGAGAACCAGCGCAACCTCTATGACTCGGAAGACCAGCTCGTGCAGAGCGTGCGTGGCGTGAGCGCGAACCTCATCGCCCTCTACAAGGCGCTTGGCGGAGGCTGGGAGAGCGTCGAGGCGCCCGAGCCTGCGACGCCGCGCCCCGAAGGCACGTCGCCCGCGAATCAGTAATCAAACACGATGGCAACGAAAAACCGCGGGGAGAACCCCCGCGGTTTTCATTTGTAGCTGCGATGCTGAAGCGAGGGCGGCGAACTCAGCCGACGAGCTTGAAGCGAGAGATCAAGCCCTTGAGTTCCGTCGCACGCTCCGCCAGATCCTGCGCGGTTTGAGCGCCCTGGCTCACGGCGTTCTGCGACTGACGCGAGGAGCCTGCGATCTCCTGGATCGCCTTGCTCACTTCCTCGCCTGCGTGGCGCTGCTGCTCGGCGGCGGCCGCGATTGACTCAACCATCTGCGACACGGCGGCAGTCTTCTGCACGATTTCGCCGAGGCTGTTGCCAGCAGCGGTCGCCTGCTCGACGCCCTTGCGGACCTGGGCCGAGCCCTGCTGCATACGTTCGACGCTACGCGTCGTCTGCTCGCGGATGGCGTTGATCGAACCAGCAATCTCTTCGGTCGCCTTGGTGGTGCGATCAGCCAGCTTGCGGACCTCATCGGCGACGACGGCAAAGCCGCGGCCATGCTCACCAGCGCGGGCCGCCTCGATCGCGGCGTTGAGCGCGAGGAGGTTGGTCTGGGCGGCGATGTCGTCGATGACGGCGATGATCTGCCCGATCTGCTGGCTGCGCTCGCCGAGCTCGTTGATGAGCTGCGCCGTCTGGCTGACGGACGTATCAATGGCGTGCATCTCGTTCACGGCGTTCCCCACGATCTGCCCGCCGCTCTCGGCCTTGTTGCCGGATTCGCGGGCGTTGGCGACGGCGTCGCTGCTCTTGCTGGCGACTTCGCTGACCGACGCGGCCATCTCCTCGACGGCGGCGGCGATCTGCTCAACGCGATTGGTCTGTTCGGTTGCCGAACGCGAGATCTCCTCGCTGGCCGCGGCCATCTCGGTGGCGGCAGCCCCGACGCTTTCGGCGGCCTTACCGATGTTGGTCACGATGCCGCTGAGGCCCAGGACGAGCTTATCGGCGGACGCCGCAAGTTCACCGAGTTCGTCGTTGCGGGCGAGGTTCATGCGCTGCGAGAGATCGCCGTCGGCGACGCGACCTAGGAACGCGACGCACTGACGCAGCGGCACGAGAATGCCGCGGGCGATGAACCACACGAGTCCGAACACGGCGACACACGCGACAACCGAGCCGGCGATGATCGCAGTGTTGCCGCGACGCAATGCCGTGAACTCCGCGTCCGCTGCAGCCTTGGTCGCGTTCTCGATCGCGTCCGAGGCATCGCCCATCTTGGTTTCAAGCGTGCTGAACGCGGTCATGAACGTGGCGAAGCCTTCCTCGGTGATCTTCTCAGATTCCAGTTGGCGACGCGCGACGCTGACGTACTCGTTCAGCGGTCCCTCGACGCCATCGAGCGTGCTGCGAATGTCCGCGGGCAGTTCAAGCTCGCGATTCTCCTTGACGCATTGCGCAAAGCGATTGGCGTGCTCTTCGAAGTCTTTGAGTGCTTCGGCTCGTCCGGCGGCATCCGTCGCCTGGCGAGCGGCGAGGATGTCGCCACGCACCGCGTCGTGCATCATGTCGGCGTCCTGGTGATTGCGCAGGGCCTGCTGCTTGATCAGCAAGTCGGACACGCCATGCGTCACCTCGCGGAACATCGACACCGAGAGCGTTGAGAGGCTCGCGACCGCGAGGACCGCGACCGCGCCGATCATCCCGAGGCGAACACCGATGGTCATCCGAAACGCCATGAAATCCTCCATCCCGCCACCACGCGGGATTTCCTGCACGAGAAGTCATGCCCCTCGACGAGGCACCAGCCAGAACTCAGAACGAGACAACAAACCGCAGCGAGCCGACCCACGCGTCATCGGTGGTCGCGCTGCCGCCGGGATTGATGAAGTACTGCAGATCGGGCTGCACGCTGACGAACGGCGTGATCTGGATCTTGTAGTACGCCTCGAGCAGCCACTCATCGTTGTCGAAGGCCTTGCCGCCGCTGCCGTTGTCGGAGTCAGAGAGATCAACCCACGAGAGCATGAAGCCAGCGCCGTCATCCGGACGTGCGCTGCAGATGCCCTCGAACGACACACCGGCGTCGAATGAGGTCTCGGCGCTTGCCACGTCGCCATCGGTCATGCCGCCCTGGGCGAAGACGAACGCGCCGCGCTCGGCGTCGTCGCCTTCCTTGCCCCAGCGCCAGACCTGCTGCTCGGCGAGGGCATACACACCCTCGGTCGAGGACTCGGGATTCCCGGCAAACGTCGTGAAATCAGCGGTGTGATGCCACGCGCCCGCGGCAACGCGACCGCCGCCGAGCGGGCCGACTTCGTTCCAGCTGAAGCCGACTTCACCGATCCAGAACCACGCAGACGACTTGTCGTCGTTGAAGAAGGTCTCGGGCGAGTGATTGCCCGTGCTGATGCCGTCGATCGTCGCGCCGTCAAAGACGCCGCCGCCGATGTAGAGTTGCTCGAGCGGATACACGAACACCGCGGCACCGAGCGCGGGATCGGGATAGGCGGGAATACCAACGATGCTTGGACACTTGCCTGCGCTGCCGTTCATGAAGCCAGCCGCGGCATCGGTGAAGTCGAACTCGGTGTAGGCGTTGATCTTGCCGACCTTGACGCGAAGCACGTTGTCGAAGAGTTTCTGCTCGTACCACAGTTCGGAGATCTGATCGCGGTTGCCCGGCGTCTCGATGTTGGAGAAGAGCTGGAACGAGCCCGCATCGGCGGCACCGCCGCGACCATCTGCGGACTGGAAGTCGAAGAACACCTTGCCGCCGGTGAGGCCGACGGCCTTCTCGAGGTCGACGTTCAGGTTGACGTCCCAGAGGGTGCGTGTGTGCGCGGTCTTGTTGACGCCGCCGGACCAGACGCTGGACCAATCCATGGTGAGCGAAGCGCTGAGCGTGAAGCCCGCGTTCTCCATCTTGGTGCGCAGGCCGCCCCAATCGCCGGTGACGCGCTGCCACTCCCAGAAGGGCTTGCCGCCGAACCAGTCGGGCTTGTCTTCGCCCGCGGGAGGCGTCTGGGGCTTTGCTTCTTCTTTCTTCTCTTCTTCGGTCTTGCGGACGCGGGCGCCCTTCTCGATGCCGGGCAGGTCCTGCGGACCCGCGATGGCGCTGGTCTGCGTCGGATCGACGTCCGGGCTGGTCACCGGATCATCGGCCCGTGCCGTGCTGGCGGTGCCCGCAAGGGCGAGGAGCATCATGGGCAGAGCGACGGCGGAACGCGCGTCGACGCGAGACGAGTCGGAACGGAGGCCGTCACGGATGTCGCAGATCTTGCTGTTCATGTCGCTCCCCAACACAGGTCCGAATACACGGACCGAGAATGTGCAGAACCAGACGCCGATCGTCTCGGACACCACACGCCCCGAGAATCGGCGACAAACAGCGGTGATTGACCGCTGACCCGGGAATAACCACGCCGGTACGGACGGTTTGGGCGGCACAGGCGGAACGACCCCCACTGCCGGTGAGACGGCGGCTTTGCCCAGCCGTCACACGCCGCACAGAGCGACCGGCGGCACGACCGGCACAGACGGCACCGGCCGCAGATTCCGCCCCGCAGAGGGCGAGACGGCGACGAGCGGGCGCGGTGATGGTCCGGGAACCAATCGCGCGTGCCGAGCGTCCAACCTGCGACAATGCGGCAGAAGAGATCGAACACTGAACGCACCCGGAAAGGTCACGATGCCAACGACACCAACGACCACGCTCAACATAGCCCGGACGTTCCGCACGTCATCACTGCTGTTGCTCGTCGCGACGCTGTCCACTGCGACCGCACAGCCGAGCGACCCAAGCACAACGACACCCGCGCCGAAACCAGCGAAGCCCGCCACGACCGCGACCAAAGCGGCGCCAGCCGAAGAAGTGAACGCCGAGAGCGTCGTCGCCGAGATGCAACGACACGCCAAGGCGATTGAGCCGCTGCTGAGGACAGATCTGGCGAAGCAGTTTGTCACCGCGACGGAGGTCCTCCCACTGCCGCCGACGCGCACCGTCTATCGCAATCGCGTGAAGGGCGTCGCGTACACGCAGGCGCAGTTCGACGCGTTGCCCGAGAGCGAGCGCGAAGGCCTTGTCGAGAAGGTCTGTGACCCGCTCTTCTACTACTACACGGGCTACGGCACGCCGCTCGCCTATGCACGCCCGTTCGACCTACTTGGCGAAGCGGGCCTCACAACCATCGCGGGCAAGCGTGTGCTCGACTTCGGCTATGGCTCGATCGGGCATCTGCGTTTGCTCGCCTCGTGCGGGGCCGACGCGCACGGCATTGAAGTCAATCCGATCTTCGTCGCGATGTACGCCCAGCCCGATGATCAGGGAGCGATCGCAAACGCGAGGAAAGATGGCGAACGCGGACAGATCACACTCCATCACGGCAGTTGGCCCGGCACGGCGTCGCTCAGCACCGAAGTCGGCGAGGCATATGACCTCTTCATCAGCAAAAACGTGCTCAAGCGCGGCTACATCCACCCCGCACGCGAAACCGACCCTCGCTTCCTCATCAATCTTGGTGTGGACGATGCGGCGTTCCTCAGCAACGTGCATCGCGTGCTCAAGCCGGGCGGCGTCTTCATGATCTACAACATCTCACCGAAGCAGAATCCCGATGATCAGCCCTACCTGCCGCATGCCGATGGCCGCTGCGCGTTTGATCGTGCGGCGATCGAGCACGCCGGATTCGAGATCATCGCGTACGACCGCGACGACTCCGCGGCGGTCTGCGAACAGTGGCTCAGGTTCGGCTACGACGACGGCAAGGGCCTGGAGCATCTGAAGGAGACCACGTTCGCGTGGGTCACGATCGCGCGCAAGAAGTGACGACGCTTGGCGGCTCCACGCGAACCCGCGTGAACGCTCCGTCTGCGGAGACTCAACGCTCCGGCAAGAGCGACTGCTGCTCACTTGCCGCGGGGAGCGTCGGCGTGCCGCGGGCCCGTGTCGTGACGACCTTGAGTTCCGTCAGTTCCTTGCCGCTGGTCACGCCGGCTTCTTCAAACTTTCGCAGCGTCGGCTCCAGACGCGTCTGGCAACTGCCCACCAGCGTGTTGAATCGCTCGGCCGCGGCGTTGATCGCATTGCCCAGGCTGTTGATGTGGCCGAACGCGGTTGCCGCCCGCTCGTGCAGTTCCTTACCCAGGGCGAGCAGTTCGCGTGTCTGCTTCTGCAAGCGCTCTTCGCGCCAGCCCACCGCCACCGCCCGCAGCAGGCCGATCAGCGTCGCCGGCCCCGCCAGCAACACATTCGCGCGTGCGGCCTCTTCCAGAATCTCCGGACGGCGCTGCAACGCGGCATCGATGAACTGATCACCGGGCACGAACATCACGACGAACTCGGGTGAGCCGTCGTACTCGGCCCAATACCGCTTGCGCGACAGCGCCTGGGCCTGCTCCTGCACATGCCGCGCGAAGCGGTCGAGTTGTTCCTCTGCGAGTTCGGGCGTCGGCGCTTCGAGCGCCTCCAAGTAGGCACGAATGTTGGTCTTGGCGTCGACGACCACGACGCGCTCGTTGGGCAGGCGTACGACCATGTCAGGGCGTTTGGCGTTTCCTTCCAGATCGGTGGTGCTGGACTGGAGCTCAAAGTCGCAGTAGCTGCTCATACCCGCGAGCTCCGCGACGCGCTTGAGTTGTGTTTCGCCGTAGCGCCCCCGCACATGCGGCTCGCGCAAGGCCTTGACGAGTTTGCCGGTCTGGTCGCGAAGTTGCTCGTTGCCCGACTGCATCGCGCGGACCTGCTCAAGCAGTCCGGCGTGGGCACCGGCCCGCTCCTTCTCCATCGCTTCGAGCCTTGCGTTCGTCAACTGCAGACTCTGCTCGATCGGCTTAACGAGCGACTCCATCGCAACGCGACGCTTCTCGAGTTCTGCGGCCGACGCCTCGTTCTGGCGCTGGAACCGCTCGGACGCCAATCGCATGAGTTCTTCGCTGGCGGTCTTGAGCGTCTGCCCAGAGAGCGCGGCGAAGCTCTCTTTCAGCGCAGTCTGACTCGCTTCGCGCTCAGCGCGGGCTTCTTCCACTTGGCGCCGGATCAACTGCTCGCGCTCCATCGAGCGTTCGCGGAGCGCGCCGATCTCTTGCTCAAACTGCGCGCGTATCGCCGCGTTCTGCGTCCGCAGTTCGCCCGCCTGCACATCCAGCAGTCGCGACTCCTGCTCGGCGGCGTCGAGCGCGGCGCTCGCGGCAGCGAGTTGATCGCGCAGGCCGGCGAGTTCACGCTCGTGCGTGCTCGTCAACGCGGAGATCTGGGCCGCGGCACCATCGGCCTGGGCTCGCGCGGCTCCGGCGGCGGCGAGCAATCGCCCTCGCTCCATGAGCAACCACGCGGCCGCGCCCGCAAGCACGAGGCACAAAAGACCCAGCACGATCGTCAGCACATCCATGAAGCAAGCGTAACGGGCCGGGCCACACCGACACCAGCCCATTCGCCTGCTTTTGTGCCATTCATGCCGCCCCGGCCGCCCGGACCACGTCGCGCTCCAGCCGCTCGGCCAACAAGACGAGCCCGACGCCGACGAACGGCTCACCGAGTTCATCGACTTGGGCCATCTCTCCCGCGGCCATCTGGGCCGCGAGTCGCTTGTGGGCCGTAATCACCGTCGAGTGATTCGGACGCCCGATGGCACGCGCGATTTCGGGGAACGAATGCGTCGTGAGCTTGCGCGACAGGTGCGTGATCATTGCCCGCGCCAGCACCACCCGCTTGTGCCGCCCCTTGCCCGTCAGGTCGGTCATCTGCACCTGCAACTGGCGGCACACCTCATCAGCGATGACGCCCAGCGGCACCGGGCGGCGCACCCGTGGGGCAGCATCCGCGCCGATCGCCTTGCGCACCAGCGCCAGACCGATCGTGCCCTCGCCCCCGACGGAGAACTCGGGCAGCAGGCGGTGCACCGCTTCGACCTGCGTCACCAGCCCCTCAAGATCGCGCACCGAGACACCCGCCGGACCAGCGCGATGGCGAGCGTGCTCCGCCAGTGCCGCCAGAGCCTCGCTCTCGAGCACCAGACCGCGACGAGCCGCGAGCATGCTGATCAGACGACGCGACAGTTCCGCATCGGGCGCATCCAGCCGCACCACGCCACCGGCCATGAAGCGAGAGACAAGCCCGGCAGAGAGCTTGCGGATCTCGCGCGGATGCTCGTCGCTTGCGAGAACCAGGCGGGCGCCCGCAAGCCCCGCGGCATCGATCGTGTGCAGCAGCTCGCCCTGCGTGGCGTCCTTGTTGCTCAAGAAGTGGACATCGTCGATCGCGAGCAGGTCAACCCGCCGATGTGCCGCGCGGAAGGCGTCCACGCGTCCGTTGCGGATCGCGGTGATGTACTCGTTGGTGAAGGCTTCGGCAGTCGTAAACCGCACGACCGCGCCGGGGCGCAGGGCCGCAAATCGCCGTGCCGCGCCTTGGAGGAGATGCGTCTTTCCAAGCCCGCATGAGCCGTGAATGAAGAGCGGGCTGACGCCGGTCCCGGCCTCGAGATCGCACAGGCGCAGCACCGCCGCGTGCGCGAGCCGGTTGGACTCACCGACGATGAAATCATCCAGCGCGTGACCCGAGTGCAACGCACGCGTCGGCCGCGTGGCGCGAGCGAGCGGTGCGACGGCCTGCCGCGCCTGATCGATCTGCGAGAGACGCACCGGTGCGACGTGCTGGGCGTGCACCACAGCGCGGCTTTCGGCACGCTCGATCGACTTACCAGCCCCGGGCACGCCCGTCGCTTTGGCACGATGCGTCGGCTCGGCCGCAGAAGGCTCGGCGTTTGCGCGGGCGTTCTCGATCGCGCGCTGCGTTGCACGCTCATTGGCGCTCGCGCTGGCCGATGCCCCTTCGTCAAACGCGCACTGATCAACCTTGAAGCACAGCTTCATCGACGCGAGACGCAGCTCGGCGAGTGCGGCGCGCCGGATCGACGCGCCGAAACGACGATCGAGCAGGTCGGCGAGAAAGCCGGTCGGCACCGTCACATCGAGCGTGTCGTCATGCACGCTCAGGCGCGTCTGGCGATCAAAGTAGCGGGCGTAGCGGTCAGGCCCAACTTCATCACACAAGCGACCGATGATGCGCCCGACGACATCGGCGTCGTGCGTTTCGAGGCGATCCATCTCGCGCTGCTCACGCCGCGCGTCGGAGAAAGACTGTTCCGAGACATCCGTGATCCGCGTGTCCACGTCGTTCCACCCTCACGCCAATTCGGGCGTGAACGTCCCTGCGAGCCGGGCCAAACCCGGACGCGGGGGAACGTGCGAACGCGATCCATGCACCCATTGGTCGGCGGTTCGAGCGCACCCATCGCCCGAACACCAGAGAGACGAACACCCCACCCCGGCAACCCTGGCCGGGGTTCGTACTCCTCGAAAGACGAGGAAGTTCTTCGGTGACTCTCGCTCCTACGCCGCGCTCGAAACTCCAGAACAGAACTGCCCCCGGGTTGCCCCTCGGGCCGCGGCGTCGGACCAGTCGGATCGATTCCTTAATCCGACAACGCGAAGGTAGAGAGCCGGGCGAAGGCCAGCAAGACCAGCCGGGGATTGCGCTGGGTCATCCACCGCGTTGAGGCCCGCAAGACAATGACTTGCGCTCGGCAAAAAATACTTCTCCACGCACGCACCGGCGACTGCGAACAACTTGTGCAAAACTCCCTGCGACGGCGCGTAAGCGACGCTTCGACAATCGCTTGTGCTCGATGAAGAATAAGTTCAGACCGGGGACATTGACACGACGCGATCGCTTGTTCCGTCGCGCAACGTCGCGCCAAACCTCATCCCATCGCTGCTGCCAGCGGGTCGGCCGCACCCGAGGGTTTCACCAGCGCGATTCGGCGTCCGAAAGGCCTGAATCCAAAGCGGTCGTACAGCGTCTTGGCGGGCGTATTCCGCCCGTCCACGGCACAGGTGATGCTGTCGATCCCATCGCCGATCGGCAGTTCCAGCCCGCGGGCGAGCAGTGCACTGGCCACGCCTTTGCCACGCAGCGACGGGGAAATCCCGAGGTAGACCAGTTCGCAGGACCGCTGTTCGGGTACGCGGCTCAGCAACAGACACCCGTGCGGCTCGCCGTCGAGCATCGCGATCGTCCACAGCCGCGGGTCGTAGTGACCGGTGTGCAGGTGTGAATCGAGCACGTCACGCGTATCCCGCATGCCGCAGAGTTCGGGGCAATCCAGCGTGTCGGCGTAGGTGCGATCCAGCGCGGCGAGCAGTGCGGCGTCGCGCACGTGCTCGGCAAGATCCGCAACACTGACAAAGTGAACGTTGCTCGGCACGGCGCGACCCGAAACGCGACGAGCCCAATGCCGCGGGCGACGCAGGTACTCGAGTTCAGAGATCTGCAAGAACCCGGCGCCGCGATACGCACCGATCAGCCATGTATCGCCGGGCTCGGGGAGCGCCTGAAACAGCCGCACCGTCGCCGCCATCTCGCGCTCGGCGTGCTCGCACGCGGCACGCACACACGCCACGCGCTCGGCGTAGGCGATGCTGTTGCCGCCGGCGTCGCCGCCCCCACCCGCTACTGAGGTTGGGTTGGGCTCCGACACGAACATCATCGCCGTGCGCCCCGAGCCGGGGACGAGCAGACAGACCTGCCGCACGCGATCAATGAGTCGAGGCTGGGCGTGGTCGATGGTGGCGAAGGTGTTGGCGAAATCGATGCCGTGCTCGCTGGCGTTGGCCAGCAGCCGCCGCGCGGCGACCTCGCGATCCGGAAGCGATTGGCTGACCAATCGCACCGCCGCCGCCAGATACAGCTCGGGCGGCACGCGCTGGGCACGCATCGCCCCCGGGACGCCATCGGCCGCCGCGCGCGGGTTCGCGGCCGGGTCGGCGTCGGGAGCGAGCATCAGATGGCGGAAGAGTCTGTGGATCACAAAAGTCTGGGCATCCGTGACACGACTGGTGGATCGCAACCTGAAACGCAACAGGTTCGCCGCCTTCGACGAACATCCTTGGCACAACCGGCTTTGCACCGCCGTGCGGGGCATCCCGCGCGTCGGTCAGGAGCGGGATCGGTTCGGCGGGTCGGGCGGCACCAAAGAAAGCCCACACCCGACACCTTGGCGTTGGCACGCCCTCCCGGCCCGACGTAGACTAGCCTCCCCACGGGCTCGGTTCGGTCCCGCCCGCCGGAACTCCCGGACCTCCGCCCCCGCGGACACTGGCTTCCACTGGTATCACGAGGCATTCCGCAATGACGCAGTCGAATCAGCAGTCAGTTCTGAGCCCCGCCAAGGCGTCTGTCGCGACGACCCTGCTGCGGACCACCTTGCGGGCCGCCTTGCAGGCGTCGCTCTCGCGCGCGGTGCTGTTGCCGGCCGTCAGCGTCGCCGCGGTTGCGGGCCTGGGCACGATGGCCGCGCTGGCCCCCGAGCCCGATCCGGTGCCGAAGCGCTGGCAGTTTGATCTGGACCTCGGCGATCTCCGCCTCACGACGGTCGACCTCGGCGAGCAGGGCGTGAAGGCCTACTTCTACCTGACGTACAAGGTCACCAACACGACTCAGGAAGACCTCCTGTTCGCCCCGGCGTTTGATCTGGCGACCGACGAAGGCGACCTGATGCGCAGCGGCAAGGATGTGCCCGCCGCCGTCACAAACAAGATCATCGGCGATCTGGGCAACCCGCTCATTCAGGATCAAATCAGCATCCTCGGCACGCTCCTGCAAGGCCCCGGCAACGCCAAAGAAGGCGTGGTGATCTGGCCCGCGGGCGCGATGAAGGTGTCGGAGATCGTGGTGTATGCCGCGGGCTTTAGCGGCGAGACGCGCGCCCTTGAGGTCAAGGACCCCAAGACCGGCGAGATGAAGAAGGTGCTGCTCCGCAAGAGCCTCATGGTCCGCTACAAGGGCCCGGGCGAACTCGCAGGCCGCGGCAGCGAGCCGTTCGAAGTGAATGAGAAGCGCTGGATTCTGCGGTAAACGGGCAGCGCAACGCCTGTGTCTCCGACGAAACGAAACCGCGATGTAGCGAGTTCTGCGCTCGTTGTCACGTGCGACTCCGTATCGTGCCATCGCGAGCCTCGCGTAGTATCTCGCCGTGATAGGCTCGACTGAGTTGATCTTGGTCCTTTCGATGCTGCTTGGCATCGCTGCGTGGGTGTGGGCGTATGTCATCGCCGCGAGACTGCCACGCCTGCGGCGCCGGCTCATCGGCGGAATCTGCTACCACTGCTCCTATGACTGTCGGTCGCTTCTGGGGACATCGCACAAGTGCCCCGAATGCGGTAGCGACATCAGCGATCTTCTTCCGCTCATTCCGAAGTATGCAGAGAAGTGGAAGCCGCCGAGCGTGTGGTCTGGGTTTGCCCGCGTGGTCGTGTTGGGATTGATGCTTCCGACGTGCTGCGTGATGCCCATTGGCCCCGCGGGGTTCGTGGTCGGGTTTGTGCCAGTCATGCTTCTCATCGTCTTTGTCGCGACGACCTACGGCGGCATGTCCACGAAGGAGTCATGCCTCTCCGCGATCTTGAGCGTTGTGATTCAGTTTCTTCTCTTCTTCGTGATGATGCCGCTGATGGAATCGCAACCGCTCGGCTGGGCTTGCGTCTTCATGCCGTCTGGCGGGTTTGGCGCTCTGATCGGTGTCGCGCTTTGTCAGCAGTATTTCAAGGAGCGTCTGGCTGACGCCCATCGCTGGGTGAACTCAGAACCGCAATGACGACGCGCGTCAGATAACCGGGCACGCACCACACGCGCTCACAACGCGTGAGAAATCCGCCGTCGCCAAATCCGAACAACGCGTTGGAGGCCGCGGATGCTCGACTCGTTTGCGACAGTGCTGTCAACGTTGGGTGTGGCCGCCGGACTTGGCGCGGCGGCGGGGCTGCGCGTGTTTGTGCCGCTCTTCGTTGCATCGCTCGCGTGTGCGCTCGGCGTCATTACGCCCGGGCACGGCATGGAATGGATCGGCAGTTGGTGGGCCGTCTCCGCGTTCGGCGTGCTGAGCCTTGTCGAGGTCGTCGCGTTTCATGTGCCGTGGGTTGATCACGCGCTGGATGCACTCGCGACGCCGCTGGCAGTGATCAGCGGCACACTGGTCGCGGCCGTGCCGCTGCTGCATGCGCTGGGCGTAAGCGATGCGAACCTCAGCGCGGGCGCGATGGCGGGTGGGCTGGCGCACGCGGGTACGGCGACGCAGCAACTCCTGCCGTGGGCCGCGGCGGTGCTGGGCGGGGGCGTCCCCGCCGCGGGCGTGCAACTGACGAGCGTGGCGACGCGTGCGGGCAGCACCGCAACGACGCTCGGCGTGGCAAACCCGATCGTGGCGACGCTGGAGAGCATCGGTGCGGCTGTGGTTTCGGTGTTGAGCGTGCTTGTGCCGCTGCTGATTGGTGCGATCGCCCTCGCGCTGGTCGCGGCGGCGGCAGTGATTGTGCTGTACTGGGCCCGTCGTCGAAGGTCGGCGCGGGCCCGGCTTGCCGGTGTGCCGTAAACCAGGCTGGAAGCGACGCGAGAATCCTCGCGCACGAAACCGCCGCTCGCGTCTATCCCCCTATGTGCCGACGAACCCGACGGGCTGAAACCCCGGGCGGCACAGGACGGAGCGACCCGCGGCACGGCCGCGGGACGCCCACGGGAAGTGATACCCATGTCAGTGTCAGCCATGGCACCACGTGCCGACGTTGTCGTTCGCGCTTCATCCGATGCTGCTGACGCACAGCTTGACGCCGCCCGTTCCTCGATCGCGCCAAACACCTACTGGGTCGCGGGCGATCGCGTCACGATCGTGACCAGCGGCAAGGACTCGCACAATGCGCTGGCGGTGTTTGACATCGCGGTCGCGGCGGACCCGGAGGCCGGGCCCCCACCGCACGCGCACACAGACTGCGATGAATGCTTCTTCATCAAGCAGGGCACGCTGAAGATCCTTGTCGGCGAGCGTTGGCTCGTCGCTGGCCCCGGAGACTTTCTCCGCGTGCCGCGCGGCGTGACGCACACCTTCCGCAACATCGGCGGGACTCCTGCGCGGATGATCGTGACCGTCTCGCCCGCGGGGCTGGACAACTTCTTCCGTGCCGTGGGCGTGCCGGTGACCAAAGACAACATCACGGGCCACATGCCTTCCCGGATCGACCTGGAGCGACTGGCGGCAAACCTGCCGCGCTTCAAGATGGAACTGCGCGGCATGCCGGAGTGAGCCTTGCAGGGCGTCCCCACATGCGAACGCCCCGTGCGTGGTGTTGCCGGGACGTGTCGCGATGCGGAGATCGTCCGAAGCTTGAATCCCCCCTCCCCAAGCGGTCGGCGGGTGTGCATCGTGCATGCCCGCCGCTTCGCTTTTTGGCCCCGGAAACAACGGACTTGACTTTAGTTGTTTCAACAGGTATTGTTCTGACAGCAAATGGGCCCGGACAGTGCGGCAGGATCGCAGCCATGACGACACGCAACCTCCAGCACGACATCGGCAAGAAGAAGCCCTTCGAGCACGCGGAGGAAGAGGCGTATCTCAACCTCATCCGGACCGCGGCGGCGCTGGCGGTGGACTTTGAACGCCTGTTTCGCACGCATGACCTTTCCGAAGCGTCGTACAACGCGCTGCGGATCTTGCGCGGCCACGCCCACGTCAACCCCAAGGCGGGCACCATAGTGGGCAGCAAGGCGAGCGGCCATGGTCTGCCCTGCCACCAGATCGGCGAGATGATGGTCGCTCGCGTGCCCGACGTCACGCGACTGGTCGATCGGCTGGAAGAGGCCGCATTGGTCGAGCGCGTGCGGTGCGAAAAAGACCGCCGCGTCGTGTATGTCCGCATCACAGAGAAGGGCCTCAAGACGCTCGCCTCGCTGGATAAGCCGGTGATCGAACTGCACAAACAGCAAATGTCGCACATGACCGCCCGCGAACTGGGCGAACTGAATCGGCTGCTCTACAAGGCACGCCATCCCGAGCAGTGAGTGCGAGCCCACAAGGCTCCAAGATCACAAACCCGACCACAACCACGTTGCAAGACCATTCCCAGGAGACCAGTATGGCCACAGTCGCTGTCGTGTATCACAGTCAGTACGGGCACACCAAGGCACTCGCCGAGGCGATCCTCAAAGGCGTGCAGTCGGTTTCGGGCGTTCGCGGCGTGCTTATCAGCACGACCGAACTGCCCTCGCCCGGACAAGATCGCAAACTCGGCGGACGCTGGGATGAACTCAACGCCGCCGATGCGATGCTGCTCGGCTCGCCGACATACATGGGCTCGGTGTCGGCGGACTTCAAGCGATTCATGGAGGCATCATCCGCATTGTGGTTCACCCAGAGCTGGTCCGGCAAGCTTGCGGGTGGCTTCACCAACTCGGGCAATCTCAGCGGCGACAAGCTGAACACGCTGCTGCAGCTCGTCGTATTCGCAGGACAGCACAGCATGATCTGGGTGCCGCCGGGGCAGATGCCGAGCCACTACCAGCCCAATGACACCAAGCACATCAATCGCCTCGGTTCGTTCCTGGGTCTGATGGCCCAGTCAGATCAGGCTCCGGCAGACCAGACACCCCCGGCGGGCGATCGGCTCACGGCTGAGCTGTACGGGCAGCAGATGGCTCAGGCGGCGGTGCGTTGGCTGAAGGGGAAGTGAACGCAGAGATCTGAAACACAGAAAAGTCCGGGTGAATGAAGCGCGTCCGACGCGGCAGGCATCCCGGAGTCACGCAGTCAGAACAGCGAACAGTCTGGCGTTGTTCTTCGCAGGTCGCAGAGTTGAGCGATTGATCCCAGAGTTCCAAGGTCGTCCAAGATCAAAGGAGTCGAACACATGAAGATTCGGGGCATTCTCAGCGTGGTTGGTGTGGCGGGTGTGATTGTCGGCGGCGTCGCCCTCACGGGAGCGCTGGCGGGCGCGGGCAATGTGGTGCCGCACGCGGCGACGGTGCTGACAGCCGCGGCGACTGCCAACGCCGACGGCGCATTCACCATCGACAACGTCCATTCGACCGTCATCTGGCGCATCAAGCACCTGGGCGTGTCGTACTCGTACGGCCGCTTCGACAAGATCAGCGGTTCGTTCATCATCGACCCCGCCGACGCCAGCAAGAACAGCATTGACGTGACGGTCGCAACCGACTCGATCAACTCGGCCAACGGCAAGCGCGACGAGCACCTCAAGAGCCCTGACTTCTTCTCCGCCAAGGAGTTCGGAACGCTGACCTTCAAGAGCAAATCGTTCAAGAAGGGTGCGGAGGTCAACGGCGAGCAGTCCTACGACGTCGTCGGCGAACTCACGCTCCTGGGCAAGACCAAGGAGATCACGGTTCAGGTGCGCGATACCGGCCGCGGCCCGGGCATGCGCGGCGGCGAAGTGTCGGGCGTGGAGACGACCTTCACGATCAAGCGCTCGGACTTCGGCATGAACTACCTGGTCGGCAAGGGCCTGAGCGACGAGGTCCAGATCACCGTCGCGCTCGAAGGCGGCCGTTGATTCGCTGTTCTGTGCAGGTTTCATAGCCCTCCCCCCGCGTGGCGTGCTCGGCGAAAGCCAGCGCCACGCATTTCGTTTTTGCCGCGGCGCGTCCGCCCAAGCACCGATATCCTCAAACTGCGGCATGGCGTCGACAACGCACGTGCGGCCGGAGGATCTCGTTTGTGAGCACGCTGCTGTGCGTTCCCATCATGGTGCGAGACATGGACGAAGCGCTGGTGGACGCCGCGGAGGCCAAGCGGCTCGGCGCGGACTTGGTTGAACTGCGCATCGACGAGGTGTTCAGCGGCGGCACGCAGGCGGACATGGAACTGGAGATCCGGCGGATCCTGCGACTGGTCGCCGCGTGTCCGCTGCCGACGATCGTGACCTGCCGCTCGGCGCGTGAGGGCGGGGCCTACGACGGCGACGAATCGGCCCGAGTCTCTCTCTATGAACGACTCGGCACGGCAAGCGGCACGGGCGAGCACCCGCCGCGCTATCTTGACTTTGAACTCGAGTCCTACGTCGCCAGCGAGAACATCCGCCAGAAGATCAACCTCGCGGTCGATCACCCGCATCAGACCCGCGATCTGTCGACCTCGCTGATCTTGAGCAACCACGACTTCCAGCAGCGTCCCGCGGATCTGCATCGGCGCGTGCTGCGGATGCGCGAGCAGCCCGCGGCACGGGTCCACAAGTTCGCGTTTCGGTGTCGCTCGCTGCGCGACAACCTGGAGCTGTTTGAGATGCTCAGTCAGCGCGACACGCCGCTGATCGCGCTGGGCATGGGCGAGTTCGGGTTGATGAGTCGCGTGCTGGCACCGAAGTTCGGCGGGTTCCTCACATTCGCCGCGCTGCGCCCCGCGGGCGCGACCGCTCCAGGACAGCCGACAGTGACGGAGTTGCTTGAGTTGTACCGCTTCCGCGCGATCACGCCGCGGACGAAGGTGTATGGGATCGTCGGGTGGCCGGTGTCGCACTCGATGTCGCCGCTGGTTCACAACGCACAGTTCAGCCGCGCCGTATACGACGGCGTCTATCTGCCGCTGCCGATCGCCGTCGCAGAAGGCGCGAGTGCTGAGGACGCTTTCTTGCAGTTCAAGGTGACGCTGGGCTCGCTCATCGACGACCAGCGGCTGGACTTTGCCGGGTGCAGCGTGACCCTGCCGCACAAGGAGAATCTGGTGCGGCTCGCCCGCGAGCGGAGTTGGACGATCGACCCGCTCGCCGACGCGATCGGGGCCGCGAACACGCTGGTGATTGATCGCGAAGGCGGCACCGTGAAGATTGCCCGCGTGCTCAACACCGACATTGAAGCCGCCGTCGCACCACTGCGCGAAGCGCTGTGCAGCGACTCAGGCGACCCACTCGCGGGCAAGGCTCTCGGCGTTCTCGGTGCAGGGGGCGTCGCGCGTGCCGTCGCGGCGGGTCTTGCACGAGAGGGGGCACGCGTGACGATCTTCAATCGCACGCCGTCGAAGGCTCAGGCGCTCGCCGACGAGTTGTCGCGCTCGCTCTCGGAACGCGGCTTGCTCCCCCGAGGCGGCACAATCGTCGGCGCGGCACTCGCTGATGCGTGCTCCGCCGTGTCATTCGCGGCATTCATCAACTGCACGCCCATCGGCATGAAAGGCGGGCCCGCGCCTGCCGAATCACCGTTGGACGTCGCGCGGTTGCAGCACGCGATCGCGGCGTCCGCAGGCTTGCCCGGCGGCACGTCTGACCACACGCCGCCGCTGGTGATGGACACGGTCTATGCCCCGATTCAGACGCCCCTGCTGCTGGCCGCAAAGGCCGCAGGATGGCGGACCATCGACGGCGTGGGGATGTTCGCACGCCAGGCGGCGGCCCAGTCGGCGGCCTGGCTTGGGAATGCCGGGCGTCACCCTGCAACCGTCGGCGACATCGAACGAATGGTGAGAGAGAAGTTGGCGGGCCAGCCCGCGTGAGCGGCAAACGGGTCTTGTAAGACCGCCCAGTGCAATCGCCGCCGCGCAGACGCGTTGAGCCCGCGTCTCTCTTGTCCGGAGGTGCGTTGTGTTCACCCGGCCGGTGTTGTACCCCACGCTCTACCCGCTCCTGATCCTCGGTGGCACGCTCGATGTGCTGCTGACCAGCGTCGTCCTGCTCCTGGGCGGCCAGGAACTCAACGGCATTGCCAACAACGTGCTGCAGGCCGCGGGCCTGCCCGGCCTCGTCGCGCTCAAGTTCGCGATGATCTCCAGCGTGATCCTGCTCTGCGAGATCGTCGGACGCCGCAAGTTGCAACTCGGCAGCACGGTCGCGACGTTCGGCGTCGGCGTTCATGCGATCGTTGTTGCGTTCACACTCGGGCAACTCGCAACGTTCACGATGATGAGCGAGACGATGTGACGCCGCGCGGCGTCGGCGTGCCTGACTCACATCGCCGCGGGAACGAGTCCAAGTTCACGCTCGATGACATCGGTCGCGGCATTTCCCGCGTGCGTGCCGTCGAAGGCCCTGCACACCGCGTCCAGCGCGTCGCGCTGCCGCTGCAACTCCTGCTCGCTTGAGAGCAGCTTGCGGGCTTCGTCGTAGAGCATTGCGCCGTCGCCGGAGTATGGAATGAGCTCGGGCACGACGCGCTTCCCGGCGATGAGGTTGGGCAGCGTGAAGTACCGTGTCGCGACGACGGCGCGTCCAACCAGCAGATAAAGCAGGCGATTGGATTTGTAGAGGATCACCATCGGCTTACGCTGCTTGGCGATCTGCAGCGAGACGGTGCCACTGACGACGAGGGCTGCGTCACACCAGCGCACCACGGCATCGGTCTGCCCCGAGATCGAATAAAGGTTGTCCGGCCAGCCGCCCATCTTGTCGGCGATCTGGCGGAGACGCCGCTCCACCGCTGGGCGCGTGGCGGCAATCAGACCAGTCATCTTGGGGAAATCGGCGTACAGCCTGCGGAATGCGTCGAGTTGAACCGGGAAGTTCCGCTCGATCTCCTTGGGCCGCGAACCGGGCATGATCGCGAGCTTCGGCGAGCCGGGAACAAAGTGCGCCCCTGCCGCATCGAGTGCGGCAGTATCCGTCGGCGTGTCGAAGAGCGGATGGCCTATGAACGTCGCCGGGATCTTGCGCGTCCGAAACCACTCCTGCTCAAAGGGCAGGATGCACATCAGGTGATTGGTGAGGCGGCGCAGCTTGTTGATGCGCCACTGACCCCACGCCCAGACCTGCGGCGCGACGAGGTGAACGACGCGCACGCCGTGCTTACGGGCGATCTTGCAGATGGGGAAATTGGCCGCGGGCGAATCGACCGGCACATGCAGCGCGACGCGATTGGTCAGCAGCCAGCGATCAATGCGGGCGTTGATCTGCGTGTGCTCGTGGATTTTCTTCAGGCCGGGCATGCCCATGACGGCGTCATCACCGGTGCGTTCAACGATCGTCGCGCCCGCCGCCGCCATCTTGGGACCGCCCCAGGCGTAGATCGGCAGGGTGGGATGGCGACGACGAAGTTCGGCGATCACGACCGATGCGTGATCGTCGCCGCTGGGCTCAAACGCGGTGAAGAGCGCGCCCTCTCTGTGAATCGCATCGGCCACGGGCAGAGTCAAGCCTCAGAAGGTGGTGAAGTCAACGGGAGACGGAAGGCATCGGGCATCGGGCATCGGGCATCGGGCAAGCGAACGCAACGGAACGAGGCGGGTCACACATCAGGGGCGCGGCTGCCGCAGTCGCTCCGTGTCTGATGTCCTCTCGACGACTGTCGTGCGATCTGATGTCTGCCGCATTCAAAACCCCGCCGCCTTGAGCCATTCCGACGGCTGATGATCGAGCGCCGCGGCGATCGCGAGCAGCGATTCAAGACTCGGCAGATGTGCGCCGCGCTCGATCGACGACAACTGGCTGACGCTGAGTTCCGCGGCTTCAGAGAGTTCCTTGAGCGTCCAGCCTCGCTCGGTTCGTGCAAGGCGAATCTGACGCCCCAACGCCTGACGCAGACGGTCCTGCGGCCGTTGCCCGAGCGAGAACGCGGCCGCGGCCTGCGCGAGCACACGACGCAGCTCCTCAAGCGAAAATGGCTTGGCGAGATAATCAAAGACATCCTGCTTGAATGTCTGACGCATCGAATCCAGCGACGGATAGCCGGTGACAACCACAACGCACAACCGCGGCCACCGACGCCGGATCTCGACGAGCACGTCCTCGCCGCTGAAGCGACCCATCTTGATGTCAAGCAGGACGAGGTCGGGCAGCCGATCGGCACACAAGCCGTAGAACTCGTCGGGCGTCGCCGCGAGGCGCACATCGTGGCCGTCGCCTTCAAGCACCGATTCGATGTACTGGCGGAAGTCCTCGTCGTCGTCGAGCGCGACGATCGACAGCGGCGGGATCAAGCCCTCCGTCGCAACCGATTCACTCTCACGACCATCGCTCATCACGCGTGGGCTCCAAGGGCGTTGCGAGCACACGTATGCCGCACCACCACAGGGAGAATAGCGTGCGACGGGCGCATGCAAAAGAACAGGCCGGGGCGGACGAGACAGCAGCCGAACACGATTAGCGCTTGACGCAGGTGACGACGAACGCGGGCGGGATGTTCCGCCAGATCGGGCCGCTGATCTGAAAGCCCGGGAAGTACTCGGGGAGGATGCGATAGAAACGCTTGCCCGCCGACGTGAAGCGGCCGACGTGGTAGCCGAACGTGACCATTCTGCCGCCGGGGCGGAGCACCTTCACGGTCGCTTCGAGCAGGCGGCGCTGAAGATCCTCGGGGAACGCCGCCCACGGAAGGCCGCTCACGATGGCGTCGACGGCGTCGATCCCCTCCTCGCGACAGATTGCCGGCGCGTCCTCAACGCTGCGCTGGTGGACGCGAAGCGTCGGGAAACGACGACGAAGAGCCTCAGCGAGCGAGGGATTGAACTCGATCGCCACGAACTTGGTCGACGCCCCCACTGCCGCACGAATGTGCCCCGTAAAGGCACCGGTTCCGGGGCCGTACTCAAGGACAGCCGCGGCATGACGCAAGTCCAAATCGCGGATCATGCGTCGAGCGAGCACGCCGCTGCTGGGAGCAATCGCGCCGACCATGCCGGGATGGGTGACGAACTGGCTGAAGAACCGCACGCGCTGGGCGAGGCCCGCCGGTGACTTGACCTCAAGGTGCTTGCCGCCGTCGATTGCGACAGCCGTGTTGCGGGGGGCCTGAGGGCGCGAGGAACGATGGTCATCGGTCGGTCGCGTCGGCGCGGAGCGGGTCATCGTCACACATCATCTCCCAAACCGCGCCGCAACACGCACGACGCTGGCAAACCTCAACCGTCCCATCTCGCTCGCCGCCCGTTGTTGGGAAGTCGATCGATCGGCTTTTGCGGCGGTGCGTCAAACCACGACACGCGGGCAAAGGATATCAAACCAAGCCCGCCCCGAGCAACAGCGAAAGCAGCACAAGCCCCACACCGACGATCATCCGAAGCGCCCCGAGCGTCGTCTTTCTGACGAGTCGCGCGCCGAGGAACGAACCGACAAACGCGCTGACGCACGCGGCCACCAGAAGCTTCGTCGTGGAGTCGGCGTGCTCGCGCACGGCGGCCCAGTGACTCGCGTGCATCGAGAGGCCGTAGACCGCGAGGCGGCACACATCCACGATGACCGCGCAGACAACGCCGGTCGCGATGATCGCCTCGCGCCCGATGCCGCTGCGCACGAGAAACGCCGAGCGGAGCGCACCCTGATGCCCGGACAGACCGCCGAAGAACCCGCTCAGCACGCCGCCGGGGATGATCGCACGCGGCGAGAAGGCGACGTTGCGTGTGACCGGCGCGAGCTCAAAGACGGCGAACGCCAGCATCACGCATGCAATCACGAGTTTCTCGATCGTCATCTTGGCGTGGATCGAGCGTTCGCCGAGCTGCATCGACCACTCATACAGGGCGGGCCGATCGGCCAGCAGCGACAACAGCCACGCGCCGGCGAGCGCTCCAAGCGCCGACGCGCCGCCGAACCAGATCGCAAGCGTGCGATCGGCGCGGCGTGCCAGAAGCACGAACTTGAACACGTTGTTCGCCAGATGCACGATCGCTGTCGCCGCGATCGCGACCGGAACCGGGAAGAACAACGCAAAGACGGGCATGAGCAGCGTGCCCAGCCCAAACCCGCTGAACAGCGTCAGGGCTGCGACAATCAGCGACGCGATGCAGATGACGACAAACACCACGCGGCAAGGTTAGCAACGCACGGCATTGCTGTCCGCGAGCCACACACCCGAAGATCCCCGGGGGCAGGATCAAGTCCGAGCGTCGACGGACCGATAAGACGACTATGGACGGCCTGACCAACGAGAAACGCTGGCACGCGCGCACGCCGTGCGATCATGCATGCAAACTGTTCCACGAGCCTTCGCGGGCATTCGTGGCCGCACGCACGCGCGACACCTCCTTCGGCGGTGCTCTGGTGTCCATCTTGGGAGAGCGTCCGATTCGCGTGGGTGAGCGCGTGCGATTCGGCGTCGGTGCCGCGGAGCGTGCCGTGCTCTCAAGCAACGAGCTGCGCGAGGCTCGTGTCGTGCGTGTCTCAGTCGATGGCAGCGGCCGGCAGACCGTGGCGGTAATGTTCGATCACGCACTTGCCGCGGCAGCATGAAAAACCCCTCCATGCGGAGGGGTTTCAACAGATCCGGCAGACGCAACTCCAGACTGCTCAATCACCGCTTCTTGCGATCGTCCTCGACCGGCTTGGCCACCGGCGTCTCTTCGGCAGGCGCGGCGTTCACGCCCGCGGCCGGCGAAGGCGCGCCGCTCTGCGTCACACCCGCGCTCACGGGCTTGGGGCCGGTGCCAAAGGGCGGGGCATCCACAAGCCGAGCGCTGATGATCTTGGGCGCCGGATCGGCGGGACGATCATCCGGGCCGCACGGCACCGCGGCAATCTTGCGGATCGCATCCGCGCCGCTGACGGCCTCGGCAAACGACGTGTACGCCCCATCGAGGAATGACGTGCCAGCGCGGCTCAGGCACACGAAGACCTGCGAGCCGCCGGTGTTGGGCGCGGGCTCGCGCGCCATCGACAGCACGCCGAAGTCGTGCTTGAGCTTGCTGTCTTCAAGATCGATCGAGTAACCGGGGCCGCCGCCGCCGGTGCCGGTCGGGTCACCGACCTGGATAACAAACGGCGCACCGAGGCGCGGATTGTTGTTGACGATGCGATGGAAGATGATGTCGGTGTAGAAGCCGCCTTCAACCAAGTGACGGAAGTTCCACACGGTGTTGGGGGCTTGATCCGGCCGCATGCGGAACTCGATGTCGCCGTGTGACGTCGTCAGCACGACGTCCTTGTCGACGTACGCGCGAAGACCGGCATTCATCGGCGAACCGGGGCGGAAACGCGGCTTGGGATCGCCGCCGGACATCTCAGCCATCGGCGCGTCAACCAGCGGCTGGAGCACCACCGGCGCCCCGATGCGCTCATTGCCGACGACAAGTTGGGCGTAGTGAATCGCTGGCTTGCCGTCCTTGGGCTTCCACAGGTCCGCAAAGAGGGTGGCGAGATTCACCGGACCAGCGAGCACGCTCGCGGTCGCGATCGGCTCAGTGCCCGCCGGGGTGAACAACTGAATGCTGGGGTCGCCGGCCTTGCCTTCAGGGATCGTCACCTTCATTGGCACCGGGCGATCGATGCCGTAGTAGAGACGATCGGGCGTCAGTTGAGCCAGGACGCACGAATGAAGAGAGGCCAAAAATACGAGCGAAAGCAAACGGGTGCGGTTAGTCATAGACCATCAGCGTACCTTCGCAAACGCCGCCGCGTTGGACCGACGGCGCTTGAAGACAACCGGCCGCGACGGGGCGGGCGAGGCAGCACACGAACGCAATGAGTTAGCGGTTGGCGTCGCGAGTCTGGCCATCCAGAGCCGACCACACTTCCGGCATCGCCTTGGCGGCGGCCTGATTGGGGTCGGGTGCGCTGGCGGCAGACCGCAGCAGAGACTGGATCTCGGCACCCTCGTCGGCGATCCACTCCACCATCAGGTCGGCACGCAGCGTATTCGTGCCCACGTGGTGGTTGAACTCAGGGAGCGAGCGCAGCGCGTCAGAGACCAGCGCCGAACGCTGCGGCTCGATCTTAAAGAGGAACCGTTCGCCGTGCGGGCCAAGGCCGCGATACTGGTAGTTGGAGACCAGTTCGGCCGTCGGCTCATTCCACAGCGTCTTGTACTTGCGGAAGCCGTAGTCGCCGTGGTGGCTCGGGCAATAGAACACACCCGACGCCGGCAGATACTCGGTGGGATAGAGCACGCCCAGACCGTCCCACGGCGTTTTGACGCGGGCGATCTTGATGAACTCATCGCTGCCAAGGCGAACGATCACCGTGTCCTGAGGCTTGGCGTCCAGAGAACGCCCGCCGAAGGTCGTCGCAGTGCTTGTGGTCGGAATGAAGACCGAACCGACGAGGACGCCAGCGTTGTCGTCGGCGTACATCGCCACGCCCAAGCCGATCTGGCGCAGGTTCGACGCACAGATCACCCGCCGCGTCGTTTCGGTCACCGACTTGAGGCTCGGCAGCAGCAGGCCAATGAGAATCGCGACCACGGAGATCGACACCAACAGGTCAACCAGCGTGAAGCCGGCGGCACGCTCGGAGACGCCCAAACGATCGCGCGACACGCCCACGGCGTGCTGCTTCTCGCTTGATCTTGCGATGTCTTGCCGAGTATTCACCGCGGCTCTCCACGAGTCCCAGAGACTCTCACCGACCCGAGCATATCAAACTTCTGCTTCGCCCACAAGAGAGATCGGATTTTCTGGAACCTTCAATCAATCCAAACACAACACAAACACACGGGCGACTCGTTCGCCCGAACTGGCGAACGCCCCCGTTGGGATGCCGATCGCCCCGACAGAAAACGCGGAGAGCGCCTCGAAGTCACGCCCCGACGGCGTGATTCCCGGCTGCGGAATCACGGGACGCGTTTCAGGGCTGTATCCTCGCCGCGATGAATCTGTTGACGATTGCTTCTTCTGCGGGCGGACTGTCGAGCGTCGATTGGGCAGTGCTCGCGGCGTACATGGTGCTGCTGCTGGTCACCGGCGTGATCTTCTCCCGGCGCGAACAAAAGAACACGGACGACTACTTCCTCGGCGGGCGACGCATGCCCGTCTGGGCGGTCGCGTTGTCGATCATCGCCAGTTCGCTCTCGGTCGCCACGTTCATCGGCGTGCCGCAGTTCTCATTCAACGGCGATCTGACGTACCTCTCCAGCAACATCGGCGGCGTGATCGCGATCCTGATTGTCGCCCTCGTCTTCATCCCCGCGTTCTATCGCGCCAACGTCACCAGCATCTACGAACTCCTCGAGCATCGCCTCGGCCCGGGAGCCAAGAGCGCGGCGAGCGCCACCTTCATGATCGGTCGCGTCTTCGCCAGCGGGGCACGCATCTACATCGCCTCGATCCCGCTCGCGCTTCTGCTCTTTGGTGATCGCGGCGCTGAGCAGCCCTCGTGGCACTACATCGTCGCAAGCATCGTCATGGTCGCCATCGGAGTCGCCTACACGCTCGTCGGCGGCATCGCCAGCGTGATTTGGACTGAAGTCGTCCAGACGATCGTGTTGCTCGGTGCGGTCGCCGCGGCGATCGCGCTGCTGCTTCATCGCATCCCCATCGGCACGTCAGAGATCGTCACGCTGCTCGATCATCCGAGCACGCCGGGCGGGGCTTCGAAGCTCACGCTGCTCGACACCGGACACGCATGGGATAAGCCGTACACCCTGTGGACTGCGCTGATTGGCTTCACGCTCATGGGGCTTGCGAGCTACGGCACGGATCACGATCTGGCCCAGCGCATGCTCACCTGCAAGTCTGCCGTCAAGGGCGGGCAATCCGCCGTGGTTGCGATTCTGCTGAGCATCCCGATCGTCGCCATGTTCATGCTGATCGGTCTGCTGCTGTGGGTGTTCTACATGCGGCCTGACGTCATGGGCAGCGCGGCACCTGCATATCAGCCCGGAGACAGCCGCAAGGTTTTCCTGACGTTCATCCTGCGTGAAATGCCGCCGGGCTTGTCGGGTGTGATGCTCGCCGGCCTGCTGTCGGTGGGCATCTCAAGCCTGAACTCCGCGCTCAACGCCATGAGCGCGACGGCGATCAAGGACTTCTACATGGTGGCCCGCCCGGGAAGGCCACCGACGCACTACGTCGCCGCGGGCCGCGTCGGCGTTGTGTTGTGGGGCGTCGCACTTGCGGGCTTTGCATGCCTCTGCGTGGTCTGGCAGAGCTCGAACGCCGCGAATCTCATCGACTTTGCCCTGGGCGTGATGACCTTCGCCTACGCGGGCTTGCTGGCGGTTTTCCTGACCGCACTCTTCACGCGTCGCGGCAACAGCGTCTCGGCGATCGCCGCACTGGTGACGGGATTCATCGTCATCGCGCTGCTCCAGCCGCCTGTTTGGAAGGCGTGGGCGACGTTCATCCCGCTCGAGAAGGGAACGCTCGCCGACTTCACACTGGCTTGGCCCTGGCATCTGGCGACCGGTGTCGCGCTTTCGACGGCCGTGTGCTGTCTCGGCGCACGCCCGCCGGAGCGTCACGGGATTTCCGCCGCGTCTGATGCGCAGCCGGGCAACACTTGATCATGATGACGCCGCTGTCCGATCTCCCGCCGCTGCTGCTTCCCGCGCCTTCGCATGTTGAACGCCTCGCGGGCTGGAGCGATGCGCCGCGCACGCTCACGATCGATGCCGGCCCGCACCTGGCCGCGATCGCGCCGATGCTTCCCGCGTCGCGTCCGTTTGTCGCCGCGTCCGCGAACGACGCATGGCTGCGCGTCTCGCTCGACAAGGGGCTCGCCCGCGAACTGAAGCACCCCGACGGATATCGGCTCACCATCGACGGCGTAAATCGTCCCCCCGCAAGCATCCAGGCCGCCACGCATCAAGGCATGCGTCACGCCGTCGCGACGCTGATGCAACTGCTCAACCAGTTCGGGAGCAGCCTCCCCGCCGTGCGCATCACCGACGCCCCCGTGTTCAACGTCCGCGGCGTCATGCTCGACGTCTCGCGCGATCGCGTGCCGACGATGCAGCACCTCTTCGAGATCGTCGATCAACTCGCGGCACTCAAGTGCAATCATCTGCAGCTCTACACCGAGCACACGTTCGCCTACGCCGGCCACGAGGAAGTCTGGCAGGGCTGGTCGGCGCTCACGCCCGACGAGATGCGCCGCCTTGATGAGTACTGCATCGCACGCGGCATCACACTGGCCGCAAACCAGAACTGCTTCGGCCACCTCGCCTCGTGGATGAAGCACCCGCGTTACGAGCCGCTCGCAGAAATCACCGGTGACTGGCAGTTCTACGAGTGGAAGCGCAGCGGGCCGTTCAGCCTGTGCCCGAGCGATCCCGGCTCGATCGCGCTCGTCGACGACCTGCTGGGCCAACTCCTGCCCAACTTCAGCAGCAAGCTCGTCAACATCAACTGCGACGAGACCGCTGATGTCGGCCAGGGCCGCTCGCGCGAGGACGTGGCCCGGCGCGGCAAGGCCGCCGTGTACTTTGAGTTCGTTGAAAAGGTCGTCGAGTGCTGCACGCGCCGCGGCTTCAAGCCCATGTTCTGGGCCGACATCGCGCTCGGGCTTGATCGCGGCGGCAACGCGGCGGACATCGCCAACATTCCGCGCGACCTCATCGCGGTCGCCTGGGACTATGAGCCCACCGCACCGTTCCGCCGTTGGTGCGAACTGCTCAAGAAATCAACGCGCGACGGCAGCGAGCGTGAGGTCTGGCTCTGCCCGGGCAGCAGTTCCTGGCGCAGTTTCACCGGGCGCACCACCGAGCGCCGCGGCAACATCGATCGCGCGATCGCCGACGGCCGGGCGACCGCGGGCGGCGGCGGCGCGAGCGGCATTCTCGTCGGTGACTGGGGCGACGTCGGGCATCGCCAGACGTGGCCGATCGCGCTGCACGGCATCGTCGACGCCCTCGACGGCGCGTGGACCGGTGCTGTCGGCGGCCCCGACCCGCTCGCGGAATCGCTGCAGGTGTGGCACGACCGCGAACTGCGCCTCGCGTCGTGGCTGAATGAACTGGGTGATGCCGATCGCAGCCTGCGCCTCATCGGCGGGCGCGCCGACGAGAACGGTAACCCAACGCCGCTGAAGAACGCGACGCTCATCTTCAACGATCTTCACCTGCCGCTCGATGCCGCGCCGGTCGGCTCGGCCCGCGAGTGGCGGATTGTCGAGCAGCGAATTCGCTCGCTGGCCGCCGCACGCCCGGCGGTTGCCGATGCACTCGTGAACGACGAGCTCGAACACACGCTCGACCAGGCGCTCACCGCCACGCAGCGTGGCGTGGCCCGCCGCGAACACGCACGACTGCCCGCCGACGTCGCCACCGGCCTGATTGAGTCGATGCGACGCGTGCGTGCAGAGCATCGTCGCCTCTGGCTCACGTGCTCACGCATCGGTGGGCTGGACAACAGTTGCTCGCACGAGGATCGCGTCATCAGCGAGCTGGAGTCGCTGCTGTGAGCCATCGCGTCGTCGTTGGCTGTATGACAGGCACGAGCCTCGACGGCATCGACGCCGCGATTGTCGAAATACACGGGCGCGGCCTCGCGATGCAGGCTCGATTCATCGCCGGAGCGTCACGGCCGCTTGGCACATGTGCGGCCGCGTTGCGACGCCTCGCCGACCAGCAACCCATCACCTCCGGCGAGATCGCCACCGCGTTGCACGAGTTTGCCGCGCCTCATGTCGCGGCGATTCAAGAGGCGATCCGCGCGAACGGCGCCGCGAGCAACACCGCCAACTTATCGCTCGACCTCATCTGCGTCCACGGCCAAACGGTCTATCACAAGCCGCCAGTGAGTTGGCAGGCGATGCAGCCCGCGCCCATCGCGCGGGCCTTCGGCGTGCCCGTGGTCTTTGACCTGCGCGCCGCCGACCTGGCGGCGGGCGGCCAAGGCGCGCCCATCACGCCGCTCGCCGACGCCGTGCTGTTTGGTGACCCAAGTTCCGCACGCGCCGTCCTCAACCTCGGCGGTTTTGCCAACTTCACGGTGCTACCAGCTGCGGCAGCGCAGTCGCCGCACACGATCCGCGGCGGAGACATCTGCGCCTGCAATCAACTCCTCGACGCCGTCGCTCGCACAGCCCTCGGCGCGGCCTTCGACGACGGCGGCGCGATCGCATCGAGCGGTAGCCCGGACGCCGCGCTGCTCACGCAACTCACCGACATCCTCGCACGACAGAGTTCCGGTGGCCGCTCGCTCGGCACCGGCGATGAACTCATGGACTGGGTCGCGGCACACGCGTCCGCTGCGCCCGCGACGCTCGCCGCCACCGCAACACACGCCATCGCGAAAACGATCTCCCAGCGATTGCGCGATGAGTGCGATCGTGCGGGCGTGACGGCACTGGACGCCGTCATCGTCGCCGGCGGCAGCGTGCGCCATCGGCCGCTGATGGACGCAATCGCACGAGGTACCGGCGCGAGGGTCGTCACCAGCGAAGCCTTCGGCGTGCCCGCGGCATTCCGCGAAGCCGCATGCTTCGCCGTGCTCGGCGCGCTGTGTCAAGATCGCGTGCCGATCACTCTGCCGCAGGTGACGGGGTGTGCGGAACGCGCGCCGGTGTCTGGCACGTGGTGCGGCGTATGACGAAGGCATCGGGCATCGGGCATCGGGCATTGGCGAAGACGACGCCCCCGGGCGACACGCGGCCGCGGGCACCAAGAATCGCTTTCTGTCGCCCGCGTCGTGCCTCGCACTTCGTCTCTCCGTCTCTCCGTCTCTTTGTCTCTTCGTCTCTTCTTCCTTTGCCTTCTACCCTTCCCGCGTGACTCTTCCCCCCGACCGTTCCCACATCCTCACCGAGCAGCGCAACCCGCGCACGATGCACCTGCACGAACTCTCGGTCGCAGACTGCGTCCGCACGATCAACCAGGAAGATCGCGCGGTCATCGACGCCGTCGGCCGCGCCGAGCCGCAGATCACCGGCTTCATCGAAGCCGCGGAGCATGGCTTCGTCACCGGCGGTCGACTCATCTATCTCGGCGCAGGCACCAGCGGGCGTCTGGGCGTGCTCGACGCCTCCGAAGCTCCGCCGACCTTCCAAGTCTCGCCCGACAAGATCATCGGCCTCATCGCCGGCGGCGACGGCGCACTACGCCGCTCCAGCGAGACCAAGGAAGACGACCCGCTGGGCGCCAAACCCGAACTCGACGCACTCGGGTTGACTGAGCGCGATGCGGTACTCGGCATCGCCGCGGGCGGCACCACGCCGTACGTCGTCGGCGCGCTCGCCTACTGCAAGACGCTGCAATCGCCGCCGATCACGGGTCTGCTCAGTTGCTCGCCGGTGCCGCGCCCCGACGGGTGCGACCATCTGATCGTGCTCGAATGCGGCCCGGAAGTGCTCACGGGCTCAACGCGCATGAAGGCGGGCACGGCCACCAAGCTCACGCTCAACACCATCTCCACCACGCTCATGGTTCGGTCCGGGCGCGTGTTTCAGAATCTGATGGTCGATCTGCGCGCGACCAACGCCAAACTCCGCGATCGTGCCGCACGCATCGTCTCGACGCTCACCGGCCTGCCGCGCGGGGCCGCGTTCCTGCTGCTCGATGACGCCGGCGGCGCGGTCAAGACGGCGACAGTGATGCACAAGTTCCGCGTCGATCGCGCGGCCGCCGAGGCCAAGCTCGCACGCGTCGGCGGCAGGCTTGATCTCGCACTGCGCGAGTGAGGCGAGACAGCTGGCGTTGGGCATTAGGCCGCCGGATCGTGGACACACGACCCCCCACGCAGTCTGATGTCTCCTAACTCATGTCTCATGTCTCGCAGTCTGCCGTCCCCGCTCTCGTCCCCCCACTGCACTGCTTCTACCATTCCACTTCGTTGTCTCCTTTCCTCCCGCGTTCGCGAGATCTGACATGCACCGCATCCTTCACGTCGGCGTCGGCCCTCTGGGCGTCCGCATTCTCAACGAGATCATCCAGCGCAAGGCCCTTCGCATCATGGGCGCGGTTGATGTCGCGCCCACGCTCGCAGGTCAGTCGCTGGGCAAGGTCGTGACCGGCGCGGACCCGGAGATGAAGGTCGCCTCCGACCTGAGCCAGATCAAGAACTGGGACGAGATTGACGCCGTGCTGGTCACCACCAGCAGCGACCTGCGCGCCTGCGCTCCGACGTTCCGCGATCTGCTCGCCCGCGGCAAGGCGATCGTCAGCACCTGCGAGGAACTCACCTTCCCCTGGCTGCGACACAAGGCCCTCGCTGAAGAACTCCACGCCCTCGCGCTCAAGCACGGCGGACGACTCCTCGGCACCGGCGTCAACCCCGGCTTCCTCATGGATGCCCTGCCGACCTTCGCCACGGCCGTGTGTAGCAAGGTCACGGCGGTCGGCGCGTACCGCATCCAGGACGCTTCCAGCCGTCGCATCCCGTTCCAGAAGAAGATCGGCGTCGGCCTCGATGACGACCAGTTCAACGCCAAGGTCGCCGAGGGCACGCTCCGCCACGTCGGCCTCGGCGAGAGCCTGCACTTCATCGCGCACTACCTCAACCTGCCCATCGAGCACTGGGAAGAGGACATCGGCCCTGTGCGCGCCGATCGCGACATGGTCAGCGGTCTGGGAATCGTCCCCAAGGGCAAGGTCGCCGGCGTGCGCCAAGTCGCCCGCGGCTACTACGACGAACGCTGCGTTGTTCATCTGGAATTCCAGGCCGCGATCGGCCAGCACGACCCGTATGACCGCGTCGTGATCGAAGGCGAGCCTCCGATCGACCTCGTGATCCAGGGCGGCGTGCACGGCGATCTGGCGACCAGCGCGATCACGATCAATGCCGTGTCGCGACTGCTGGCCGCAGCTCCCGGCCTGCACACCATGGCGACGGTGCCGATGGTGTTTTGCAGGAAGAGTTGAGACACCCATTCATCGATCATGCCTCTGTGCCGCGCCGCGTCGGTCGTGCCGTGCCATTTGTGCCACACATCATCCGAGGCTCTGCGAGGATGATCGTGGTCCGTCGCGACGTTGAGCAGCCACCCGATCACCCGTCCAATGCGTCGAGTGATCGCGCACATTTGGGACGATCCATTGTGAACGGGCCACCTGCTGCGCCCCGACGCACGGCCCGGCATCACCCGGCACGCCTCAAGCACCGGACTCGCTGCGCGAGCACGCGCGCAAGTCACGGCAAACACGGCGTTTGCCAATGAAAAAGCCCTCCGCGAAGGGAGGGCTTTCAAGCGAGGCG
>JANRKB010000028.1:0-3495 GCA_033763695.1 Planctomycetota bacterium | reverse complement strand
CAAGGGCGAGCCCTCAACACAACCGCGGAGCCTGAATCCGCTCGGTGGAAACGCGACAGGCCCCGAGCCTTGCGACTTGGGGGTTCATCTCGCTTCGAAGTAGAGGATTGGCGGGGGCGTGACGACGGGCGTCTTTGAGGCCCAGAGACACGACGCCCGCGTGCCGACATCCCAAGAAGTGTGAGGCGTGTCTCGGTGACCGCCGCGGGACCGAGTGCCGGTTGGCATGACGGCTGGCTCGAGTTGCTGCAGGTTCAGCCCCTCCGCGAGACGGCTCGCCAAGAGCCCGGCAAGGCATCCGGTTGCCGAATCAATCCGCGGTCGCCTGAACCCTCTCGAGCAGCCGCAGCAGCGACGCCATCGTCATCGCGTCATTTCGCGTGGTGAATGCGTCCTCATCCCCGACAACCACCGTCGCAGGCCGAGCGAATCGCGCGAGCACTGGCGCATCCGACGGCCGCTACCATGCCCGCATGTCTCGGCCGCCGCTGCCCGTGATCTCCCTGCGCCGGACGACCCACTCCGATCTGAAGCTGCTGCACGCCTTTGAGCTTGACGGCGCGTCGAACGAACTCGCCGGCACCAAGCCGCGCGACTGGGACACGTTCCGAGCGCGGTGGGAGCAGATCCTTGCCGATCCAAGTGGAGACGCCACGGGGGTCACGCCGCGGGTTGTTTGTGCGGACGGCGTCGTTGTTGGTTCGGTCAACATCTCGCCCGACCAGCGGGCCGACTCCATCGGCTACTGGATCGCACGAGAGTGGTGGGGGCGCGGCATCGCCACGGTCGCCGTCGCGCTCATGCTTCGCGAGTTCACGCGGCGTCCGCTCTTCGCCACTGCCGCGGGACACAACAGCCCGTCGATCAGCGTCCTCGAAAGGAACGGCTTTGTGATCACGTCGCGCCGTGTGACCGGCGAAACATCTCGAACATTGCCGCGAGAGACGGTCACCCTCATGCTTCGTTGACCTGGCCGAGCTTCGGTGACCTGACCGAGCGCTGCTGGCGTTCGCGCTGCGCACGGCAAGACAGCGACGCGGTCAGTCAACGATGAACAACCGCGCCCCGCGCTCGCTGCGGGATCGGTGCGGTTCCGCGCCATCGCCGACGTGAAAAATCTGCCCGGGTATGAGTCGGACGACGCGTCCGTCATCCAGTTCAACATCAAACTCGCCCTCAACGCACAGCACGATGTGCCCCTTGCTGCACCAGTGGTCCGAAATGTATCCGGGCGAATAGTCGACCATCCGCACGCGAATCTCCCCGAGTTGACGCGTCCGCCAGAGGGCGGTGCCTGCCTCTCCGGGATGCAACGTTCCTTCGACCGTTGACCAGTCCGTGACGCCGAAGGGGGTGTCCGAGATGAGCATCAGCAACGCTACGCCGACGCCAATCCCTAAGGTGGGCACGGTCCGTGACAAATGCCGGGCTTGCAGCCGCGCTCAGAGAGCGGCCAAAACCGACAACCCCCGAGTCTTGTGACACAGGGGTTCATCGAATAGGGGACGTGGGTGGTCTGACGACGTGATGCTCAGAGCCCCCGAGATACGGCGCGGTCACTCACGGGGCTGGCAACGCGTTGACGACGCCTCGAACTTGGGGCAACGCACCCTCAGCTTCCCCGCGGCACGAAGTACGCGCACATGATGGCGACATCGACCATGGCGTGCGCCACGATGACCCACGACAGCCCGCGCGTCTCGAGCACCGCCTTGCCCCAGTAGACTGAGCCGATCCCGATCAGGAGCGACGTTGGCAGCGCCGCGACGACGCCCACGCTCATGCCCCAGTGCAGCATGCCGAACATCACGCCCTGAATCCACAGTCCCCGGGCGATTCCCGCGGCCTGGACAAACGCGGGTTGCATGCAGCCGCGATAGATGACCTCCTCCACTAGCGAGTTGACGACTGCGGCGAGCAGGATGGCGGGAATGAGAGCCCACAGAAGGCCGCTTCGGAGCGGCGCGAGTTCGACGCCCATCTGGCCGACCACCCACAGCACTGCTGCGAACAGGGCAAAGCCCAGCATCGCCTTTCGGTACGTCTCGGGCCTGCTGCGATGGGTGAAGTCGCGGCCGACAGCGCTCCACGACCCGACCCCCACATGAAACCGCGGCCAGGCTCCCAGCATCCACGCCGACAGCGCCAGCGCCGCCCCCGCCGACGCTCCCACGCACACGCCGTACACCAGCCTGTGCTTCACGAACGCAACTGCGTCGGCCGCCGACGTGAACGGAATGCGGAAGTCGATCAGATGGTGAACCGGCAGCCACGCAAAGAGCGCATGGCCGAGCAAGTAGCCCACGACTCCGGCCCACAGCACGCCGTGGCCGCGCCGACCCAGCGCGGTCATCATCGCCACTCCCGCGACCCCAAGCCCGACGCATGACCAGAAGAGCATCTGCAGCGGTGCCACGCCGGCCAGCGCATCCGCGATCTGGTTCGCGCGGTACTGCCCGAGGAAAGCGACGCCGCCGATCCAGGCGACGATCGCGGGCGGAACCGCCCACCACCATCCGTCGGGCACTGGTTGCAGCCGCGTCAGATCGAACATGCCCGCGTCAGGGGCGTGCTTCGAGACTGCGTCCGCCTGCAACGGTCGAACGGCCTCGCCGACGTCTCCACCGCTGGTGCTCTGCATGCTCATCGCTGCCTCCCTTCATGGGTCTCAATGAGTTCAATCGCCTCGCGGGCCCATGCCGCCCGGGCACGCGAGAGATGGATGCCGGCTCGGATCGACGCCACCGAGTACGGAAGCGAGCGCGCCCCGGCATCGCTGGCTCGAACGGAGACCTCCAGCTGCTCCAGCGCCGTAGCGCGGCGCTCCATCGACTCCGCCAGAGCACGCAGATGGCCGACGGCCACGCCCGGCGCAGCTTGGTCGCCGAGGAACGTCTTCAGGAGCGCCTCACTCCTCGGCCTTTCCGCCTCGGGTGGCACTGCGAGCCATTCAGCCAGCGTCTTGCGTCCCGCGTCGGTGATCTCGTACACCTTCCGTGAGCGCGGCGATCCCGCGTCGGTACGGCAACGAACAAGCCGCGATCGGCGCAACCTTTCGAGCGCCGGGTAGATCTGCCCGAAGCTCTCGCTCCAGAACTGGGAGATCGACGCCTCGATGTACGCCTTGGCGTCGTAGCCCGACATCCCTCCGCCGTGGGCAAGGATGCCCAGAAGCGCGTAGTCGGTCGTGCGAAACGGTGTGCGGCTACCCATATATCTGCAAGATATACGACTTCGTGCGGCGTGTCAAGAATGCACTGCGGGGCCGCTCGCTGATCCGCAGAAGTCGTGAGCAAAGGCGACAACCCCCGAGCCTCTCGACTCGGGCCCATCTCGTTTGGAAGTAGCGCGCGAGGGGTGGTCTGACAGCGTCGATTCCAGAGCCCCGGAGACACGACGCCCGGATGTCGAAACCCGGTGAGGTGCAGGGCGTGTCCCGGTTATGCCTGCGCGACGCGAGGCCGGGTGGCGGCGCTGCCGAGACGGAAAGAGAGA
>JANRKB010000027.1:0-129077 GCA_033763695.1 Planctomycetota bacterium | reverse complement strand
CGGGCGTGCCGCGCTGTATGCGGGCGATGCGTATCGCGCGATGTCGCTGCGCGATCGGGCGAGGGAGCAGTACACCCGGGCGCAGGGGTTGATCACCGACTCGACGCTGCGGACGATGGTCAACGATCGACTTGCGTCGGTCTCGGGCAATGCCCCGCTCCGCTCGGCGGGCAACTTCACGGTGCAGATCGGGGCGTTCTCCACGTTCCAGCGGGCCCAGGCCCAGGCGGATCGGATCCGGCCGCGTGCGGTGGGCGCTGGGCTTGATGTGCCGCGTGTCGTGACGGTGTTCGTGGGCGGGAAAAAGCTGTATGCAGTCCGCGTCGGTCGCTTCCCCGATCGTGCTCGGGCCGCGACCGCCGCCGCCCGCCTGGGAAGCGATGCCCGCGTCGCGACGGCCATCGGCGAGTAGGCCGCAGGCCAACGTGGCGGAACCGTCCGGAATCTCATGCGAATCAGAGACGAACCCGCGGCATGCGGGCCGGGTGCCTGTATGCTCCGAGGGCAGACAGGCAAGGCCACGATGACGCGAACGGTGATGCGCACTCGTGAACTTCGCCACCAGTGACGCGTCGAAATGGGTCAACGGTCCAAATCGGCCAGCGCTCGCGCGAACCACGCCCACGAAGGGCTCCTCCAAGGGACACTCGCGATGAACTCCAACGGCTTCTCTCTGCGTGTCGCCTGCGTTGCATTGCTCGCCTGCGCCAGCACGTCGCTTGCTCAGCGTACGGTGGTGGTGCCCGATGTTGCACCTCAGGTGGATATCGGCGAGAGCAAGACCGAGCGTGCCCGCAAGATTGAAGCACAACGGCAATGGAACAAGCGTCGCTTTGACGCCGAGCGAGAACTCCGTCTTCTTCGCGGCACGGCGTTCCGCGAGACACGCGATACCGCGAAGCGCGAAGCCGGCCTGACCAAGCTGCGCGGCTTCACAGATCCCGCCGCGTTTGCTCCGATGATCGACATCCTCGCCGACCAGCGCGATGATGTGCTGCTGACGATTCTGGACGTCTTTGAGGCCAGCCCGAGCGATCTGGGTGAGGGGTCGCTCGCGGGCGCGATGCTGCACTTCAAGAGTCCGACGGCACAAGCCGCGGCCGCGGCGCGACTGGCGACACGGATCGCTTCGCGTGGCGTGCTCAACAGCGAGACGCGCGGCGTTCTCGACGCCGCGATCCGCGGCAGCGATGATCGTGCCCGCCTCGCCGCGCTTGAGTTCATCGACAACAACAATCTCGTCGAGTTCATCCCATCGCTCATCTCGGGACAGACGTTCACGCGAAATGACGACTCCGGCGGCGACACGGCCTCGATCACCACCGGCACGGAGCTCACGTACGTCCGCAGCGTCCGCGCGGTGGTCGCGGGGAACGTTGTGGCGTTTGATCCGGAGATCGGATATCTCAACACCGGCGCGACGATGTCGGTGCGGAATGTCTTCGTCATCATCCGCCGCGCGGAGGTGAACGCGGTGCTCGTGAAGCTGACAGACACGCTCACGGGCGAGGACCAGTTCCCGGACCAGTCGATGGGCTCGACGCGGTTCGGCTACGACGCGCGGGCGTGGACGAACTGGTATCAGCAGAAGGGCATGCCAATGGTCAAGGAGGCGCTCGACGCTCGGATCGCTGCGACGCAGACCAACCGCCCGGCGACACACGCGCCGGCGGCGGCCCCGACCAAGCCCGATGCGCCCAAAGGCAAGTAAGCGCGTCGAGCGACGGGCAGTGCTCAAAAAACTTCCACGATCGCGGCACATCGTCGCCGCTCACGCGTCCAAGGCGTGATGCGATGGACGGTGCGTTGTGCGTATATGCCGAAGCGTCGCGCACCTAGGATCGACGAGTGATGCCTGCCGCGCCGAGCGATTCGCCGAACAATCCGCCTCCGACGCATGACGCGTATGCCGCCGTTCGCATCAGCGACTACCGGCGTTTTGCGCTGGGCTTTGTGCTGTCGGCAACGGGTTTGCAGATGCTGGGGCTGGCGGTGCTGTGGGAGATCCACGAGCGCACCGACGACGCCCTGATGCTCGGCCTGACGGGGATCGCCCGTGCGCTTCCGGTCGTGCTGCTTGCGCTCCCCGCGGGGCACGTCGCGGACCGGTTCAATCGCAAGACGATCATCGTCATCACGCAACTTGCGTTCAGTGTGCTCGCCGGTCTGCTCGCACTCGCCTCGTATTCGCAGTGGCCGGTGTGGACGTACTACGTCATCCTGCTTCTGATGGGGTGCACACGCGCGTTCAACGGCCCGGCGCGCGGATCGCTGCTGCCACAATTGGTGCCGTCGCATGTCTTTCACAACGCCGTCACATGGAACAGCGGGTTGTTTCATCTCGCTGCGACGCTCGGCCCGGTGGCGGCGGGCTGGATGATCGACGCATCGACACGCATGCAAGGCGGCGGCAAGCACGCGTGGATTGTGTATCTGGTGGTGTGCGTCACGTCGCTGATCTTCAGCGCCCTCGCCTCGACGCTTGAGCCGCGCATCGCAACCCGCGAACGTGAGCCGCTGACGCTGCGATCGATGTTTGCAGGCATGCGCCACGTGGCAGCGGAGAAGACTGTCTTTGGTGCGCTCACGCTCGACCTGCTCGCGGTGCTCTTCGGCGGCGCGACGGTGCTCTTGCCGATCTACGCGTCGGACATCCTTCATGTTGAAGCGACCGGCCTGGGCATCCTGCGGGCCGCGACGCCAATCGGCGCGATGATCATGTCGATCTGGCTGGCGCATCGCCCGCCGTTCCAGCAGGCAGGCCGCACGCTGCTGCTGGCGGTCGCGGCGTTTGGCGTCGCCACCATCGTCTTTGGCCTGTCGACGAACTTCTGGCTTTCGGTCGCGCTGCTGGGCGTCGTCGGGGCAGTCGACAACATCTCGGTGGTCGTGCGGCATGTGCTCGTGCAGATGCGGACGCCCGAACACCTGCGCGGCCGCGTCGGTGCCGTGAACACCGTCTTCATCGAATGCTCGAATGAACTCGGCAGCTTTGAGTCGGGCCTGGTCGCCAAGCTCTTCTCGCCGGTGATCAGCGTCGTCAGCGGCGGCATCGGCACGATCCTCGTCGTGCTCGGCGTCGCCGGAGCCTTCCCCGCCCTTCGCAATCTCGGCCCGCTTCACGACGTTGAGGAAGAGCGCAAGGCGGACGTGCCGACGGCGCAGCACGCGACCGATGCTTCGCTCGCTGCGTCTGGCACGTCACTCACCGCGTCGCGATAGTCGCGACGAACGCGTTCACGCGTCCGTGATGCACGGGCGACGTGACGCGCGGCGCTGCGGCGAGCGGTCTCGCTCGAGCGGCTCAGCACCCGCCGCGTTCGAGCGCTTGGACGAACGCATCGAAGTCTTCGAAGGTGATGAAGCCATCACCGGTGAAGTCGGCTTTCGCCGTACCGGCCTCAAAGTTCTCGACGAAGAGATCGAAGTCGGTGAAGTCGAGGAAGCAGTCTTCGTTGAAGTCGACGGCACACTTGGGTGGCGCGGCGAAGCCGGTGACGCGCACGATACGATTGCCTCCGCCGTAGGTCCCGAAGAGGAAGTCGCCGGTCACGGGGTCAATCACCGCGCCCTCGGCGCCGCTCAGGCCAGTGACCATCGTGCGCCGCGTGGCGTTGATCGGGCTGCCGTTGTCATCGAGCACATACGCCGACACGGCGCCAGCCCCGTACTCGCAGAGGAGAATCGACGGCGCGAAGAAGTTGGGCGAACAGCGCGGCACGTACACATACCCCTCGACCGTCACGTTCAAGTCGCCCGATTGCACCGCAGTGCCCAGGTCGTACGTGCCGTCGGCGGCGAGCGAGTAGGGAACGTCGTACCAGGTACCCGACGCATAGCCGCTGATCTTGAGCTTGCCCGCGCCGGGATAGCCGTCAGGCACCAGCGACACGCCGCCGGGCGAGGCACCGACACCCAGAGGTGCAAGGTTGATCGTCCGCGCGACAGTTGTCTGACCGGGCTTGACCTGCGCCACGGCGTTGTTTGAGTACATCGAGATCATCAGCACGCCGTTGGGCATCCGAGCGATGCCGCCGTCGTTGTTTGGCGCGTCGCAGAATCGAACTGCGGGACTGAAGCCGACGATGTGCTGGTCCGCATCACGTATGACCTGGGTCGCGTAAAGAGCACCGGCGGCGTTGTTCGCGGCACCGCCGACAAGCAGCGTGTTCGGATCGCCGTCCTTGAAGATGATGCAGCCGTAGTTCGTCGGGATGTTGGTGATGCTCCCGAGGTTGGTCAGGGAGTACTTGTCCGCGAACCCGGCGGAGAGGGTTTGTGCGGAGCAGACCGAAGCGCCACAGGCGACCACCCCCACCACTGACGCGACGATGACAGAACGGACCATGTGCGAACTCCAGAGATGCTTGACGCGGTGCCCCATCCAACGAGCGGCCCAACTCAAACCTACACCACGGATCCGCGACGACCAAGAAAAAACGATGGATGGGTCAAGATTCTGGGTTGGCTGGTGAGCCGCGAAAGCGCGGCGAACCGACGCCCGAGGAACCACCTGCCGCGGCTGGCGGGCGGCGAAAAACACAACCGCCGCGGGGAGGGCCCCACGGCGGTGATGGATCTCAAAGCGGGCGAAGGGACTTGAACCCTCGACTTTCACGTTGGCAACGTGACGCTCTACCACTGAGCTACGCCCGCATGGCGTCCCCGACGGCCCAATCGATCGGCCGCTGGGGACCATGAAAGTAGAACCATCACCCCCAAGAGTCAAACTGGGTGGCTCATCACCCCGCACACTCCACCCGAGGGAGATTTACCGGACGCGTTGCGAGATTGCCCTCGACCTCGTGCCCGGCCGTCAATATCCTTAAAGGACAACCGGGACATCAATATCGCAACCGTTTCTCGGAGGGGGCTTTATGAACGCTGTTTGCCAGATGGCCGCGCTTGCGTGCTTGGCTGTTGCATCGACCGCCTCGGCCCATCCTGCCGTCGCCGGGACTCGCACGACGATCTATTCGACGGTCCCGGTGGCGTATCGCCCGTACACGGCGTCGTGGGACGCACAGGGCCGGCTCTATCTGGGTTCGGACAACAACGCGACGTCGGGCGAGTTCCTCCGTCGCGTGCCGGCGGGCGGCGGGCCGAGCGAGGTGTTCGCCGACTCACGCATCTTCGACCCCGATGGCATCCTCGTCGATGTCAACGGCACGATCACCGGCGTCGCGGGAAGTGTGCTCGCCGCGAGCGGCACGTCCTCGGGCGGCGGGCAGCTCTCACGCATCGATCCCGATGGAAGCGTCTCGCTCTTTCTCTCGCAGGGTTCGGAACTGAACAACTGCGATGCAATGGTGGTTGACGCCAACGGCACGATCTACATCAACGTGCCCGGCAATCGCACCATTGCACGGCGGACCGCTGGCACATTCAGCACATGCATCACTTTGGGCGCGACCGACGGCGGCGTTCTCGCGATTGATGACAACAACAAACTTTGGGTTGGGTGCGGCGACGGTGCCGTGCGTCGCTACGCGCTTTCGGGTGCGACGCCTGTGCTCGATCTCGTCGTTCCGATCGGGTCAAGCGCGGCTGGCCTTGGCTACTGCGGCGGCGGCGTGTTTCCCAAGGGCGTGTATGCCGTCAATCGCTCGAGCAAACTGCTCTATCGCATCGCGGACGATGGCTCAACGACGATCGTCGGTACCGACTTCCCATCCGGGGCGTACTCACTCGCGTTCAACGAGCACGGCGATCTGATCGTCCCCGACTGGGACACGGGCACGATCTGGCTGTTCTCGTGCGGCGCGGACTACAACACGGACGGGTTCTTCACGTTCGAAGACTTCGACGCGTTTGTGCAGGACTTTGAGGCGGGCAACGAAGACGCCGACTTCAACAACGACGGCTTCCTGACGTTTGAGGACTTTGACGCGTTCGTCGCGTTGTTTGAGTCGGGTTGCTAAGCAGAGCGGAACCGCCGCGGCTTACTTCGGGCTGGCCTGCCGGATCGCGTCGAGCACGCTTGTGGGCGTGTAGGTATCGAACGTCACCGGCTCCTTCGCGCCCGGGCCGCTGATGGCGAGCAGCGGGATGCCGACCCAGTTGAGTTCCTTGAGTTTGGCCTGGCCGTCGGGGTTGCTGCCCGTCAGGTCGACGCGCATCGGCACGACGCCCTTGTCCGCCAGCGCCTCCACGACCTCGGGTTGGTGGAGCACGCCCTTCTCGAGCGCCTTGCAGTTGAGGCACCACTCGGCGGTGAAGTCGAGCACGATGACCTTGCCCGCGGCGGTCGCTTCGGCGAATCGCGCGGGCGTGTAACCCACCCACGCGATCGGGCCAGCATCGGTCAGCGATCGCGCGAGGCCAAAGTTGGCGGTGGCGAAGGTGATTGCGAGTACGGACCAGAAGAGCTTGGCGACCATGCCGGCGCGCAACTGCCACACACGCGTCACCAGCCACAGCATCGCAACGCCGACGAAGAGCGCGACGAACCACCAGTGCGTGCGGACAGGCGGATCCACCGGCTGGCGCAGCCAGGGATCAAGCCCCGTGCCCACAAAGAACGCGGCGACGGCGAGCATGAGCAGGCCCATGACTTGCTTGACGAGTTCGCTCCACGGCCCGGAGCGGGGCACCCACGCGACGAGCCGCGGGAACGCCGCCAGCACGAGATAGGGCAATGCCATGCCGATACCGATTGCGCTGAAGGTCGCGAGTGTGATCGCACGCGGCTGAGTCGTCGCCCATGCGGCCGCACTGCCCATGAATGGCGCGGTGCAGGGCGTGGAGAGCACGGCGGTCAGAATCCCGAAGCCGAAGGAACCCGCGGTCGACCCGCGATCAACCTCGGCCAGATAGACCTTCTGCGGCAGAGCGATGGTGAAGAGGCCGAGCATGCCCGCCGCCATGATGGCGATGAACAAGCCAACGCCGAGGCCGAACCACGAGGTCTGGAAGAGTTGGCTGATCGCGCTGAAGCCAGCGATGGCGGAGATCGCGACGCCCAGGCCAAGCCAGAAGGCGACAACGCCGAGTGACATCACGACGCCGAGATACAGGCATCGCGCGGGATTGCCCGCAATTTGGCTCAGGCTCATGACCTTGAGCGGGATCACCGGCAGCACGCACGGCGTGAGATTGAGCAGGAAGCCGCCGACGGCCGCGAGGCCGAGCAAGAGCGCGACGCCCAGAGGCCCGGACGCGTCAACGCCGAATCTAGTGCCAAAGAGTTCGAACTTGACGGGCTTGGCGCTCTTGGCGCCCCCGCTGATTGTGCCGCCTTCGTTCATCCGAGCGAAGGCGCCGAGATCAAAGTCGGCAAAGAGCTTTGCGTCGGGCTCGATGGCATCGGGCGTGTTGATCGCGACGTTGACACTCTGCGATGTGGGGAACTTGCAGATCTTGTCGTCGCAGGCTTGGTAGTCGACCTTGACGGCGATCTCGGCTGCGCCGCCCGCGAAGTCTGTCGCCGCAACGACGGGCACATACGCGATCGCGGTTCCCTCGAAGACGGCGTAAGGCTCGGGCTTGCCCGTGCCGCCCAGATCGAGATTCAGCGTGACGGGTTTGGGCCACTGGATCGGGCCTTGCGAAAGCCCGGGCGGCAGCGTCACAGTGATGACTGTGGGGATGGCCGTGAACTCGCCCCACGATGCGGGAGGCTTGGGGTCGTTGGTGTGTACGTGCCACTTGGGCTCGTGCTGAATGACCACGGCGATGGCGAACTGGTCACCAGCCCGCACGATGGTCTTGGATGATGCCGCACTGATTGAGACGGGGTCATCGCCGCCCGGTTGGGCGAAGGCGGGGCTGACGGCGAGCACAAGTGCCAACGCGGCGAGCACCGCACGTCCGAGCAAGTCGAGAGAAGATCGAACCATGACGCTCCCAAAGAGGCGGGGACCGGAGATCGAATGATCGGTAGCCACGCCGCCGAACAGACTACGCCATCGGATGCCCAAGGGTCGCGCGATGTGACGTGCGGATCGATCGGCGGCACCACGATGGCCAGCGCACGTTCGGCTTTCAGCAGGGCTTCAAGCGCAAGGCTCGCCTGATCCGATATCTGACACAGGTTCCGCGGGTCCACGTTCGGCGCGGGTGATGTCTGCACACGCGGCGGCGGCTCAGACGCGAGCCTGTTTGCTTCGGCCCACGCTTTGCGACCGCTCCGCCGTTTGACCCATGCCCGACGTTCTTGACCAATCTGAGGTAGACGCACTTCTCGCCGCAGTCGAGACGGGAACTGTCGTCAAGGAAGAGACGCAGGCACAGATCTTCAGCCGCACGCGGCACAACGCCGACGGCGTCGAGGTCAAGCCTTATGACTTCAAGCGTCCCGAGCGCGTCTCGAAGGACCAGATGCGGGCGCTGCAGACGCTGCATGAGTCCTTTGCTCGAAACTTCGGCGCGTCGCTCTCGGGCTTTCTCCGCACGATCGTCGAGGTGAAGGTCGCGACCTGCGAGCAAATGACCTTCAGCGAGTTCATCTCGGGGCTGCCCAATCCCACGTCCTTCAACCTTGTCAGCACCGACGGCCTCGAAGGCCAGATGTGCCTTGAGATCAGCCCGCTCATCATCTATCCGATCATCGATCGGCTCCTCGGCGGCACAAGCCAGGACCTGTTCATCCCGCAGCGTCCGATGACGCTCATCGAGACGCGGCTCATCAGCAACATCACGACCCGCGGCCTCGCGGCACTGGGCGAAGCGTGGGCGAGCGTCCGCAAGATGACGTTCTCGATCGACGCGACCGAGAGCAATCCGCAGCTTGTGCAGATCGTGCCTCCCAACGAAGTCGTGGTCGTCATCGGCTTTGAGCTCAAGATGAGCAATCGCGCGGGCACGATGAACCTGTGCATTCCGTACAACGTGATCGAGCCGGTGATGGAGCATCTGTCGAGCCAGTCGTGGTTCACGAGCTCCAAGAACCAGCGCTCCGAGGAAACCGAGAAACAGATTGGTTCCTCGCTCACCCGCGCGTCGGTTGAAGTCACGGGCCTGCTCGCCACCACCACGATCACCGTCCGCGACCTGCTGCTGATGACGCCCGGGGACATCATCGTTACTGATCGCTCGGCCCAGAAGCCGGTGGTCGTGTGCGTGGAGGGCGAGCGGAAGTTCATTGCCGAGGTGGGCAAGTTCAAGCAGTCGCGGGCGTTGCGGATCCTCCGCCCCGTGACGGGCGACGAGCGGGTCTGACGCGGGTGTCCGGCCCGGGCGAACCACCCTCATTCCAGTTGATCCGGTGGGTTTACGCCACTATTGTCTGTTTGGGGAATGTCCCCGCCGCGGCTTGGCGTTCGTACACGCCGAGCTTCGGTCTTCTGACGGAAATGGCACGCATGGCACGCACGGCGTTCAACCATGGTCGGTAAGCGGCCCACCCCGAGTTGCGGGTGCGCGTGCCACTTGGCACGCCACTGGCAGGCCCGGTGCTCGGCCGGCTTTGCCGGTGCAGCGGTTGGAGCGTCCGTCTCCGGCGGCCGGTCAGCGTCTTGGGGCATGCCCCCGCCGCTCTGACCCGCCGCGTGAGGCGCGGGTTCATCCACCGTTTCCTTCAGAAGGCCACGCGCGCGTGGCCTTCCGTGTTTTTGTCCAGCGTCGGAAGTCTTGGCGTTCGAAATCCTGGCAACCTGACAACCAGACATCCTCTCGGAGATTCGCATGAACGGTACTGAAATGCTTCGCATCCTCGACTCGATCGCCCGCGAGCGCAACATCGATCGCTCGCTCCTGCTGCGCGATCTTGAACTCGCGATGGTCTCCGCCGCCCGCAAGCACTTCAACACGCTCGACACCGAAGAGTTCGCGGCACGCATCGATCCGCAGAGCGGCGCGATGTCGATCACGCGTCACGGCGAACCGCTGGACATGACGCCGCAGGCCTTCGGTCGCATCGCGGCCCAGACCTTCAAGCAGGTGATGATCCAGAAGTTCCGCGACGACGAACGCAGCACCATCCTCGAAGAGTTCACCAAGCGCGTCGGCGACATCGTCACCGGCACGGCGCAGCGTTACGAGGGCGGCAGTCTCGTCGTCACCATCGATCGCGCCGAGGCGTTCATGCCCCGCTCCGAGCAGATCCCGGGCGAGCAGTTCAACCCGGGCGACCGCGTCCGCTGCCTCATCCTCGATGTCCGCGACGCGGGCAGCCAGGTGAAGATCGTGCTCAGCCGCGGCAACCCCGACTTCATCAAACGGCTCTTTGAGGTCGAAGTGCCCGAAGTCGCGGAGCGCATCATCGAGATCAAGGCGATGGCGCGCGAGGCGGGCTATCGCACCAAGATGGCCGTGTCGTCGGTCGACTCCAAGGTCGACGCCGTGGGCGCGTGCGTCGGCGTGCGCGGCTCTCGCATCAAGAACATCGTTGACGAACTCAACGGCGAGAAGATCGACATCGTCCGCTGGAACGAGTCGAGCCAGATCCTCATCCAGAACGCGCTCAAGCCCGCCGAAGTCGCCGAAATCAGCCTCTGCTTCGAACTTGGTCGCGCGACCGTCGTCGTGCGCGATGACCAGTTGTCGCTGGCGATCGGCAAGCGCGGTCAGAACGTGCGTCTGGCGGCCCGCCTCACCGGCTGGGACATAGACATCCTCACGCCGGAGGAGTTCAACAAGGGCCTGGAGACCATGACGCAGACGATGCAGGAGATCCCCGGCATCACAGAGGCGATGCTCGACAAGCTCGCCGCGCTGGGCATGGTCAGCGTCTTCGACCTCGAAGAGGTCGGGGCGGAAGTGCTGCAGGCCGAACTGGGCATGGACGAGGAGACCGTCAAGGTCGTCATGGAGCGCATCGGCGTCAAGGCCAAGGAAGTCGCCGAGCAGCAGCAGAAGGACAAGGAAGCGAAGGAAGCCAAGGCTCGCGAGGACGCACTCGCGGCGCGTGCTCTGCTCGAGGGCGGGGCCGCGGCAGCGGGCGAAGCTGGCGAAGCGGCGGCGAGCGCCATCCTGGCCGCGGGCAACGCGCCGACGCCCGGCAAGGACGACGACGCGCGTGCGGCGGACATCCTGGGCCAAGGCTGAGAACGTGATTTGAACTCACCCCGGTGCCGCTTGACGGCGACACCGGGATTTGTCTGCGGCAGTTTCGGCGGTTTGAGGGCGGCTTTCGGAGGTCGGTTTGGCTACCAAGCGCATCCATAATCTGGCAAAAGAACTCGGCATCGAATCCAAGGCCATCGTGGCCAAGTGTCAGGCCGAGGGCATCCCCGCGACGACGATCAAGGACCACATGTCCACGGTGTCGGCGGGCCTCGAAGCCACCATCCGCGAGTGGTTCAGCAGTGGCGCACCGTCGACCGCTGTCGAGACGACCGAGCACGTCGATGCTGCCGCCGTGAAGACCAAGAAGGCTCCGGCAAAGAAGAAGACCACCAAGGGTGCGTCCGAGGGTGAAGGCGAGAGCGGCGGGACCGCAACCGTCGTCGCAGCGCCCGCGGCACCGGCCGCCCCTGCGCCGGCTCCGGCCCCTGCGCCCAAGCCCGCGCCTGTCAAGATCACCCCGGTCGCTCCGGCTCCTGAAGTTCCCGCGGCACCGGCCGCGCCGATCGCCGCGACCAAGATCGCGCCCACGCCGACGCCTGTCGCGCCGCCGCCAGCCCCGACGCGTGTCGCGCCCGTGACGATCGAGCCGAAGGAAACTCCCAAGGTCGCGGCAAGCGCGCCTTCGGCGCCCGCGGCCTCGGCCCCGGCCGCACCTGCGGCTCCGACCCGCTCGACGCCGCCCGGCGGCAGCGCACCGGTCGCGACTCCGCCGCCGCCCGCGCCGACGCGCGTCGCTCCGATGAACGTGCCGACGCGTCCGACGACTGTCGGTCCCGCTGGCCCCAAGCTTGAAGTCCGCGCCCCGGTGAAGCTCGCCGGTCCCAAGGTCGTCCGCATCGAGGCGGCGGAGCAGGTTGAGGCTCCGCGTCCGCGTCGCGTCGGTCCGCCATCGGGCCCCGGCGGCGGTGGCTCGCGTCCGGGCGGCCCGCGCGTCGGAGACGATGATGATCGCGGTCGCAGCCCACGCCGCAAGACCGGCCCGGGCGCAGGCACTGGCGCCGGCGCGGGCGCGAAGCGCTCGACCGGCACGGGCGTGCCGCAGCGTCGTCGCGCATCGAGCGGCGAAGAGTGGGTTGGCGCAGGCCCCGGCGTCTTCAGCGAGCAAGACCTCGCTGAACGCGAGGCGCGTCTGCTCCGTTCGAGCGGCCTGCTGAAGAAGCGTCGTCAGGACCTGAACAAGAAGCAGGGTCCGGGCGGCACGATGCAGGAAGGCCCGGCCGACGGCAAGGTGCGCATCGCCGCGCCGTTCACGATCAAGGACCTTTCCGCCGCCACCGGTGTGAAGGCCGCGGACATCGTCAAGAAGCTGTTCCTCGAAGGCGTCATGGCGACGATCAACTCGGGCATCGACCCCAACAAGGCCGCCGAGATCATGATCGACTTCGATGTCGAACTCGAAGTGACCGAGGCCAAGACTGCCGAAGAAGCGATTCACGACGACGCGGAAACCCGCGACACGGTCGATCAGCGGCCGCGCGGCCCGGTGGTCACGATCCTCGGCCACGTCGACCATGGCAAGACGAGCCTGCTGGACAAGATCCGCAACGCCAACGTCGCCGCTGGCGAAGCGGGCGGCATCACGCAGCGCACCAGCGCGTTCCGCGTGAATGTCAAGGTCGCGGGCGAGGACAAGGAAATCGTCTTCCTCGATACGCCGGGCCACGAAGCGTTCACGAGCATGCGTGCCCGTGGCGCGAACATGACCGACGTGGTCGTGCTCGTCGTCTCGGCCCCCGAAGGCGTCATGCCCCAGACGATCGAGAGCATCAACCACGCCAAGGCCGCGAAGGTGCCGATCGTGGTCGCCCTCAACAAGATCGATCGCCCCGACGCCACCGAGGCCCAGATCCAGCGCGCGCTCGGCGTGCTGGCGGAGAACGGCCTGAACCCCGTTGAATGGGGCGGCGACACCGAAGTCGTCAAGACCTCGGCCACCACCGGCCTGGGCATCCCGCAGCTGCTCGAAACGCTGGACTATCAGGCCCAGCTCAAGGAGCTCAAGGCCGACTTCGGCGGCGCGGCACGCGGCACGGTCATCGAAGCACGCACCGAAGAAGGCCGCGGCGCGGTCGCCAACATCCTGGTGCAGCAGGGCCGCCTGAAGGTCGGCGACTTCATCGTCGCGGGCCGCGGCTTTGGTCGCATCCGCGACATCACCGACGATCGCGGCAACAAGCTGCGCGAGGCTCTGCCGCCGATGCCGGTGCAGATCTCCGGCATCGACATGGTGCCCGACGCGGGCGACAAGTTCTACATCGTCGACTCGCTGCGCAAGGCCGAGGAGGCCGCCGAGCAGCGTCGCCATCGCGAGCGTGAGCAGCAACTGGCCCAGCCCAAGTTGACGCTCGACAACATGTTCGCGCAGATGGGCGATGCGGACGTCAAGGAAATCAACGTCGTTCTGCGTGTGGCCGAGCAAGGCACCGCCGACGTGCTCAAGCAGCAGATCGAGAAGATCAGCACGAGCGAAGTCAAACTGCGCGTACTTCAGGCGGCGATCGGCGGCATCACCGAGAGCGACATCGTTCTCGCCGAGGCGAGCCGCGCGACGGTCATCGGCTTCAACGTCATCGCGTCGGGCAAGGCCCGCACGCTGGCGGAGCAGAAGGGCGTCGAGATCCGTACCTATCAGGTCATCTACGACATCACCGACGACCTCAAGAAGGCCGCCGAAGGTCTGCTCGCACCCGAACTCCGCCAGGAGATCCTGGGCCACGCCGAAGTCCGCAAGGTCTTCAAGGTCACCAAGGTGGGCACGATCGCCGGCTGCTACATCACCGACGGCACGGTGCAGCGCGACGCACTCATCCGCGTCACACGCAACGGCATCGTCATCGAGAACGATCGCAAGCTCGACCAGCTCAAGCGCTTCAAGGATGACGCCAAGGACGTGCGTGCAGGCATGGAATGCGGCATGAAGATCGACGGCTACGACGACATCAAGGAAGGCGACATCCTCGAGTGCTACAAGCAGGTGGAGGTCAAGCGGTCGCTGTAAGCCAGAAGTGACAGACTGGCGAAGTGGCAAAGTGCTTCCAAGCCGTGAGTGGGTGATGGAAGTGGGCGGGTGAGTGGGTGAAGAACCCGATTCACCCCCTCCTCCCCCCATCGACCCAAGAAGGCCGCGTCGCCTTGCGGCACACCTTCTGTTGCTTCGCCACCTCGACGCCGCTTGCTTTGCGCACCTCGTCTCTTCGGAACTTCGTCTCTTCATCGTTGCCCCAAATGCTCATCGGACTGCTCCAAGTTCACCTGCTCGTCCACGGCTCGGAGTCCCTCAAGGACAAACGCCGCGTGATCAAGAGCGTGAAGGACCGGCTCCATCGCGAGCACATGGTCTCGATCGCTGAAGTTTCGCAGCACGACATCCTCAACAGCGCGGTGCTCGGCCTTGCGCTGGTGGGCCACGACGGCAAATACATCGGCGAGACGCTGGATCGGATCTCGACCAAGCTGCGTCAGTTGCACGACGCCGAAGTCGCGTCAATCACCCGCCGCGTGATTGATGCCGCGGATGTTGGGCTGGAGGCAGATCTGGCCGCGGACGAAGGCCCGGATGAGGACGCCCTCGCCAAGGAGATGCTGGCGTACATGGATGAACCGACACGCGACGCGGCGGAGAGTCCGAACGAACACGAAGCGCGTGAGGAACACAGTGGCGACAGAGAGAAGGAACAGTCTCAGAGGTGAGAGGATAAAGAGGCAGGAAACTTCGCGAAATGTCGTGAATGGCTCTCGTCTCTTTGATTCGCCGCCTTTGATTGATTCATTCCTTGCTACCGCCTCCGCTTCCGCCCTGTTCCGGTCTTTAGCCTTTGGTCTTCTGAACTTCTGAAAGAGCAGCCGCAGTGAACAAGCGTCCCCAACAGCTCGAAAGCGTCATCCGCGAGACGGTGCAGAAGTGCCTTGATCGCGGCCTGCAGGACCCACGCGTCAGCGGCATGGTCACTGTCACCAGCGTCAAGGTCAGCGAAGATCTGCGTGAAGCGACGTTGTATGTCTCGGTCATGCCTGAGGACGCTGAGAAGCTCACGCTCCACGGCCTGACGCACGCCGCCGGATTCCTGCGCAAGAAGCTCGGCGAGGTCATCCAGGGCCGCCACCTCCCCCACTTGCACTTCAAGATCGACCACCAGGTCAAGAAGCAGGCGGCGGTGATCGACGCTCTCGCCAAAGTCGCGGCAGAGCGTGAAGCTCTGCTCGCCCAAGGCATCCAGCCGCCTTCGCCAGAAAGCGCGGGCAAACCCGACGCGCCCGACTCCACCGGCCAAGAATCGGCGAAGAGTTCAGCCGCGGCTGCTCCCACTCCGGGCGCTGCAAACGCCGCCGCGGGCGGCGGTTGGCTCAAGCGTTCGACGCAGTCCGACTCCGCCGATGCACACGGGAAGGGACAGCCTCAGTGAGTCCAGCAGATCCATCCAAGGCCCTTACCTCGCTCCTGAAGAAGCTCAAGAGCCAGCACGGCGAACTGCTGCACCAGCCGATCAACGCGTGGCTCGCGACCAAGCTGACGCCCGCGCACCTGGCCGCCCACGCTCCCGCCCCCGAGCCCGTCGCCGCGAACGTCGACGTTGGCTCGGTCGAACACGCGGATGGCGACGAAGACACCGAGACAGAATCATCGACGCAGACCCCGGCGGCTTCGCACCCCCCCGCGGCAGCACCCGTCGTGGCGACGCCGGACGAAGACCCGCTGGTGCATGAGCTCGTGTACTCGTTCCTGCTGTGGGATTCGGGCACCACACAGGCCCGCAACCTGATGAAGCGGCTGTGCGAGACGTTCGTTGATCTCAATGAGCTACGCGTCTGCCTCGCGGATGAACTCGCGGAAGTGCTCGGCGAGCGCTATCCGCGAGCCTGGGAACGTGCGCAGCGACTGCGTGCGACGCTGCATGATCTCTACAAGCGAGAGCACGGGATGCGACTCGCGCATCTCGCCCAGTCCGGAAAGCGCGACACACGCGGCTATCTCGATTCGCTCGACGGCATCCCGGCGTTCGTGGCGGCTCGCATGTTCGTCTTCGGCTTCGGCGGGCACGCCATTCCGTGTGACAGCCGGCTTGTTGAACTGCTCGCGGACGAAGGCGCCATCGACAAGGACATGACCGATCCGGCGGAAGTCGGCTCGTGGCTGGAGCGGCAGATCCGTGCCGCCGACGCACAGGAGACGGCGTTGCTGCTGCAAGCGTGGTCGGACGAGAAGGGTTCGGCGCCCAAGCGTGAGAAGCGGCCGCTGGACCCATACGGGCTTGAAGAGGCTGTTCAAGAAGCGCGAGCCGCGGCACGCAGCGCCGCTGTCGCCCGCGCGAGCGGCAAGCCCGCCCCCGAAGCCAAGCCCGAGACGAGGGCGGAAGCCAAGTCTGAGGCGAAGGCGGAACGCAAAGGCGGCGACTCCAAGAACGCGGAGGCCAAGTCCGCCGCACGCGCCACCAAGACGACCAAGGCATCGCGGTCAGCCAAGACCGGCAAGACAAAGGGTCGCTGAGCGACGCGCATGGATTCGCACGCCGCGGCACGCTGACGCTCGTCTGATTGCCACGGAACCCACACGGAGATCGCGGGTGAAGCACGGCAGCAACAACCCATCCCAGCGCGGCGGCTCTCGCCAGATCGCCACAGGGACGTCACTCCTTCGTTCAACGGTGCTGCACGCGGCCATCGCGTCTGCGGTGCTCGTGCCCATGACGCTGGTTGGTTGTGCAGGCGGAACGCGAACGACGGCGAGTTCCGCCGCACCGACTGCCGATGCGATCGCAACGCTGAAGGCGATGGCTGAGGAGCAAAGGTCCAAGCCCGCGACTGCGGCGCTGGCTCTGCCTGCCGCGCCGGGCATCGACACAGACGCCGTGCAGGTGCTGGATGAATCGCAGCGACAGCCGGGCTCGCAAGCGACGATGTCGCTTGATGAGGCGATCGCGAGCGCGACGAAGGAGTTTGTGGTTGAGACGGCGCCGCCGCGGACGCCCGATCAGGAGCCCGATCTTGACGCTCAGGCGGATGCGTCGCGGCTGTATGTGCGTGCGTCGCAGAAGCTCGCCGACAACAAGTTTGAGGATGCGCTCAACGATCTGATGCAGGCCAAGTCGCTCGATGCGCAGTCACCCCAGGTCTGGCGCGGCATCGGCGATGTATACGCCGCCGCGGGACGCCGCCCGTCCGCGCTTGGCGCATGGCAGCAGGCGATTCGCTTCGGCTCGCGAGAAGCACGGCTCTTTGCGGCGCTGGGTCGCGAAGCGCTGCGCTCACGCCGCTTGGACACTGCCGTGGGCCTTCTGCACGCGGCACGCAACTGCCCCGATGTCGGCGACGACGCCGGCCTGCAATGGATCATTACTGCTGACCTGGGCGAGGCGCTCGCCGACCTTGGCTATCTCGATGCGGCGCGGCGGCTGCTTGCTGGCATGCAGGGAATGCCCGCGCAGTTCACGCAAGCCACTGCATTCCGCAACGAGCTTGCGGATCTCTATCGCCGACGTGCAGAACTCCTCCAACGCGCGGGCGATCTGTCGCTGCGGCTCGGTCGACCCGAGGACGCGGCGGAGGCGTATCGGGCGGCGGCGATGTGGGACAGCATCGACCCCGGCGCGGTCTTGCTGCGCCGCGTCGACACGCTCGCGCGACTCGGTCGCCCTGCCGAAGGCTCGCTCGTGCTGCTGGATGACATCGTGCGGGTGAAGGGCCAGCTTGATGAGCGCCAGCTTGGGCTGATTCGTTGGCTCTCGCGTCTTGATGAGATCGCCCAGCCGCTCTCCGACGCGCTCGCGCAGGTTCAGAAGTCCTACGGCGCTTCGTGGCCGGCGTCGGCGAAGGCTCGGTTGCTGCGGGCGCGTGCCGCCGCGCTCGAGGGCGACGCCGCGCGACAGGTTCTGCGCGAGCACTTGACCGCGGCTCCGACGGACACCGACGCACTCAGCGAACTGCTGGCGCGTATTGGTGGCGAGACCAAGGAACCAACAGCGCAGCAGGCGCAGCAGCGGGCCGCCGAACTTGGCACGCTCGCGGAAGCGCGGCCTGACCTTGCCGAGCTCTACAGCGAGACGTTGATCGCCGAGGGCGTTGACCTGCTGCGATCGATCGGCGCACTGGAATCCGACAACCGTCGCACGAGTCGATTGGTCGCGGCACATGCGCTGCAGAAGCTCGGACTCGCGGATCGGGCGTGGGCCAACGTCGAGGCGGCTGGCGTTGCAACGGCTGACGCCGCCGCGGATCGCACGGAACTGGCCACCAAGCTGGGTCGGTACGCCGAAGCGGCTGCCGCACTGAATCAGATCCCTTCGGACGCGGCATATCCGCGAGCACGCGCCCTGCGCGCGCTGCAGCGGTATGCCGACGCCGCCGCTGCCCTTGCGCCTGTCGTGACAAGCGATGCTGCAACCGTTCCGCAGTTGATGCTCGCAGCGGAACTGGCACTCCGCGGCGGCAATGCCGAGCGGACCGAGCGTTTCCTTCGTGCGGTGCTCGCGAAGGAGCCCGCGAACGAGCAGGCGGCGCAGTCGCTGGTGAGCGTGTATTCGCCGCCGTCACCGCTCGCGAGCGACGAGAAACTCGCCGCGCTAATTCGTGGGATTCGTGAGGCAGAACCGTCAAGTCGCGTGATTCGCGAACTGGCCGCGCGTGAACTGCTGCGTGCCGGACTGTGGTCGCAGGCAGAAACGGCGTTCGTCAGCATCGCCGAGCAAGGCACGCCCGCACCCGATGATGTGGACGCGCTGGTCACTGCATGGGAACGGCAGGCCGCGACCGAGCAGAACGCCGGACACACGGCGTCGAACGCCACGCTTGAACGTGCGGCTCGCTGGCTGGAACGCAAGCTTGCGTCGCATCCCGAGTCGCCTTGGCTTCTCGCCGGACTCGCCCGCGTTCAGACCGCCAGCGGCGACGCCGCCAAGGCGGAAGCGGCCCTTGCAGATCGTCTGAAGACCATGCCCATCCCGGATCTCGCCCGCTTGCGCGAGCGGATCATCCGCGAGGGGCTGAATCGCCCGGAGGACGCCGACGAGATGGCGCTGCAGCGGCTGGCTGCGATGCCGCCGACGATCGATGCGGGCATCGAGCGTGCCGAAGCGCTCGTTCGCGCCGGCCGCGGGGGTGAGGCCGCCGATGCTCTGGGCCGCTCACTTCCGGCGGACATCGCACTGAGCGCCGAGCAGTCGCAGCGGATCTCCGCCCTCGTGAGCCGCGCGGCCCAAGATGAACTCAAGCCCGATGCCGGAACCGGCACGCGTGCGCTTGCGCTGATGGATCTTGCCGCGGCGCGTGGCATTCCGCTCGCTCCGTCGCTGCAGGATGTTCGCCTCGCGCTGCTCGCCCGTCAGCGCCCCGATGATCGGGCCGCGATCGCTGAAACAGTGAAGGCGATCGGAGCTTCGGACGAGAATCGCGCCGAAGCGGGCGTTCGGCGTGCCGCCCAGACGCTCTTCTCAAGCGGCGACCGTGCCAACACGCTTCGTCTGCTGGTGGCTGCGTTCCCCTCGCTGACAACGCCCGCGCGGGAGCTCACCGATCTCGCGGTGGCACTGACGGGACAGTTCGGAACCGCGCCCGATGGCATTGATCTCGCCGCGTCGATCGGCGAATCGCGTCTGCTCACGTTTGTTCAATCCAATGCCGCGCTGGGTGGGCTGGAAAACATCTCGCCCAGCGGCGCGCGCGTCGAGTTCTTCCACGCGCTGGGCAACTACGCGACGTCCGCCGGTCGCGACGAGGCCGCCGAGGGGTTCTATCGCGAAGCGCTCAAGATCGATCCGACGCACGCGATGACCAACAACAATCTCGGCTACTTCCTGCTCGATGCGGGTCGCAAGCTGGATGATGCCGCGCTGTTCATTGAGCGTGCGTATCGCTCGGAGCCGTCCGCGGCCAACATCATGGATTCACTGGCGTGGCTGCGCTACAAGCAAGGTGTGATCAATGATCGCGTCGATGCGAGCGGCAAGGTGATTCTCGAAGGTGCGCTTTCGCTGCTGCTCCGCGCCACCGACCTCGAAGGCGATACCAACGAAGAGATGCTCGACCATCTTGGCGATGCGTACTTCAAGGCGGGCAAGCCCGACGATGCTCGGATGCGCTGGAAGCAGGCGCTTGATCTCTTGCACGGCCAGATCGACCTGGTGGAATCGCAACTGCGCGAGAATGCCGCGCGGCGCAGCGGCGCTCCCACGCCCGCGCCTTCCTCGCCCGCGCTGGATCGCCTCAAGGCCCGCGTCGATTCGATCAACGCGAAGCTGACCGCGCTTTCGCTCAGCAAGGCCCCGCCCGTCGCGGATTCCGGGGTGATTCCCGCACCGCCTGAAGGCTACGTCTTCCCTTGAACTCACCCGCATCCGTGAGCGTGCCGCTCGCTCTTTTGAGGATCTGACCTTGGCAGGCCACAACAAATGGAGCAAAATCAAGCACCGCAAGGCGGTCGTTGACAAGCGACGCGGGAAGGTGTGGACCAAGGTCGCCAAGGCGATCATCGTGGCCGCCAAGCACGGCGGACCGGACCCCGCGTTCAACCTGACGCTGCGTTACGCCATCGACGAGGCCCGCTACGCCAACATGCCGCGTGATGTGATCGAGCGCGCGATCAAAAAGGGCGCAGGCGGCGAAGACACCTCGAACTACGAGACGGTCCGCTACGAGGGCTACGCCCCCGGCGGCATCGCGGTCATTGTCGACAGCCTGACGGACAACCGCACACGCACCGCCGCGGACGTCCGCACAGCCTTTGTCAAAAACGAGGGCAATCTGGGCACCAGCGGCTGCGTGTCGTACATGTTCCAGCACGTCGGCCAGATCATCATCGAGCCCGCGGGCGTCAACGAGGACGCGATCATGAACGCCGCGATCGACGCGGGCGCGACGGATGTCGAGGCACCCGAAGGCGAAGACTCGGCATGGGTCATCACGACCGATCCGACGGCGTTCATCAAGGTCAAGGACGCGATGGAGAAGGCGGGCTTCACGATCGCCCAAGCCGAACTGACGCTGGTCCCCGAGTCGCATGTCCAGGTCAGCGGCGACAACGCGGCAGCCGTGCAATCGCTCATCGAAGAGCTCGAAGATCTCGATGACGTGCAAAAGGTGCACACCAACGCCGAGTTTGCTTGAGCGGATCGAGATCCGTCGCACAGCGTCCCAATAACTCGATTTCGCGCAATAACGCGACGCGGACGTGTCCGGTTTCATCGCTTGGATCTCTCTTCTCCAAGCGGACTTACGCTTCGCTCAAGTTTTCGTGCCCGGCTCCTCGATGTCTACAGTCTTCCCATGGCAAAGAAACCGCGGGATCAGGAGCACGAGGACATGCCTCCAAGCGCACTCCGCGCCATCTCTCCCTCCGGCACGAATGGATCCGGTTTGACCCCGCCAACGCCTCAACCCCTTCTCGCACCGGTCACGATGAAGACGATCCGCCAGATGATGGCGGCGGGGACCGCGTTTGCGTGCCTGACGTGCTACGACGCCACCACAGCCCGCTGGCTGCAGCGTGCCGGCGTCCCGGTGCTGCTGGTCGGTGACTCGGCCGCTGAGGTCATCCTCGGCCATCGCCGCACGATCGACATGCCGATGGACGTGCTGGTGGCGCTGACCGCCGCGGTGAAGCGTGGCGCTCCCGACGCGTTCATCATGGCCGACATGCCGTTCATGTCGTATCAGGCCGACGAGAACGACGCGCTGCACAACGCGGCCCGCTTCCTCACGCAGGGCCAGGCCGACATCGTCAAGCTCGAGGTCGATGAGTCGTTCGCCAAGTTGGTCCAGAAGATGACCCGCGCGGGGATCCCGGTGTGTGCTCACATCGGCAGCCGTCCGCAGACCTCGGCGATCACCGGCGGCTATCGCGCCGCAGGCCGCACGCGCGACGAGGCGGACCAGATCGTCCGCGATGCGATCGCGATGGAAGCGGCGGGCGCGCAGATGCTGCTCATCGAGGCGGTGCCCGACGAGGTGACGGATCGCGTGCTCAAGTCGATCACGCTCCCGCTCATCGGCATCGGTGCCGGTCCGACGTGTCACGGCCAGGTGCTTGTCCTGCAGGATCTGCTGGGGATGAGCGACTATCCGCCTCGCTTCGCCGAACCCGCGGCCCAGATGGGCCCGGCCATCGCGCAAGCCGCGGCGGAGTGGGTCTCCCGCGTCGCGCAACGCAACATCGGCGGTCGCCGCTACGCGATGAAGATCGACGGTACACCGACGACCGGCATCACCACGTCCAACACCGGTAAGTAATCCGGCTGATCGAATCAGGAACGCGGCCGCTCGGGCGCCTTTGGCGGCGTCGGCTCGCTCTTGGCCTTCGCCGGCGCGTCGGGCTTGGGCGTCGCCTGCCAATCGCTCACATCGCGGGCAAACTGATCGAGCGGCTCGCCGTACGTCACGATGATGCGGCAGAGGCGAAACAGTTCATTCGGCCCGTGCTCATTGCCGGGGTCGGTACTGACGGCGCAGGTGTATCCCGCGCGTCGAGCCATCTCCATGATCGCGTCGTTGTAGTCGCCGTAGGGATACGCGATCGAAAGCACGGGGCGAGCAAGCTTCTGCTCAAGCGTCGTCTTGCTCTCACTGATCTCGCGCCACGCCGCGTCGGCGGGCATCTGCGTCAGGTACGGATGTGAGATCGTGTGGTCGCCGATCTCCATGCCCGCGTCGGCCATCTCACGCAGTTGGTCCCACGAGATGTAGCCGCCCGCGTTCCCGGCGTTGATTCCCCCGGGATAGACGAAGTACGTCGCGGTCAGACCATGAGCCTTGAGCGACTTGAACGCGGCGAAGTAGCCGCACGACCAGCCATCGTCGATGGAGATGATGATCGGCTTGGCGGGCAGGGCGATACCGCGTGTGATGTGGTCGGCGAGTTGCTGGAACGAGATCGACGTGTAGCCGTTGTCGTGCAGCCACTTCATCTGCGCGTCAAAGTCCTTGGGCGCGACGGAGTAGCGCAGCACGACGCTGCCGACGCCGGGCGCGCGATCCTTGACGTGGTGGTACATCAGCACCGGCACTTTGGTCTTGACGACCGGCGCATCGGGCGCAGGAAGTTCAGGCATCTTCACCACCGCCTCATCAACTGCCCCACCGCTCGCAACGGCCGATTCAGGAGGCGCGGCACTCGCGCTGGGCGCATGCGAACACGCGGCAACGCCGAAGAGCGTCGCGAGACACAGCGCGGCCAGCCCGAGCATGGTGTTGACGCGAGGCCTTGTCGGTTGGAAGACCGCACGCGAAACAACGCCATTCGAGGCCGCCGGATGACTCCCGGGGCAGTGCATGAGCCCCGATCCTAGCCGAATCGCGTCCGCCGAAGAAGCCTGTTTTTGCCGCTTGATTCACATGAATATGCAGACAGAAGGTGAATCCATTGGAGAATCGGCCCCGCTCACGTCTACCCTTCTCTTCCCATGGCACAGATCAACAAAGAGACCCACGTCGTTCTCCCCGCTGACTCCAACCAGGCCCTCGGCATCGCCCAGTACGCCATCGACTTCATGTCCGATATCCCGGGCAAGCGCGGCGAGCCGTCGCAGGCAGTGCTCGATCGCACCAATCTCTTCCACACCGACGCCGTGATCTGCGGCATCTCCGCGATCGCGCTGGGCACCAATGCTCCAGTCCTGCTGCGTGATGAAGCCGCCCAATACCCCGCGCCCATCAGCGGCGTCGGTTCACTTGCGGGTGTGCCGTGGGCACCGAGCGCCAAGTGCAAGCGGGCCGGCGTTCCGGTCTTTGGCTCCAGCACCGACGTCGCTGTCGAGAAGGCGATCGTCGCCAACTGCTCCGCGGTCCGCGAATGGGATAGCAACGGGACGAACTTCGGCTACAACCCCGAACTTGGCCACACCGCCGGCGAGTTCGGCCACAACGACTATTACTCCGTCGCAACCGCCGCCGCGCAGCTCCGCGGCAAGGACGGCGCGTTCGCGCTCAAGGGCATGATCCTGCTCGACGAGATCCGCGGCCGCCTCGGCGAAGTCTTCAGCCTCAAGAGCTACAAGATCGATCACGTGCTGCACGGCGCGATCGGCTCCGCCGCCACGTTTGGTGCGATGATGGGCGCGACCGCAGAGCAGATCGAAAGCGCGATCGGCATGGTCGTCGCGCACTACATCCCGTTCCGCGCCATCCGCGCGGGCAAGCAGCTCAGCGACTCCAAGGGCGCCTCGGCGGCGATCAGCACCGAAGCCGCGATTTTGGCCGTGAAGCGTTCGATGATGGGCTTCCTCGGGCCGCGCGACATCTTCCGTAATCCCGAGGCGGTCTTCCGCATCTTCGAAGGCCCGGGCCAGATGTTCCAGAAGGTCGGCGCGACGTCGGCCAACACTGCCAAGAAGGATGCCTCGCCGTTTGAGCTTGTGCTCGGCCGCACTGGCGATGACTTCGCCGTCATGGGCATGCACTTCAAGCTCGGCCTCTACGAGCATCAGTCCGCGGGCGCGCTGCAGGGCCTGATCAATCTCATCACGCGCCACCCGCACCTGCTCAGCGACCAGACCGGCGACGCGATCAGCAAGATCATGGTCCGCGCGTACGAGCCTGCCTTCGGCATCATCGGCGACCCGGCCAAGCGCGACCCCAAGACGCGCCAGAGCGCTGACCACTCGATGCTCTACCTCGTGTGCACCATGCTGCGCAAGGCTCTTGAACTCGCCGCGGCCAAGCCCGGTGCGAAACTGGGCTGGAAAGAGCTCATGCTCACGCCGCATGACTTTGACCCCAAGGCCCTCAAGGACCCGCTCACCCGCGAACTGATGGCGAAGATGAACTTCGAGCACGGCGGCGCGGAGTACGACGCGAAGTACCCCGACGGCATCCCCACCAGCATCGTCATCACCGACGATCAAGGCCAGGTCTTCGACAGCGGTCTGGTCATGTACCCCGGCGGCCACGCCCGCAACGGAATCGGGCCCGACAAGGTCGACCTCAACGACATCCTGAGCCACAAGTTCCACACGCTCGGCAAGCTCGCCGCGGATGATCCCAAGCCAATCATCAAGCAGATCTCGTCGCTGGAGAAGAAGTCGAGCAAGGACGTGGCGAAGCTCTACGACTTCCCGCTCGCGGTGCGCGGCAAGTTTGATTGATCGAACGGCAAGCCACATTCCAGGCCCGCGAAACGAGCCGTGAGATGAGAGCCGCTCCCGTCGCTCACCCGCCCATGCCGTCGCCCATCTCCTTGATGGAGTCTTGTACGCGCGTCCACTCGGCTGCCGCATCTTCCTCACTCGCAACCATCACGACACGTCCATCGCGCACGCGGACGCCCAGGCCGTGCTCTTCCTCCCACGCACATTCGAAGTGGAACCCAAGATCGCTGCGGGCCCCATCGGCGGCATGGACGTGCAACGTCGAGAACGCGATCAGCGGGCTCATTTCGCCGACTGAGCGAATCGCCGGCGCAATCGCCGCGAGTTCCGCTTTGCCCACAAGACCCGCAAGTGTCTTGCGCACCATCGCGTAGTGCTTATGGATGGCCGCGAGCACCGCCTTACAGATCGCCGCCTCGTTTGTGTCAAAGTCTCTCATCGACCTCACGCACGCGTCGGTGATCGGTTTCTTCGCATCGGAATTGATCACGACCGAGAAGTGTTTAGGCGGTCGCTTGGGGCCGCCGCCCGCGGCCCTGCGCAGCGCCGGGGTCCCAAGACCGTCAAACGCCGCGATCGGGCGAGTCGAGACCCACCAGAATCGGTCGGCGGTCGGCGTTGCGAACAAGCCCCCGCTGGTCGGCGTCGAGCTTGCCTTGGCTGTTCTTGCCTTGGCTTTCGTTGCCTTGGCTCTTGTTGCCTTGGCTCTTGTTGCCTTGGCGCTGCCCGCCGCCGCGGCCAGCGGTTTCTTCGTCACCTTTGTCATGGACGAACGTTCGGAACGCTTGGCGTTGGTCTTCTTTGCCATCCGCGCGAGTGTACAACCTCTCCGCGCCGCCGTGCCCGTGGGCGTCGTTCTTGACAAACTCTTCTTGTTTCCGGCTGTTGGCGACGTCAGAATGATCGCCGCGGGCGCTGGGCTGAATCGCAATCCAGGCGGCGGCGGCAACACAATCCGCAGTCGCAAGAACGGATGAACGTGCAGGAAACCTCGCGCCGTTACCGCGTGCCGCTCTCGTAGTCTACGACGAACGCGTCGAAGTCCTCGAACGTGAACTCGCCGTCGAGATTTCAGTCGGCACGCGATGGACACCTCAACGAGGCGGACCGGCGATTGCCTTGGCGTGCAGTCGCTTCATCTCCGCGTACGGCACTTGAAGCAACCACGAAACTCGGACGCCTCGTGCTTCAAGAGAGTGCGCCCCTCGAAAGAGCAATCCGCCGGTTTTGATGACCCCGCTGATCGGAATCGGCTGCATCAGCAACTCGCGCAGCAAAGCACGCCACGGCACACGGCGTCGCCCGTGGTCAAGGGCATCGATGGACGCTGAAATCTGGAAGCCCGCAAGACCGGCAAGCAGGCCCAACAACGCGTCGGCGAGTACCACCCTGACAAGCCACGGGAGAGACGCGAAGAGTTGGCCAACCAGAACAAAGCCGATGATCGTCAATCCCATGCGCAGAGTCAAGATCGCCAACACGAGCGACTGCATCCGAGCAAGGCGAACAAGAATCGTGGCTTGCGACATCTCACAACTCTACTCCACGATATCGAGTGCCTACCGAGTGCCGCTCTCGTAGTCTGCAACGAATGCGTCGAAGTCCTCGAACGTCAACTGCCCATCGAGATTCCAGTCGGCACGCGATTCGCCCGCAACGAGGGCATCGATGAACATCATCGTGTCGGCGATATCAAGCACGCCGTCCTCGTTCACATCGGCGAGCGCGGGGAGGGTGATGATCCACGAGCCCAGACCTCTCAACACGATCTGCCCATCACCGAGATTGGCCGCGACAGGATAAACCGATTCCTGCGAGAGGCCTGGATAGAGCTGTGCGATGACGTCGACAAACGAGCGATCACCGTGAAACGAGTCACGCAAGATGATCGCAGTGGACGTGCTGATCTTCCCAAACTTTCGTCGTCCATCCGTACGCATCACACCAAACTGTTCGTCAAAGAAATCAGGCCTCGTTTCAACCAGCCACTTGCCGAGTCCGACTCGCGTCCACTCCGTGCGAACCTCTCGCGAAACTCCCGCGTCGTAGTCCGCCCTCGTAAGCGAGATACCCGCGACGCGATCACCCGCATCGGATATCTCTCTCGCAACGGAGAACGTGAAGCCGTCTGGAATCGGAAGCGGCTCCGGCACTCCATTGACCCATGCAAACTGCAGGCATCGCATCACTTCGTTCCCGCCAACATCGGTTGTGAACGACACGCTTCCCCCAGCAAACGAAGTGCCCTAGGGCGAGATGCAGGAGAATCCCGGCAAGTTGTCCACGGACGGCATCAGTGGGTACCAGATGCCATCGCGCGTAAAGATGCAACCCCCGCGAGGATTCGACACATCCTCGGAGTGTCCGATCGCGGCGTTGCCCGATGCGCTGATCGCTACCAACCAGTTGAAGTGGTAGTCCTGGTCATAGATCGTCGGAAGCGTGTCGCGACCGTCCCACCAGATGTTCACATCCCACCCCGGATTGTCGCTGCCGAACACCCGCCCATCGGCGGAAGCCGCCACGATCCAAGAGTCTTGGTAACTCACTGGCGTAGGCACCACGCGCGGCTGCCAATCAGGTGCAGCCCAAGTGGTCGCGACGCACGCAAATGCCTGGTCGATCGAACTCGTGCCAATCAGCAGTTTGCCATCAGCGGATGCCCTCGCGGCGTACGCCGTTCGACCTTCCCAACCCTTCAGCGACAAGACGTCGTGCGCGGTCGAAATGCTCGAGATCGTCGTCCCCGCAAGAACAGCCACAGCGATGCTGAGGAATAGGCGCATGGGTTTCCAATCGGACATCTTGGGTTCTGAACGCAAACTGCTGCTCGTCCGCATTCCGAGTTTCACTGCGAGGGCCGAGTCTGACTCACACGCCGCCGCACAATCTCTCGGCTATCTGGTGCCGGATTCATAGTCAGCTACAAACGCATCGAAGTCCTCGAACGTCAGTTGCCCATCGAGATTCCAGTCGGCTCGTGACTCGCCCGCGACGACGGCATCGACGAACATCATCGCGTCGGCGATATCGAGTACGCCGTCTTCGTTCACATCGGCGAGCACAGGGAGGGTGATGATCCACGAGCCAGCGATACTCCACACTGCGATGCGACCATCGCGCATGGCGCACGTGACCGGATAGACGCCATCGTCGCCAGTTTCCGGGAACATTCGCTGCAACAGTTCGAGGAACGAGCGATCGCCGTGAAAGACGTCGCGAATGGTTGGACCTTCGGACGATGCCGTGAATCCAAGTCGGCGTCGTCCGTCGACCCGCATCTCGCCCCACACTTCGTCGATGTAGTCAGCCTCCATCACGATCGTCCACTGTCCCGGCCCAACCCGATGCCATGCGGTGCGCAGAAGTGGCGATACGAGGCTTCCGTTTGAGGCACGTTTGGCGGCGAATCCGACGGCGCGATCTCCACTGTCATTGATCTCGCGTACGAATGCGTAGTCGAAGCCGTCCGGCCTGGGCAGCACTTCGGGTACACCGTCGATCCACGCAGCGAGAACGGATCGATAGAGCGTCTTGCCGGTGTCATCGGTTGTCGCCGAGTCCATCGAGCCCGCGAATGTCGTGCCACTCGGCGAAAGACAGTTGGCCCAGGTCCACTCGTCCCCGGGCAGCGCTGCAAGAAAGCGAACACCTTCACTTGAATAAACACAGCTACGAAGAATCCCGTGCTCGTCGTCACCCACACCGATTGCCGAGTTTCCTGACGCGCTCAGCGACCACACCCAGTAGTTCGCGCTCGCTCCGCCATAGACCGTCGGCGAGGCATTGAGACCATCCCACCAAATGTGGGCATCCCACATCGCCGTATTGCCACCGATCACTCGACCATCGGCCGAGACAGCGTCGATGTACCAGTAGTCGAAGGACTGCGGCGTTGGCACCTCGCGCGGCTGCCAATCGGGTGCCGCCCACGTTGTGACCGTCACCGACCACGGCAACTCAGTCCTACTGGTCCCGATCAAGAGCGTGCCGTCTTTGGATGCCCGCGTCACGGTCGCGACGCCGCCATTGAGCCCCTTGAGACGCACACTCTCCTGTCCAGTTGCTCGGTCCGACGCAAGAGTCATGAAAAGAGCAGCGGACACGACGGCGATGAAAGTTCGCATGCGATCTGTATCGGGATCATCTTCCTTTTTGTGTGACATTTGGGTCTTCTTTGCCGATCCGCTCATTCGACTCGGTGGATCACCCGAGTCGTCACGCGCCGCATGGACGCATCTGCGCGCAAATGTGTGGACATGCGCCGAAAGATCTTCCATTTCAACGCACAACACTTGTGCCGCGACGCCGCGACGGTATTGTCCTTTGAACTCACGAAGGAGGACCGCCATGCACTTCGCCCCAGCCCCGGCGACCGACGCCGCACGCGACTCCGCCGCCCCGGGTCGATTCCTACCATCGCCTCGCATGGTGCTTCCGACCGTTGATGACTGCGTTGCCCTCGTCGCCGATGCCCGCGCCCGCGGCACGCGCGGCACCATTGTCATCCCCATCGCCGAGCGTCTGCTCGCCGACCAGCTCACCCCCGTCCTCGCCTATCGCCGCCTCGTCGCGCCCGACGAACGCACCGCGCCGTCGTTCCTGCTGGAGTCCGTCGAAGGCGGCGAGCGGCAAGGCCGCTACTCGATCCTCGGCGCGCGGCCCATCATCGAAGTCATCGCGCGTGAGCACGAGGTCCGCGTCACGCACCATCGCGCGGGCCAGAGCACGGGCCGCAGCGATTCAGCTCGCCACGCCTCCCATCAAGGCACCGACCCGCTCGTCGTGACCCGCGAGATCAGCGCATCGATGACGCTGCTCACCGCCGCCGCCAAGGCCCGCGCGGAGGAACTGCCGCGTGCCTTTCTCGGCGGCTGGGTGGGCTACGCGGCGTACGACAGCGTGCGCTACGCCGAGCCGGAGAAGCTCGCCTTTGAGCGTGCCCCGCGCGACGATCGCGGACTCGCCGATGTCGCGTTCGGCTTCTACGACGGCGTGGTTATCTTCGATCACGTTGACAAGATTGTGCACGTCATCCAGCTCGTGATGGTCGAGCCGGACGCCGATCCGCGGGCTGCGCACGCCGCCGCGGCTGCCAAGCTTGCGGCCCGCGTCGAGGACATCCAGCGCCACTCCAAGCCGCTGCCGTCGGGCAAACTGGGCCGCGACACGCGACCAGCGCCGCTGCCAAGCAACATGACCCGCGAACAGCACGCGACCATGATCAATCAGGCTCTTGAGTACATCCGCGCCGGCGACATCTTCCAAGTCGTGCTCGGCCAGCGCTTCGAGCGTGCCAGCACCGCCGACCCGTTCGACGTGTATCGCGCGTTGCGTGCCGTCAATCCCAGCCCGTACATGACCTACATGCAGGCGCCGGGTTGCATCCTGGTCGCCAGCAGCCCGGAGATTCTGTGCCGCGTGCGCCGCAAGGCTGACGGGTTCGAAGTCACCAATCGCCCGCTCGCCGGCACGCGCCGCCGCGGCGCAACGCGAGAGGAAGACCTCGCGCTCGAACGCGAACTGCTCGCTGATCCCAAGGAGCGGGCGGAGCATGTCATGCTGGTTGATCTGGGCCGCAATGACGTGGGCCGCGTTGCCGTGCCCGGCACGATCCGTGCGCACCCGGTGATGGAAGTCGAGCGCTACAGCCACGTGATGCACATCAGCAGCACGGTGACCGGGACGATGATGCCCGGGCTGGACTGCTGGGACGCGCTGCGTGCCGCACTGCCTGTTGGCACCATCAGCGGTGCACCCAAGATCCGCGCGATGCAGATCATCGACGAACTCGAGCCCATCCGCCGCGGGCCCTACGGCGGGGGTTTTGGTTACGTCGGTCTCGATGGGCAGATGGACATCGCGTTGGCGCTCCGCACGATCGTCACGCCGACCGCGCTGCACCAGAACAACACCTGGACGTATCACCTCCAGGCCGCGGGCGGCATCGTCGCCGATTCGCAGATCGACGATGAGTACATGGAAACTATCAACAAGTCGGCGGCACTCGCGCGTGCGATCGACCTGGCCGAATCGGCGTTCGGCGGTGCGTGATGGCGGGCGCGCCTTCCAACTCCGCCTCTGCCGCGGCTCTCGCGCAGGCCCAGCAGCGCTATGCCGCCGGTGATCTCGGCGGCGCACGTCAGATTCTTCAGCGTGCCCTGGCGCGGGACGCGAACAACGCTGATCTCAACTACTTGATGGGCGGCGTGCTCTGCGACCTCGGCGAGTACGCGACTGCGGTGTTCTTCATCGAACGCGCCGCCGCGGTTGCCAAAGACCATCCGACCGTGCTCGCGATGCTCGGCGAGGCACGCATGTTCGCGCGCGACGCGAAGGGCGCTCGTGCCTCGCTTCAGCGCTCGATCGAGATCGACCCCGACCAGCACGCGGCTCGGCTGAACCTCGCGCTCATCGATCAGCACGACGGCGCACAGCACGATGCCGAAGCGCATCTGCGTGAGCTGCTTCGTCGCGCACCGACGCACGATGGAGCCGCGAGCAATCTGGCCGCGCTCTTGCTCGAATCGGCCCGTGCTGACGAAGCATGGAACCTGCTGAACGACCTTGAAGCGCACGGCACCGCGACGCCGCAGACGGCACGCATGCTCGCGACGATCTCCAACTACCTTCCGTCGCTCGATGCGGCTCAGGTCGCCGCCCGTCATCGCCGCTTTGGCGAGATGATCGAAGCGTCGGTCGCGCCGATGCCGCCTGCGGCGTTCTCGCGTGAGGCTCGGCCGCTACGCGTTGGAATCATGTCTCCGGACTTCCGTCAGCATTCGGTCGCGTTCTTCACCGAACCGCTGCTGCACCACGCCGATCGCACACGGTTTGAGCTCCGCGCCTACTCCTCCACCGCCGAGCCCGACGCGACCACGTCGCGCCTGAAGCCGCTCTTCAGTGCGTGGATCGATGCAGCCGCGATGGGTGATGCGCTGCTCGCCAAGCGCATCCGCGACGATCGCGTCGATGTGCTCATCGACCTTGCCGGGCTCACTCACGGCGGGCGTCCCGGCGTCCTCGCCGTCCACCCCGCACCCGTGAGCATCACCTACTGCGGTTATCCGAACTCGACCGGCCTTACTCGCATTGATGCACGCATCGTCGACAGCCTGACCGACCCGCCCGGCAGCGACGCCAGCGCGACCGAATCGCTGGTGCGGATCGACCCATGTTTTCTCTGCTATCAGGGCGATCCTGGCGCGCCGACGTTTGACACGCTCGCGTCTGGTTGCGTCGGACATATCACATTCGCGAGCTTCAACGTCCTGAGTAAGATCAACGACGCCACGCTGCGTCTCTGGGCAGCGGTGCTTCGCGCGACGCCCAGTGCACGCCTGATCATCAAGAGTCGCGGCCTGGACAACGCCTCGACGCGAGAGCGATTTGCTTCGCTGCTCGCTCAGCACGGCATCGCCGATCGCACTGAACTGCTGCCGCAGACCAAGACGCTTGCGGAACATCTCGCGACCTACGGGCGCGTGGATATCGCGCTCGACACCTTCCCCTACCACGGCACCACCACCACATGCGAAGCGCTGTGGATGGGCGTGCCTGTCGTCACGATGACGGGCCAGACCCACGCATCGCGCGTCGGCGCGTCGCTGCTTCACGCCGTCGGCCTTGATGATCTTGTCTCCGCCGACGAGCCCGGCTTCGCACATACCGCCGTCGCACTTGCGGCCGATGTCACGCGACGCCTTGATCTCCGCCGCTCGCTGCGTCAGCGCATGCTTGCTTCACCGCTGTGCGATGGTCAAGGTTTCGCCGCTCGCTTCTGGAGCGCGGTCGAGGCTGCGTACACGTCCGCACGCGATCGCGCGGGAGCTTCGGCATGAGCAGCGCCGAGGCACGCTTCGCGGCGGCCATGCGAGACGCCATGAGTGGCAAGGCCGCCCAGACCCTGCCCGCGCTCCTCCGACTTGCGCAGCAGGCTCCGAACGAACCCGAGTTCAACCACGGCGTCGCTCTTGCCTGTCTGATGGCCAACGACGCGCTGCGCGGCCTGTTCTACGTGGACAAAGCGATCGCGAGCAGCCCAAGAATCGGCAACTTTCACAACACGCGCGGGCAACTGCTGGTGCGACTCGGGCGGGCCGATGAAGCCGAACAGGCGTTCCGCCGCGCTGTTGAGCTTGACCCCACCACTGCCCCCGCGTGGCTCGGCCTCGCCAATCTTGAACTGAGCACCGGACGCACACGCGCCGCGTCGCGCACCATCGTTGCGGGTCTTGAGGCCACGGGTTCTCATCCCGGTCTGGCCGGTCCGGCTGCGGCGTTTCTTCTCATCGCCGGGCGTGCTGCCGAGGCACTGCGTCTGATCGAGCCGATTGCTCGTGCGCATCCGCACGACGCGCTCCTGCAGCGCAACATTGCCGTCGCCTCCAACTTTGCCAGTGGTCAGTCTGCCGCGGAAGTTTTCGATCGTCACGTCCGGCACGGCCGCACGTTCAAGGTCGCGTCGAACGCCGCCACATCCGCGCCGTCCCCCACCGACGCCAATCGCCGCCTGCGCGTCGGACTGCTCTCGCCGGACATTCGCCGTCATTCGGTCGCGTACTTCATCGAGCCATTGCTCGCGCACGCGCCCGCCGATCGCGTCGAGTTTGTTGCCTACTCGAACCTCGACCCGCGTGTGCATGACACCGTCACGGCACGTCTCAAGCCCCGCTTCGCCGTCTGGCACGACACACTCTCGCTCACCGACGAGCAGATCATCGCCGCGATGAAGAAGGACGGGCTCGACGTGCTTATCGACCTGGCTGGTCTCACCAACGGCGGTCGCCTCGGCGTCGTCGCACGGCGTCCCGCGCCGGTCGTCGCCACGTACCTCGGCTACGCCAACACCACAGGGCTTACCGGCCTTGACGCCCGACTCGTTGATTCGCACACAGACCCGGCTGGCGCGGAGTCATTCGCAACCGAGCCGCTCGTGCGTCTTGATCCATGTTTCCTCTGCTTTCAGCCTCCACCGGAGGCACCGCCGGTCACGGCACCGCCCTCGGGTCCGATCGTGTTCGGATCCTTCAACGCGATCGCCAAGATCAACGACCCGCTTCTCGCGACATGGTCGCGCATCCTCGCCGCGGTGCCCGGCTCCTTGCTCGCGCTCAAGTCACAGCATTTCAAGGACGCAAGCCTGCGTGACGATGTGCTTGCTCGCTGCATTGACGCAGGCATCAGTGTCGATCGTGTGCGCATGCTTCCGCCGCCCGACGCGCTCGCTGATCACCTCGCCGCGTACCACGACGTCCACATCGCGCTCGACACTGTCCCGTATCACGGCACCACCACGACGTGCGAATCGATTTGGATGGGCGTGCCGGTCATCACGCAGCTCGGCGACACGCATGCCTCGCGCGTCGGCGCGTCTCTTCTTCGTGCCGTCGGACTCGACGAGTTGATCGCGACCGATCGCGAAGACTACATCGGGCGAGCCGTGGCACTCGCCAACGACGCTCCACGCCGCGACGCACTCCGCGCGACACTCCGCGAGCGCGTGGCGGCGAGCGCATTGTGCGACGGCCCCGCGTTCGCGAGTCGCTTCGAACACGCGCTGCGCACACTCTGTACTGCTCCGCGCCGCTCTTTGGAAGGACGTCTCTGATGCCACAGCTTGGCCCCAAACACGCCCCCATCCAAGCCGCGCTCGCACAGGGCAACTTCGAACAAGCCCGCGTCGCGGCGGTGCGTGCGATGGCCCGCGGCTCTGACCCCGGGCTTGACCTGCTTGCGTCCGTCGCGTTTGGCCGCCTCGGTCTTCGCGATCAGAGCCTGTTCTATGCCAAGCGTGCCGCCGACGCCGCGCCCAATGACGTCGACTGCATCGGCAACCTTGGCATCGCGCTGGGCCTCAGCGGCGACAGCGCCGCGGCGATCGGTCCGCTCACGCGCGCTGTCGAGCTTGCGCCGACGCAGGTGCAGTGGCGGGCTTCGCTCTCGGCACAGCAGTTCATCATCGGCGACTATGCCGCGGGCGTGGCGACATGTCGCGCGGGACTGGAAGTCCTGCCCGGCAGCCCTGAGCTGACATTCAACCTCGCCGCCGCTTTGTCGGATCTTGGTCATCACGACGAGTCGGCGGCGTTGCTTCGCGATGCGTGCCTCGCCCACCCGGACGACACGAACCTCCGTACTGCGGCGTGTCTCGCGAGTCATTACGCGGAGTCCATGCCGGCGTCGCACGTCCGCGGCGTGCATGATGCGTACAACGCAGCGCTCGAGCGACAACTGCCGCCGGATCGGCACATCTTTCGCAACAGCCGAGATCCTGAGCGCAAGCTGCGCATCGGGCTTGTGTCCGGGGATCTGAGAAGGCATTCGGTGGCGTTCTTTGTCGAGCCGCTTCTTGAGTACGCCGACGCGGCACGCGTGGAGTACATCGCGTTCTCAACCGCGCTGCGCGAGGATGACTTTTCGCAGCGGCTCAAGGCACGTTGTGCGGCGTGGCACGCCGTGCAACCGCTCACGTTCGAGCAACTGACCGCGAAGATCCGTCAGCAGCAGATTGATGTTCTGATCGACCTGAGCGGGCACACGGCGAATCACTCGCTGGTCACATTTCACCAGCGCGGTGCGCCCGTCCAGGTGACCATGATCGGCTATCCGGGCACGACTGGCGTGACGCAGATGGACGCGCGGATCGTTGATCGGCACACGGACCCGCCGGAAGCTGACGCGCTGCACTGCGAGCGGCTTGTTCGTGTTGACGGGTGCTTCCTGTGCTATCGCCCGCCCGAGGATGCTCCAGAGCCAGTGTCTCGATCGGCCGACGACCCGAACGCACCCGTCGTGTTTGGATCGTTCAACGTGCTTCGCAAGCTTGGTGATCGCACGCTTGCCGCGTGGGCACAGATCTTGAATGGCGTGCCACGCGCGCGGCTCATGCTCAAAGCGCAGGGGCTCTCGCAGCCATTCGCGCGTGACGCGATGATGGAGCGGCTCAAGTCGCACGGCATCGCACCTGATCGCGTTGATCTGCTCGCATCGACCGCGACGATCCACGACCACCTTGAACTCTACAGCCGCATGGATATCGCGCTGGACCCGCTAGTCTACAACGGCACGACCACGACATGCGAGGCAATCTGGATGGGAGTGCCTGTCATCACGGCACGCGGCCCGGTGCATGCGTCGCGCGTTGGCACCTCGCTTCTGACCGCGATCGGTGCGACGGAACTGATCGCCGACGGCGAAGACGCGTACGTCGCGCGAGCGATCGCCCTCGCCGCAGATCGGACGCAGCGTGCTGCGTATCGAGCCGGGCTGCGCGAGCAGGTTCGACGCTCGTCGCTCTGCGACGGGCCGGCGTACGCGCGTCGTATTGAAGCGGCCCTGCGCAGCTTGTGGGGCGAGTGGTGCGAACGGCAAGCCTGCGAGCGGCCGACTCGCTCGTGAACCAGCGTCGACCGACGCCGTCAGATCGGCAGATCGTCGATATCGTCGACTGCACCATCATGATCTGGACCGCCGCCATCGCGGTGGTTTTCGATCGGTCCGGTCTTGCGGCCGGGCATGAAGCCGCCGGGCGTGAAGGGCGGCGGAGATGACGGGCCCGACGCACGCGGCATCGGCTTGATCTCGTCGAACGGCGCGCCGAAGTCGTCGCCCGATTGCTGGGGCGGGTGTGCCGCGGGTTGAGGCGGCGCGGATCGCGACGGCGTGGGCGAAGGCGGGATGTAGCCGATGTCGATGTTGACCGCGGCGTGATTCTTGAAACGCGTCGTGCTGCTGTCCCATGTCAACTTGACAACGCCGGTCGGGCCGTTGCGTTGCTTGGCGACGATGAGTTCGGCGACACCGACTTTGTCGGGGTTTTCGATGGCCCAGTCGGGATCCTGCGTGTGGTAATACTCCTCACGATGCAGCAGGATGATGACGTCGGCGTCCTGCTCGATCGAGCCTGATTCGCGGAGATCGCTCATGCGCGGGCGGTTGCCTTCACGCTGTTCGCTGGCGCGATTGAGCTGGCTCAAGCAGACGACGGGCACGTTGAGTTCGCGGGCGAGTGCCTTGACGCCGCGGCTGATCGCGGAAACTTCGTTCTGGCGGCCTTCGCGGCTGGCGCCGGGGGCGGACATGAGCTGGAGGTAGTCGATCATGAGGCATCGCACGCCGTGCTGCGCGACGAGGCGGCGTGCGCGGGCACGCAACTGCAGGATCGTCATGTTGGGCGTGTCGTCGATGTAGACGGGAGCCTGACCGAGTTCCTGAGCCGCGGCGAGAAGTCGCTTCCATCGCTCCATGCCCAGGTCACCGCCGGATCGCAGGTGCTGGCTGGAGACGCCGGAGGCGGCCGAGATGAGACGCTGGACGACAGCACTCTTGGACATTTCGAGGCTGAAGAGCGCGACGGGGTTGTTTGCACCGCCGGCCCGGAGTGCGCCGCCGAAGGCGATCTGCTCGGCCATGTTGAGGGCGAGCGCGGTCTTGCCCATCGACGGACGTGCCGCGACGATGATCATTTCGCCGGGTTGCAGGCCCTGCAAAAGACCGTCGAGTTCGGCGAAGCCCGTGGGCAAGCCCGAGTAGCCCTTGCCCTCGGCATTCTCGAGTCGCTCGATCTCCTGATGAAGCAACTCGACGAGCTTCTGCGGCTCGTTGTCCTGGGCTTCCTGCGCGATCTCAAAGACCGCCATCTCGGCGCGATCGAGCACTTCGCGTGCGCCCTCGGCGGAGAGTTCGCTGGCGTGATAGCCGTCGTAAAGGATCTGGCCCGCGGCTTCGATGAGCCGACGGAGCTTGGCCTTCTCGGCGACGATCTTGGCGTAGTGCGGGGCGTTGACCGCGCTGGGCACCGCCTCGGCGAGCCTGATGAGGTAATCGGTACCGCCAACGGCGTCGAGCTGGCCGTTGTCACGGAGCGCGTCGACGACCTGAACGAGGTCGACACTGTGGCGCTTGTCGTAGAGCGCGATGAGGACGCGATAGATCGCACCGTGGGCTTCGAGATAGAAATCCTCGGCACGCTTGACGGTCGAGAGGATGTCGCCGATGACGTTGGGGTCGAGGAGCATCGAGCCGAGCAACGACATCTCGGCTTCGAGCGATTGCGGCGGCTCGCGATCAAAGAGTTTGCCGAGGACCGGACGCGGGCGATCGTCACGGCGGCGCGGGCGTCCGCCGGACTCGCCGCGCTGGCCAGAGTCGGCGAACTGGCCCACGAACTGATTCGCGCCAGAGTCGCCGGAACCGGATGAGGAAGGGAACGTCGACATCGAGGGACAGTGTCGCATGTCGTCGCGAGAATCAAGGACAAATGACAGTCTTTGCAGGCGAAATCCACGATGCCGAGGTATCCGGCGTTGCGGCTCTCTCGAAGCGAAGGACACCTCCTCACATGTCCCAAACGCCAGCGATACCAACGCTCGTTCGATCCGAGTGTTGGCCGACAGAATCGAATGGCAATGATCAGTCGGAGACGATCGCGACAGTTGGCGAGCGGCATCAGAGAACTGGGCTCGGACGGAGACGGACTCGCGAATGCATGCACCTGGAACACGACAGCGCGACGATGCGGCCGCGACGCGGCTCGCAACTCTCGCACGCTGCGATCTGGCGATTGAAGGCATGACCTGCGCGGCATGTGCGGCTCGGATCGAGCGTCGACTCAGTGCAGAGGCGGGCGTCGCGAACGCGCATGTGAACTTTGGCACCAAAGTCGGAACCGTGAACTACGACGTGGCGACGATGACGGTTGAGCGGCTGGTCGAGCTCATCAACAGGCTCGGATATCAAGCGTTGGTGCCGCAGGTCGAGTCTGGCTTGCGTGACACTTTGCTGGATGCCCGCGATCATGCCGCAGATCCGTCGCGGCTCATGCAGAAGATCATCGTCGGTGCGGTGTTCAGCGTGCCGCTGGTGGTGATTGCGATGTCGCACGGGACGATCGAGGCGTTTCATCGCCCGCCGCTGGGGCCGTGGCTGAACTGGCTTCAGCTCGCTCTCGCGACGCCGGTGATGTTCTGGTGCGGCTGGCAGTTCCATCGCTCGGCGTGGCTCGGTCTGCGGCACGGGAGCGCGAACATGGACACGCTCGTCGCGCTGGGCACGACGGCGGCGTACACGTTCTCGCTGGCGGCGACGATCTGGCCCGGCTTCTTTGTGCATGCCGGAGGAGCCGCGGCGCACGAGACGCACGGCACGCTTGCGCCCGTATACTACGAAGCGGCGGCGACGATCATCGTGCTGGTGCTGCTCGGGAAGTACTTCGAATCGCGCGCGACAGGCCGAACGACCGCGGCGATCCGGCGGCTCATCGGCCTGCAGCCCAAGACGGCACGTATTGAGCGAGACGGGCGTGAAGTGGACGTCCCCATCGATGCCGTCGTCGCGGGCGATCGCGTGCTGGTGCGTCCGGGCGAGAAGATCCCCGTCGACGGAAAGGTCGAGCGCGGCCAGTCCGCCGTCGATGAATCGATGCTGACGGGCGAAAGCGTGCCGGTCGAGAAGAACCCCGGCGACGAGGTCTATGGCGCGACCATGAACACGACGGGTGCGCTGCGCGTCGTCGCCACCAGAGTCGGTGCGGACTCGGCACTACGGCAGATTGTGAGGTTTGTGCAGGAGGCGCAGGGGAGCAAGGCCCCGATCGCGCGGCTCGCGGATCGCGTGAGTGGCGTGTTTGTGCCGATCGTGCTGGCGATTGCGCTCGTCACTTTCATTGTGTGGTGGTTCGCCGCACCGCTCGACGGTCGGTTGAGCATGGCGCTCACAACGGCCGTCTCTGTGCTGATCATCGCGTGCCCGTGTGCGCTGGGCCTGGCGACGCCGACGGCGATCATGGTCGGCACCGGGCTTGGCGCCATGCGCGGCATCCTCATCAAGGGCGGCGAAGCGCTGGAAACGGCGCATCGGCTCACGGCCATCGTGCTCGACAAGACGGGAACGATCACGCATGGAAAGCCCGCGGTGACGGATGTCAACCGCGCAGAGGACACCGGGATTGACGATGCTGCGTTCTTGCGGCTCGCGGCGTCGGCCGAGCGACACAGTGAACACCCGCTGGGTGCCGCAATCGTTTGTGAAGCCGAGCGGCGCGGCGTGGCGCTGGTGGAACCTGACTCGTTCAGCGCGATCGCCGGACGCGGCATCGATGCTCAAGTTGACGGGCGGGCTGTGCTTGTGGGCAACGCGGCGCTGCTGTCGGAGCGGGGCATTCCGATCTCTTCACTGGCGAGCGCAGAAGCCATCGCCGCGCAGGGACGGACGCCGATGTTTGTCGCGATTGACGGACGCTTCGCAGGAATCATCGGCGTTGCGGACACGGTGCGACCCGAGGCTCGAGAGGCGATCGCGGCGTTGCACGCGCGCGGTCTCAAGGTCGTGATTATGACGGGCGATGCGAAGCGCACGGCGGACGCCGTCGCGGCCCAGGTCGGCGTTGATGAGGTGTATGCGGAAGTCATGCCGCGTGACAAGGCGGCGATGGTGAAGGCGCTGCAGGAGCGGGGCTTGGTCGTCGGCATGGTCGGCGACGGCATCAACGATGCGCCCGCGCTGGCGCAGGCGGACGTCGGACTGGCCGTCGGCACGGGTACTGACGTCGCGATCGAGTCGGCGGACATCACGCTGATGCGCGGCGATCTTCGTGCGGTGGCCGAGGCGATCGGCCTCTCTCACGCGACGATGCGGACGATTCGTCGCAATCTTTTCTGGGCGTTTGTGTACAACCTGGTGGGCATCCCGGTCGCCGCGGGAGTGCTCTATCCGCTCACGGGCTGGTTGCTCTCGCCGATGATCGCGAGCGCGGCGATGGCATGCAGCAGCGTGAGCGTGGTGCTCAACAGCCTGCGCCTTGCACGGCGTGTGTAACCGAGCCGCCGGACTGGTGGCACTACTCCGACCAGCGATGTCGCGATCAGCGATCGCGTCGCCACTGCGTCTTGCCCTTGTCGCGGGCCTTGCTCTTCTGGCTGCGGCGCTGGCCGCCGGTCTTGCGGTTCATGTCGCCAAAGCCTGCGCCGCCGCCGCCGCCGAGTCCGCCGCCCGAGCCGGGCTGCTTGGGCAGCACCTTCTTCATGCGTCCGACTGCACGCCCTTCGGCGTCGTCCACGACCAGTTCGAGTTGTCGCTTGGCGAGATCGACCTGGGCGATCTTCACCGTGACGGTGTCGCCGCTGTTGAACGAGCGACCGCTGCGGATGTCAACGAGTGCGCCGCTCTTGCCGTCGATCTTCCAGATCGGCGTCAGGTTTTCACGCGTGACGTCGCCGGGCAGATCGGTGGACTTCACGAAGCCGTCGGCGAGGTACTTGTCGAGTTGCACGAAGATGCCGCGGGGGTTCACGCCGGTGACAACGCCCTTGAAGACTTCGCCGATGTGCTTCTCGAGCAGTTGCAGCACGAGGAACTTGCGGAGTTCGTTCTCCGCCGACTCGGCGTTGATCTCTCGCTGGGTGATGTGCCGCCCGATCTCGACGAGTTCATCCTCGGGCGGGCACATGTCGCTGCCGCGGAGGAGCCGGCCGAGTTCGCGGCGTTCGCCGTCGCCGCGCGGGCGCTTGGTGCCGTTGTCGGTTTCCTTCAGATACTCGGCCAGCGAGCGGTGCACGGTGAGATCCGCGTAGCGACGGATCGGACTCGTGAAGTGGGCGTAGGCCTCGCTCGCCAGCGCGAAGTGCCCGACCAGCGCGGGCGAGTATTCCGCCTTGGACAGCGTGCGGAGCACGGCCATGTGAACGGCGCGCGACGCGGGCGTGCCGCGGGTGGCTTCGAGCAACCCCTGCAACTCCTCGCGCGAGGGATTCTTGGGGATGCGATAGCCCGCCACCATCGCGCTCTTGCGGAGCGTCTCGGTGTCGCCGGGGATCGGCTCGGGGTGAATGCGGCGCAGCAGCGGCACGCCGAGGTTCTCAAACAGGCGCCCGAGCACCTCGTTGGCCTCGACCATGAACATCTCGATGAGCGTGTGCGTGAAGGCGTCGTCTTCCTTCTCCGCGTCGATCACATGGCCGTGCTCGTCGAGACCAGCACCACGTCGGGCAGTTCGAGCGAGATCATGCCCTGCCGCTTGCGGCGTTGCTGAATCGCCCGCGACAGTTCGTTCATCTCTGCCAGCGCCTGCAGCAACTGATCGGTGTACTTCGGCGGCGTCTTGGCGTGCTTGCGTGCCTCGTTCATGTCGCCGTCGATCAGCGCCTGGGCTTCGAGGTACGTCAGCCGCTTGCTGGACTTGATGAGCGTGTTCCGCACGCCCTCGCCGATGACCGTGCCGCGCCGGTCGTAGCGGATGATCGCGCTCTTGCAGAAGCGATGCACGCCTTCTTGCAGCGAGCAGATGCCGTTGGAGAGCAGCTCAGGGATCATCGGAATCACAAGCCGCGGCAGATAGCAACTGTTGCCGCGATCGCGCGCGACCTCGTCAATCGGCGAGCCCGGCGGTATGAAGTGCGCCACGTCGGCGATGTGAACGCCCAGTTCCCAGCCGTCCTCGGTCCGCGTGATGCTGATCGCATCGTCGTAGTCCTTGGCGTCGGGCGGGTCGATGGTGATGATGAAGTCCTGCGTCAAGTCGGCGCGACCCGGCAGCGCGAGCTCGATGCCGCGCGCGAGGAAGTCGGCGATCTGCCTGTCGTAGACCTGCGTCACCTCGCGGGCCTGCTCGTTGCATTCCTCGGGGAACTCACCCGGCAAGTCGTACGCGGCAATCACGGCCTGCGTCTCGACGTCGGGTCGGCCTGCCGCACCGAGCACGCGCGTGATCGCACCCTCGGCCAGGGTCATTGTGCCGCCCTCGCCCGTCTGCGGATACGCGACGATCTCGACGACCACCTTGTCGCCGACCTTGGCGTTCTTGCTGTCGGCGTCGCGGACGATGATCGGCTCGGTGATCTCGCGGCCGTCGGGGTAGACCAGCCACTGCTCGCCGCGCTTGGCGAGTTCGCCCGTGAACGCCGAACGCTTGCGCTTGATGACCTCGATCACTTCGCCGACGAACTGCGGCCCGGAGTTGAAGTCGCGCTCGCGAGCACGATCGCGATGCACGCGGATCTTCACTTCGTCGCCGCTGAGCGCATCGCTCGTGTCCTCGGCGGGGATGAAGATCGTGCCTTCGCGATAGGACTTGGCCGGCGTGAGGAAGCCGAAGCCCTTCTGGTTCTTGCGGAAGATGCCGGTGACGACGCCGCCCGCGTCGATCAGCGACGGCAGCGAGACCTTGCCGTCGCTCGAGAGCACCAGCACGCCCTCGTCGGCGAGCAGGTTGACGGTTTCTTCGAACTCATTGCGTTCGTCGTCGGGAATGCGAAGTTCAAGGGCGACGTCGCCCATGCGCCGGGGGATGTAGTCCTCGTGCTTGAGGTGATCGAGAAGACGCTTGCGATAGCGAAGGCTCATGCTTTGGCTGCTTGTGAAGAAGAATCGGATGGAACAGTGAACGGATCAGCGGACGAGGTGAACGAACAAGCCCGTCGCAAGCTTGGGGTAGAAGAACGTCGACTTCTGCGGCATCAGCACGCCCGCGCGGCTGATGTCACGCACCGCGCTCAGAGGCGTCGGACGCAGAATCACCGCGAGTTGTGCGAAGCCCTTGCCGCCGCCCGCGCCCGTTTCGACGCCCCGTGCAAGATCCTCGACTTCGCTGATGGTGTGCGGAAACGCCCACGTGACAGGTTGGCCCGCGTTGAGCTTGGGCTGGCAGATCTCTTCGACGAGCAGATGCTGGACGACGGCGACGTCGAGCGCACGCCATGCCGCGGGCTTGTCGGCAAATCGCTTCGCGAGCGGGTCGGGGAACGCTGGGATCGCGACGCAGCCTCGCTTACTGGCGATGTCGTACAAGCCGAAGCGAATCGGCCCCATGGCACTCAGGTCATGCACCGCGCGTTCGAGAGAAGCGAGATCGCCGGCGATGGGTTCAACGCGCAGGTGCGACGAACCCGCTGCCAGCAGCGCGTCGAACGAGTAATCCTTCATCCCGCCGAGCACGCGATGCGTCGGCCAGATCTCAAGGCCAGGGTCGGACATGCTGATGAGCACGAACATGCAGCGGCGGGCGGGATGGTCGGCGGAAACGCCGCCCTGGGATTCCAGATGCTTCAGATAGTTCAGTGCGGTGTTGTAGCGATGGTGCCCGTCGGCGACGAAGACGTCCTCGCCCTTGAGTGCCGCCTGGTAAGCGGCGATGGTCGGCGCATCGCTGATCGTCCAGAGTTCGTGACGCACGCCGTCGGGCGTCGTGGCGGTCTGGTCGGCGGGTCGCGTCATGACAGATCGGACAAGGCGAGAAGCCTGGCCACCCTCGTCGGGGTGGAGCCCGAAGATCGGCGAGAGTTGGGCACGCGTCGCCTTCATCAGGGCGAGACGGTCCTCCTTGGGCCCGGAGAAGGTCTCTTCGTGGGGCAAGACGCCGCCGCCGGGCCGCGGACCAAACGGCACAAGGTCGATCGTGCATGCCATCCCGGTCCGCTCGATCGTGCGCGTGCCTTGGGTGTAGCGCTGGCGATAGGCGAAGAGCGCGGGTGTTTCGCGCCGGGTCATTGCACCGGAGGCGAGCCAGCCATCGAAAGTGCGGGCCGCGGCTTCGTATGCGCTGGGTGGGCCGAGTTCCTTGGCGGGTGTGTGCGGGAGATCAATGGCGACAATGTTGTGCGGATCGCGCTGGAGCATCGCGGCTTTCTGGGCCGCGGAAAGGACGTCGTAGGGCGGAGCGACGCGGGAGGAGACATCCCCCACCCCGCCGCCGAACTGCACTGCCTGGAAAGCATGGACGTTGGGCATACCGGGAGTGTACGGAGTGTTTGCGGGGGGCACGGTGCCTCGCGGTTGAACCCAGGGCGGCGGCGTGAGCGAAGCCAGATGATCGTTGCAATGAAGCCAAACCGTGCTGCCGGACGAACATTCGGTCGATTTTCGCGTATTCTGTACGCAGTCCAGACGATGGAGATGCCATGCGCCGATTCGTGGCCCTCGGGCCCGCCCTTCTGGTCCTCTTCACCAGTGCGCTGATGCTGCTGCTCGTGCCGGGCCTGGTGCGGCGCGCGGACTGGGCGGCGACCCATGCCGCACTCACCGTCTCGCAGGAGACGCTGGACAACGACGACCTGCTGAAGCGTTTTGACACGCTGACGCGCGCCGTGGCGACGAGTGTCGAGCCATCGGTGGTTCATATCGACGTTGCGCAGACCAGCGGTGATGTGTTGTTCCGTCGCGGCTCGTCCGGCTCGGGCTGGGTGTATGACGACGCTGGCCACATTGTCACCAACGCTCACGTCGTGCGTGGAGCGCGGCAGGTCAGTGTGCAGTTCCACGACGGACGCGTCGAAATCGCCGAGATCGTCGGCGCGGATCCGCTCACCGACATCGCTGTTTTGAACGTGCCGGTTTCGGGTGGTCTCTTCCCGGCGCGGCGTGCCGTGGGAGATCGTGTCGAGCAGGGTGATCGCGTCTACGCCTTTGGCTCGCCGTTTGGCTTCAAGTTCTCGATGTCCGAGGGCATCGTTTCGGGACTGGGTCGCACGGCGGGGCCGAATCTGGGCTTCACCGGGTTTACCAACTTCATCCAGACCGACGCTGCCGTGAATCCGGGCAACTCCGGCGGACCGCTTGTCGATCGACGCGGCCGCGTCATCGGCATGAACGTGGCGATCGCCACCGCGCGAGACTCCAGCGAAGAGGGCGAAGGCCAATCAGCCGGCATTTCCTTCGCGATCCCGCTCCAGACCATCGAGACCGTCGTCGAACAACTCATCGGTGGCGGCAAGGTCGCTCGCGGTTACCTCGGCATCTCGTTCGACACGCGCGTCGTCGCGATCGAGCACGAAGGCTCGTTCAAGGGCAATGGCCTGAAGATCGAGCGTTTCGCCGAGGACAGCCCGTCGGAAGCCGCGGGGCTCAAGGTCGGCGACGTGATCGTCGCTCTCGATGGGCAGCGCGTCCAGGAAATGGACGTGCTGCGCTCGATCATCACGAGCTATCGCCCGGGCCAGAAGGTCAAGGTGCGGGCTTGGCGACAGAGCGAGTTCGTCGAGGTCGAGGTCGTGCTGGGTCGCATGCCCGTCGCCGCGACGGTGGATGAGCGATTCCGCCTGCGGCTGGCGCATTCGACCGGACTGCTCTTCAGCAACGATCCCAGCGGCGTCGTCGTCACGCAGGTCATCCCTGACTCGCCAGCGGATAAAGCGGGCTTCAAGGTTGGTCAGATCATCACGCAGGTCGCGGGCGAGGGCGTCTCGGACATTCGCGATGCCTTGGGCCAGATGATCGATGCTGGCGTGCTTGAAGGCCGCGCTGTGGAGATCCAGGTGCTGCCGCCGGGCGAAGAGGGGCATGCCCCACCTGAGACGCTGCGGCTGAAGATCAAGCCCTGACCAGCCCGAGCGCGGGATCAGAGGGCGGCCTCGCGGGGCGCGGTCCATGGTCGCTTGGCATCCGCATTGCGACGAAACCACCGGTGCATGCCGCGCGAATGACGCGGCGGACTGACTGGCGAGGTTCCATCCGTGAGCGCAACATCCGCCCATCTTGATCGCAACCTGACGCAGATCTTGCGCCTCGAAGTGCCGATCGCGGTCCGACTGGCGGAGCGGGCGATGAACGTGCGCGATGTTGTCAGCCTTGTTCCAGGCTCGTTGATCGAGCTCAACCGGCCGGCGGATGCCGAGCTGGACTTGATGGTGAACAACAAGCCGGTGGGCTGCGGCACGGCAGTGAAAGTCGGCGAGAACTTCGGCCTGCGGATCTCGTACATCGGCGACTTGCGCGAGCGGCTGGCGGCGATGTCGTCCGCGGGCGCACCGCCGTCGGACAGCGAAGCCGAGCGTCTGGCTGAGGCGATGCTCGCTGGGCAGATGTAAGCGCTATTGACTGAGGGGGAAAAACAGCCAAGGCTCCGCATCCGTGCAGAGCCTTGGCATCGTTGTCGGTGTTGGGGTGCCCGAATGAGGGCCCCGAGAGGGCTTCAGACTCAGGCGGCGCGGCGGAACGAGCGGCGGGCCGTGCTGAACTTGAACGTCTTGGCGACGTTCTTGTTCGCGCCGAAGCGCTTGCTCACGCTCTTGCGGGCCGAGGTCTTGCGGGCGGTCTTGACGGTCGCGCGCTTGGCGGTGGTCTTGCGGGCGGTGGTCTTCTTGCCCCAGACGGTGGTCTTCTTGGCGGTCGACTTCCTGGCGGTGGTCTTGCGGGCGAAACGCTTGGTCGTTTTGCGAGCCGTGCGTTTGGTGGTCTTGCCCCAGCGGGTGCTCTTGTTGGCCATGGGAACGATGCTCCTGTCTGTACGAGTCCGGCGGCGGCGGCCTCGTTTGGCCGTCCAGATAACCGCACGGGCATTGCCATCGACGCGAAGCCCAGCCTTCATAACCTTGAGGGTCAAGAATCTTGGAAATTGTTCCGGTCCTGGTGCCCTGCTGCACTGACACGCCGCGACACCCGATTCCAGATTCCGTCACTTCGTTTCCTCCCCGCTCCTCGCGTTTTCATCGGAGTTTCTTGTGCGCCACGAACCGAGCCTGTCACCCAATCCCGACTCAACTGCCGGCGGCGCGTGGACGCCCGCGCGGGACTGGTCGGTCGACAGCTGGCGGGCCAAGCCGATGGCGCAGGCGGTGGAGTACCCCGACGCCGAGGCGGTGGAGACGGCGTATCGCCAGTTGCGCGATCTGCCGCCCTTGGTCACGTCGTGGGAAATCGAGCGGCTCAAGAGCCTGATCGCCGACGCGCAGAGCGGCAAGCGCTTCCTGCTCCAGGGGGGAGACTGCGCCGAGACGCTGGCGGACTGCCGCTCTGATGTGATCACCAACAAGCTCAAGATCTTGCTGCAGATGTCGCTCGTGCTGGTCCACGGCGGAAAGAAGCCGGTCATTCGCGTCGGTCGCTTCGCGGGGCAATATGCCAAGCCGCGCTCAAGCCCCGTTGAGACGCGCGACATCGGCGGCAGCAAGATCACACTGCCGTCGTACTTTGGCGATCTCTTCAACAGCATCGATTTTTCGCCCGCGGCACGACGCCCGGACCCGTCGCTGCTCGTCCGCGGCTACAAGCACGCGGCCCTGACGCTGAACTTCATTCGCGCGCTGGTCGATGGCGGGTTTGCTGACCTGCACCACCCCGAGAACTGGAACCTGAGCTTCTTCACGCACGCGGGACTGCCGCCCACGCTGCGGGCCGAGTATGAGCGCATGACCGAGCGGCTGGCGGACGGCCTGCGCTTCATGGAGGCTTTGGGCGATCGTACCGTCGACGACCTGACGCGCGTCGAGTTCTTCACGAGCCACGAGGGGTTGAGCCTGTACTACGAAGCGTCGCAAACACGTCAAGTGCCGCGTCGACAGGGGCATTACAACCTCTCGACGCACATGCCGTGGATCGGCGAGCGCACGCGCGGCCTCGACGGCGCGCACGTGGAGTACTTCCGCGGCATCCGCAACCCCGTGGGCGTCAAGATCGGACCCAAGGCCCGCCCGGATGAGGTGCTCGCGCTGTGCGACATCCTGAACCCCGGCAACGAAGCGGGCAAGATCGTGCTGATCTGCCGCATGGGTGCGGCGAATGTCCGCGGCGCATTGCCGGCGATCGTCGAGGCGGTTCGCAAGGAAGGCGAGCGCGTGCTGTGGGTCTGCGACCCGATGCACGGCAACGGCATGACCACCGCGTCGGGCATCAAGACGCGCTCATTCGATGCGATCCTCAGCGAACTGCGCGATCAGTTCGATGTGCATCGTGAACTGGGCACCCACCTCGGCGGCGTTCACTTTGAACTGACCGGCGACGATGTCACCGAGTGCATCGGCGGCGGCGCGGGTATCACCGAGAACGACCTGAACCTCAACTACGCCAGCCTGTGCGATCCGCGGCTGAACTATCAGCAGGCGCTGGAGATGGCGTTCCTGCTGGCGCAGCGGATGCAGAAGGCGTAAGAGGCAGAGACGAAGAGACGAAGAGACGGAGAGACGGAGAGACGAAGTGCGAAAGGCACTCAGTTCTTTGCGTGGCACGCTCAAGATCGCGCCTTGGAACTCTTGAGCGTCTGAATGTCGCTCGTCGGCGTCCCTTGCCAACACCATCGCCACGTTCATTCACCGCGGCGGAGTTCGATCGCCTTCTTGCGTTGATCGGGCGTCAGCACATCCATCATCTTCCGCCACGTCTCGCGGCGACGGGCCTCGTCGCGCTCGCCCTTGTTCTTCAGGTCTTCCTCCGCAGCGGCCCGAGCGATCGACCGCAGTTTGGCTTCCTGCTCGGGAGTTGCGTCCACGGCCTTGATGAATGCATCCATCTGCTCGCGGCGCTGTGTCACCACGCCGTTGAGTGTCCGCGCGACTTCCCGCAGAAGCATCGAGAGTTCCTGGCGTTGGCGGCTCAGGTCGCCGGCGAGGGCTCGCGGGCCGTTGCGTTCGCCCTCGGGCGTTGGGTTCCGCTGCGGGGCGCGCGGCTCGTTGCCGCGTCGGCCGGGCTGGTCGCCGCCGTCATCGGCGAGGGCTTTCATGTATTCGCCGACAAGCGCGTCGAACTCGGCTCGCTTGGATTCGGGCAGCAGCGGTCGAACCTGGTCCGCCAGCGGCGGCTCGATCAGATCGACGGCGTACCCCCGCATCTCCATCATCAGCGGGCGAAGTTCGGCGGGCGCGGCACCGCCCTGGCGTCCGGCCTGAATCTTCAAGAACAGGTCCTGGTGCTCGCGCAACAGTTTCGACACCGCCGCCGCCCGCTCTTCAAACATCGCGTCGATCGGCTTGCGCTCCTCGGGGCTCAGCCCGAGCAGTTCGATCGCGGCCTGCTCAGGCCGCTGCGTCAGCGGCTCGAGCTTGCCCGACATGTCCTTGACGACCAGAGTCTTGGTCGTTGGCTTCTCGCGCACTTCCGGGCCGCGAAGCACACTCGGTACCGGGTCGGCGACTGGAGCGTCCTTCGGCTGCTGCGTTTGGGCAAGCGCCCGCCCAGCAACGAGAACGAGCAGTCCGAGGGCGAAGGCGAAGCGGCGTGGGCGGATGATGTCGGCGGCGTAGCGCATGGCGGTTCTCCTGACATGCCGGTTTGGGCAACTGCCCGGACATCTCGCAGAACGCACAACCCTGAGATATGTTGCGACCGGGGACGGGCTGTCCGTCCCGCATCACGCGCTCGTCACGCCTTCAACCCTTCGCCTGCGATGCCCTTGACGAACGCCTGGCGTGCCGTGAGGAACACGAGCAGCACCGGCAGCACCACCATCGTGCTCGCGGCCATCAGCCAGTTCCACGGCGTGTTGCCCGCCTTGCTCTGGTACATCTGCAGGCCCAGCGCCAGCGTGAACTGATCGCGATTGGTCAGGAAGATCAATGGCGCGAGGAAGTCGTTCCACACATAGATGAAGTGGAACAGCCCGACGATGACGAGCGCGGGGCGGCTCAATGGCACGATGATCCGCCAGAAGATGCCCCAGTGCGAACAGCCGTCGATCGTCGCCGCCTCGTCGAGTTCCTTGGGGATGCCCATGAAGAACTGGCGCAGAAGGAAGATGTTGAACGCGCCGCCGAACCACGCGGGCACCCACAGCGGTTTGAGCGAGCCGATCCACCCCAGTTCCTTGAAGATCAGGTAGAGCGGGCCCATGACGACGGGGAAAGGGATCATCATGGTCGCGAGGACGATGGCGAACATGGTGCCGCGGCCGCGGAAGGGGATGCGGGCAAAGCCGTAGGCGACAATCGCGCTAGAGAGCACCATGCCGACGACGCTGAGCAGCGCGACGATGAGTGTGTTGCGGAGGTAGATCGGGAAGGTGATTGAGGAATCGTTCCACACCGCCGAGTAGTTGTCGGCGATGATCGATGGCATCTTGCTCACGTCGGAGGGCAGCAGGCTCAGCCCGCCCTTGGCGGCTTCCTCGGTGTCCTTGAAACTCGTCGAGATCATCCAGACCAGCGGCGTGATGAAGAGCAACGCGATGACGATGAGCGACAGCGTGGCGGGCCAACTCGTGCCGCCTCTGCCTTGGGATTTCTTGACACCTCGCTCAGACATGTGGCTTACCTGAAGACAGAAAGTCAGTTCTCAACACAGAGGCACAGAGACACAGAGAGGAAAAGACAGGAAAGACTGGGTCCGAGATGCGCTTCGCCACTCTGCCACTCTGCCACTTCGCCACTTCCATTTCTGTGTCTCTGTGTTGAAACTCTTACCCACGATAATGCACCAGCCGCTTGCTCATCGCGAACATGATCGCGGTGAGCAGCAGCACGACCACCAACTGCACCCACGCCATCGCGGAGGCATAGCCCATCTGGCCGTTGACGAAGGCGTGGTCGTACATGACCATGGTGTAGAACTCCATCCGCTTGAGGTCGCCGCCGGGCGTCGCACTGCGGATGATGAACGGCACGGCGAACACCTGCACCGCGCCGATCATCAGCGTAATGACGTTGAAGAGGATGACCGGCGAGATCATCGGCAGCGTGATGGACCAGAACTTGCGGGCCGAGTGCATGCCGTCGAGTTCCGCCGCCTCGTAAAGGCTCTCGGGCACTTCCTGCATCGCGGCGACGAAGACGACGACCATCTGACCCACGCCCCAGAGCGAAATCAGCACCAGCGAGCCCATCGCGAAATCACCCAGCCAGTTGGGGCCGGGGATGCCGAAGAGCCCGAGCACGCGATTGATGAGGCCGTATTGGCCGTTGAGCAGCCAGAGCCAGACCATGCCGCTGGCGGCGAGCGGCACAAGCGTGGGCAGGAAGATCATGCTCTGCAGCGCGCCGACGAAACGCACGCGCGACACGAGCATCGCCGCGATGACCAGCGCGAGGAAGATGCTCAGCGGGATCGAGATGGCGGCATAGAGCAGCGTGCGCCCGGCGGCCCCGATCACGTCCGGGTCGCTCATCATGCGGATGTAGTTGTCGAGCCCCAGCCACAGCGGCTTCTCGAGCATCGGATAGTCGGTGAGGCTGTAGTACAAGCTCATCGCCATCGGGAGCAGCATGAACACGAGGAACCCAACGATCCATGGCGAGATCCATAGCCAACCCGCCAGCGAGGTCTTCTCGCCGCGGAGCGCGTCGGACTTCATGCCTGCGCCGATGTTCACGCGAGCCTCCGCTTGCGGGCCGCCGCGTTGCGATCGACCGCGCCCTGCACGATCGACTGCACTTCATCGAGTGCCGCGCGGACGGGCACGGTGCCCTTCCACATGAACTGCATGTTCTCGTCCATGCCCTTCTTGAACTGCGGCCAGACGCGGGTGCGCGGACAGATGAAGCCGCGCGGGCTGTTGGCGATCGCGTTGAAGACCGCGACGCCGCGGTTGGGATGCTTGGCGATGAACTCGTCGCTCGCGTGGCTGAGCACGGTGTTCTTCATGTGCGCGGTCGCGAGTTCCTCGGCGATCTCGCGCGTCTGCGTGTAGCGGATGAACTCCATCGACGCCTCAGGATGGCGTGCATCACGCGGCACGACGAGAACGTCGGTCTCCACGAGGCCGACGGGCTTGGCAGGGTCGTAGAGGGCTTCACTCACCGGGATCGGCGCGACGCCGTAGTTGAGCCCAGGCTTGAACTCATTGATGACGTTGGCGAGCCAAGGTCCCTGGGCGACCATCGCAACTTTGTTGTCGAGGAAGCCGTTGAGCGGCGAGGAGTACGCCGTCGCGAAGCCGGACTTGAAACGTTCGGCCCGTGCCGCACCGTACTTCGCGCCGGTGGCGGCAAGCCACTCGTACGCGCGGACGTTGGCGTCGGCGTTGATGGTGGCCTTCTCGCTGGCGGCGTCATAGAGATTTCCGCCGAAGTGGTAGCCCCAGATCCACGACCACCAACCGGGCTCGGTGTGCAGGAAGCCGGCATGCTCGATGTCGCCCGAACCGCCGCCCGCGAAGCGATCGAGCCGCTTGCTGTAGTCATCAAACTCGGCGATGGTGCGCGGCGGGCGCTCGGGGTCAAGCCCCGCGGCCTTGAACGCGTCTTTGTTGTAGTAGAGACAGATCGTGCCGCCCGTGTTGGGCGTCGCCCACACGCGCACGCGGCCGTTGTCCTTGGGGTCCGGGTGCGTCAGGATCGGCCACACGCCTTGAGCATACTGGTCTTGCTTGGGGGAGAGGTCGCCAAACTCATCGAGCGGGCGGATCGCGCCAGTCTCAGCGAACTGCGGCACGTTGTAGTTGTACATGCCGATGACGTCGGGCGGGTCGCCGCCGGCGATCGCGATCATCGCCTTCTGATCGACGCCCGCGGTCACGAGGTAGCGGACGCGGATGCCTTTCTGTTCGCCGATCGTCGCGTTGAAGCGATCGACGACCTTCTGCATCGCGCGGCCTTCGTGGCCGGTCCACTTCTCCCAGTAATCCAGCACGATCTTGCCGTCGCGGGCCTCGCGGGCACCGCGCGGGCCGAAGAGGGCAAAGCCCAACCCCGCAGCGGCAAGCGTGCCCATGGCCGCCCGGCGGGTGTAGAGACCAAGCGGGTTGTCGTGATCGTGTTCGCCCATGAATGAAGGCAGCGATGAACCCAGCAGTGAACGCAACCCTGCCGAACGAGGCTCGCAACGAGGAGCCCGTCGAGCCCGAAGAACCCCACGCGCGACTTGGCGCATGGCGTTGGCGTAAGTGACCCACGCCGCTCGCGACAGTTTAGCAATCGCGTCCCGTGCCGCGACCGGCAAAGGTGAATTCTGTTCGCCTCGGCATAACGGGTCGGTCCTACCCTCGGGACATGACCACCACCGCCACATCCGGTCTTGCCGTCTCGCGTCGCGTCGCCTCGCTCAAGCCCTCCGTCACCGTCGCGTTCATGAATCGCGCCAAGACGATGAAGGGCCAGGGGCTCGATGTGCTGAGCTTTGCGGCGGGCGAGCCGGACTTTGACACGCCGGGCCAGATCAAGAAGAGCGCCGAGAAGGCACTCGAAGGCGGCATGACCAAGTACATGCCGACGCTGGGCGACCCCGAAACCCGCAAGGCGATCGCCGAGAAACTCGTCCGCGAGAACGGCATCCCCACCACCGCCGATCACATCGCGATCAGCGCAGGCGGCAAGCACTCGCTTTACGTCGCGTGCCAGTGCCTGCTCGACTTCCCCGCGCCCGGCGAAGCACAGCAGGAAGTGCTGCTGCCTGTCCCCGCGTGGGTGAGTTATGCCCCGATCGTCGAACTCTGCGGCGGAAAGGTCATCGAACTCCCCACCACTGCCGCGACGGACTTCAAGATCAGCCCCGAGCAGCTGCGTGCCGCCATCACGCCGCGCACGCGGATGTTCATCCTCAACTCCCCGAGCAACCCGTGCGGCACGATGTACTCGCCCGATGAGATCCGCGCCCTGGCAAAGGTGATCGCCGAGAGCGCGAAGGTCGCGCCGGGGCTGGTCGTCCTCAGCGATGAGCTGTACGAGAAAATCGTCTACGGCGGGCTGGCGCACTTTTCGATCGGCTCGGTGCCTGAGATCGCCGAGCGCACGCTCACCATCAACGGCCTGTCGAAGGCGTACGCGATGACCGGCTGGCGCATCGGCTATGCCGCGGGTTCGGGCGTGTTTGGGAAGAAACTCATCGACGCGATGGGCGTGCTGCAGGGGCAGATGACGACGAACATCACGTCGTTCACCTATCCCGCGATCCGCACCGCGCTCGCCGAGGCCGGCGCGGATGTCGAGCGCATGCGGACGGCGTTCGCGTCGCGTGCCGCGGTGATTCATAAGCGTTTGAGCGTCATGCCGGGCGTGAACTGCCCCAAGCCGACGGGAGCGTTCTATGCGTTCCCCGACGTTTCGGCCCACTTCGGCAAGACGAGCGCGGGATCGCCGAACGCACCCGGGCGCCGCATCAACTCCGCCATGGACTTGTGCGAAGCTCTGCTCGCCGAGAAGCTCGTGGCGTTCGTCCCCGGCGAAGACTTCGGCGGCTGCGGCGACAAGTGCGTGCGCATCTCCTTCGCCTGCTCCGAAGAGCAGATCAACAAGGGCATGGACCGCCTGAGCGAGTTCCTCGCCGCTTTGAAGTAGCCCCGCGAAGGCCCGGCGTGTCGCATCACTTCTGCAGAGCCATCTTCGCGCGAATCTCGTCTGCGAAGTTCACGACGACTCCGATCGCGGCGGTGGTCTGCTCGCTTTCGCCCTGCATCACAGCCATCAGGCGGCCATCGGGCGCGAACGTCAAATCGCGGGTCTTGAGATCCTTGATGCTGTAGAGAGTCTTGGGTTCGGAGGCGCTCACGGTCGGCTCCAACTTCACCTGAACGCTCATCACCTGGTTGTCGCTTACGTAGCGGATCTCGCTGCCGTCGGGGCTCCACCACGGGATGGTGCTCCAGACGCCGCCGGTGCTGATCTGGCGTCGCTCCGAGCGTGCATCGGCCTCGCCGTCACCCGTGAAGCGCTGGATGTACAACTCCGCACGTCCCGAGGCACTCGACGCGAACAGCACCCACTTGCCGTCGGGCGAGAAGCGTGCGCTCGATTCCGCGACCGGGGACTTCACATAAGGCTTCGCGGTTCCGGCACCTCCACCCGGTCCCGGCGTCAACACATAGACGTCTGGGTTTTCGCTCGACATGTCGACCTGAAGGAATGCCAAGGTCTTGTCATCCGGCGTCCACACGCTCGGGACCAGAAGCGTGCGCGTGTCCGGGCTCGTGAAGAGCGTGACCGGTTCACTTGATCCATCGGCCCGTCGCTGCACCAGCGAAAACCCGCCGTCCTTGGCCACGCCATAGGTGATCCGCTGGCCATCGCTGCTCCACGCCATGCCGATCATCGCGCCTTGGATCGGTATGCGTGTCGACGTGCGCCGCGCGATGTCCTGCACCCAGCATTCGGAGATGAGTTCGGCGCTGCCAGCCGTGTCCATGCTGGCGAGGACGCGCCCGCCGTCGGGTGACACGGCAATCTGGCCGTAGGACCGCGTCATGCCCGGGATCGGCTGCACTTGTCCTTTCTCGTCGATCCAGGCGAGACGACGGTCAATCACTTCGCCCGGGCGGGTCGCGATGGCCATCGTGCCGCTCCGCGCGAGACGGAATCCCGTCACCGGCTTGCCACTCCACACCGTCACGGGCTCGCCAATTGTTTTCATCGACGCGAGATCAAACCGGGCGGCAACGAGGCTCGTCTGGGTGTTGCGCATCGCCACGAGCCACCCGCCGCTCTCGTCCTGCAGGTACTGCGCCGACCCCGCTTCGGGGAAGACAAGCGTCCGCTTGCCGCTCGTGAGATCGATGACCTCGGTGTTGAGCCTGATCTTTTGTCCGACGAACGACCATCGCGTCGCCAGAATCGACTTGCCCGGCACAAGCGGGCGAAAGTCGCCCCAACTCTCGATGCCCTTGGGAATGTCCTCGCGCATGACTTCGCGCGGCTCGCCGCCGGACGCGGAGACGATGAACACCACCGGCTCCCAGTTGGGCGAGAACACGATGTCGCGATCCGAGGCCCAGCACAACACCGGCGGCACATTCTGTGGCAGGTCGCACACGGTCTCGGCTTTTCCGGACGGCCTGCCGTTCTCGAGCGCGATGCGCTTGAGCGTGAACTTTGTTCCGGCCCGATCGTTCGCGGCGGCGAAGGCAATCCAGCGTCCGTCCGGCGAGAGCGCGGCCTCGCGTGCGCCTTCAGTCCCCTCGATCGCGATCGTCTCGTCGCGATCCAGACGCCGCAGCATCAAGTTGCCGAATGGCTTCACACTCTCCGGCGGCAAGTCCGGCCAGCCGACATACACCAGAAACTTTGCATCGGGCGCGATCGCGACAAGCGAGTTGAACGCCGGCTTGGCATCGATCACTGTCGAGACATGGAAGGTCTGCGCGGGCGGGACGGCCGCGGGCTTCGCCACCAGCTTCGCCAGCCCCCACCCTGTGCCGAGCATCGCCAGCCCGACCAACGCCGCGATCGGCGCCGCCTTGGAACGCGTGGTGCCGGTTGCCTGTGTGCTCACCCACTCGCGTCCGGCGATCGCCCGCTCAAGCGTCAGCCGCGCGTCGCCAATGTCGTGCAATCGATTCTTGCGGTCCTTGGCGAGACAGCTCGAAAGCATCTCTCGCACGCGAATCGGCGTCTGCGGCGGGAGCAGCCCGAAATCAGACTCTTTGTGCAGCGTCGCGCCGATCGAATCCGCCGCCGTCTCGCCGCGGAAGGGCATCGAGCCTGTGAGCATCTCGTAGAGCACGCAGCCGAACGAGAAGATGTCTGACCGCTTGTCGACGGCCTTGCCGCGGGCCTGCTCGGGGGACATGTACCCGGCCGTGCCCATGATGACGCCCGGAATTGTGGGTGAATGGGCCAGCGGCGGCGTCGCCACCGTTGGCGAGTCTGCCAGCACGCGCATCGCGCTGGAGGATGCGGTCGGCTCCTCGGTGCGCGCGAGGCCGAAGTCCAGCACCTTCACGACACCGGCCGACGTCATCATCACGTTGGCCGGCTTGAGATCGCGATGCACGATGCCCTTCTCGTGCGCGGCTTCCAAGGCCTCGGCCACTTGCTTTGCAATCGTCAGCGCTTCCTCGATCGGGATCGGACCGTCCGCCAAACGCTCCGCGAGCGTCGGGCCATCGACAAACTCAAGGATCAAGTAGCGGCGGCCCGCGACTTCCTCGAGTCCGTGGATCGTCGCAATGCCGGGATGACTGAGCGAGGCGAGCAGTTTCGCTTCACGCTCGAATCGAGCGAGGCGCACGGCATCGGCGGCGAGATGCTCGGGCAACGCTTTGATCGCGACCTGCCGATCCAATCGCGTGTCGATGGCGAGAAAGACCTCGCCCATGCCGCCACGGCCGAGTTCACGTTCGATCTTGTAGGGACCAATAGAGACTGGAGGCATACGCCGCCAGTGTACACGCCCGCACGATTCTGGAAGAAGCGCCCCGGCTTCAGCGCTCGGGCTTTTGCTGCGCAGGCGGCGTTGTGTCCCGCACCCGCACGACAGGTTCGCTCTCGCGGCCCGCGCGATCGATCGCTCGGATCACGACGGCATCAACCAGCGGCGCAGTCTGGGCTGCGTCCGTGGGAGTACTCGGCTCAGGCGTCTTCGCTGGCTCTGCCGGAGACGGCGTTTGGACGGTCGACGGCTGCGCGGGGCCGGCCTCGATCGCCGCAAAACCCTGTGCCGCGGGGACGATGCGCGAACACCAGACGCCAGCCACCCGCTGGGAAAGCACCACCCAGCGCACCGCGGCGGGGTTGGCGAGGGTCCACGAGACGCTGGTCTGCCCCGAACTGTTCCGTTCGACGCTGACGCTCGGCGGATCGATCTTGTCTTGGGACGCGAGCCACGTCATCGCGGGCGTGAGCGCCGGATCGACAAAGACCTGCTTGAGTTCAGCAGCGAGGGCTGCGTTGGCCAGCGACTTCATGCTGAACATCGCGGTGCCAGACGGATTCTTCTCGTCCGCGGTCGTGCGGGCGATGGTGATCTGACGCGAGATCTCGGTCGCCTCCCACGCCTTCGTGCCCGAGCCGACGTTGCTGGCGTTGAGGCCTGCGTAGACGTGACGACCCGAGGTGTTCTGTTCACGCCACCACGCGAGCAGCGGGCCGTAGGGCTGCTGCGGGGCTTCGACCTTCCAATACAACTGCGGCAGACACGCGTCGAGCCATCCCTCGTTCAACCATCGTTTCGCGTCTGCGGCAAGTTTGTCGTACGCGTCAAAACCTTTCACCATCGAAGGAAAGCCCGGACGCCAGATGCCAAAGGGGCTGATCGTCACGCGCACCTGCGGCTTGACGCCGTGCACGCCCGCGTAGAGCTCGCGCATGAAGCCGTTGATGTTCTCGCGCCGCCAATCGCCGCGTGGCAACGTGCTTCCCTCTCGCACGGAACGATCAAACGGTCCGTCATCGGGGAAAGGCACTTCCTTGCCGTTCACTGTCTTGGGGTAGGGATAGAAGTAGTCGTCAAGGTGAATGCCGTCGACGTCGTAGCGACGTGCGACATCGAGCATGACCTTCAGGCTGTGCGCGCGTGCGTCGGGTTCGCCGGGGTCGAGCCAGAGGTAGTTGTCGTACGAGCGGACCAGTTCGGGACGCGACTTTGAGATGTGCGTCTCTGCGTCGGGGCCTTTGGCCTCAAAGTGACGGGCGCGAAACGGATTGAACCACGCGTGCAGTTCGATGCCGCGTTTGTGCGCCTCGTTGATCCAGAACTCGAGCGGGTCGTACGCGGGCGCTGGCGGCGTGCCGCTCGCACCGGTGAGAAACTCCGACCACGGCTCAAGTTCCGATGCGTACAACGCGTCGCAGCTTGGCCGCACCTGCAAGAGCACGGCGTTGAGGTTCAGTTCCTGTGCCGCGTCAAGCATTCGGACGGCCTCCGCTTGCTGTTGGGCGGTCGTCAACGTGCGACTGCTGGGCCAGTCGATGTTGGCGACGCTCGCCACCCACACGCCGCGAAACTCACGGGTGATCGGCGGCGGCGCGATCTCCTCGCCTTGGGCGGGTTCGCGCCAGCTTGTTTGACCAAACGCGGGAAGCACCGCGGCCAACGCGAGTGCGACGCCGATCGCAACGCCGCAGATGTCACGCGTCAGGCCCGGTGTGAGGCCACGCGCGCGGCTGGGTTCGCGTGCCGCCCCACAAAAACGCCCGGATCGATCACATCGAGAGAGAATGCTTCGCATCGCCCAAGTTGTAGGACGCTGCGGGGTTGTCGGACGCAATGAAACGCGGCGCGCTGCGTCGGAACGCGCCTCACCCGCTCTTTTGGGACTCGCGCGCCCGGCCACCCCCACCGCTTGTGGTTCTCTTGAGTTCGAACGCCCGATTGGTCGATAGAGCATGTATGGGAGTGTTCGGCACTCAACTTGGCCAATCTGTTGCGGGGTTGTCACCTGCGCAGCAACAGGCTCAGCGTGCACGTCGCGCGGCGGATGAGAAGCCGAGTGAACGCAAAGCCCGTCGCCTCGACGATGAGGTCGATCTTGCCGCCGAGGGCGTGCAGTCGGCAGATGCCGTCCGCAAAAGCAGCGGCAACGGCGAGCAGGAATCGCACCAAGATCGCGAAGAGCACGGCAGCTACACGCCGCAGGGCATCGCCGATCCCAATTCCAAGCGCCGCCCGAGCCTCGACGTCGAAGGCTGAGCCTCGCACGCGAGCACACATGCCAAAAAGAGCAACGGCCCGTTCGAGACTGCACGAGGCAGTCGCGTCCAAGGCCGTTGTACGTTTCAGTTGTTTGGCGAGATCGCTTACAGCGTCGCGCTGGTGTAGGGCAGCAGGGCCATGAAGCGGGCCCGCTTGATGGCCTGGGCGAGCAGGCGCTGCTCGCGGGCCGACGTGCCGAGGCGCTTGCGGCCGTAGATCTTGCCGTTGGGGCTCATCAGGCGACGCAGGGTCTCAACATCCTTCCAATCCACGATGACGGTGCCTTCGTGGTTGGTCTTGGCGACGTTGACCTTGGTCTGCGGGCCGGTGAAACGCTGGAACTTGCTCATCGAATACTCCGTCCTGGTCTTTGGCTCGCGGCCTGCTCCCGACACGGGCAACAGTTGCGAGCGACGGTGGGCGAACTCAGGCCCCAACGATAGGCGTAAACCCCCAGCCAAACCAGTGTCGGCGTTCACGCCGCCACATCCAAACGCCGACCAAAAACGCCTGCATTCCCGGGATATGTTGCCAGTTGAACGCGAAATGCCGATGATCCCGACGCGGCACGTTTCCGACCCGCCGCGCGGCCCCACCTGAGAGCACCGATGACGCAGACTGCCAGCACGCCGATCACATCCACACAGACTTCGATCCTGCGCAGCGCGGCCGCCACGAGCGCCTTTCGCTGGATCGCCGTCCTTCTCGCCCTGCTGGTCGTCGGCCCGATCGCCGGCACGCTGGTCGAGCGTCTCCACACCCCCACTGGTCTCAACGCTCCGCCGCCGCTGTTGGCCGCCCAGACGATCATCGGTGCCGGGTCGCTGGTCGCAATCATGGCGATGGCACTCGCCCTGGGCAGCGTGACGGCCGCACTGGTCGGACGCGGCTACGGCATGGGTGTCGCGGGCGTCGTCATCGGCTGGGGTGCGATCCGCAGTGCGACGTTCGACGATCTTCTCCGCGACTTTGACGGCCGCCCGCCCTTTGTGCGTCTGGCGATTGAGGGCTTGGTGACGGGAGCCCTCGCGATGCTTGTCGCACTGGCGATCGACAAGAGCGCAGGGCAAAGCCACGAGCCGCGCCCGGAGACTGGCATTCGCAAGGGTGTGCTTTCGCCGATGACCTGGTCAGCGGTCGCGGGCGGCGTCATCGCGGCGTCGATCGTCGCGTGGATCGTGGCGTACCAAAGCCTCAAGGGGCAGACGATCGCCGCGGGTGTGTTCGCCGGAATCGTCAGCGCAGGCGTGACGCAGGTGATGACCAACGCCCAGCGTGGCAACGTCGCGCGGCTGGCGCCGTTCCTGGTCACGACCGTGCTGGCCGCGGGCGTCCCGCTTGCGGTCATGCTACTGCCCGGCGGGCCGAACCTGAGCGTTGCGGCGTTCTCGGGCAAGATGCCGCCGCTGGCCCGCGTCATGCCCCTGGACTGGGTTGCGGGGGCGTTCATGGGCTTCCCTGTCGGTTTGGGATGGGCCCGTTCGATTTTGTCGAGCAAACTCGCCTGACTCAGCGAACAGGTGATTGTCCGCTTGCGTTGCTCGGTCCGTCTGTATTCTTCCCGCACGCTCAGGCGTGCGATGACGCCCAAGTTCACGTGAGCTCCCGTTCTTTTGGAGGCACTTCATGCTGATTCGCCGTACTGCCGCCGCCCTCGTCATGCTCGCCGCCGCGACCGCGCACGCTCAGCTTGTTGGCCCCATGCCCGCCGACCCCAAGAAGCCCGAGCCGGTCGGCGACGTGCTCTTCAACGGCAAGCCCAAGATCGAGTTTGAGACGATCACCAACGACCTGGGCAAGATCCTCGACACTGCGCCCAAGCCGATGAAGTTCAAGTTCAAGAACGCCGGCGGCGCACCGCTGCTTATCAGCGACGTCCACGCCACCTGCGGCTGCACCGTGCCGCAGCTCGCCAAACGCCAGTACAACCCCGGCGAAGAAGGCGTGATCGACGTCACCTACAACCCGCACGGCAAGCGCGGCAAGCAGAACCAGCGCGTCACCATCACCTCCAACGATCCCAACTCACCGTCGTTCGTCCTGAACGTCGAGGCCGAGGTTGTGCCGCTAGTCGCGGCTGACCCCGCCATGGTGGCCTTGGGCCAGGTTCCCAAGGGCGAAGGCAAGACCGTGTCGCTGACGCTGACGAGCCGCGAGCCCAAGTGGGAGCTGAAGGAGGCTTCCTTCAGCAGCAACAAGTTCCTCGCGGTCAAGACCACGCCGATGGCGGAAGTCGATGTCAACGGCGAGAAGGTGCGGCAGATGACGATCGAAGTGACACTCAAGCCCGAGGTCGGCGTCGGTCGCGTGCAAGAGGAACTGCGCCTTGAGCCCACGGACACCCGCTATCCCACGGTGCGCCTGCCCGTGATGGCCCAGATCGATGGCGATCTGCTCCTCGCGCCGGCGCGGCTGTCGCTCGGTGTTGTTGATCTCAACTCCGACTTCAAGGGCGAGATGAAGCTGAACAGCCGCAGTGGCAAGAAGTTCAATGTGGTGTCGATCACGCAGTCGCACGGCCAGAATGAGTTCGATCCGATTGAGTTTGCGGTGCGGGCCGAGCCGCGCAACGCGAGCGCGGGCGAAGCGAGCGACTCGTTCAACATCGTCGTGAGCGGCAAGGCTCCGGCAACGTCCAAGCGCAGCCAGATGGAGTTCACCGTCAAGACTGACGTCGTGGGCGAAGAAGAGATCAAGGTGCCCGTGTACCTCGTCGTCCGCGACATGAAGGCCGGGATGACGCCGGTGCAGCCGCCCAACGGTGTCACGCCCGTTGCGCCGGGTCCTTCTCCTGCACCGGCCCCCGCCCCCGCTCCTGCAAAGAAGCCCGGCGGACCTGGTCAGTAATCGAGGGTCCTAATCGCGACGGGAGAATCTGTGGCGTTTCTTGGTCGAGTGCTGCTGATCGCATTTGTCGCGCTGCTTGTCGGCGCGTGGGACTCCGCACGCCGCCCTGTACAGACCGCAGCGCGACCCGTTGCACCCGCGACCAGCACAACGCCCGCAAGCTCGACACAGACGCAAGGCCAGACGCCATCGCCCACCACCGAGACGAGTCCCGCGACCGCGGGGGCGGCGACACCGTCAGCAACGCCTGCTGCGGCGACGCTGGGCAAAGACATCACGGTGGCACAGGCCAAGACGCTCTTTGACGCGGGCGCGACGTTTGTTGACGCACGCAGTGACGCGGAGTGGGCGAGCGGCCACATCCCGCTGGCAGTGCATCTCTCAGGCGAGATGTTTTCCGCGACTGATGGTCGCGCGACGGACGTGCTGCGCCAGCTTGACCCCGGCGCAGCAACCGTGATCTATTGCGGCGGTGGAGACTGCCACGCGTCGGAACAGGTCTACATCTATCTGCAGCAGGCTGGCTTCAGCCAGCTTCACATCTTGACCGACGGCGTACCGGGATGGACCGCCGCGGGCCTGCCGTGGGAGAAGGCGGGCACGCCATGACGCGCGAAGCAGAACACATCGCACCGCGCGGCACGATCGAGTCGCTTGTGCTGCTTGTCTGCCGACTGGCGATCGCGGGGCTGTTCCTCTTCAGCGCATGGAACAAGTTGTACCCGGCGCCGTCCGATGTGCTTCCGTCGGGGCCGCAGCAGTTTGCGCTGGCGATGAAGTCGTTTGAGCTTCTGCCGGATCATCTGGTTGCATTGATGGCGTTTGTTGTGCCGTGGTGCGAGGCGATCGCCGCGGCACTGCTCTTGGTGGGCATCTGGGCCCGCGCCTCGGCGTTCCTGCTGCTCACGATGCTCACGGCGTTCACGCTTGCGGTCGCGTCGGTGCTCGCGCGCCAGATGAACATCACCTGCGGCTGCTTTGGCAACTTCCATCTGCTGTGCAAGGGGCCGATCAGCACCTGCAAGGTGATTGAGAATGGCGTGCTCGCCCTGCCGCTGCTGTTGATTGTGGCGCGAGGCAGTGGCGTCTTCGCCCTGACGCGGCGCGGCTGAGTAAAGGCGTCGAAACGGAATGCCCGAGAACACGCAGCCGCGTTCCCACGAGGGGTGAACGTGGAACAAACATGCGGTGCGCGCGGTATGGGGCGTGGCGTCGTGACATTCAGACGTGGATTCGGGGCCGCGGCATGGCAATGGAACGTTTCAGAGGCAAAATTGAGCATAATTCGTGTCGAGAGCCAGTGGAGAACTCGAAAAAGCACTAGACACGCCTCAGGTGTTGTGGTACTGTAGTGGAGCGTTTCTGTAACGTTCCACACACCCCTCATGGGAGATCCCTCATGTTGAAGACCAGTGCAGCCGTTCTCGCCGTCTTAGCCGGGGCCTCGATCGCCAGCGCAGCCGACGTCACCGTCGGCCCGTCCACGTCGCCGTGGCTCGGCTACATGAACGTGTTTGATACCTCCTTCGCCTACCAGTGGGGCAGCCCCTGGGGCGTGCCGGACCTCGTGTCCGTGTTCGACGACGCGAACAGCAAGCTGACCCTCAAGGTCAACTCGATCAACGATCCGAACCCCTACTGGTACACGCCCTCGGGCGGCCCCGGCGCGGCCGGCAACAAGGTGATGGACGCCAACACCTACGTCGAAGTCACCGACCAGTACGCGGGCGAGACCCTCACCTTCTCCGGTGAGATCATCTCCAACAACCTCGCCGCCTCGCACGGCGCGTATGTGTTCATCAAGGACTTCGCCCCGGACTATTCGTCGTTCCTCTCGAACGTCGTTCCGCTCCCCTCCAGCGGCACGTTCAGCGTGACCATGCAGCTCGACCCGGGCGCAGGTCGCCACGTGCAGTGGGGCTTTGAGGTCATCGGCCCGTGCGTCTGGATCACCGACTCCGACCAGTACGGCAGCGTCGTCATCAAGACGGTCGCGACCAACCCCTGTCCCGCCGACTTCAACTTCGACGGCTTCCTCGACTTCACCGACTTCGATGACTTTGTCGGCGCGTTCGAGGCCGGCAACTCCTCGTCGGACTTCAACGGCGACGGCTTCCTCGACTTCACCGACTTCGACGCGTTCGTCGCCGCCTTCGAGGCCGGCTGCTGAACCGCGAGTCTTGTTGAAGCACAAGCCTGATTGACACCGCCGAGGCCTCGACAGGGGCCTCGGCGTTTTTTGTGGCACGCCGCGGTACCATCGCGGCATGACCACGCCCTCATCATCCGCCGCGATCACCGCCCCGCTGCTCTTTGTGGGTGGCGGCAACATGGCAAACGCGATCATCCGCGGCGGGCTCAACGCGGGCGTGCTGATCGCGTCGCGCGTCAGCGTCGCGGAGCCTGACGCGGCCAAGCGTGCCGCACTGGCATCGATGGGCGTCGCGACGTTTGAGAGTGCCCTCGGGGGTCTTGCCAACGCACCAGAGAACACAGCGATCGTGCTTGCAGTGAAGCCGCAGTCGCTCGCGGTCGTCGCGCAAGAGATTTCACGCTCGCTCGGCTCGCGGCTGGTCATTTCGATTCTCGCCGGCATGCCGGGCAGCGTTGTACGCGAGAAGCTCGGCGGCTCATGTCGCGTCGTGCGCGTCATGCCGAATCTCCCCGCATCGATCGGGCATGGAGCGACCGCCGTGGCGCGAAGTGCCGGGGCCACGGACGCCGACGAGCAGCTTGCGCTCCGGCTTTTTGCGGCGATCGGGCCGTGCGTCGAGCGCATCGACGAATCGCTCATGGACGCGTTTACGGCGATCGCAGGCTCGGGCCCGGCGTATCTGTTCTACCTCGCCGAGGCGATGACGAAAGCAGCCACCAGTTTCGGCTTCGAGCCTGCGGCGGCGGAACGCATCGTGCGTGCAACGCTCGCGGGGTCGGGCTTGCTGCTGGAGACGTCCGAACACGATGCCGCGTCGCTACGGGCCGCGGTGACGAGCAAAGGCGGCACGACCGCCGCGGCAACCGGCGTGCTTGAGGATGCGAACGCCATGGCACTTCTGCAGCGCGCGTTCGATGCGGCTCGTGCCCGCGGGGTTGAACTTGGACAAGCGATGTCTGCGTGAGTCACGTCTACAGCGCGGTCATCCCTTCGCCTGCCAGCCATAGGGCATGTAGGTCCATTCCACCTTGCCGTCGCTGTAGAGGTCGAGCAGCGCGTAGCCCTCAACGCAATCCTGGTGCTTGCCCTTCCACCACGCGCCGGAGACGGCACCATTGCAGAGGTACGTCACGCCCGAGATGTCGACGCGATCAACCAAGTGCATATGCCCGCTGATGCAGAGCTTGACGGTCGGATGCTGCGAGAACAGGGTCTTGACGCGCATCGCATCGGTGAACATCCAACCCGCAGGGATCGATCGCTTGATGCTCTTGGGCTCCCTGCTCTCAAACAGGGCGGTGGCGGAGATGATCGGGATGTGCGAGAGCACCAGCGTGGGCGTGCCCGCGGGCAGACGCGAGAGATCTTGCTTGAGCCACTCGAACTGCTGATCATCGAGGCCGGCGATGTAGCCGTCGGGATTCTCGGGGTCGTGCTGCACGCTGTCGAGCACGACGAAGTGCCAGCCCGCGCGATCAAAGGAGCGATAAGGCGACGTGAGGCCGAAGACTTCCATCGCCCACTTCTTGCCGTAGTTGGCTTCAGTGCCGCTGGTCTTGCTGCGTGAGCGGTTCCAGCCCCAGATGTCGTGGTTACCGATGCAGTGCTCCATCGGGATGGAGCATTCATCGCGGCAGACACGCTGCCACAGCGTGAAGAGTTCACGGGCGCGGCCTTCGCCCTGGTCGAAGGCATCGAAGATGTTGTCGCCACCGGTGAGAATCAGATCGGGCTTGTCCTTGAGCGATTGGGCGTGCCGCAGGCACGCGGCGAGACCTTCATCGCCCTTGAGTTCGCGCTGCACATGCGTGTCGGTCATGTGGGCGACGCGCAGCACGCGTCGGCGGCCCGCGGCACCGGCGTCTCCCGTCGCCGCGGTCGCGCGGCCCTGAGCGCACGCGCCCAGCGAGCCCAACGCCGCCCCCGCGGCAAGCACGCCGGCGGCACGCAGCACATCACGTCGATCCAGAGAACCCGACTTGGTTTGCTGATCCATCACTCACTCCATCATCCCCGGGGACCTCAGACGCGTCAGACTACCGCGCAGCTCAGGTCCTTGGAGGCCGCGGCGAGGCCGCGAGCGCAAAGACTGTGCAAAAAGCGAAACGCCCCTGGGAAAGTGGCCCCGGGGCGTGGATGTGAGCACGCGAGTTTAGCGTTTGCCGACGCGGAGCTCGGTCGCCGTGTCGCTCTTGCCCGCAACCGTCAGCGCGAACGGCAGGCTCGCACTGACCCGCTGAAGCTCGGCGGGAACGGCGTCCGCGTGACTGCGATAGCGAAGACGGAAGCGGCCCGTGCTGTCCTGGTACGTCGTGCTGCCGACGACCTCGAGCATGCCGCCGCCCTTGCGGATCTGCTCGACGAGTTGGTCAAGCTGGCTCTGGTTCTCGAGGCCGCTGACGACGATGTCCATCTCCGCGGGCGCTCGCCAGTTGGTGATCATCGTGCACGCGAGCTTTGAGGTCGCCTCGCGGGCCATCTTGGTGATCTCGTCGTTTGCGATCAGCGAGACACGCCGCGATGCACCGGCGAGATCTGCCGCGGCCTTGGCACGCAGTTCCGCAAGCACCGCAGCCGGGTCGCGATCACGCGCGAACGGGTTGTAGCGGGTGTCGCCGAAGCCGATTTTGATAGCGTCGCGGAGATTGACAGCCTCGAAGCTGTATCGCTGCTCGATGCCGCTGATGCGGCCGGTGCCGAGGATCACCACGTCGGCCAGATCGAGCTTCTTGAGGAGGGCGAGCAGTTCATTCTGATCGATCGCGCCGCCCTGCGTGGCGAGCTTGCCGGAGAGTTCGGCGACCGCGCTGGCGCGAGCGACATCGGGAGAGATCAGCCGCGTGAACCCGAGATTCTGATTGAAGATCTCCGAGAGAGCCCGCTCCATCTCGCGGGCGTTCTGCTCAAGTTCGCTGGGGCTGAGGAAGTCCTCGTCCGCTCCGATCACGACCTTGCCGCCAGCCTGATCGATCCCCGTGGCATCATGGCCGCCGATGACGATCAGGTTGTCGATGTTTCCGACGCCGCCTTTGGATTCGAGAGCCTTGCGCTCACGCGGCGTCAGCGGACGATTGCACAGAATTGCCACGCGCGGCGCGTTGCGGGCGTCGTACAGCGACTTCAGCTCCGCGCGTGCGGTCTTTCCGGCTTCATCGTCAAGGAGAATCAGCGAGCAGTCTTCGGCGGTTGCGACGGCGTCGCCGACCTTACGCGGAAAGAGCTGCACCATGATCGACCCGCGCTCGGTCTGCAGCGTCTGAAGCGTGCGGTCGGGGAAGACGCGCTTGAGCGCGGTTTCGATCCCGTCCTGCACGATGATCGCGTCCGCGTCGGCGGCGTCCGCGAGCGTCACCTCGTACTGCGACGCCGCGACGCTCTGCCGCGGGTTGCGGAGATCAGGGACGGTGTCACTGCCGCGGCTGATCAAGCTCTTGACAAACTCGCGTGATTCGCGGATCGCCTTGTACGCCTGCGTCTGCTCGCTGGTCTCGGTCAGGCCGAGGATCCGCAGCGTGAAGCGGCGCGGCATGGTCGCACGCTCGGCGAAGTCATTGATGAACTTCCGCGCCATCGCCCGCGAGTTGTTCTTGATGTTGACGGCGTCCGATCCGCCCTTCCAGTCGAAGATGAATGACATCCCGCGACGTCCGCGGCTCAGATCGCGCGTGTCGAACGTCACCGAAAAGTCTGAGCCGGGCCGCTGCGAGGGCAACAGCTTGACGACGATCGCCAGATCCGCGGCAAGCTCGCGACCGATGATCTGAATCGAATCCGCATCACCTGCCTGCGCCCGGTTCGCGCTCGCACGCTTGATCGCATTGATCAGGGCGGCCCGATCAATGATCTCAGCATCGGCATGCGGATCACCAAGCACTTCCAGGATCGACGACGAGATCTTCGCGCTGACGCCGCCCTCGTCTTGCAGCTTGAGCAGCGACTCCATATCGAGCGGATCAACCGACGCCGACGCCTGTGCGACCAGCAGCATCACGCGCGGCCTGCCGGCGTGGGCATACGCATCACGCCACTTCGCAACATTTGGCCCTTCCTCCACCGGCTCGGGCTCGGGCTGCATGCTGGGGCGCTGGCCCTGTGCGAGTGAACCCGACACCGGAACAAGCAGACACGACGCGACCACCGCTGCCATGAGCGACCTGAACATGACCGAACGACCTCCTTGACTGCCACCCACTTGACTGCACATACGCAGAAGCGAAACACGGCACCCTGGGCCGAACATCTTGAACTACTTCGGTCCGACGCGAGCCGCTCGCGACTCAGAACGCCGAGCGGATCTCCAGACGCCAATCCACGCTGCGCGTGTCGATCGCGTTGGACTGCAGTTTGATCTGCACGCGCGGATCGACGTCCTGACGCTTCCACACGGTGCGCCGGACCTCGCGGCCTTGGGCGTCGAACCAGATGAAGCAGTGTTCCATCCGCATGGTGTTGTCGACCAGCGAGCGGATCGGCACCGAGACGGACATCGGGTTGTTGCCGTCGGTGGGCGTCACAACCACCATGCTCGGATCGATCGCCAGCGCGCGGGCGAGTTCGCCATCAAGCACCGCGACCTTTGGGTACGACTGCGCTGGCAGTTTGTCGAGCGTCGGCGTCGAGGGTGCGTGGACCGTGTCGCATCCTCCGGCGTACATCGCGCCGCCAAGGGCGAGGCTGACGGTCAGGACGGTTGGGGCAACAACGCTCTTCATCTTCAATCACTCCGGTTGCGTACGTCGGCGCCTTACACGGGCGTCTCGACGCGTGGGGTTCGGTTCACTTCATCGTGCCGCGGTCGTCACACGTTCTTCGCGTGTCGGAGCGGCTGTGTTCGACGAGACGGGCTTTGCACCGCCGCTGGCGATGCGCGAGATCAGTTCCTGGGCGGCGGCCGAGCGTGCGATGTAGGCGGGATGGTCTGCACAAAGCAGGCGCACAAACCCAACCGACGCTGTCTGAGGCGTATAGATCCAGTTGCCGCCCTCGAGCACGTGCCGCTGCGGCTCGCCGATGTCGCTGACGCCGACGATCATGATGCCTTCTTCGCGATAGACGTCGAACAGTTGATCCAGCGTCACATCGCGCGGGAGACCCGCGGCGTAGTACGCGGCCATGCGCTCGGGCGTCGGCACGCGAACACAGCGCCCGCCGAGGATGTAGGGCAGCGTCGGCTGCGCGAGATCGCCGGTGGCGTCGTTGGCATACTTCACGCCCGACGCGCCCGCCCAGGCAACCTGACGCATCGGCAGACGCACGTAATGCAGCGCGATCGTGCCGCGTGGCGCGGTCGCGCGAGGCCCTTGGACCATGGGCAAGGACACCTGGGTTTCGGGCTTGTCCTCGATCTGAACCGAGAGCGGCACGTCACCTTCTGGCAGTGAGAGCAGAGCAACGTAGAAACGCTGCGGGAATGTTTCGTTATGGCGTGTGTCGACCGCGGCAGTCGCCTTCATCGCCAGGCCCGCGAGCGCGGCACCAAGACCGGCCAACTGCGCACCGCGGTCATTTGACGACACCGCCACCGCCGCGCCACCCACGACAAGTCCGGTACCGATGTAGCTCTTGGCCAGACGCATGTCCTCAAGGTTGTTCCACCGGACATCCGCGGCCATGCGATTGACATCCGTCACCACGGGCCACTGGCTTGTACGCCCACCCGCGGTGACCAGCAGCGCGTTTGCGTCTGACATCGTCGTGGGCGGATAGATCGCGATCGCGTTGTCCATGCCCGAACCGGTCTTGCGGGGCGGCGTGCCGTAGGTGCACACGAGCACGGTGTTGTAGTTCCCTGTGGCGATCGTGTCGGCAAGACTTGCGAGAGCAGGCGCAACCTGCTTGAGCGTGTTCACCGCGTCGCGCAGTTCCTCGTTCTCGCCGAGGGAGCGTGCCGCGATCGCCTTCATCACGTAACCGAACTCGAAGTCCGAAGCCACGGCGCGATAATCCACGCCGAGTGAGTCTGCACCTGAGCTGCGATTGCCGGAGGCGCGGATGAGTGCTTCGCGCTCACGCACCTGGGACGAGGGCGACGTGCGGTCGTCCGCCGTATCTGAATCTCGTGCGGCGGACTTGTGAAGTGCGTCGCTGAAGTCGCGGAGGAGAAAGAGCGAATCGTCGGCGGAAGCACGGGCGTTGCCCCATTCGCCTTGCGTGGCGTCGAAGATTGACACGTAGGAATACGCCAGAGCCTGCTCGTACGGCTCGCCCTTGTAGACGCGTGTCGCGCTCTCGCCCGCGATGAACGTGCTGATCGTCTTGTCCACATTGAGGCCCTGTGACCGAAGCATGTCATAGAGACGATCGGCGTACGCCTCGCTCGCCTCGGGCACGCCGTCGGCGACGGCGAGCGTCAGCAGCTTCATCCGATTCAGAATGAAATCGCGATCCGAGGGCTGCGGTTTTGCGCCCAGCGCGACGCGCTCGCGGGCACGGCCAAACTCGTCCCCGGCGACGAGCGCGACCACGCCAGCGTCGGGCTGATAGGCCGAGCACCCCGAAGCGACCAATGCCCCGGCGATCGCGAGGATCGACCAAAGACCCGCCAGAGATTTTTGCAGATTGCCCATCATCCTCCGCCCTCATTCTGCTCGCGTCGCCAGTCGTTGCGTTTCTTGAGTCCGAGCGCCCCACTGCACGCTCGCACCGTGGTCAGTCGACCGTCAAACCCTTGGCGTAGCGCTTGAAGTCATAGTCGCCGGTCCACTCGACTCGACCCGTCCTGAGTTCGACAATCGAGTACGCGATCAAGTAAGTGTCGGCGCGCAGCGTGGACGGCTCGCGCGATCCTTCGCCCGCTTGGCGCGTGAGCGAGCGCACTTCCGCGCGGAGCAAATGCGTCGGTTGCTCGCCCGCGCGGAGCGCGGCCATGATCTTGGGATCGCCCATCGAATACCGGCGGATCGTGCCTTCGTCCTGCTGATAGACGCGCATGCCGACGTTCCTGGCGCGGAAGAGATCCTGCATCGCCGGGGTGTACGCCACGCGGGTGACGATTCCCAGGCGATCAACGCGCGAGAGCCGGTCGCTCGACGCATTGGTCGCCGGCTCCAGCGCGAGCAGGATCGGCGGAGCATCAGCCCCGCGCGAGGACATGAAGGGACTTGCCGCGAGCTGCTCCGCCACGGTTCCGGCGGCGACTTCCAGATCCGCGGCCTGCAAGCGCGTCGTGCGCGGCGGAGCCTCGCAGCCCCAGCCCAACACAAGCGCGGCTGACAGACCTGCCGCCATCGCGAACCGACCAAAGGTGATACTCATGTTGACACCCCACCCTCAGGCAACCGGAACTCAGCGACGTTCCTGCTTGAAGTCGTACTGCTCGGCGAACTCGATACGACCGGTCGACAACTGCGTCAGCGTCATGTCGAACAGATACGTCGACACGTCGCCCCGCAGGAGTTCGCTGAAGGTGCCGTTGATGATGTAGGTGCGATCACGATTCCAGCGTGCCACGCGGGCGGGTCCGCCCGAGTTGCCTTCGTCGAGACGATCGGGCGTGCTCGGCTGAGCGAACCGCTCGTTCTGCGCGTCCATGATCTCGAGGTTCTCGATGATGTCCGCGTGCTGGCGCAGGTTGCTGTTCACCAGGCGGGTGAAGACGCGACGACGGATCGCGGCGAAATCACGGCTCGGTGTGCGCGTCGTGTTGTCGATGTTGCCCAGCGCGATCACCACCTTGGGCTTGCTCGTGTCGGTGATGTCAGGAATCGAGTTGATGCGGGCGCTGAGAGCCTCGGAGACTTGATCGGCGAACTGCAGCAACTGCGTTGTCTCAGCCTCGGGTGCCTTGTACATGCCCGGCGTTCGATTGCTCGACGACGTGATGCCGCCGCCCGCTCCGGAGGGGCCGTTGTTGGCGCATCCGCCGCCCAACGCAGCCGTCATACCCGCAACGAGAACGACCAGACCGCGCCGACCGACCATGTGGAGACTCATCTGCAGTTCGCCCTTCGTCACCAGTGAAATCGCGCGCCCGCGGGGCCGGTGAGCCGCCCACGCGACGAAAGTCCTTTCGAACGGCATGAACGTACTTGGGTGGCGTGCCCGGGTCAACAAGTTTGTAACCACTTGACTTGGCGTGACTCCGCTCTGCTCCCCCCCTACTCTTGCGACCCCTTCGCACTTTCCGCGGCGTGTGGCGTTCCCGTGCTTCTGACGGGCCTTTCGTGTTTCCGTGCGATCCGCCGCTGCCAGCGGGTCACTGGGCAACCGACCTTCCGTTTTCCAAACCTCGCTGATCGCGCGCCGCCTCTGCCGCAGATCCGTGCTTCGCGATAGTCTGCCTGGAGGTTCGGGCGGTCTGCCCGCGCCCACTTCGCCGTCGGAGAAACGCCATGAAGATGCGTCACATTGGTTCGGTCGCCTTGGTCGGTCTTTCCGTTTGCGCACTTGCGATCGGGCGCGGTCAGCCTGCGCCAAGCACTTCACCGGCAGCCTCGCCTGCTCCGGCCGCGGCTCCCAGCGCGGCACCTGCGGCTGAGAATCGGGCTGTCGTCGCCGTGGGCAAGAGCGACGCTTGGTGGAAGCAGCGCTGCGACGCGATCACGGCCAACGCCAAGAAGGGCGATGTCGCACTGGTCTTCATGGGTGACTCGATCACCCAAGGCTGGGAGGGCGCTGGCAAGGATGTCTGGGCCAAGACCTATGGCCCGCGCAAGTCCCTCAACTGTGGCATCGGCGGCGACCAAACGCAGCACCTGCTCCATCGCATTCAGAACGGCAACGTCGAAGGGCTCGACAAGCCCATCCGCGAAGGTGCCGCTACGCCCAAGCTCGTGGTGATGATGATCGGCACGAACAACTCGAACAAGGACGACTTCACGCCGGCACAGATCGCCGAGGGCGTCAAGGCATGTCTCGATGCGACGCGGGCCAAACTGCCCGACGCTCATGTCCTTCTGCTGGGCATCTTCCCACGCGGCGAGCACACCAACCCGCAGCGCGACAAGCTCGCCGCCACCAACGCAATCCTTAAGACCTACGCCGACGAAACCCACATCACCTATCTCGACATCGGCGACAAGTTCCTGCAGCCCGACGGGTCGATCTCCAAGGAGATCATGCCCGACTACCTGCATCTGTCTCCCAAGGGCTACCAGATCTGGGCCGACGCCATTGAGCCGCAGGTGAAGAAGTACCTCGGCGAGAAGTAACCGCTGATGCGCGAGCGTTTCAGAGGCGCCGCTCACACGACGTCGTCACGCGTGCGCCTCGATCATCCCTGCTTCGAGAAGCTTTCTTGTCGCCATGACAACTGGCCCGGCGATGGCTGATGCGCCGCGACCCGACGCTTGCGCGATCTCTTCGACGATTCGCCCGAGCGGCTTGCTCGCGCTCATCGACATGACGAGTCGCGCGACGTCGGGCGAGGACGGCATCGTCGTTCCCAAACCGCCGCGCAGCAGCACGCTGAACTCCGCCGCCGCCTGCGCGCCAGTCGCGGCGCTGGCACCCTGAGGGTGAGCCCCCGGCGGCGTCACATCCTGTCGAATCCGCAGCTCGGGCGCGGGAACGAACGCACGCGATAGCATCGACTGATCATCCATCGCAAGCGTGTCGAGATTCCACAGCAGGCGGCGGACCTGTTCGCTGATGTTGCCTGTGACGCCCGGTCGCTGCTCCTGCACCATGACAGACGGTTGCCGTGTCGCGCCCGCGGGGAGCTTGCGCAGCGAGAGATGGCCGTGGCTCATGCCCTCGATGCCCTGCGTTCGGTAGTAGTCCAACCAATGCTCGATCGCCTGCCTCTGTGCCTCGGGGCCAGCATTGTCCTCGAGTTGGCGCGTCCAGAACTTGGCGTAGTCGAGCGGCGACATACCGCTGACGCGCATCACCAGCGCGTCGCAGCCCAGACCCTGGAACCACGAGGCGACGCGCTGCGCAGGATGCTGGCCGCGGAAATGGGCCCAGTCAAAGAGCATCTGCAGCGTGCCGCCGGGGTTCAGAACCTCAGCGGCTTGACGAATGAGGGACTGGACGAACATGTCGCCGTGCATGCCGCCGTCGCGATAGATGTAGCGGTTGCTGGGCGAAATCACGAACGGCGGATTCGAGACGATCGCGTCGAAGCGGCGGTCCTTGACTGGCTCGAGCAGGCTGCCGCGCAGCGCCTCAAGATTTTCGATGCCGTTGAGCGCGGCATTGAAACGCGTGAAGTCCACCGAACGCTGGGTCAGGTCGGTTGCGAACGCACGCCGCGCATAGCCGGCGGCGAAGATCGCCAGAATCCCGCATCCGGTGCCGACGTCGAGCGCGGTTTCGACCGGCCGCCGAATCACGAGCATCTTCACGGCCTTGGTGGTCGCGCCCGGCGTCATGACACACGCGTCGGGGACGACCATTCGCCCGTTCTCAAACTGTGGCATATCCGTCGCGAACACCTGATCGCCGTCGGGATAGAGCTGCACGCCCGCACACACCTCGCCGGGCGCGTCCGTGCGAAGCAGACCCCAATCAATCCACTCTGCCACCGTCATCGGAGCGATCGCCGCCGACAAGACGTCGGCGTTCACGGGCACGCCAAAGAAGAACAGGCGGATGAACTGGTGCTGGGCATCGGTTCCCGCAGTGCGTGCCAAGCGTGTCTGCAAGTCCAACGCAGAAGCCTCGGCCATCTCGCGCACGCCGAGCGTGCGCAGCAGGCCGCCCTCATTCAGAGCACAGCGACGGAACAGATCGCCAATGCGACGTGCGGCATCGACGGGCGGCAGACGGGCGGGTTCAAGCGCGGCAGGGTTGGTCATCGAGGCACGACTCCTGATCTCGACCGGCATTCTAATCGCAACGCCCAACGTCCTGTCACACCCCCCATCGCGGACGCCACCCGGCCGCGTCGACTACGCTTGCAGCCGTGGCCAAGAAACCCGCCTCAACCTCCGCCGCAGACGGCTCGTCAAAGGCACCCAAAGCCGCGCGCAAGCCTCGCGCCAAGGCGAGCGATGACGCATTCATGCTCGGCGGAGATGCGACGGCAGAAGCCCCCGTCGCGCCGACTTCCGCGCTGCACCCACCGCCGATCGGCCTCGACGCGATCGTCGGACATCGTCGCGCTCTGGGGGTGCTGCACGCCGCCATCGCGTCGGAGCGCGTGCATCACGCGTGGATCTTCCATGGGCCGCGCGGCGTCGGAAAGTTCACCACCGCGCTTTCGTTCGCGGCGACGCTTCTGGATCCGAGCGCTGCGCCCGACCTTTCGGGACGCATCGCGCCCGATCCCGAGTCCGCGGTTCAGCGGTTGCTGCGTGCCGGCACGCATCCGGACCTGCACATCATCCGCAAGGAACTGGCCGCGTACAGCGAGGACTCCAAGGTCCGCGACAGCAAGCAAGCCACGATCGCCAAAGACGTCGTTGAAGAGCATCTTCTCGTTCCCGCGGCGCTTGCGCCAACGCTTCGCAATGAAGGCCGCGCGAGCAAGGTGTTCATCGTCGACGAAGCCGAACTGCTTGATCGCTCCCCCACCAACGCCCCGGTGCAGAACGCGATTCTGAAGACGATGGAGGAGCCCGAGGGGCGGACGGTGATCATCCTCGTCACCAGCAACGAGGAACGGCTGCTGCCCACCATTCGCAGCCGCTGCCAGCGCGTCGCGTTCACACCCTTGGATGATGAAGGGATGGCGCTGTGGCTTCGCTCGGCCAAAGTTGAACTGCCTGAGGAATCGCGGCAGTGGCTGCTTCGATATGCCGCGGGGTCGCCTGGCGAACTGCTGAGCGCTCTGGAGAGTGATCTCTTTGCGTGGCAGCAGAAGCTCGATCCGATGCTCGCTGAAGTCACGCGCGGGCGATTCAGCCTCGAACTCGGTGCGGCGATGGGAGAACTCGTCGAAGGATGGGCCAAGGCCCACGTCGAAAAGAACCCCGAAGCCAGCAAGGATCGAGCCAATCGCTCGGCCGCTGACCTGCTCTTCCGGTTGCTCTCGGAGTACTTCCGCGGCGTCATGCGACGGGGTCTCGCGAGCGCACGCGGTGCGGAGGACTCCGCCGTCGCCGGTGCGATGAGCGCACTCGATGTGCTGCGCCAGGCCCAGGGATACCTGAACGCGAACGTGCAACACGGCCAAGTGATGGAATGGATGGCGGCTCAGTTCCCAGCAGCGTTCGCGGGGACGCTGGTCGGCGCGGCCAGCGCGGAGTAACGCGCGTCAGACCAAACCTCGCACGACAGGCTCAGCGGTTGGATTCAACAACGACCGGAACGGTGATCCACTTGCCCCACGTTCCCGGCGGCTGGGTCCACCAGACGACGCTTGACGCATCGGCCGGGTCGCTTGTAATCGGCTGCGGCGAACTCGCCTCCGAGAGGATCACCTCGCCGCCCAACTTCTGCGAGAGTGCGGCAACCAACGCCTGCAATGTGGGTGCGGTCGGGCGGAACTCCGCCATGCACGCCGCGGCGGGCGACGAAACGGCCGGCAACGTATCACGCACCACACGCGTGGGCACTGTGACGCCCGCCTGACGACCGACATCCTGCGGCTCGCTTGAGGCGAGCGTGGGGCTTACCGTCACAGTGCGCTCTTCGAGGCTCGTCATCGGCCCGGCGTTGGTCAGCGATGCAAGCAGCGTCGGAGGCACGTCACCTTCGACGCGCCACGCACGCACGGGATCACGACGTGACGCCGACGCGGCCAACGCATCCATCTTGCTTGCGACGCGCGTGCCCGCGGGCGTGCGGACGCGGATCACCAGGCGGCCCTGCTCGGCCAGTTCCAGCGCGCGACGCAGTTCAGCAGTGCGTGCATCCAGCGGACGACGCGGCGGGCCGGACTCGGCCTTCATCACCGCTTCTGCCAGCGCGAGCGTCTGCGTGTCTGAGCCCGAATACGCGAAATCGCCCTGCATCGGCAGCAGTTCGCCCGTCGTGTCCGATGCCAAGACCGGCGCGATCTCCGTCACGCCCGACGACCCGCCATTTGCGGCATTCCGAGGCCCGAGATTCGGCGTGCTCGGCCCGACAGCCACCGACGGCACGTCGTGCGTGGGCATGTTGCGAACGACCGGCGAAGCGTTCGAGAAGACCAGCGCCCAATAGACGCCGCCGGTGATCACCAATGCGACACCCGCAGCCATCGCCATGTTCGGGCGCAAGGCCCAACGCGACCAGCGGCTGGGACGATCAATCTTCAGAGCAGGAGCGTCGGCGAAGAGCGTCTGACGTTCGATCGCTTCCTGCACTGCGGCGAGCAGCGCGGCCGGCGCGGGCTCGTCAGGGATGGATGTGAGGATCGCGCGATCCTGCGTCATCGCTTGCAGCCGCAGCGCGAGCGTGGGGTTCCGCGTGAGTTCTGCACGCAGCATGCGATCACGGGCCGCGGGAAGCGTGCCTTCCACCCAGCCGATGAGATCGGCTTCGGTGATCGGATTGGGGTTGGAAGGCTGCTGATCCATACCAGACGTGACTCGATCTCCAGATCCCGACGCAAACCGAGGACTGTGCACCGTCGCGAACGTGCGGAAAGTTAGACCCTGCCACGACCCGCCGCGGGGGGGACGACCCCGCCGCCCGGGCCACTGCCCGAGCCGGACTTCTCGAGGGCCTCGATGTGCTCCCGAAGAGCCGTGCGTGCTCGAAAGAGCCGGCTCTTGACTGTCCCGACCGCAACCCCAAGAACTTCCGCGATCCGTTCGTAATCCATTCCCCGGCTGTCACGAAGCACCAAGATGGCTCGCTGTTCCGGGTCGATTCTCATGAGGGCCGCCAGCACCAGCCGCCGGTCCTCGCCCGATTGGACACGCTCGGCGGCGAATTGTTCCCGGGTCTGGGCGGTCGATTCGGCGAAAGTGCGGCCTGGATCGTCTGTGCCGCCGCTGGGGGCATCGAGGGAGGCGTGCCGCCGCAGTTTCTCCGATCGGAGTTTGGAAAGACAGACGTTGATGGCGATGCGGGTGATCCACGTCGAGAGCTGGCTGCGTGCGTCGTAGGAATCCAGCCCTTGGATCACCTTCACCAGCGTGTCTTGGGCGAGGTCGAGGGCCAGTTCGCGATCGCCAACCATGCGAACGCACACGGCGTAGACACGATCTTGATGTCGCGAGAGCAAGGGCGTCCACGCGGCGGACTCGCCCCGCCGAATCGCACGGATGAGCGTGAGATCATCGTCGCCCGGGCGGCCCGAGTCGGCAGGTCGGGCGTCATGGAAGGGCGGCGTGGTCATGCGGCGGGCCGGAAAGCCGGGCGGGCTTGCGGTCGTCGGCGTTGTCACCCGTGGCGGGGTCATCCGTGTCGGCATCCTGCCGCTGTTGCTTCGTCTGAGCGTGGTCGCCCTCCTCCAGAGGGCCGTTCCACCACTCGTTCACGGGCCATTTACCAGATCGCTGGTCTGCCGTGCCCTGCTCGTTCTCCATCGGTTCGCGACGGCCCGAGACGATAGCCGACATGAGGGGGTGCGTGGCGGACGCGGGGACGTGGCTGGACCAGCAAGGACGAGGCGGCGTTGAGCAAGCCGGCGATAGTTCGACGCGGCCCTTGCGGGCATGTTCCCCGGAGAGGCGACACACAAGGGTTCTCGGGCCGGTCGGATATCATCTGAGCATGATTCCGCTGGTCGCCCAGAACGCCGCTGAGATTGAACGCCTCTGCCGAGCACACGGCGTCGCGCGGCTGTATCTGATCGGGTCGGCGGCGGACGACACGTTCGACCCAAGTCGCAGCGATGTGGACTTCCTTGTCGAGTTCCTGCCGCAGCCGCGGAAGGGCTTTGATGACGTCTACTTTCTGCTGCACGAGGAGTTGGAACGGCTGCTGGGGCGAAAGGTGGACTTGATCGAGCGAGGCTGCATCCCAAATCCGGTGGTACGGTCATCGATCGAACGCACAAAGGTGCCGCTTTATGCCGCGGCGTGAACCAAGTGCGTTTGTCTGGGATATTCGCTTCGCGGCGACGAGGCTCACGGAACTCGTTGCACAAACCGAGCAGGCGAAGTACGTCAACGATCAGGTCTTGCAGGCTGCCGCAGAGCGTTGGCTGATCACCATCGGCGAAGCGATTAATCAACTGGCCAAAACTGATCCAGAGCTCGCAGCCGAAATGGGCGACGTCGGACAGATCGTCAGCTTCCGCAACTTTTTGGTTCACGTGTACTTCAAGATCAGCCCTGACAAGGTCTGGATGATCTTGAGCAACGATGTTCCGGCACTGAAAGCCGCTGCCGACGCGACATGGTCGCGATTCGCACACCAGTACCCTGAAGACCCTCCCTCGCCGCCATGAGCAAATACGACACCTACACCTCCCCCCTCGCCGAACGCAACGCCAGCCCGGAGATGCTGCGGCTGTGGTCGCCGCGGCACAAGTTCCAGACCTGGCGGCGCATCTGGCTCGCCGTCGCCGAGGCCCAGCACGAACTCGGACTGCCGGTCACCAAGGAACAGGTCGAGGAACTCCGCGCCAACCTCGATGTCACTGACGCCGACATCGAACTGGCCAACACCTACGAACGCGAACTGCGGCACGATGTCATGGCCCACGTCCACGCGTGGGGCGATCGCTGCCCCAAGGCCAAGGGCATCATCCACCTGGGGATGACGAGTCAGGATGTGGTGTGCAATGCGGATGTATTGGTCTTGAGGCATGCAATGCGGCTCATCGAGACCAAGGTCGCCCGTACGCAGACGGCGTTCGCAGAACAATCCAAACGCTGGAGCAAAACGCCGACGCTCGGTTTCACGCACTACCAGCCTGCCCAGCCAACAACGGTCGGTCGACGCATCGCGCAATGGACATATGACCTCGATGTTGCGTGGCTTGGCGGGTGGCCACACTACAAAGGCCTCAAAGGGGCGACTGGTACACAGGCATCCTTCCTTGCGCTCTGCGGAAACGATCACGCAAAGGTTGACGAGCTCGAGGTGCGATTTCTGTTCCGCTTGTTCAACGAACTTGATGATCCGGGAATGTTCGACAGTGACCGATCAGCCCTTGATCAAGCACTGTCGCAGCTCCGTCACGGCGCGGCACTCAATGAGCTTCCGTTTCCCGTTTCTGCGCTCGACACGTACACGCACAAGCTCAGCGGCCAGACCTATCCGCGCGTCGCGGATGCGAATGTATTGGCTGGCCTCGCCTCCACCGCCGCCGTCCTGCACAAGATCGCCACTGACATCCGCCTGCTCTGCAATCGCAAGGAGATCGACGAGCCGTTCGAGACCAGGCAGATCGGCAGCAGCGCGATGCCGTACAAGCGCAACCCGATGCGCTGCGAGCGGATCTGCGGCCTCACGCGCTTTGTCATGAATCTCGTCGGCAATGCCTACGACACCGCCGCCACGCAGTGGCTCGAGCGCACCCTGGACGACAGCAGCAACCGCCGCCTTTCGCTGCCCGAAGCGTTCCTCGCCCTCGACGGCGCGCTTGACCTGATGCACAACGTCGCCAGCGGGCTCATCGTCCACGAGGCCATGGTCCGCAAGAACCTCATGGCCGAACTGCCGTTCATGGCCACCGAGAACATCCTGATGGAGTGCGTGAAGCTCGGCGGCGATCGTCAGCACTATCACGAACTCATCCGCGTGCATGCTCAGGCCGCCGGACTGCGCGTCAAGAGCGAGGGCCTCGACAACGACCTGCTCGAACGTCTCAAAGCCGACAAGAACTTCTGGTCGACTGCCCGCGGCGGACCGCTGAGCGCGGAGCTCAACTGGGACGGCGTCATGGACCCCATGAAGTACGTCGGGCGCAGCGTCGAGCAAACTGAGCGGTTCATCAAGGAAGTGGTCGAGCCGCTGCGCGAGCAGTACGGCGATGCGATCGCGAAGCTCGGCGAGAGCGGTCCACGCGTCTGAATCGTCGGACTCGGTGCCGACTTCAGTCGCGATCACGCGTTCGTCATTCGACGCTGGTGGAACTCCCCCGCCGCCGCACGACGGCACACATCAACCAGCGCGGCTTTGTCGATCGGCTTGGTCGCAAATGCGTCGCACCCGGCAGCGATGCACTTCTCCTCATCGCCGCTCATCGCATGCGCCGTCAGCGCGATGATCGGCAGCGAGCATCCCTTGGCACGCAGCAGACGGGTCGCTGTATAGCCGTCCATCTCCGGCATCTGCATATCGGTCAGTACGAGATCGACCGGAGGCGTCTCCAGCAGATCCGCATCGAGCGTGCCGTCGAACGTCAGGGCTTCCACGGCTTGCCTGCCGTTCTCGACCGTACGGACATCCGCGCCCGCCTTGCGGAGGTGGAACGAGATCAGCCGCACGTTGTCGGGGCCGTCCTCTGCGAGCAAGATCCGCACGCCCTTGAGCGGCAGCGGCGCGTCCTTGGCCTTGGGCGCGACATCGAGCTCTGGCAAGACGACGACCGCACGCCCGGGCTCGATCATCCGCACGTCCGCGGCGATCTCTCCGGTCGCGATCGTCACCGCAAACGTGCTGCCCTTGCCGTGCTCGCTCGAGATCGTGATGTCGCCGCCAAGCATCTGCGCCAGGCTCTTGCTGATGCGCAGGCCCAAACCCGTGCCGCCGAACTTTCGCGTCGTGCTGGAGTCGGCCTGCACAAACGCGCCGAAGAGCTTGGCCGCCTGCTCGGGCGTGAGCCCGATGCCCGTGTCCTCGACCTCAAACCGAAGTTGCTTGCCGGAGATATCGTGGCCGACCTTGATCGACACGCCGCCGAGTTCTGTGAACTTGATGGCGTTGCCGACGAGATTGACGAGAATCTGCCGCAGACGCACCGGGTCACTCTGGATCGTCTCGGGGATGTGGGTCTCGTACACGGCCTCGAGCGTGATGCCCTTGGCCTTGGCCTTGACGTCCATCAGCGACAGCACGTCATGCACGATCTGATCTGGTCGCGTCGGCACGGCCTCCACCGTCATCTTGCCCGCCTCGATCTTCGACACGTCAAGGATGTCGTTGATGATCGAGAGCAGGTGCTCGCCGTTGCGTTTGATGGTGTCGATGTACTCGAGTCGCTCGCGCGGCGCCTTCTCACGATTGCCGTGCTCGGCGAGCAAATCGGTGTAACCAAGGATCGCCGTCATGGGCGTGCGGATCTCGTGGCTCATATTCGCGAGGAACTCGCTCTTGGACTGGTTGGCTGCCTCGGCTTTCGCCTGGGCCTCGCGGAGCTGCGCTTCGCGCTCGACTTCGGCCGTCACATCGGCCACCGTGCCGAACAGTCCAATCACCTCGCCGCTCGGACTGGTGCGTGCGCGGCCTTCGCCCCGCACAAATCGCACGCCGTTCGCACCGCGTGCCGTGCGCATCACGAGGCTGTACGGCGTGCCGTCGACAAGACACTGCTTGACAGCGGCATCGAGTCGCGCCGCTTCTTCGGGCGCGTAGTCGGAAAGCACGCCGCGATAGTCCGGCGGCCCATCGGCCTCGACACGCCCGAAGAGTTGGTAAACCTGCTTCGACCAGCGCACAATCCCAGTTCCCAGGTCGAATGACCAGTTGCCCATGCGCGCAACCGTCTGTGCTTCTTCGAGCGCGAACGACGCCCGCTGAAGCTCAACCTCGGCAGCCTTCTGAGCCGTGATGTCAAAGCGGATCGAGACATACTTCTCGATCTCGTCCTGTTCGTTGTAGAAAGGCACAATGGTGCTATCGACCCAGTAAAGCGTCCCGTTCTTGGCCCGGTTGCAGACCGTGCCGCGCCACGGGCGGCCCGACGCGATCGTCTTCCACATCTCCACCCAGAACGCCTTGGGATGCTCGCCCGAGTTGAGGATGCGATGGTCCTGCCCGATCAGCTCCTCGCTGCTGTAGCCCGTGATGCGGCAGAACCCCGTGTTCACGTCGATGATGCGACCACGCCGGTCGGCAACCGACAGAATCGAGTGCTCATCAAGTGCCGAGCGCATCGCTGCGATCTCGCGCAGCGCGTTCTCCGCTGACTGCTTGGCCGACACAAGCCGCTCTTCGAGCATCTTGGATTCGGACACATCCAAATGAATACCCGCGGCACGCAGAGGCTTGCCATCGTCACTGCGTTCGATCACCAAACCCGCGACGTGCACCCACGCCCATGTCCCGTCCTTGCGCCGCAGGCGATGCTCGAGTCGATACTCGTTTGTCCGCCCCTCGAGGTGATCGCTGAGAAGCTTCATCACCCACGGCTTGTCGTCGGGGTGCACCAACTGTTCCCACGCGCTCACATCGGGCGCGAGTTCGTCCAAGCGGTAGCCCAGCATCTCGGCCCAGCGCGAGTTGAAGATTGTGGCGCCAGTCACCACGTTCCAGTCCCATGTGCCCAAGCCCGCGCCGGTCACGATCAACTCCATGCGACGCTGATGCTCACGCTGGCTGGTCACATCGGCAAAGCTCGCCACCACGGCGTTCACCGCACCGCCCGAATCTCGAATCGCCTGCGTGCTGACGCTGATCCAGCGACGCGCACCATCGGGCGTGCAGATGCCCATGCTCACGCCGTGCTGTGACTCGCCGGTGCGCAGCGTCACCATCGCCGGGTGATCCTCGCCCGGGAACGGCGTGCCGTCCTCGTGGATCGCCCTCCAGCGCGGGTCGATCGATTCACGTCCGGTCATTTGCGCCTCGGTCAGACCGAGGATGCGTTCTGCCGCGGCATTGCACTCGATGATCTTGCCACTCGCATCCTGCAGCACAATGCCCTCGGCCATTGCACCAAAGATCGAGTTCAGCCGCTCGCGTTCGACGCGCGAGGCGGTGGTATCCGTCTCGATCGCCATGAAACCGGTCAGCTCGCCCGCGTCATTGCGCACGGGCTGGATGTTCACGTCGAGCCAGTACTCGCGTCCGTCCTTGCCGCGATTGAGGATCTCGCCATTGAAACCCTCGCCGCGCTCGAACGCCGCACGCATCGCCGCAACAGTCGTAGGGTTGGTGTGCTCACACTGCAGGACAGCGCCGGGCTTCTTGCCCCGCACTTCATCGAGGGTGTAGCCGCTGATGCGCGTGAACCCCGCGTTGGCCCAGACGATGCGCCGCTGCGCATCGGTGATGACCACGGCATTGGTCGTCCGCTCGGCGACATCGGCCAAGCGGCGGACGTCTGCCGTCATGGTCTGCGCAAGCCGCACCGCGCGGGTGCGTGCTCCGCCGAGCATCAGCGTCATCAGCGAAAGGCCGAGCGTGACAAGCGTGCCGACTGCGGCGATCGCCATCGCCTCCCGCGGCTGATGCGCCGCGTCAAACTCCGGTGTCGTGCTCGTCACGATCGTCCACGAACGCCCGCCGACAGCGATGCTCGTCCGCCGCGACAGCATGCGGTCGGCGTAGGTTGCCGCGGTGATCTCCTGATCACCCAGATGCCCGTCGATGTCAAGGATGTTGTTCGCCCGCGTCACCTCGCCATCGAACACCTCGGCATCGACAAGCCGCGTGTCTGATTCCTCAATGCCTCGGAATGCTTCCGAAGCGGTGATCGGCATGTACGTCCAGCCGATACACGCGGCCACACGCTCTGCCTCGTTCGTGACGGGCATGCCGCGGCGATAAACCGGCAGCAGATAGAGAAAACCCGCGCGATGGGTTTGATCCTGAACCAGCGCAATCGGCGCCGTGATCGCGGGTTCGCCCGTGCGCATCGCACGCTCGGCGGCCTCGCGCCGCAGCGCTTCACTTCCGATGTCATATCCCAACGCAGCCAGGTTGCGATCCAGCGGCTCGATGTAGCGAATCACGAACAGTTCCGCCGCGTCCCCGGTTGTCTTTACAGCAAACTCGGGTGCTCCATCCGCCTTGGCAACGCGCACAAACTCGGGCAGTTCCGCACGCGGCACGCGCTGGATGAAGCCCTGGCCGATCGCGCCAGGAAACTCCCTCGGCAGGTTGCGCGACTGGGTGTACGCGACAAACTCCGGCCGCTCGATGGACTCACTCGCGATGAAGATGCCCCGCATGCCGCGCAAGCCGTAGGTGAATCGGCTGGCGCGCCGTTCGAGCTCGGTTTCGAGTCGTTCCGCGATCAACTCGAAGTCGTCTTTCGCGTCGCCGTTCGTGTGGTGCGCGGACATCGTTGCCACGACTGTGGTGAAGCCGGCACCGGTCAGCAGCACGACAATCGCCAGAACCCAACTGCGCCCGACGAACAGGCGCGTGGCATCGTGTCGATCACTGCCGCGCTCGGCCCAAGCCCGCACCCGCCACGCGATCAACGGGCCGCAGATCACCGACAAGAAGGCCGCGTCCAGGATTGCCCCGACCGCCTCGCTGACACCCGGCGCGATCACGGGCAGGATGAACATCACCGCGATCTCCGCGATCGCGATCACCGCGATGATCTCTGCGATGATGCGCGTGTACAGCCGTGCGTTGAACATCCCGAAACCCTCGGAAGTCCACGGCCTCAAGTCCGGACCGTGGGTGCAGATCCCCCACCACCAACCCGCAAACCAGCAACTCTCTCAAGTCTGGTAATGCAAGTGCTGAAATATCGGCCCAACCTCACCCAGCCTCGCAGCCACACCGGGAGATTCCCGGGGATATCTCGCGAAACTGCACTCAAATCGGGGAAACACCCGACTCAGGTGGGTAGGTCTTCCCCCGACACGATCCGACCATGCACGCCACAGCCGCCGTGCCAACGATGCAGCATGAGCGAGCGTGACACGCAGTCCTTCGTCAGCCGAGGCGGGCTCAAGCTCGCCCACGCGCTGAACGCGCTCCAGCTCGACCCGCGCGGCCTGGTCTGCGCCGACCTCGGCTGCTCAACGGGCGGCTTCACCGATTGCCTGCTCAAGGCCGGAGCGGCCAAAGTCCATGCCGTCGACACGGCGTATGGCCAACTCGCCTGGCCACTCCGCAAAGACCCGCGTGTCGTCGTGATGGAGCGCAGCAACGCGCTGCATGTCTCGCCGCCCGAGCTCGTTGACCTGGTCGTCATTGATCTCAGTTGGACGCCGCAGCGACTTTGCATCCCCGCGGCACTCGCATGGCTCAAGCCCGGCGGGCGGATCATCACGCTGGTCAAGCCGCATTATGAACTCAAGAGCATCGCCGACGCGGGCGGGCCGCAGATCGAACTGCCCCGCGGAGGGGTACTTGATCCCGTCGTCGCCCAGAACGTCACCCAACGCGTGCTCTCGCTCATGCCGCAGTACGGCGCTCGCGTGCTCGACATGACCGAATCGCCGATACTGGGCGGCAAGGCGGCCGGGAAGGGGGGAGGCAAATCCGTTGGCAGGGCCGCGGGTGAACCGTCGGGCGCGGGCTCGCCGGCCATCGGCACCGGCAACAAAGAATGGCTTGCGCTACTCGAACGCGCGTGAGTGATCGACTGCTTCGTGAGCATCAGCCGAAGACGCTGCGCAGCGAGCCGAAGATCCACAGATAAAGGTCATTGAAGAGCTTGGCCATCACCAAATTGCTCATGATGATGAGCATGAAGCTCGTCACAAATGACTCGGTGGTCGCGCGTCCCACGCCTTCGGCTCCGGCGCGGCAGAAGAAGCCCTTGTAGCACGACACCAGCCCGATGATCGCGCCGAACACGACTGCCTTGGACAGGCCGTTGACGACGTCGAACCACGAGGTGAAGAGTTGCGTGTATCGCCAGTACTGCGCCTCATTCGCACCGTAGTACTTGGTTGTGATGACCCAGCCGCCCATAAAGCCGCACAGATTCGACACAATCGTCAGCACTGGGATCATGAGCACGCACGCCACCACACGCGGCGCAACCAGTACGCGATAGGGGTCCGCGGCCATCGCGCGCATCGCGTCGAGCTGCTCGGTGACGCGCATGGAACCCAACTCCGCGGTCAGCGCACACCCGACGCGTCCGGCGAGCATGACCGCCGCGAGCACCGGGCCGAGCTGCTTCACGAGGCTGACGTTGATCACACCGCCGAGTCGATTCTCCTGGCCGATCGAGGCGAACTGCAGATAACCCTCGATCGCAAGGATCATGCCGATGAAGCCACCGGTGATCGCGAGGACAGGGATCGATGTTGTACCCACGAAGTAAAGCTGCGAGGTGATGCGATCGTGCCGCCCCCACGCGTTGACGTGGACCAGCGATCGCACCGTGGCGAGTGAAAAACGCGAGAACTTACCCAGCGCGATGATGAGTTCTGCCGTAATCGCCCCGAACTGGGCGATCCACTTCAGGACCGGACCGAGTGTGACATTCAGCGGTGCCGGCAAACGATCTGGATCATCGGGCAGGATCATCAGTGGCGAAGGTTAGTCTGGGCAAACGTCGAGAGCGAATCAACCGCCGTCCTGCGCGTCCATGAAGGTTGCCTGTATTCTCACGTCCATGGACGACCTGCCTACGTCCGACATCCCGCCCGATCCCTCGCGCCGCGACTTTGACTCCGAAGCCCCCACTTCGGCCGGAGTTCCGATCCCGCCCGCACACGGCGTGCGCCCGGCAGCGGGACAGACATCGCCGCCGCTGGCTGGGGTCGGCATGCGCATCGCCACCTATGAGATCCAGCGCGTTCTGGGCGAGGGTGGCATGGGCATGGTCTACCTGGCCCAGCAGGAAAACCCGCGGCGTCTTGTCGCGCTCAAGGTGATCCGGCCCGGTGCGCTGTCCGAGCGCATGCTGCGCCGCTTTGAGTTTGAGGCTCACCTGCTCGGAAGACTCCAGCACCCGGGCATCGCACAGGTGTACGAAGCCGGCATGGCGCAAGATGAGCGCGGCCGCCCGCTGCCGTTCTTTGCGATGGAGTTCATCAAGGGCGTCCCGCTCACTGAGTTCGCCGATCGACAGCGGCTCTCCACGCGAGAGCGGCTGGCACTTGTCGCACGCATCTGTGACGCCGTCGCTCACGCGCACCAGAAGGGCATCATCCATCGCGACCTCAAGCCCGGCAACATCCTGGTCGACGAGAGCGGCCAACCAAAGATCCTCGACTTTGGCGTCGCCCGCGCCACGGACGCGGACCTCAAGACCACGACGATGCAAACGGACGTGGGCCAGCTCATCGGCACCGTGCCGTATATGAGCCCCGAGCAGGTGTCGGGCGATCCGACCGAACTTGACACGCGCAGCGACGTGTACGCCGTGGGCGTGATCGCGTATGAACTTCTCGCCGGGCGGCTGCCGCATGACCTGCACAAGAAGATGATCCATGAGGCGGTCCGCGTCATTCGCGAGGAAGAGCCGACCCGCCTCTCCGCCATCAATCGCACTCTGCGCTGCGACGTGGAGACCATCGTCGCCAAAGCCCTCGAGAAGGACAAGTCGCGGCGCTACGCCACCGCCGAGTCACTCGCGAGCGACATTCGCTGCTATCTCGCCGATCAGCCAATCTCCGCCCGCCCCGCCAGCGGCTGGTATCAGTTTCAGAAGTTCACGCGCCGGAATCGTGCCCTCGTCGGCGGCGGCGTGACCGCGCTTGTTCTGCTCATTGCTGGCGTCATCGGGACGAGCATCGGACTCAATCGTGCCCTCATCGCCGAGGGACAGGCCCGCGCCGCCGAGACCACGGCACGCGACGAGGCCGCAGTCTCCGAGAGCGTTACGCAGTTCGTCGTCGGCTCGATCCGAAACGCCAGTCCGCAGCGTCGCGGCCCAGAGGCGACCGTCGCGGAAACACTGCTCGCCAGTGTCGATCAGATCGACGCACAGTTTGCGGACCAGCCGCGTGTGCGAGAGCGCTTGCACGACGCGTTCGCCGACGTCTATCGCGGCCTCAACATGTATCGCGAGTCGGTGGACCAACTTCGCACCTCGCTCACGCTTGCCGAGCAACGCGCGCCGCGATCTGCGCAAGTCCTCGCGCTGCGCGTGCGTCTGGGAAGCCAACTCAACGAGATGGGCGACTATGTTGCCGCGGCCGCGGCTCTGCGCGACGCGGCGCGACTCATCGCCAGCGGCGTGCCAGCGGATCACGGCACGCAGGCGGACATCGAATCCACGCTCGGCGCAATCGCGCACAACCTCGGCGACTACGCGCTTGCGGAACACCACTATCGCCGGCTCCTTGCGCTGGAGTCCGCCGCCGCGGCCGACACCCCCGAGGAGCAGGCCGATCGCGATCTCTATTGCGGGATCGCCAACGACCTGCTCGCGCGGCTGTTGATCGACGCCGGATACCTTGCCGAAGGCGAGCGCCGCGTCCGTGCCGCGCTTGACCTCAAGAAGAAGGCACGCGGCGAGCAGACGCTGCCCTACGCCGCCAGCGTGATGACGCTGGCGCACTTGTACAACGCGCGGGGCGATTGGGCCGCCGCGCGGCGCGAATACTCGAGCGCCCTTGCGACATTCAAGACGTTGCAGAAGGATGATCGCGCACCGGTCGTTCTGCTTGCGCAGTTCTGCCTCGACGGCGTCAACGCGGATGATCCAACGCAGCCGCAAATTGCTGCGCCCGCCCCACTCCCATCGCTGGAGTCGATGGGCGGTCTGGGGCGCATGCTCGTGGTCCAACTGCGAAATCGCGGCCGCATCTTGCTCACGCTCCCAGGCCACTCGATCGCCCAGCGCGATCGCGGCACGGCACTGATCGAACAAGCCCTTGCGCTGGACGCGACAATCGCTGACGCCGCGACGCCGCTCTCGCAAGCCCACACGCTCAAAGACGCCGCCCGCGCGTCAAGAGACCTTGAGTTTCTTCGTCGCGCCCACGATCTCGAGCATGCGGCCGGAGCCGACGACGCGGACACGCTCGTCCTGCTCTCGAAACTCCTCGTAGACCACTCCCCAACGCGCATGCGATCTGGCGGTGAATCAGAAACGTTTAAGGCACTCGGCGAGGCGCTCGGATTCGCGGAGTCCGCCGTCGCGGCACGATCGAGCCAAGCTGGTTCCGCGCCGATCCCGCTGGCCGAGGCACTGCTCGCGCAGGCCGATGCGCTCGCCATCGCAGGCCGCTCTGACGCAACCAAGATCGCCGCGGTCCACGCCGCCGCGCGCAAGGCCCGCGACCTGCTCGCACCTGTCGTTGAAGCCGACGATCCGCGCATGGCTGCGATTGACGCCCTGCTCAACAAGGAGCACCCTTGAGCTCGGCCTCGCCTTCGTCTCTGCCCCTTACTCCGGGCTGGCCCCGGCGCGGTCAATGTCCCGCGCACGGGCTACGCTGTTTTCATGAAGCTGTTCACATCAGTCGCGATCGTCTCACTCGCTTGCTCGCTCGTCGCGATCCCCGCCGGTTGCTCCAAGGATCCGTCGCAGGACACTCCCGCGGCCAAGGAAAAGCGACCCGTCCGCGCGTATGACACCCGTGGCCGCATCGTCGCGCTTCCCAAGGCCCCGGATCCCAAAGACAGCACCGCGAAGCCCGTCCCTCCGACGCAGCGCATCTACTCGATCCGTCACGAGCGCATCGAGAAGTTCGAGGACAGCAAAGGCCGCGTGAGCCCGATGCGTGCGATGGTGATGAAGTTCTCACCGGCCGAGGGCGTGGACATGACCACGCTCAAGGAAGGTGACGCGGTCAACTTCACGTTCGAGGTGCACTGGGACAACGACCCCGAGCACATCCTGAAGGTGACCAAGTTCAGTGTGCTGCCCGCGGACACGAAGCTTGAGTTTGACAAGCCCAAGGAAGCACCCGCCGCGAGCACACCCAGCGCTGGAGCGACCAGCCAGAGCACGGACGCGAACAAGGACACGAGCAAGGACGCTGACAAGCCGGTGGACCCCAAGGCCCCCCACTGATCGGCGTCACGCACGCACCATCACGCCCGCGCAAGCATCCGAGACAGTTCGTCGATCATCGCGCCCACGCCTTGGAACACGCCCCACGGCCCGGTATCACACATGTACGCGGGCGTCGTAACGATGCGGTTCTTCGCATCGACATGCGCCTGGGTCACGTCCTTGACAACGTTGGTCGCTCCCATCGTCTTGATCGCGCCGGCCACCGCGGCGTCCGCGCCGATCGTCACTTCGCACCCCGGCCCGCCCGCCGACGTCCCCAGCACCTTGGCCGCGATCACGGGTGCGATGCACACGAGTCCGATGGGCTTTTGAGCCGCATGGAACTCACGCAGTACGCGGGAGACATCGGCGTCCACGCTGCACGCCGCGCCTTGCGACGCGAATGTGCAGAGGTTCTTCGCCGCACCGAACCCACCGGGGAGAACAATCGCATCAAAGTCCGCCGCACGCAGCGACGCCAAAGGCGAAATCTCGCCCCGCGCGATCCGCGCCGCCTCCACCATCTGGTTGCGGGTCTGCCCCGGTTCCGCTTGCCCAGTGACGTGATTCACCACCTCCGCCTGCGGCTTGTCGGGCGCGAAGCAGCGATAGGCAATGCCGTGCCGATTCAAATGCGTCAGGACGCTGACGGACTCGTGGATCTCGCTGCCGTCGGCACGCCCGCAACCCGCGAGCACGACCGCAACGCGACGGGACGATGATGGATTCGTGGTGCTCATGCCCAATGCTACCCGGCGCAGTGCGGCAGCACTTGTGAGCCAACCCGTCGGGCCCGTTCACGCTCCACCGCGGACGCCAACTTCACCACGAAAAGTAGTCCTTGCCGTAGGTCAGCAATCCGCCGAAGTGGGCCGCCACGCCGCAGAGCAGTGCGGCAAGGATGATCATCACGCGCACGACCGTTGATCGTGTCCCGCGGATCGCATCGCGTTCGGCGATGATCGCGACCAGCGGCGCGACCAACCCCGCGAGCGTCCCGAGCCAGCGATGCAGACCCATCGTCGAGAGCGGATTGCTCATCGGCCCCGGGAAGCCGTCGAGCGCGTGCAGCCAGCCAAGGCCTGCCGCCGCGATCGCACCCGCCGCTCCGAACCAGAGCATGGTGCGCACAGCTGCGACCGGCGCGGCGTGTTTGCGAAGCATCGCCCATACTTCCAGCGCGGCCGCGGTCACCAGCAGCCCGATCGGAAAATGGATCACCAGCACATGGAACCGGCCCAGCAGCAGAACCGCCTTATCGATGATCGTCGGCGTTCGCTTCGGCGCGGACGACGCCTTTGTTTCGACACGTTCGCCGTCGCTGCGTCCTGACGCGCCGCTTGATTCGACCGCCGCGATCACCGGCGGCGTCTTGCTTGGAGCCACGGCACCGAGCCGAATCCAGTCGTAGATCGCCGTGCGCTCCGCGTCCGTCAGCGGCCCGCTCTTTGCGTCGTCTGGGGGCATTTCGTTCGCATCGATCGTGAGCCAGAACTCCGACGCGCGCGGATCACCGGGGACCACATACTCCTGGTTCGCGGCGACGCGCGGCAGATCAAGCACATAGCCGAACTTGCCCTTGGGCTTGCGCAACTGCGGGCCGTGGCAATCGGCACATTTTGCGACCACCGCATCCAGCGCAGCGTTCGCCGCGGCGATCGCAGTCGGATCGACCGAGGACACAGCCGTACCGGACGCAGAGTTGCCGTCGGGGACGGGCTGCGCCAACACGCCAACAAGGAGAAACACACCAAGATTCATGGTTCAGGAGCGTAACGACTTTCGCACACGTGCATCTCATGCATGTCGTGCTTGGGTGTCCGGGGAGTTGGTTGCCCGCACGACATGGGGTTGAGGTCCATCACAGTCCACTCAGGAGTCTGCAGCATGCCTTCGCGCGTGTCACGGTCGTCGATTGCCGCTTCATTCATCGCCGCAAACAACTTGGCGCGACTCGCCGCGATCGTCATGCTCGCCGGCACTGCCGGGCTTGCCGCGGCCCAGTCCGCGACTCAGACTCCTGCACCAGCCGCGCCCTCGTCCGAGAAGGGGCAGAGTTCGCCGAGCAACACCGCTGCCGCTCAGCCCGCCGAACCCCTCCGCGCCATCGCGCAGTGGAACACGGAGAAGATCGAAGGCTCCACCGACGTGCTCGGGCTCAAGGGATACGACCCGGTCGCCTACTTCCCCGAAGGTGGCGGCAAGCCCTCGAAAGGCGACGCCAAGATCACTGCGTCGCACAAGGGCGTGCGCTACCAGTTCGCAAGCACCGCGCACCGCGACTTGTTCCTGAAGTCGCCGAGTCGATACGAGCCCGCATTCGGCGGCTGGTGCGCCTGGGCCATGCTCGACGGCGAGAAGGTCGACTTCGATCCCAACACATTCCTCGTGAGCGGCAATCGTCTCTTCGTGTTCTACAACGGCTTCTGGGGTGACACCCGGGCCAAGTGGACCGCAAAGGACAAGGACCAGGCCGCCGAGGCCAAGCAGGGGGACACGAACTGGAAAAAGCTCAGCGGCGAACTGCCGCGGGACATCAAGCCCGCCGCGGACGCGAACGCCGATGCCGCCAAGAAGTCCGAAGCTGGGGCGTCGCAGCCCGGTTCGCAGCCCGCGTCGACTCCGACCGAGGCGCCCGCCACAACGCCGGCGCAGCCGTCCGCTCCTGCACCGAACTAAGCGACGCGTCTCGCTCGTCGCTCAATCGCGATCATCAACGTCCATCCAATCGACGCGAACCGACGCGAGAGGTCTCGCGCACCCGCAACACGCATTCAGAATCAGGAAAACCAGAATGACTCCAACAACGAAGATCGTCTCGTGGGTCTGTCAGATCGCCGCCGCCGCCATCATGGGACAGACTATCTTCTTTAAGTTCACCGGTGCCGAGGAGCCTGTCTATATCTTCACCAAGCTCGGTGCAGAGCCATGGGGCCGCTACGGCACCGCCGTCATGGAACTCATCGCCGCGATCTTGCTGCTCTATCCCAAGACCGCCGCGATTGGTGCCGTGCTCGGCATGGGTCTGATGTTCGGCGCGATCGGCAGCCACCTCACCAAGCTCGGTATCGTCGTCAAGGACGACGGCGGCCTGCTCTTCGCGCTCGGCATCATCACCTTCGTCGCCTCGGCGGTGGTACTCTGGATTCGTCGCCCCGAGTTGCCCATCGTCGGCTCGATGCTCGCCACGCTGGGAAAGTGAGTCACTGACCCGTGAATACGTCCTCTGCCTGTGTCCCGGCCATCGCTGAAGCCACGAGCTTTCCCGAGCTTCTGGGTGGCATGCTCTCTGCTCTCGCCGATGTCGGCTCGCTGCTTCGGAGCATCGACGATCGCGTGTTCCTCGACACATCACTCGATCCGTGTTTCGGTGCCTCGGTCGGCGGCCATGTCCGTCATGTGCTCGATCACGCCCGAGCGCTCTCCGACGCCGCGACTCACGGGCGTGCGGCATACGAGCAACGCGATCGCGGCAGCGTGCTTGAAAAGGATCGTGCCGTCGCCCTTGAGGCCGTTGCGTCCGTGGTGGAGCGGCTTCGCTCTCTCGCCGACGTCGGCGGCACACGACAGATCGCCGTCGAGGTAATGCCCGCGCCCGGTCGCCCCATTCAGCTTGTCACCTCCACGATCGAGCGTGAAACCGCGTTCGTCATGAGCCACACGATCCATCACATCGCGATCATGCGCCAACTGGTCGCGCGAGCGGGCAAGGACCGATGCCCTCAGATTGGCCTGGCCCCGGGCACGCCCCGCGCGGACGATGGAAACGCCCCATGTGCACACTGACCGGCGTGCGACAAGGCGGCACGCTGCAGGTCGTGTGCAGCCGCGACGAATCGCCGCTGCGCCCGCGCGCGATCCCGCCGCGCGAGTCCCGCGTCGGAGGCGTCTCGACGCTCACGCCGATCGACCCTCAAGGCGGCGGCACGTGGCTGGGGGTCAACGCCGCCGGGCTTGTCATCGCGATCCTCAACATGAGTCATCCGCATGTGCCTGCCGCCGGTCGCGAGAGCCGCGGCATCATCATCCCAAGCCTGCTTGAGCACACGCGAGCGGTCGATGCGTTGGCCGCCGCACGCTCGATCGACGCACGGCGCTTCCGCGGCTTTCGCCTCGCCATCATCGATCTGGACGGGCTTCACATCATCCTCGGCGACGGCGAACGGATCGAGCACATCCGCCACGACGCCGATCCCGCCGCATGGTGCCTCGCATCGTCAGGCCTCGGCGATGCGGTCGTCGAACCGCCGCGACAGGCGCTCTTCCGTGATCTGGTCGTCACGTCGCGAGATCGGCTCGCGGCACAGCGTGCCTACCACGAGCATCGTTGGCCCGAGTGTCCACACCTCAGCGTCGACATGGATCGCGGCGAGGCCCGAACGGTCTCGGTCACCAGTGTCGAGATCGCCTTCGCAGATGGCGGCACGCCGCGCACAATCGCGATGACTCATCACGATCGCATCAGCGGCCAAACACACGCCGCGACGATGGCGGCCGACCCCGCCAGCGCAGATGAGTTGAATGCAAGCAGTGCGCGCCACACCGCGGAACGCACGACATGAGCGTCGCCGATGCACAGGCCGCGCACAGTCACGAACGCGATCTGCCCTCGCCGTGGCTGTCGTGGACACGCTGGGAGTTCTGGCCTTGGTGGGCGACCTACGGCCCGATCATGCCGCTCGGCCTGATGCTCGCGGCACGCCACGGCTCCATGACGCTGCCGCTGATCGCAAACACGCACCCCGACCTCGCGATGCTCGCGGGCGAAAGCAAATCACGCATTCTCGCGCTCATCCCTGAACGCTGGCGCGTGCCGTTTGAGTCCATCGCGCCCGGCCCGGCCGACGCACGCGAATCCACGGCCCGTGCGGCGATCGCCCGCCGCGGCTGGACGTTTCCCATCGTCGCCAAACCCGACGTCGGGGAGCGGGGCAGCGGCTTCCGGCTCGTGCGCGATCCGACGCAGCTTGCCGCGGCACTCAAGTCGCACGCTGTCGCGACCATCCTGCAACCGTTCCACCCCGGGCCTCACGAAATCGGCCTGCTCTATGCAAGGCTCCCGAATGCCCCGCGCGGCGCGATCATTTCGGCAACCACCAAAGAGTTCGCAACCGTTCTCGGCGATGGCGTGCACACGCTCCGAGATCTGATCCTCGCTCATCCGCGCCGACGCTTGCAAGCTCGTGTCTTCCTCGCGCGGCTCGGCACTGCCGCGACACGCGTGCCCGCGGCTGGTGAGGTCGTCGCGCTGGGTGTGGCCGGCAATCACTGCCAGGGAACGATGTTTCTCAACGGGGCGCATCTCGTGACGCCCGCGCTGCTGGATCGCATCGATCAGATCGCGCGCGAGATCCCCGGCTTCCACTTCGGCCGCTTCGACATTCGCTACAGCGATCCGCTCGCGTTCTCGCGCGGCGAAGGCCTCGCCATCGTCGAACTCAATGGCATCGCCTCCGAGCCGACGCACATCTACGACCCCAGCGTGCCGCTCAGCCACGCCTATCGCGACATCTTCCGCACGCTGCGGACTGTGTTTGCGATTGGTGCCGCGAATCGCGATGCGGGACACCGGCCGCCGACGCTTGCCGAGGCATGGCAGCACGTGCAACGCTCCGTTGCACCACGCGGCGGCTCGTCCATAGCGGACTGACGCCCGCCCGATCTGTCAGTGTTCCGACACGGGCGCCGAGTCATCGATCTCCGGCTGCTGCCGAACATCTGACTCGATCAAGCCGTCGGCGAGACGGACGACACGTTGGCAGCGCCGCGACACGGTCGGATCGTGCGTCACCATCACGATCGTCAAGCCGCGTGCGTGCAACTCCTGGAAAACGCGGAGAATCGCCTTGCCCGTCGCGGAGTCCAAGTTTCCCGTTGGCTCGTCGGCCATGAGCACGACGGGATCAGTCGCGAGTGCCCGCGCGATCGCCACGCGCTGCTGCTGACCGCCCGAGAGTTCACGCGGCCGGTGCCCGACGCGATTGGTGAGGCTCACGAGTTCCAAGGCCCGCATCGCCCGCGCACGCCGATCGCTCTTGGACATGCCCTGATAGAAGAGCGGCACCTCGATGTTCTCTTCGATGGTGAGCTGCGGGATCAGGTTGAACGCCTGGAAGATGAATCCGATCTTCTGCCCGCGAAAGTGCGAGAGTTCCTCGTCATCCATCTTGCTGACGCTCTTGCCGTCGAGCAGATACTCACCCTCGCTGGGGCGATCCAGACAGCCGAGCACGTTCATGAGCGTGCTCTTGCCCGAGCCGGACGAACCCATGATCGCGACGTACTCGCCCTGATCGATGCGAAGATCGACGCCGCGGAGCGCCTGCACCATGATCTCGCCGTTGGGCTTGTAGTACGTCTTCTTGATGCCGCGCAACTCCGCGACGGCAGTCGAGGTCGCACGGCCGGGTTGAGCGGTGAGGGTGGTCATCGTTATCGGGAGTGCTGAAAGGCAACAGAGGAGACATCAGGCACGAGACACGAGACACAAGAAACCAGACGCGGAAGAGCGGGCTGAACGCAGCCAGACCACAAGCCACGGGGCACCTTGCCTGAAGTCTGATGTCTCCGTGTCTCTCGAGTGGGTTTGGACCGTCACGCCAACCGGCGACGCCTCGCTCACCCGTTCCCGGCATCTTCAAGCTGCAAACCAGCCAAGGCGGTCATCGGGTCAGGCGCGACGCGGAAGAGCTTGTCCAGCCCCGTCACCGTGATCACCGACCACACTTCCTCGCTGACCGAGCAGAGCTTGAGCGAGCGTTTCCGCTCCATCAGCTTCTTGCGCAGCTTGAGCATCTGGGCAATGTTCGACGAGTTGATGTACGTCACGTTGACGAAGTTCAGCACGACGTGCGGGCACTTGCCCGGCTCGGTCTTCTCTACCCGATCGGAGATCTGGTTGACCTCCTCGGAGAAGCCCGGCTCGTCCGTCGGCTCGGCGATGATGATGTTGTCCGACCACTCTGTCGCCATGGGGCCAGCATAGCCGATTCGCACGCCGTTTGCACATGGCGTCGATCGCGACAACAGAACCCAGCTCGCGGCCCAGAACAAGCCCCGAGTCTGCCGGTTGGGCCTGTTCGGTGCCGCGCCGCCGCCGCCATCACGCCATCAACTCACAGAGCACGTCCAGACCCCGCAGCAGTTTATCGCGCGGGGCTGCGTAGCTCAGTCGCACGTGCGTGTCACGCCCGCTGAACGTCCCGCCCGGCACCAGAATCACATTGCGCGGCACGCACCGCTCCTCAAAGAACTGCGAAGCGCTCAGCCCGAGCTTCTCCGGGATTTTGACGAACGCGTAGAACGCGCCGCCCGGCGTCGGCAGGTCAGTCACGCGTGAGAGCCGCTCGACGACCAGATTGCGCCGCTGCTCATAGTCCTTGACGATCGCGGACATATCGACGTGCAGGGCCGCCGCCGCCGCGTGCTGCAGGGCCGACGGCGCACAAACGAACGTGTACTGCTGCAGTTTCGTCATCTGCTCAATCAGCGCCCGCGGCCCGGTCGCATACCCCAGTCGCCAGCCCGTGCAGCCGTAGGTCTTGCCGAAGCCGCGGATGACGACCACGCAGTCGAGCGCGTTGGGCCGGCGCGCCGGGCTCGGACAGAGTTTTTTGCTCGGGTTCCCCGCGGCCGTGTCCGTTCGCGCCTCGCTGTAGGTGAACTCGTCGTAGATCTCGTCGCTGATCAGCACGATGCCACGCCGACGGCACAGGTCCAGGAGTTCCTCACACTCGCGCCCGCTGTTCACCACGCCCGACGGATTTCCCGGGCTTGCGATGAGAATCGCCTTGGTGCGTGGCGTGATCAGCGGCTCGACGCGTGCCGCAGTCATCCGAAAGTCGGGGTAGGTGTCGCATCGCACCGCCTTTGCGCCGATCAGTTCGGCGAGAGCGGGGTACAGGACGAAGTACGGATCAGGAATGATCAGTTCATCGCCCGGATTGAGGAGCGATGTACATACCAGTTGCAGTGCGCCCGACGTGCCGGAGGTGAAAAGCACGCTCGCGTCACTCTTGCCCTTGGAGACCGCGTCGATCTCCCAGCCGATGTCCCACTTGATGTGCCGGATGATGCCATTGAGGACGCCCGCGTCGCCCTGCGTCACGGTGTAGCCGTTCTTGTCCGCGCGAATCGCATCGATTGCGGCGTTCTTGATCGCGTCCGGGACCGGGAAGTCGGGCTGCCCGATCGACAGGTTCACCGGATCGGTCATGGTCGCGCCCAGTTCAAAGGCGCGGCGGATCCCCGACGAAGGCAGGGCCAACACGCGATCACTCAGCAGCGAACTCAGATTGGGTCGGGCGGTCATGGGCGGACTTTAGCGATGCCCCACCACGATCGCCCTCCGCCGGTGCTTCGCCGTCCGATCCAGACCTGTCGGTTGCTGTCGGTTGCCGAACCGCCCGGCAATTCCCCCAAAGGCCGCCCGCTCGATGTGTTTTCTTTGCGCTCAGAATCCACTATGCTGTGCTCGACCGGGGCCCGACCCACGACGGGTTGGGCCTTGTCGCGTGGACGCGGCTGAGCCGCCTCCCCGACAGCGTCGTGCCCAAGAGGCTGCGACGCGGGCAGACATGGAGGTCGCGATGCGTCTGGTCAAGCTCACCCTCAGCGGGTTCAAGTCCTTTGCCGACACCACTGAGTTCACCTTTGACCAGCAGGTCACCGGCATTGTCGGACCCAACGGCTGCGGCAAGTCCAACGTCGTCGACGCCGTCAAGTGGGTGCTCGGCGAACGCTCCTCAAAGAGCCTTCGCGGCACCGAAATGATCGACGTGATCTTCGCCGGCAGCGCGGGCCGCAAGCCCAGCGGCATGGCCAGTGTCACGCTCACGTTTGAGAACCCCGTGATCGCTGAGGTCATCACGACGCATGCGGCTGCCGTCGCCGACGCACCGGTCGCGGCTGAATCTGCGGACGCTGCCGCGCCGACCGAAACTGCCATCGCGCTCGATGAACCCGTGGAGATCGATGAAGACGACACCGGCGTCGTCGATCACACCATGCGCGGCCGGCGCAAACTGCCGATCGACGCCGACGTGGTCGAAGTCGAACGCCGCCTCTATCGCGACGGCACCAGCCAGTACCTCATCAACGGCAAGCGTGCCCGCCTGCGTGACATCCGCGAACTCTTCCTCGACACCGGCATCGGCGCCGACGCCTATTCGATCATCGAGCAGGGCAAGGTCGACGCGATGCTGCTCGCCAACCCGCAGGATCGCCGGACGATTTTCGAGGAAGCCGCCGGCGTCGCGAAGTACAAGCAGCGCCGCATCGAAGCCAGCCGCAAGCTGGAAAAGACCGAAGCAAACCTCGTCCAGACCCGCGAACAGCTCGACAGCACCGAGCGCCGCCTGCGCATCGTGCGCGGCCAAGCCGTCAAGGCCCGCAAGTTCAAGGAACTCGATGAGCAACTCAGCGCATGGCGCACCGCCCTCGCATTTGACCAGTACGACGACCTGCGGCAACGCCTCGAAGGGCTGACCAGCCAGCAGACCACCCTCGACGCCGTGCGCCATGAGGCCGCCGCGGCCCTGCAAGAACTCGAAGTGAAGAAGCAGGACGCCGATGTCGCCCGCGGCGAAGTGGCGAGCGAGCACAAGCGCGTCGAACAGCAGCGCACGCTCCTGCAGCACGCCCAGCAGCAGGCCGAGCAACGCAAGGTTATGACTGAGCGAGCCTTGGCCGACACGCGTCGCCGCATTGAGCAGGACGACGAGCGACTGAAGGCACTCGCGCAGCGCGCCTCGGCGACCGAGGCAGCGATCGCCGACCAGAGCGAGCGCGTCGCTGCTCTTGCCGAGGAGACTGCCGCCGCCGATCGTTCGCTCCGCACCGCAGCCGAAGAACGTGCGGGCGTGCTGGAGCAAGTCGCGCAGCGTCAGGCGGAGTTGTCGCAGCGTCGTGCCGCGGTCAATCAGATTGATCGTGAGCGCGCCGGCCTCCTCGCGTCGATTCAGGCCGACGAGCGTCGCCACGAGCAACTGCGTGAACAGATCGAGAAACTTGCGGGTCGTGCGGCAGGGCTGGGCGGCGAACGCGCCAAACTGCTGAGTGATCGCGATGCCGCGGCCGCTCTCGCACAGGCCGCCCACGCAAAGGCGACGCAACTGGAGCAGGACCTCGCCACCGCCGACGCCCGCGTGAACGCTTTGGGTCAGGATCGTCGCGGTCGCGCTCAGGAACTCAGTGCCGCACAGCAAGACCTTGCCCGTGTGCAGAGCCGCCTGGCCACCCTGCGAGAGATGGTGCAGTCGCGCGAAGGCTTCGCCGAGCCTGTGCGCGAAGTGCTGCAGCGTAAGGCCCAAGCCGCGGCGGGCGGTGCGGCTGAGCCGGGCGACTTCGCCGGCATCATCGCGCCGCTCGCGGATCTCATCGAACTCGACGCAAACGCGGGTGTCGAGTCAACCCGCGCCGAAGCCGCGATCGAGAACGCGCTGGGCACCATGCTGCAGGCACTGGTCGTCGAGTCTCCCACGACTCTGCCGAGCGCCGCGGCGATGGCCTCGCTCCCCGGTCGTGTGACGTTCATCCCGATTGGGTCGCTCGCGATTGTGCCCTTGCCTGACACCCTCGCGGCACAGGCCGACGCAGCACGCGAGCTTGAAGTCACCAGCGCCGGTCGCGTGCGCCGCGTGCGTTCGCTGGTGAAGGCCCGCGATGCCGCGTCCAACATCGATGCGCTGCTCGATCGCGTGCTGAAGGATGTTTACGTCGTCGAGTCACTCGACAACGCGGCCCTGCTCGCCGCGGGCCCGCTCGCGGGCGCGAAGTTCGTCACGGGCTCGGGCGAAGTGCTCGAGTCCGACGGCCGCGTCACCGCCGGCCCCGCCTCGACGCACACCGACGGCGCTGGCGTTCTTCGCCGTCGCGCCGAACTGGAATCGCTCGAAGCCGAGGCCGCCGCGCTCGACGCACGTGTCCACGCGCTGCGTCAAGCCCTCGAAGCGGTCGATACCGAGGCCTCGCAACTCTCCGCGTCTGCCGCGTCGCTGCGTCAAGCCCTTGCCGTCGAACAGCGCACTTCGCTCTCGCAGCAATCGCAGAGCGAGCGTGCCGCGGCCGCGGCCGATCGCATCGGTCGCGACCTCGCATCGATCGAGCAGGAGACCGGCCAACTCGGCGAACGCCTCACCCGTATGGAGCAAGATCGCGGCACGCTCAAGCAGCGGGCCGAGAGCCTCACGCGTCTGCACGCTGAGCAAGCCGAGCAACTCGCGACGCTGGAGCGTGAACTTCGCGACATCCAACTCCGCGCCGAAGCAGCGATGGAGCGCATGACCGCGGCCAAGGTCGACGTCAGCCGGCTGGCCGAGCAACTCTCAGGCTCCAAGCGCGAGCTCAGCCGCCTCGAACTCTCACGCGACGAGGACGCACGCCAGACACGCGACCTCTCGCAGCAGATCGAGCAGCTTCGCGCTCGCGCCACCGAGCATGAAGCCGCAGTCGCCGAAGCGATCGACCAGGCCACCCGCAGTGCCGCGGGCATCGCGGAGCTCGATGCCGGCATCGGCGAGCTTGAAACGCGCCTCGCCGAGTGCGATGCGCTCGTGCGTGACCTCGCGGAACGTGTCAACGCCGCACGCCAGCACGCGACGCACCTGGAGCGTGACTGGAACAGCCTTGAGATCACGCGTCGCGAGCTTGAAGTGAAGCGCGAAACGCTGGAAGAGCGCACACTTCAGGATCTCAAGCTCGACCTCGGTGCCGAGTACGCCGACTATCGCGCGATGCTCGCCGACGAGTCGCTCGGCGTCGTCGCCCGCCTCAACCAGGACGAAGCGACCCAAGCCATCGACGTGCTCCGAACCGAGATCAAGCGACTCGGCAACGTCAACCTCGACGCGATCGATGAGGAATCGACGCTCGCGCAGCAGAATGACACGCTGGTGCAGCAGGTCGCCGACATCGACGCCGCCCGCGTCAAGCTTGTCGAACTCATCGAGCGTCTGAACGACGTTTCACGCGACCGCTTCCGCGAGACCTTCGAGCGCATCCAGCGCGAGTTCGGCGGCGAACAGGGCATGTTCCGCCGACTCTTCGGCGGCGGCAAGGCCGAAGTCCGCCTCATGGGCCTCGTCAAGGAAATCAACGGCGAGAAGGTGCAAACCGACGAGATCGACTGGCTCGAATCGGGCGTCGAAGTCATCGCCAAGCCGCCGGGCAAGGAACCCCGGGCCATCAGCCAACTCTCCGGCGGCGAGAAGACGCTCACGGCAGTCGCGCTGCTCATGTCGATCTTCACCAGCAAGCCGAGCTGCTTCTGCGTGCTGGACGAAGTCGATGCCGCCCTCGACGAAGGCAACGTCATGCGCTTCGGCACTGTCGTGCGCCAGTTCACCCACCTCTCGCACTTCATCGTCATCACCCACAACAAGCGCACCATGCAGCAGGCTGACCGCCTCTACGGCGTCACCATGCAGGAACGCGGCGTCTCCAAGCGCGTCAGCGTCCGCTTCGACCAGGTGGGCAAAGACGGGAGCATCCATCACCAGAGCGACCACCCGGGTGTCGACGACGCCAAGCAGGAGAGAACCGGCGAGAAGCCCGTCCTTCGCCGTGCACTCGCGGCGATGCGTGACCAAACCGCGGCGAGCGAACCGGTCGCCGCAGCCGCGACGAGTGACGCCGCGACCAGTCCGTAACTCCCGCCTTCGACTCCCTGAGGAATCGCTCCAGTCCGCTCTCGGTATCATCTGGCGTGCTTAAACACCGCCTCATCCTCGGCCCGATCCTGATTATCGCCCTCATCGCGATGCTCTGGCTTGATGGCGTGGTGGATCGCTCGCCGACCCCGAGTTGGCTTTCGTGGGCCTACGCCCAGCCGACATGCCCTCCGGGCGTGATCGTCTTCGTCGTCGTCTTTGCGATCAGCATCATCGCCGGGCGAGAGCTTGCGGTCATCCTCCGCGACAAGTCCATCGAAGCATCCAACCGCGTCACCTGTACCGCCGCGGCCATGGGCCTGTGCGCGTCGTGCATGTTCCCCGAGTCATGGAGCGCGACGACGGGCATGGCGATGGTCAGCACCACCGGTGTGTGCGTCTTTCTCTTCGCCCTCGCGTTCTACAGCCGCCACAAGAACACGCAAGGCGTCGTCGCGGCCGCCGGCGGCGCGATGCTCTCGTTCGTCTACCTCGGCCTGATGTTCGGCTTTCTGCTCGCGATCCGGCGTCACCACGATGTCTGGGTGCTTGCGTGGGTCATCGCCGTGACCAAGGCCTGCGACACCGGTGCCTACTTCACCGGCCGTGCCGTCGGACGCCACAAGCTCATCCCGTGGCTCAGCCCAGGCAAGACTTGGGAAGGCCTTTGGGGCGGCGTGCTCGCGTCGTCGCTCATCGGCGGCATCGGCATGGTGCTCCTCGCGAAGGAGAACCCAGGCCTGGAGAAGATGATGCTTCCGCCGCTCGCCAACGGGCTGCTCGCGGGTGCGGTCTTTGCCGTGCTGGGCCAGATCGGCGACCTCATCATGTCGCTCTTCAAGCGTGACGCGGGGCTCAAGGATTCAGGCCGCCTGCTCCCCGGCTTTGGCGGCGTGCTCGACGTGCTTGATTCGCCGCTCTTGGTCGCCCCGGCCGCGTATTGGTGGCTGCAACTCGGGCTGTGAGCGAGAGCGTTGGCTGGCAGTCCCGCGAGATTCTCACGTCTTTCGTACGACTTTCCGCACAGGTTCGGGCGGCTTTCGCGTGCGCACACTCCACGAGCGTGCTATCCTCAGACTCTCCTCCGATTTCCAGGGAGCCCTCGATGGACGTGACGGCCCAACTCCTGCGTTTGTTCCAGGTCGACAAGCAGTATCGCGGTCTTCAGACCCGGCTCAACGCGGCAGAGAAGTTCCTCGCCGAGCAGACCAAGCAACTCGCCGACATCTCGTCCAAGGCGAGCCTCTGCGAAGCGCAGATCAAGCAACTCACCGCCGTCGTCGCCAACCACGAAGGCGAAACCAAGCGACTCGACGCCCGCATGGAGACCATCCGCGGGCAGATGAACTCGGCCCAGACCAACAAGGAATACAAGGCGTTCCTCACCGAGGTCAACACGCTCAAGGCCGAACGCGACCGCTTCGAGACACAGGCCCTTGAAAGCATGTCCCGCCTCGATGAAATCAAGAAGCAACTCGAAGGCCTCGTCTCGCAGAAGGTCGAGCGTGAACGCGTCAAGGGCGTCGCCGCCCAGGAGCGAGACACCCGCGCCGCCGAGATCAAGGACCGCCTGGCAGAGCTCAAGACCGAACGCGACGCCCTCACCAAGGGCATCGCCGCCGACACGCTCACCGTCTTTGAGCGCCTCGTCGCCACCAAGGGCGATGAAGCGATGGCCCCCGTCGAAGTCGCCGATCGCAAGCGTCACGAGTACAACTGCGGCTCGTGCATGATGCACCTGCCCGTCGAGACCGTCAGCGGTCTGCTTTCGGGCGGCCGTCTCACGCGTTGTGTCTCCTGCAGCTCGATCCTCTACCTCACCGAAGAAGACGCCAAGTCGCTGCAGCCCGCCGCATCCAAGCGCTGAGTCTTCGCGGCATCCCGCGTGACCGCCGCGCGTCGCTCTTCGGAGCGTTGTGTGCTGCGCTACCGTTTGCCGTGTCGGAAGATCGCCCCGTCGAACCCGTGAAGCTCACCGTCTCCGCGGCAGATTCAGCCGCAGCGGCGAACTCCGTCCCTGCGCCCGCGTGGGGAACCGAGTCGCGCGAAGCACGCCTTGAACGCCTGCTCAAGAAGGCCCGTGCCCTCCCACGGACTCCCGGCGTCTATCTGATGAAGGACCACAAGGGCGTGGTGATTTACGTCGGCAAGGCGGGCAACCTGCCCGATCGCGTCTCGAGCTACTTCGTCCCCAGCGCGGATCTCGGCGCTCGCAAGGAACCGATGCTCGACGTCGTCCATGACTTTGACACACTCGAGTGCGAAGGCGAATGGGAGGCGCTGCTCACCGAGAATCGCCTGATCAAGGACATCCATCCGCGCTTCAACGCCCGCCTGCAGGACGACAAGACATTTCCATACCTCATCGTCACGCAGCGCGAGGATTTCCCGCGCGTCTTCATCAGCCGCAACCCCGCCGATCCGTCGCTCAAGGGCGCCAAGGTCTTTGGCCCGTTCACCAACGTTGGCTCGCTCCGCGAGTCGATCTCACTGCTTCAGCGCGTCTTCAAGTTCCGCACGTGCAAGCTCGACATCGTCGAATCCGACGAGAAGAACAGGTTCTTCCGACCCTGCCTGCTCTACAACCTCAACCAGTGCACCGCGCCTTGCGCCGCCAAGATCTCCAAAGAGGCCTACGTCGCCGACACCGACCGCTTCATCCGCTTCCTGGGCACCAAACGCAGCGCGATGCTTCGCGAACTCACCGACGAGATGAACCAGGCCGCAGCGGAGCTCAAGTTCGAGCGTGCCGCGGCCATTCGCGACCAGATCAAGGCAATCCAGCGTCTGGACGAACGCGCCAAAGCGAGCGACGGCTGGCAACCCGAGACCGAGATCACCTACATCGAACCCGACAAGGGTCTTCGATCGCTGCAGCGCACGCTCGAACTCGATGAACCCATTCGCGTCATTGAAGCCATCGACATCGCCCACCTGATGGGCGGCGAAACCGTCGGCAGCAAGGTCTGTTTCGTCGACGGCCGACCCTTCAAGACCGAGTACCGCCGCTTCAAGATCGAGACCGTCGACAACGATGACTACAGCGCGATCCGCGAGGTCGTCAGCCGCCGCTATCGCGAAGCGGGCGAGGGCCATGAGCTCTATCCCGAGGTCATCCTGATCGACGGCGGGCTGGGCCAGCTCCATGCGGCACTCGAAGCCTTCGAGCAGCTCAACATCAAGCCGCCGATGGTCATCAGTCTGGCGAAGAAGGAAGAACTCATCTACGTCCAGCGTCGCAGCGAGCCGATCCGCCTGGGCCGCGACAACCCCGGCCTGCGCCTCTGCCAGTCCATCCGCGACGAGGCCCACCGCTTCGCACAGCACTATCACCACATCCTGCGCCGCAAGAAGACGCTTGATGAATGAATCGCTCTCACGTCCGCTCACTCCGCCTCAGCGTCAACTTCCTCATTCCGCCACACGCTCGCGAGCGTCAGCGAGCAGCACGCGTTGCCGATCCGGTCTCTGATCGCAAATGCGCCCCGCTCGATCCCTGAGACGCGCAGTCCGCGATCAAGACACCGGTGCAGCGCCTGCGCAACATCATGCGTCGCCACCTGCGGCTCGCTCGTGAACAGAATCAACAGCAGCCCGCCGTGCGCGATCCCCGGCTCTTCCGACAACTTCCGCACGTCTTCCGCGAGGCTGCGCACGAGCGATGACGCCCACGACCCGTTTGGCCCCGGAACGCCCTGCACATACTCAAACTGCCCCACCACCTTCACCTCAAGCCAGAAGCACTCGCGCGGATCGACCAATCGAAGGCGCGGCCGCGGGGCGTCGAACAACCCCGGCTGGGCGGCCACTTTCTTCATCGCCTTGCTTTGTTGCGCTTCGGGCTCCTGATCAGGCTCGGGCGTGAGCACAAAGTCACACCGCTGTCGGTCGCTGAGCTTGCGCCCGCTCGACGCGGGATAGCCTCGCTCGCGCAGGACGCCCCATGCTCCGGCCGCCAGCCCGTGCGCGAGCAGTTCGTGCATCTCGAGTTCATCCAGCGCATCGATGCCGCGCACCGCGTCCTCGGCATCAAGCGCGTCCGCGCGGGCACGCAGCTCGTTCAGCGCCAGCTCAACGATCTCGATTGGTCGCCACACCGCGCCACCCTCTCGCTCACCCCGCCGATTCGATCGTCCCGCCCAGCTCCTTCGCGAGAGCCGCGATCGCCTCATGCGCCGAAGCCAGCGCCGCCGCGGCTGACTTCCGCCACATCGACCAGCCCGCCCACGGCAAGGGCAGCACCGTCAGCGGCATGTACCACCACCACGTGTATCGCGCGATCCAGGACCCGGGAAAGTAACTCTCGAGCATCGACTCGGTGATCCACACGCCCGGCCAGATCGTCGTCAGCGTCACACCCAAGAACACCAGCGGCATCAGCGGCCGCAGCCGCAACGCGAAGCGAACCACGCTCCCACCCTCGCCGGCGTCGACGTGTGCCACGAGCCGCCGATCAAACGGCGTGGCAAACGCGAGGACCGAGAACAAGCCTCCGTCGCCGCCCGCCTCGAACCCTGGCAGCCGCCCGCGCCGCGACGCCTCGCGTGCCTTGGCCAGCACGCCCTCGGCGTTCAGGGACGTTCGCACCACCCCCAGCGCTGCCGCTTCCCCAGCCGCCATCGTCGTCGATTGATTCACGGCAATCCACACTCCATCCGACGCCCACTCCGGCACACCCGCTGCCGACATCCTGTGCACAACGTGTCGAGTGTATCGACCGCCGGCCGAAATCCCTTCCGCCTGAGGGCAAATTCTCTGGCGTCGTCCCGCCCAATGCGGCACAATCTGGGCATGCCCGCGCCGCGGACAGCCCAGACCCCGCTGCGACTCGTCCGCCCGGACGATGTTTCGCCGCCGCGTGCGCCTTCCCCGGCTCGCGCTGCTGCTGGCGGGACGATGGTCCGTCCGCCGCGCGACGCCTTCGACACATCCGCGGCAGCACGCCGCATCTCCCGCGAGAATCGTTCGACGCAGCTTGCGGGCGATGACCATCGCTCCGTCTTCGCCGCACACGTCAGTCGCCAGCTCGACGGCGGTCGTGCCGCGATCCTCGCCCCCGACAAGCGTCGCCACCTTCTCAAGATCGCCCGCCAACTCGGCCTGGGTGATTTTGACGCCAACCTCGTCATCGCGATCGTTCAGGATGCTGTGCGTGAGGGCGATGACCCGCTCGTCGTGTCGCGCGACGAACGCCTTGCGCTCATCCGCCCCGCTGCGCCCGAGTCCACTGGCGCACGCATGCTCTTGGCATGGTGGGCCGGCTCAATGCTCTTGGGCGCGGCGATCCTCTGCGGCCTCATCGCCTGGACGATGGCCTGACGCAGAAGCGTGCATCGCTTACCAATCCGCAAGTTCACCCGTCAGCGACTCGACGAGGTCCTTCGGCGTCACCAGCCCGATGGGCTTGCCGTCGCGCTCCACGACCGCGAGCCGCGAGCCTTCATCGCGCATGCGCTTGAGCGCGTCAAACACGCTCATTCCCGGGTCCAAACGCGTCACAGGACGCAGCAGACTCGCCACCGGCGTCGTCGTCTGCGTGTGCAAGTCGATCTGGCGCAGCACGCCGACGACCTTGCCCTTGCGATCGACCACCGGCACGCGCGAGTGCGGCACGTCCGCCATCGCCAAGAGCAACCGCGGCCGATCCCAATCGCTGTAGACCGGCTTCACCTTTGTCCACGGCACCAGTTCATCCGCCACGCTCGTGCGTCGCAGCGCCATCGCGCGATCAACCAGCGTGAGCTGCGTCTCGCTCAGCACGCCTGATGTGCCGCCCTCGCGAAGCAACTCGGCGATGCGCTGCCGCGGATCACTAAGCGCGCTCTCATCGCCGCTCAGCCCGCTCAATCGCTCGGTCACGCGACCAAACCACGCCACCAGCGGCAGCACGCCGACGATCGTGAGTGCCCAGCGAAACCACTTCAGTGGCCGCGCAAACAAATACGTCAGCCGGTCCGCCTCGACGCGGAAGAGTTCCTTCGGCACCGCCTCGCCAAAGACGAATAGCACCGGACCGAGGATCAGCACGTTGAACAGCACCTGCGTGGCGTGCGTGAAGCCCGCGCCCTCCAGCAGGTTTCGCGTCGCGACGCTGCCCAGATCGTTGGCGATCATGTTGCAGACCAAAAGCGTCGCCAGCAGCCGATCCGGACGCTCGATCTCGCCGAGGAGCGCGCGTGCCGACTGCACCGGCGGATGCCGCCCCGCCCACACAGCCAAACGCACGCGATTCAGTGAATAGCAGCCGATCTCGACGCCGCTCGCCATCGCCGACAGCACGACGCCCATGACGGCGACGATCCACCAACCGATCACCTCCAGAGACGCGCCGGAGAGGTTCATGCGGCACGCTCCTTCGGCGCGCCCGGCCCATCGACCCGCAGCCGCACGCTCTGGATGATCCGCCCCTCCATCGCCTCCACGCGCAGAAGCACGTTGCGCACGCGTACCTCATCACCGACGCGCGGCAGACGTCCGAGCCGCGACATCAAGAGGCCTGCGATCGTTGCGACACGCCCGTTTGCCACCGCCCGCTCAAGCTCGCCGCGCCCGAACAGGCCCGCCCAATCGCGGACGCTCAGCCGCCCCGGCGCGAGCCATTCGCCCGGCCCGACCTGACGCACCGCTTCGTCGGATTCGGTGTCGCGTTCTGCCGCGGACGCGAGCAGTTCGTTGACCACGTCTTCGATTTCAACAACACCCGTGATCTGCCCGACTTCGTCCACGCACAATGCAACGTGCGACTGCGTCGCGCGGAAGTGGTCAAGCAGGTTGCTCAACCGCGCACGCTCGGGCACATAGCGCAGCTCGGTTACAAACCGCGACAACTGCGTCGTCGAATCGCGTGAAGCCGACGCGAGAAAGCTCTTGGCGTTCAGCAGGCCGATCACGCGCCCGTCGAGCCCTCCGACGCACACCGGCAGCTTGGTGTGCCCACTCTCGCGCACGAGCGTCGCCACCTGTGACGCCGACGCCGCGGGCGAAACCCACGTGATATCAACCCGCGGCACCATGATCTCTCTGATGCGGAGATCGCCGAGCCGCACGACCGCCGCGAGCAACCGCTGCTCGTCCAGGTCGAGCACGCCGCGCCGCGAACCGATCTCGAGCACCGCGTCGAGCTCCTCTGCGGAGACCGGCTGGCTCTCACCCGCGCCCGCCGGGCGCAGCAGTCGCGACAGCGGCGCGATCAGCGCGACGTCGAGAAACGCCACCACCGGCCACGCCAGCCGCATGGCCCCTTCCATGATCGGCGCGAGCAGCCGCGCAAACGTCACGCGATGCCCAAACGCGAGCACCTTCGGCAGCAGTTCCGAGAACAGGATGATTGCAAAGAACGTCGCGATCTTGAGCGCGATCTTCGCCGTCTGGTGCTCGACGCGCTCGATCAGGATGTCCGCGACGGTGAAGTACGCCACAACCGTGAGAGTGATGTACAAAAGGTTCGCAACCAGCAAGCGGCGCGGCGAGGCAAGCAGCACCGTCAGCGACGCAAACGCCCGCGGGCTTTGACGGCGCAGCCGCAAACGATCGCCGCCCGTCAGGCCAAAGAACGTCGCTTCCGCCGCGCTCAATGCGGCGATCACCACCAGCATCAGCGGAAGCAGGATCAGGAATGGAAGGTACTCAGCGTTCATCCGTCATGCAGCGACCTATGCGTCGCCATCGCCCCAACATCGACGCCGTCGTCGCTCCATATCGGCTCGGGCCGCACGCGCCTGCGAATCACCGTTCAAAATCCGCCTTCGACGGGTCGTACGCCGGATCAAGCTGCTCGACCAGCCGCTCAATGTACCGCCACGCGTTCAGTTCGCGCCGGATCTCGGGAAGCGTCGATGCATCTCCGGCGCTCGCCCGCGCGAACAGCGGCGTGACCCGTGCGACGTACCCGGCTCGCTGCTCCGCAGCCCACGCAGTCCATCGCGTCCGGGCCGCAGGCTCACGCGTCGCCAAGGCCGCTTCGATCTCCTCGCGCGTCTCCATGATCTCCATCAAAAATCCCGGCGGCAGCGTCTTGTCCCGCTCCTTGCTCGGGCCGCCGAGCAGGCTCAAAAGCAGATTCGCGCGCCGCTCTGCGTCCGCCAGTTCGGCTCGCGCATCGTTCAGGGCCGCCTGCTGCCGCTGCGACTCTTCATCACTCAGCCCCGACACATCCGGGTGCGCCTGTGCCGCCCGACGCAAATACGCTCGATCCAGTTCCGCCGAATCGATGTCGAATCGGCGCGGGAGGCCCAGAACGCCGAACGCATCCGCGCCGCCGCCCGCCGCTCCTTGACCATCGCAGTTGATCGAGTGTTCGCCCATCGGCCAAGATCGTACGCGATTGCGCCGCGGCCTCCCGCGCCCTCGCGTCTCCGGGTCGCCCCAACCACCCAAGCATCCGGTTTGACCCGGACGCCCGACCCACTGACGATCTGGGGATTCTTTGGCGCACGGCGGCGCCGGGTTCCGTGCCTCGACGCGCCGGAAAGGAACACGAGTGACCAAGCACATCGGCATTGTGGGTGTCAGCCCCGAAGGCGCGGCGTTGTTCCATCGCCAGATTTCGCGCCACGCGTCGCGGCTGCTCCCGCCCAGCGCTCACCCGCGCATCACGCTCCACAACGAGCCGCTGGCGCTCTACATCGACGCCCTCCGCCGCCAGGACTGGGAACTCGTCGCGCAGCTTCTTCGTCGCTCGGTTGAGCTCGTCGCCCGCTGCGGGGCTCAACTCGTCACCACGCCCGACAACGTCGTCATCCACGCGGTTCACATGGCTCAGGTCGGCTCGCCCGTGCCATGGGTCACCATGCCCGATCTGGTCGCCAAGGCCATCATCGCCGACGGCAAGAAGAAGGTCGGCATCGTCGGGACCAAGCTCGTCACCGAATCCTCAACCTATCAGACGCCTCTGGGCCTCCACGGCATCCACGTCTACGCGCCCGAGCCCGCCGACGCAGACCTCATCGAAGAGATCATCTTCGGCGAACTCATCTACGGGCACGCCCGCCCCGAAAGTCGCGCCGCGATGATCGAGATCGTCAATCGCTTCGGCTCGCGCGGCTGCGACGGCGTGATTCTCGCCAGCAGCGAAGTGCCGCTCGTCGTCACACCCGAAACCACGCCGCTGCGCCTCTACGACCCGCTCGATCTGCTCGCCGAAGGGGCAGTCCGAGCCGCCATGGTCTGATTGCGGATCGACTCACGCTCTCGACCCTGCACCGACGCGCGTCGAACCGCTTCGCCGCGTCGTCGTCGCCACACCCCACGCCATGACCGTCGCCATCAGCAGCGGCGAAACCAGCGTCTGCGGGAACATCCAGTCGTTGACGTCCGTGGTGTACGGCACATCGAGAATGTAGAACGTGCACGCGACAACCACCAGCCCCAGCACGCCGACACGCACCAGGATCACGGTCGACGCGGCGACGCCAAGACCGGACACAATGATCCCCAGGAGGGTTTCTGTTGACGCCGCGGGGAAAAGCATTGTCACAAGAAAGACAACTCCGGTCGCCAGCCACGACCGCTTGAGCACAAGCGTCGCCAGCGCGAGCAGCACACAGAGAAACAGCGCGATGCTGATGGAGTTTGGCATCGTGCTCGCCGCCTGTGCGAGCGTCGACACGACGTTTCGGAATGGCTCCAGTCGCGAGATCGCGAGTGACGTCGGACCGCCGATTGCGCCGTCGATCACCTTGGCTCCCAAGGCACACACGCACAGCAGCGTGCCGCCGAGCACACCCAACACGACATCGCGAGCGACCAGCGGGTCGTTCCACCGCCCCGACATCGCCCGTGACCACGACACCATCAACTGCGGGCGGGCACGCCGCATCACCGGCTCCAGTGACAGGTAGTAAACCCACAAGAACGCGGCGGAATAGAGCGCACCGGGCACGAGCTGATTGATCACCACTTGCTTATCGAAGATGCTGACGAAGCGTTCAGCACTGAACACGCCTCCCAGCCAGTGCAGAAGGAAGACGACGAACGCCAAGCGAAACGCCGAGCGAACGTCCGCACGCCCCTTGCGCACCTGATAGGCCGCGAGCACCAGCACGCCGACGGCGCTGATCCCCAGCAGCGCCTGCATCGAGACATCGGCCGCATCCATGTACCACGGACGACTCGGTAGCGAGTCCGGCGGTTTGAGGCTGTAGGGCCATGTCACCTGGAAGTACACGGGTCGTCCGGTCAGGCTCGCCGCCGTCACGATGCGCCGCCCCAGCGGGTTGTCGCCCGCGGCGGCCGCGTTCTCGACCCAGCCGAACATCGCATCGCTGGACACTTCCGAGAAACTCGGCGGCTTTGATGCCTCAAAGTCCTTCATGTCAAGGCCCGCAAGCGAGAACAACCGCGACCAGTCCACGGGCTTGTCGCTTTCATCGCTGCGGTCGTAGCCAACGTGCCGCGCGTATTGCAGCAGCCGCCCGCTTGGCTCGATGATCAACATCGCCGTGGCGCCGTCGATCAAGTTGAGGTCGTCGACCGACATGACATAGTTCACGTTCATCGCGCTGGTACGCAGCGGTTCGCTGCTGCTCGCATACCAGAACCACACCGGCGAAACAGGGCCAGTCCGCAACCACTCTCGCTGTTCCTGCGGCGAGAGTTTCACCGCCCGCAGCTCGCGCTTCAGCCCGCGCCGATATCCGAAGCCGCTGGCCCAATGCTCACCCTCAGTGTCGCGTCCCAACTGATGCAAGATGTCGCGTGCCTTCGCACGCATCACCTCCGGCGAATCGTGGAAAGGCCGCAACCCGTTGATCGTCGCGTGTTCATACCCAAACCACATCGCGCCGATGAGCACCACGAACGCCGCCACCGCCGCGATTGCCCACTTGAAGGGCAGCCCCAGCGACGGCCCCGCCGCTGCGACCAGTTCGGGGCTCGGCAGCTCTCCCGCAGCGAGTGCCGCCGCCAGCGGGTCACCGCCCGGCAGAGCCGCCGCCACGGCGATTGCCGACGTCGGACGATCGCTCGCTTCGGGCTCAAGGCAATGCAGAATGACGCGCTCGACCGCCGGATCAAGATCCTTGACGAACGCGCTCGGGCTGGTCGGCCGCGATGAACTCAGCCGCAGGTCGCGCAACTGCGCCAACGACTCGGCCTGATACGCCGGCCGCCCCGTGAACAACTCGTAGAGAACAAGCCCAAGCGAGTAGATGTCCGAGCGCCGGCTCACATCCTGCCCGGCGAGCTGCTCGGGTGCCATATACGCCGGCGTACCCGCCGCGACATCGCCCTTCGCCACCAGATCCTCGGCGATGCCCGAGATACCAAAGTCCGTCACGCGGGCGTTGCCGCGGCCGTCGATCATGATGTTCGCGGGCTTCATGTCGCGATGCACGAGGCCCTTGTCGTGCGCCGCGTGCAGCCCGAAGCAGATCTGCCGCGCCAGTTCCACCGCCTTGTCATGCGGCAGGCGACCGATCCGTCGCAAGAGCGACGCGAGATCTTCGCCGTCGATGTACTCCATCGACAGGAACACCCGCCCGGTGTCCTCGGCGATATCAAAAACGCGACAGACGTTCGGATGACTCACCTGCCGCGAAACCCGCACCTCCGCCCGAAACCGCTCCAGCCGCCCCGGATGCGTCGCGAGCGCGTCGGGCAGGAACTTCAACGCCACCGGAGAACCAAGCGTCAAGTCGTCCGCGCGATAGACGTCGCCCATGCCGCCCGAGCCCAGCTTGGACACGATGCGATAGCGCTGGAGCACCAAGTCGCCGGGCTTGAGCGGCCGGACGCGCTCTTCGTCGCTCGCGGGCCGCGCTGGCGACGGCCCGCCACGTGAGACGGTGGCGGTGAGGTCATCTCCAGATGGCGGCGGGCGACTGCTCATTGACGCCGCAAGTTTACGGAGATCCACCCATTCCGGCGTGAAACTCCGCGTCCTGAATGAACAACGCCCCGAGGATGAGGTCCTCGGGGCGTCGGGAGTGACAGAAGTGGTCTCCGGTGTGTGCCGCACCGGAGGTATACATCGTCACAGTGTGTGCTTAGCGACGGCGACGACCGACCACAACGCCGGCGAGGCCGAGCAGCGCGATCGAGCCGGGCGTCGGGATGACGTTGATCGAACCGCCGCTGAGCGACGTGCCGGTGCCAAACGTCCAGTTGGCGGCGTTGTTGATGGCCGCGAGCCACTGGGCCTTGGTGCCCGCGCCAAGAGCCGCGGTGTTGAACTGAGCGAAGGTCGAGAGGTTGTTGAACAGGATAGAGGTGTTCTGAGCCTGCGACAGACCCGAAGCAACGTTGCCGCTGCTGGAGTCGGTGGCGTTCTCGAACGCGCCGGTGTAGTCAATCTGGCTCAGCGCGGTCTGGGTGGCGGTGTTGAAGAGGGGGTTGCTGGTGTTGCTGTTGGTGAAGGCCGTGATCTGATCGCCGCCCTGGCCCAGCGCGATGTCCGCGTACGAACCGCTGGTCGCTCCGGCGATCGCGCCGGTACGCGTCCAGGTCCACGCCGCGTTGCTGGCGCTGGTGCGGATGATCGTCCCGGCCGCGATCGTCGAGTTGACGGTGAAGCGAATGAAGTTCTCGTTGCCATCGCCGTCGGTGGCGCTCGAACCGCGGAAGCTCGAGCCGTTCCAGCCGTTGTCGGTGAAGTAGATCACGTCGCCCGCGGTCAGGTCGACGAGGTTGACGAACGAGAACGAGTCGGGGCTGCCGTTGGTGATGTAGCCGGTGAACGCGATGTCACCAGCGGTCAGGGCGGCGGACGCGGAACCGGCGGCGGCCATCAGGGCCAGAGCGATAGCAGTCGTCTTCATGGGGTCTCTTCTCTCTCTGCCGCATCGTCGATGACTGCCCGCACGGACAGCCCACCAACGCGGAAAAGCGGCGGAGAAAAGTACCTGCCAACGCCGGGTTTTCAGGCTCGTTTTCGTGTGTTTGGCTTGCGCAAAGACGTGAGCCCCTCGCATAACCGGATCGAAAACGCTGCGTTTTCAGCCCTCGCGTGACACATCGACATCGCCGCTTCACGCAGCATAAACACATTCTTCATACAGCTTTCAACCAATTTTCGCACGATTCCGGCCGCGGCTCGTGCCGCCATGGGCTGGAGCATGCAACAACCCGAGCGAGCGGCAAAGCGAAGAACCGGCGGGGAGTTTGCCCGTGAACCAGCCAACGCTCGATTGGGGGATGGCTTGGGCCTCAGGCGACACTCGAACAGCATCGCCACTACGCGAACCCGGCCAGAAGTCGGGCCCAAAGCCCGACCCAAGATGCCGACCAGAATGCCCAGGAGAGGATTTGAACCTCCATGCCCTTGCGGGCGCTACCACCTCAAGGTAGTGCGTCTGCCAATTTCGCCACCTGGGCGTGGGTGGGAACAATAGGCACGAGATTCGGCAGGTCGAGAGCCCGACAAATCTCCTCTGTATGCATATCATGCACACGTTCCCGGACCAGGCCCCTGAAGGCCCGTTCCGTGACTGCCGATACCAAGTCCAACACGCGACGCGTCGCATCAGATTCGCAATTTCTGCGCGATCCGTCGGTCGATCAGGGTGATGCTGAGGGGGTTCGATGTCGAGTGTGGCGGCAAACAAAAGCACGGATCGGGCGGCGTTTGACGCGGCCCTGAGCCAACTTGCGTCCCGCGCCACGGCTTCGGGTCTCTTTGGTGCGGTTCGGGTTGAGAACGGCCGCCTCGTTTGCCCCGCCAAGAACTCTGCCGCCCCCGCCGCCTATCGCCTCGACCTCATCAACGGCACGATGTGGCTGTCCATGGTCACAGGCGATCGCTGGCTGAGCGAATCGGTCGAAACCGACCTGATGCACAACGGCGACGACCTGCGCGACCTGCTCGAAGACGAGCTCGTCGATCAGGATTCGCCCATCACGCGTCTGGACTACGAGCATTTCCGCTCGGACGACAAACTCTTCACGTTCCGCTCGGCGTTGCCGGTGGCGATTTCCGCCCCCAGCGATGCCAAAGCGATCGATGCGGTGTATCGCTGCCTGCTGGGCTATGAAGCCTGCTTCCGGCGATTAGGCGACATGGACGCCGGCGAAGAGGGCGAGTGAGTTTCGGGCCATGCGGCCCGCGCTTCACGCCTCTCGCAACGTCGGTATCCTGTCGCGGGCGTGATTCTGCCGCCCGCGAGATTCCAGACCTGAACAACTTCGTGGCTTTGGGGTGTAAGTGAATCATGGCTCGGCACACAACGCCGAGCAGCACGGTCTTTCTCCCGCTTCATGCGGAATAACGGACTCAAGCGACGGTTGGAGACTGCGATGCGGATCTTGATGCTGGGTTGGGAGTTTCCACCATTCATCGCCGGCGGCCTGGGGGTCGCCTGCTATGGGCTGACGCGCGCCCTCGACTCCCGCGGCCATCGCATCACATTCGTCCTTCCCCGTCCGGTCAACCGTTCGTATCCCTCGCACGTCCGCATGCTCAGCCCCGAGTCGGTGCAGCCTGGCTCGCGCATCGCTGACATGCAGCCTCGCCTCTCCCTCGCCCGCGACGCGTTCCACGCCCCCGGCGTTGAAGAGGCCCTGCGGACCGACGGCTTCCAGAATGTCACCTTCCGCGCGGTGCCCGCCGCGTTCGCCAACCCCTACGAGGGCGGCGACCCGATCGGCTCGACCAACTGGGTCCGCCTGAGCGAAGGCGAGATGCCCGTCCCGGCCAAGGACGACGAGACCGCCAAGAAGATGCTCGCGAGCACCGCCGTCGCCAAGCCCCCGATCTCGGGCAAGGCCTCTGCGGCACTCACCGGCGGCGGTGGCGGCTATGGCAATGACCTCGTCGCCGATGCCGATCGTTACGCTCGTCTGGTCGTGGCCCTGGCCAAGGACGAGCAATACGACGTCATCCACGCACACGACTGGCTCACCTTCCCCGCGGCGATCGCGCTCTCACGCGTCAGCGGCAAGCCGCTGGTCGTCCACCTGCACTCGACCGAGTTTGATCGCGCCGGCAACAACGTGAACCAGCGCGTGTACGACATCGAACGCGCCGGCATGCAGCAGGCCGATCGCATCATCACCGTCAGCCAGCTCACCAAGAGCATCTGCGTGCGCCGCTATGCCGTCCCGCCGCAGAAGGTGGACGTGGTGTACAACGGCCTGGAGCAGGAGGCGGTGCAGCCGCAGCCGGGCACGCAGATCGAGAACGAAGACAAGCTTGTGCTCTTCCTCGGACGCATCACGATGCAGAAGGGGCCGGAGTATTTCATCGCGGCGGCCAAGCGTGTGCTCGAGAAGATGGAGAACGTCAAGTTCGTCCTTGCCGGCTCGGGCGACATGGCCCTGCGCATGATCGAACTCGCCGCCAGCATGGGCATCGGACACAAGGTGCTCTTCACCGGCTTCCTGCGCGGCAAGGACGTTGATCGCGTCTTCGCCATGGCCGACTGCTACGTGATGCCCAGCGTCAGCGAGCCTTTCGGTCTTGCGGCACTCGAAGCGATCCATCACGATGTGCCCGTCATCGTGAGCAAGACCAGCGGCGTCGCCGAGGTGCTCAACCACGTCTTGAAGGTCGACTTCTGGGATGTGGATGAGATGGCCAACAAGATCATCGCGGTGCTTCGCCATCCGCCGCTGGGCCAGACACTGCGTCAGCACGGCAGCATGGAGCTCCGCCGCCTGACGTGGACCGGCGCTGGCGAGAAGTGCGAGCAGGTGTATCAGAAGGCGATCGACAGCCAGCGTGCCCACGCGGTGTGACGCCTCGCTGCTGACGAGCCCGAAGCGAGAGCGAGGGCTTGGGGCGATTCATCGCACGCGGCGATCTCGATTGTTCACGCGCTTTGCATCGAATCGGTTATCCTGCCCGCTCGGGCTCATGTGCTGAGCCACGACCTTTGCAGGAACCCGTCATGCCGATTTCTGATCGCCGCGTTGTCTCTTCTGTGCTGGCCACCGCCGTGATGCTCGCGAACGCCGCGAGCCTCGTGCCACTCGCGGGGTTTGCAGCCCCCACTCTTGCTCAGAGCACGCCGCCCGCACCCGCCGCTGACAAGACCGAAACCAAGCCGGACACCAAAGACGCGGCCAAAGACGCGAAGAAAGACGAGAAGCCCAAGTGGGATGTCAACAACCCGCCGGGCCCATCCAGCACCGTCAACCTCGACGTCACCAGCGGCACATGGATGTCGCTCGATATCTCGCCCGACGGCAAGACGATCGTCTTTGACCTGCTCGGCGACCTCTACACGATGCCCGTCAGCGGCGGCGATGCCAAGCCACTCACCAGCGGCATGGCGTGGGATTTCCAGCCGCGTTTCTCGCCCGATGGGTCGCGCATCGCCTTCACGAGCGATCGCGGCGGCGGCGACAACATCTGGACGATTGCAAGCGACGGCAGCGACGCCAAGCAGATCACCAAGGAGTCCTATCGCCTGCTCACCCAGCCGATCTGGACGCCCGACGGCCAGTACATCATCGCCCGCAAGCACTTCACCTCACGCCGCTCGCTTGGCGCGGGCGAGATGTGGCTCTATCACGCCAGCGGCACCGCGACCGACGGCGTGCAAATGACCACCAAGCCCACCGACCAGAAGGACGTCGGCGAGCCCGCGCTCAGCCCCGACGGCAAGTACCTCTACTACTCGTGGGATGCCACGCCCGGCGGCTCGTTTGAGTACAACAAGGACTCCACCGGCCAGATCTTCATCATCTCTCGCCTCAATCGCGAGACCGGGGAAGTTGAGCCGTGGATCACCGGCCCCGGCGGCGCATGCCGCCCCGTCCCCTCGCCCGACGGCAAGCGCCTCGCGTTCGTGCGCCGCGATCGCTACGAGACGTGCCTGTTTGTGCAGGACATTGCCTCGGGCATGGTCCGCAAGGTCCGCGGCAATCTCGAACGCGACATGCAGGAAACATGGTCCGTCCACGGCGTGTACCCCGCCTTCGCGTGGACCCCCGACAGCGCGGACGTCATCCTCTACGCCAAGGGCCACATCCAGCGCGTCAACATGACCAGCGGCGAATCCAAGGAGATTCCCTTCCACGTCAAGGACACGCGCAAGGTCATGGACGCGGTGCGTTTCCCCATCGACGTCGCGCCCAATGAGTTCGACGTCAAGATGGTCCGCTGGGCCGAGGTCTCACCCAAGGGTGATTTCGTCGTCTATCAGGCGCTGGGGCATCTCTACATCCGCGGCCTGCCCGACGGCGAGCCGCGCCGCCTGACCAAGCAGAATGAGCACTTTGAGTTCTGCCCGAGTTGGTCGCGCGACGGTTCATCGATCGTCTTTGTCACGTGGCATGACGAGCTGATGGGTTCGATTCGCACGGTCAACGTCGCGAACGGCGCGATGGTCGGCGATGAGCGCGTCCTGACGCAGACACCCGGCGTGTTCGTTGATCCGGTCATCAGCCCTGATGGCAAGACCGTCGTCTTCGGCAAGATCTCAGGTGGGTTCCTGCTGCCGCCGCTCTTTGGCAAGGACCCGGGCGTCTATCGCATCCCTGCCGCCGGCGGCGAGATGACGCGCATCAGCGCCAAAGGCTCCAACCCGCAGTTCGGCGCATCGTCGGATCGCGTCTATCTGACCTTCGCGCAGCCGGACAAGGAAAACGACAACACATCACTCATCAGCGTGCCACTCGAGCCCGGCTTCACCGGCACGACCTACTCCAACGGCGAGACGACCATCGCCAGCACATCCAACGGCACAGAGTTCCGCATCTCGCCCGATGGCAAGTGGCTGGCGTGGGCAGAGAAGTTCAACGTCTATGTCTCGCCGCTCACGCCGACGGGCAAGCCGATGAATCTCGGCCCCAAGAGCAACGCGATCCCGGTCGCACAAGTCACCAAGCACGCGGGCGCGTTCCTGCGCTGGTCGGGCGATTCGAGCCGCGTGCACTGGACGCTCGGACCGGAACTGTTCACACGCGACCTCACCGACTCGTTCGCCTATCTCCGCGCGGCATCGCGCGATGAATCGGGCAAAGTCATCGAGCCCAAGCTGCCCGACGCACCCGAGAAGGGCATTAACATCGCGTTCAAGGCCAAGGCCGACGTGCCCCGCAGCACCATCGCGTTCACCAACGCTCGCGTACTGACCATGGCCAAGGCCGCGGCATCAGGCAGCGGAGCGGCCGACACCGGCATCATCGAGAAGGCGACGATCGTGGTCGAAGGCAATCGCATCGTTGCGGTTGGCCCCGGCGCGAGCGTGAAGGTGCCCAGCGGTGCGAAGGTCATCGACTGCGAAGGCCGCACGATCACGCCCGGCTGGATCGACGTGCACGCGCACGGCGCACAGGGCCAGGACGCGATCACACCTCAGCACAACTGGGGGCGCTACGCCGATCTGGCCTTCGGCGTGACGACGATCCATGATCCGTCGAACGACACCGAGTTGATCTTCGCGGCCAGCGAACTCCAGAAGACGGGCGCGATCGTTCAGCCGCGCACGTTCAGCACGGGCACGATTCTCTACGGCGCATCGGGCTCGTTCCGGGCCGAGGTGAACTCGCTGGATGACGCGCTCTTCCACCTTCAGAGGATGAAGGCCGTCGGCGCGTTCAGCGTCAAGAGCTACAACCAGCCGCGCCGCGAGCAGCGCCAGCAGGTGCTCGAAGCTGCGCGGCAACTTCAGCTGATGGTCGTGCCCGAGGGCGGCGCGCTCTATCAGCACAACATGACGATGGTCGTCGACGGCCATACCGGCGTCGAGCACACGTTGCCCGTCGAAGCCATCTACGACGACGTCCTGCAACTGTGGCCCGCGACCAAGGTCGGCTACACCCCGACGCTCGTGGTCGGCTACGGCGGCCTGGGCGCGGAGCAGTATTGGTGGGCACACATGGACGTCTTCAAGCACGAGAAGCTGCTGACGTTCACGCCGCGCAGCGTGGTCGAGCCGCGCACGCGTCGCCGCGAACTCGCGCCCGACATGGACTACAACCACATCCGCATCGCGGCCCTCGCCAAGGCGTTGAACGATCGCGGCGTGGGCGTCCACCTTGGCGCACACGGCCAGATGGCTGGCCTCGCCTCGCAGTGGGAATGCTGGTCGTTCGTGCAGGGCGGCATGCTGCCCATGCAGGCGCTGCGCTGCATGACGATCCAAGGCGCGGAGTACCTCGGCCTCGACAAGGACATCGGCTCGATCGAAGTCGGCAAGCTCGCCGACCTGATCGTGCTCGATCGCGATCCGCTCGCCGACATCCACAACACCGACAGTGTGAAGTACACGATGCTCAACGGCCGTCTCTACGACGCAGCGACGATGAACCAGATCGCGCCCGACAAGGTGAGCCGCCCGCCGTTCTACTTTGATCGCATCATCGGGTCTCTGGGTCAGACCGGCTCGCTCGGTTCGTGCGCTGGCTGCGGCCTGCCGGGCCACGGCGGAATGATGGGCACGGACAACGCCGTGCCCGAGATTCCGTACGTGCGGGCGCAGGGATATCGCTGATCAAACACCCGCAATGACATTCTCAGCGACGCAAAAGCAAACCGACCGGCTGAACGCCGGTCGGTTTTTCGCTTCTGGATTGTCTGAAGCAGACTCTCGCCACTGGGTCGAGAGCCCAAGCGGAACGCTTAGTTCTCGTCCTTCACCTTGAACTCGGCGTCGATCACGTCGTCCTTGCCGCCGGTCGGGTTGGTCTTGGGCTCGGCCTGGCTTGCCGCGCCCGCCGCACCGCCCGCGGCATTCTTCTTGGCCGCTTCCTCGTACATGATGCGGCCCAGTTCCATGCTCGCCTTCTCAAGCTCGTTCATGGCGGCCTGAATCGCATCCTTGTCGTCACCCTTGATCTTGCTCTCAAGGTTCGAGAGCGCCGACTCGATCTTGCCACGGGTGTCGGCGTCGACCTTCGCGCCGTGCTCTTCGAGGCTCTTGCGGGTCTGGATGATCACCGCGTCGGCGCGATTCTTGAGGTCGACGAGTTCACGCCGCGCCTTGTCCTCGGCCGCGTGGGCCTCGGCATCACGCTTCATGCGATCGATCTCGTCCTTGTTCAGGCCGCCCGAGTTGGTGATCTTGATGTCGGCCTTCTTGCCGCTCGCCTTGTCCGTCGCGCTCACGGTGAGGATGCCGTTGGCGTCGAGGGCGAACTCGACCTCGATCTGCGGCATGCCGCGCGGTGCGGGCGGAATGCCCGCGAGTTCAAACTGGCCGAGCGTGCGATTGTCCTTGGCGAACTCGCGCTCGCCCTGCAGGACATGGATCATCACGCTGGTCTGGCTGTCCGCCGCCGTCGAGAAGATTTCCTTCTTGCTCGTCGGGATGGTCGTGTTCTTCTCGATGAGCTTGGTCATCACGCCGCCGAGGGTCTCGACGCCGAGGCTCAGGGGCGTCACGTCGAGAAGGAGGATGTTCTTGACGTCGCCCTGCAGAACGCCGCCCTGAATCGCCGCGCCGATCGCGACGACTTCGTCGGGGTTGACGCTGCGGTTGGGCTCCTTGCCGAACAGTTCCTTGGCGATCTGCGCGGCCTTGGGCATGCGCGTCGAGCCACCGACGAGCACGACCTCATCGATCTTGCTGGCGTCGAGCTTCGCGTCCTTCAGCGCCTGGAGGCACGGAGCCTTGAGACGCTCGAAGAGGTCATTGGTGAGCGACTCGAACTTCGCGCGAGTCAGCGAAACCTGCAAGTGCTTCGGGCCGTTCTGGTCCGCCGTGATAAACGGCAGATTGACCGTCGTCTCGTTCATGGTCGAGAGTTCGATCTTGGCCTTCTCGGCGGCTTCCTTGAGGCGCTGCAGAGCCATCGCGTCCTTGCGGATGTCGATGCCTTCCTTCTTGCGGAACTCCTCGGCGAGGAAGTCGATGAGGCGCTGGTCCCAGTCGTCGCCGCCCAGATGGGTGTCGCCGTTGGTCGAGAGCACTTCGAAGACGCCGTCGCCGATGTCGAGGATCGACACGTCGAACGTGCCGCCGCCGAGGTCGAAGACCGCGATCTTCTCGTTCTTCTTTTTGTCCATGCCGTACGCGAGGGCGGCGGCGGTGGGCTCGTTGATGATGCGCTCGACCTTCAGACCGGCGATCTCGCCCGCGTCCTTGGTGGCCTGACGCTGCGCGTCGTTGAAGTAGGCGGGCACGGTGATGACCGCGCGCTCGACCTTCTCGCCGAGATAGTCCTCGGCGGTCTTCTTGAGGTCTTGCAGGATGAACGCACTGATCTGCTGGGGCGTGAACTCGCCCTGATTAACCTTCACCTTCACGAAGTCATCGGACGAGCCGGTGAGGGCGTACGGGACCTTGCTCTCTTCGTCACCGCTCTTGCCGTAGCCGGTGGTGCCGCCGGAGGAGACTTCCGCGCGACGACGCCCCATGAACCGCTTGATGGAGAAGACGGTGTTCTTGGGGTTGGTCACCTGCTGGTGCTTGGCGGGCTGGCCGACGAGACGCTCGCCCTTGTCGGTGAAGCCGACAACGGACGGGGTGATGCGATTGCCGCTGGAGTTGATGAGCACCTTGGGCGTGGTGCCTTCCATGACGGCGACGCAGGAGTTGGTGGTGCCGAGGTCGATGCCGATGATTTTGGACATGGTTTGGGTCCCTTCAGACGCCGCGGCGAAAGTCTGCCGCCGGAGCGTTGGCGAAGGGTTGCAACCGCCGTGCCAACAGCACGGCCCGCGTTCTTTCCGACCAGCACGATCTGCCGCCCGCCAACGCTCCGCAACGGTACCGCCACGGCCCCGCTGCACCGTGGTGGCAGGTGGTCGCCTGCCTGTTTGGCAGGGCTGTCCAAGCTCAGGGTTACCTGCCCGCCACGCCAATCGCCTGCTGGGCCATGAACGCCTCGAACTCCGACGCGTTGAGCACACCCAGCTCAATCAGCGCATTCAGCGCGGCCATCTGCTCGGCACGCTTCTTGGACTGCCCCCAAGACGCCTCGAACCGCCGCCCCGCCAGATCAACGCACACCTTGAAGCACTTGGCGTGGTCCGGACCCTGCTCATCCAGCACGCGATACTGCGGGGTGGTCCCCACCGTCTGCTGGGCATGCTGTTGCAGGTACGACTTGAAGTTGTGCTGATGCCCGCTGTCCGCGGCCTGTTGGATGAGCGGCTCAATCAACGGCGTGAGGAATCGCTTCGCGGCATCAAACCCGCCATCGAGGTAGATCGCCGCGATCACCGATTCGAGCGCGGCGGCGGAGAGCGACGACGGCGCGTCATCCCCCACTTGCATCCCCTTGCCGACCTTGAGCCACTCGGCAAGGCCAATCTGACGACCAATCTTGGCGCAGGTATCACGCGAGACCGTGAGGCTCTTCACCTTGGTCATCTCGCCTTCGAGCATGCCCGGAAAGCGGCGATAAATCATCTCGCACGCGACGAGACCAAGCACGGCATCGCCGAGAAACTCCATGCGCTCGTTGGAGTCGAGTCGCGTTTCGACCAGCGACGCGTGCGTCAGCGCCTGGTCGAGCAGATCGGGAGACGAAAATGTGTGTCCAAGAAGGGACTCAATCCGTGCGCGATCTTCGGCAGAGAGTTGCATGCACGCCTCGCCGCAGCAGACTCGGAGCGTGCCCGAGCCAGCCGCTGATACTGGGACACGTTCAGAACGACCGACAGCCCGGAAGGGCCGACGGCAAACGCACCAAACGTGCCGGACGCGTGCGCTCAGCGGTCGTCCGAGGGCCCGCCACGCGGCGTGCAACCACCCAAGACGGCCGGCGAGCGATCGCGGCCAGCACCCCACGCCCTTGAGTCGGGCAGAGGGTCTGTACAACGTATCGACTGGCGCGGCCGCCGCCAAGAACAACTCGCTGGACTGGGGAAAAACCCGTTGCATCGCGGCCGAGAATCGCCACGCAATACCAAACATAAACCTTATGCGAGTTGGCTGATGGAGCCGGGACGGCTCGGTCATGAGAGACAACGGAGCGGGACTCGCCCGGTGCAGGAGTGCGGCCTATCGTTCAGACCGCGTCGGGGCCGCCCCGATGCCTTGCATCATCGAAAGACGCACCCGCGGCTGGCCGTGCCCGCTGCTTGAACGGACGAGGAAACCATGCATTATCCGCATCGCATCAGCCGTGTGAAGCGCAAGCGCGCCATCGGGTTCCGGGCCCGCATGAAGACGACCAACGGTCGCAAGCTCATCAACCGCAAGCGCCGCGCTGGCCGCAGCCTGAACGTGGCTGACAAATAAGACGATCGCGGCGTGAGTTCATCGGGCCACGGTCCGATGCGGACTCGCTCGCGCGACTCGCAACAACGACCCCGACGCGCCGCGTCGGGGTTTTTCGTTTTCCCACTGATGTCGACGCGGCGCGACGGAGCAGCGCAGCGGATGAGCGCGAACGCCCGACAGATTCAAAATGTCGTGCGCTGGGGGAGTGGGGCGCCGCACTCGGGGCAGCGGTCGGTGATTCCACGCAAGTCGTAGCCGCAGGAGAGGCAGCAATCGCGCCCGTCGGCAACTGAGTTGATCGCTCGCTTCGCGTCGCGGTACAGCGGCCACGCGAGAGCGACATGGAGCGGCAAAACACTCCACGCTTCGAGATAGCCACTCCATCCTGGGGCGAGTTGCGAGCGTAAGGCGAGCATCGCGCCGCCAACAGCGGCGGCACAAAGCGAGAGCACGACGGGCAACCACTGGCGTCGATCAATCGACATCGCGCCGCCGACGATAATCGCGGTTCCAATCAGAGAAACATAAAGTCCCCGATCCTCGCCAAAGCGTCCGGCGTCGAGAACTGAACAGCCGGCCTCGTGCAAGGCAATGCCCCATCCGAGTTGGGTCATGCCCAAGATGACCAAGATCCCCACTGCGACCGGCCACCGCCTGCCATCGATCGCACGACGAAGAAACCCGCCGTAGAACGCGATCGCGAAACCGCTGAACATCCACGCGGTGAATCCCATCGGGATGATCGCGATGAGCGCAGCGAACGCAACAAAGCTGCCGATACCGATGCCAAGCGCGTCCTTTCGGGCTCGCGTCGACCATTCACGTGGGGATGTTTCGTCACCGTTGCTCTGCACAACTTGCCCTGATGCGTGGTGCCTGATTGAAAGATTCGCCGCTCAGACTACCTCACGAGGGGCGGGGTCGTCTCTCGGCCGTCAGACGCGCCGAAGGACGCGACGGCAGTGCCGCACTCGGGACAGCGATCGGGCGCGGGCAAGAAGACCGCGGGGCTCAGCCCCGCGGCTTTCAGAGCTCGCCAGAAACCGGAGAGATCACGGGGCGGCCTGCAAGTTGACCTTCCACGCCTTCCCCTCGCGCGTCACGCGGCGATACAGCGTGTCGCGCTCAACAGGCACGAAGCCCGCTTCGCGGATCGCCTTCTGCAGCGTCCACACATTGACTTCCTGATGCGTGCTCGCGCCGCCGACGTGGGTGATGTCGTACCAGACGACGGTGCCGTCGATGTCGTCCGCGCCGTTCTGCAGCATGAGTTGGGCCATCGGCAGCGTCTGCATGATCCAGAACGCCTTGACGTGCGGAAAGTTGTCGAGCATGAGGCGCGCAATCGCGAGCGTGCGGAGATTCTCGAGGCCGGTCGGGCCGGGGAGATGTTCGAGTTCGCAGCCGTCGGGGAAGAAGGGGAGCGGGATGATGGTCTGGAAGTAGCCGTGGACGCCGAGCACGCCGCGCGAGGTGGCTTGATGCAAGGGCAGCGGCGTGCCGGTGCGGGTGAGCGTGATGACAGGGACGTCCGTGCCCTCGTCTCCCGAGTAGCCGAGATGTCCGGTTTCAACGCCCACGCCAGTGCGAGCCACTTCGCCACTTTGCCACTTTGCCACTTCGGTTCCGCTGTAGCCAAGGCGTGCGAGCGCGCGATCCTGAGCGCGGCGGAGCATGTCCATGTGCACGAGCCGCTCGCGGCGCTGCTCAATGTGGCCGTACAGGATCGTGGCGTTCGTGTTCAGGCCCAGTTCGTGCGCGACGCGATGGACATCGAGCCAGACGTCGCTGCGGATCTTGCCCTTGTAC
>JANRKB010000026.1:0-67483 GCA_033763695.1 Planctomycetota bacterium | reverse complement strand
CGGTTTGGCACCTCGATGTCGGCCCATCACATCCTGGGACTGAAGGCGGCCCCAAGGGTTCGGCTGTTCGCCGATTAAAGTGGTACGCGAGCTGGGTTCAGACCGGCGTGAGCCAGGTCGGTCCCTATCTGCTGTGGGCGTCGCATGCTTGACAGGCTTCAACCTTAGTACGAGAGGATTGGGTTGGACGTACCCCTGGTGATCCAGTTGCACCGCTCGGTGCACCGCTGGGTAGCTACGTACGGCAGGGATAAACGCTGAAAGCATCTAAGCGTGAAGCCCCCCTGAAGACAAGGCATGCATGTCGCAAGACGAGAGACCCCTGGAAGACCACCAGGTTGATAGGCCGCAAGTGTACGGGCAGAAATGTCCTCAGCTGAGCGGTACTAACGGTCGAACGTTTGATCACACCAACCAGCCGCCGTGGCGCAGTTTGGTGGAGTCCACCCCGCGTGGTCTCCTCACTCTGTCACACGGCGCTGCAAGATTCGGGTTGTAACAACCCACAATCGTCTATGACTCAACATTCGTGTCCTACCGGTTGGACTCGCCGGCCGTCGAAAGACGGTTGGTCGGTTTGTCGGTGACCATTGGCAAAGGGCAACACCTGTTCCCATCCCGAACACAGCAGTTAAGCCTTTGCCGCCGATGATACTGCACTGCGGGAAAGTAGGTCATCGCCGACGCTTGGGCTCCTCGAGGTAAACCTCGTGGAGCCCTTTTCATTTTTCCTCTGCACACACTCGGACGCCCATCTTGCCCTGACGGCGCCAGACGCTGCTCTCCCATGGGCGCGTGCCGCTTGCCACCTTCTCGTGGCCCGCGCACGGCTGTGCTGTCCCGCCCTGGCAGTTTCCCTCACATCAGTTCTGCGGGTCGCCCGTGTGCTTCGGCCGACGGCGCGGTAGGATCCCATGGTCGTTTGAGTTCTTTCCATGGAGGTCCTCTATGTCCACCACCTCGAAGGCGGCGATCACCGGGTGCCGCCTGTATGACGACGACACCGAATGCCTGCTCTCGTCAGATCAGTTCCCCGATCGCGTCTCGCTTCTGCCCAACGCCGGCGGCAAGCTTGTCGGTACCGAGCGCATCCGTATCGCGTGGGGCCAGGATCTGCTGCGCGACCTGCTTGACGGCCGCTATCGCACCGTCGTGTGCGGCGTGAACGATCATGACAACTCGCACGGCGTCATCGCTCAGTTATGCGAGCTCGTGACCACCAGCCAGTGGACTGCGCACACCGTGACGAGTTACGCCGAAGTGTTCCAGAAGGCTGTCAACGTCCACGCGGCTCACGACAAGGAGCCGTATGTCCTCAAGTATGACCTGGACAGCCTGCTCATCCTCGCGATTCTCCGCCCGCGCGGGCGTGATCACTTCACGCTCGAAGACCTGTCGCGCGGCTTCAGCACCGTAACCAAGATGCTGCACGATCGCCGCGAGCGTCTGCCGGTGGCGAGCGTGAGCTTCCTCAACGCGCGTGCGAATCGACTGGTTGATCGCGATGGCTTCGAGCCGAGCTTTGAATCCGTGCTGCGCACGATGTTCAACGCGGGCTTCCGCGGCGACGTCTACGCCTCACCCAACATGTGGCGATTCGGCAACGTCGGCGTGTTCCCGACGTATCCGTTCCCCGAAGGTGTGGATCGCATGCGCGGCGGCTCATCGTGATCGCGGCGCGATCCGTGAAGTGTGCCGCGTTCTGACGTGCGGCCGCGGAGCATGACATGAATGAACGAGCGTTGATCGCCAGGCTGGCGGCGTTTCCTGCTGCGCTTCGCGCGGGCGTGGGGATCGTGTCACTCGAGGACGCGCGGTTTAAGCCTGCGCCGCAGCATTGGTCGATCCTTGAGATCTGCTGCCACCTGCTCGATGAAGAGCGTGAGGACTTTCGTGCGCGGGTCCGGAGTACGCTGGAGGACCCGGCCCGGCCATGGGCCGATCTGAGCCACGATCAGATTGCCGAGCGACGCGGATACAACCAGCGTGAACTCGCGCCGGTGCTGGACGCGTTCGAGCGCGAACGCGCTGAATCGGTCGCGTGGCTTGCGTCTGTGGCCGCACCGAGATGGGAGAACACGTACCGCCATCCCACGTTCGGGCCGCTGCGTGCGGGCGACTTGATGGCATCCTGGGCCGCGCACGACGCCCTGCACCTGCGCCAGATCGCCAAGCGCATCTACAACTTGGCCGAGCGCGATGCGCCCGGGTTCAAGCTGGCGTACGCGGGTGATTGGACGGCGTAGGCGTCAGTGACCGCACAGTCCGACGCTCGGCATCGCTGGCAGGCATTTCGGTGTCAGTGCTCTGGAATCCAGGGCGCGTCGGTGGACGAAACGCAGCAGTCATGACACAACGCCGTGCGACATCGCTGGCTGGGCTTTCGCGGCCTGCGCAGCCGACGTGGATTCGTGGGTGGCTGCTTGCCGCGGCTGTGTACAACGTGGCGTGGGGTGCGTGGGCGGTGCTGTTCCCGGGCGCGTTCTGGCGGCTCGTGGGGATGGAGCAGCCGAACTATCCGTTCCTCTGGCAGTGCATCGGCATGATCGTCGGCGTCTACGGCGTCGGCTACGCGATCGCATCACGTGACATCGCGCGACACTGGCCGATTGTCCTGGTCGGGCTGCTCGGCAAGGTCTTTGGGCCGATCGGGTTTGTGTGGGCGTGCTGGGTGGAGAAGCAAGTCCCGCCGCACTTTGGCCTGACGATCCTGACAAACGATTTGCTCTGGTGGCCCGCGTTTGCATTGAGCCTGCGATATGCGTGGTTGGCGAACGAACGCGAGCGGCGATGGATCGAGGATGCACCGCTGGATGTGATTGATGCTCACGTGCTCGAGCAGGCCCGCGACCAGCGCGGCACCTCCCTTGGCTCGTTGTCAGAAGGAGCGGGCGTGCTGGTCGTGCTGCTGCGGCACGCCGGGTGTACGTTCTGCCGCGAGGCGCTGGCAGATCTCGCACGCGATCGCGCCGAGATCGAACGCAGCGGAACCAGGATCGTGCTCGTAACACAGTCGAGCGAGGCGAAGGCCGCGGCCGAGGCGACGCGATACGGACTGGTTGATGTCTCACGCATCAGCGATCCGGATCGAAATCTCTATCGTGCGTTCGGGCTCCGACGCGGGACGCTGGGCGAGCTGTTCGGCGCACGGGTGTGGGTGCGCGGCTTCTCGGCGGGCATTCTCGCGCGGCATGGCGTCGGTGGGCTGGATGGAGACGGGTTCCAGATGCCGGGCGCGTTTGTTCTGAAAGACCGGCGCGTGATTCGTGCCTATCGCCATCGCGACGCGGCCGATCGGCCTGAGTACTGCGAACTGGTTTCGCCAGCCGAATCAGAGCGCGTGGCGTCACTCGGGTGAATCACCAGATTTGGGTGCGCGTGCGATAATCCTGCGGATTCCTCGCACAAAATCGCCGCGCCGTGAAAGATCAAAGCGTCGTTCGACTAAACTCGGTGCATGTCGATTCCGGATGTGGTGATCGTCGGTGGCGGGCTTGCGGGGCTGTGTTGCGCGCGACGACTGCACGAGGCCGGCCGCAGTTTCACGCTGTACGAAGCCAGTGATCGCGTGGGCGGCAGGTTGCGAACGGACGAGGTCGACGGCTTCTTGCTCGACGCGGGTTTTGCGGTGCTGCTGACGGCATACCCGGAGGCGCAGCGCGTGCTCAACTACGACGCGCTCAAGCTCGGGCGGTTCTATCCCGGCGCGCTGGTGCGATACAACGGCGCGTTTCATCGCATCGCCGATCCGCTGCGGCATCCCATTGACGCCGTGGCGACGTTCTTGAGCCCGGTCGCGACGGCCGTGGACAAACTCAAACTCGGCTTGATGCGGCAGCGCGTGTGCGGCGGTGAGGTGGGCGACTTGTGGGAACGCCCGGAGACCACCGCGGGAGCGATGTTGCGTGACGCGGGGTTCAGCGACGCGGCGATCGAGCGGTTCTTTGTGCCGTTCTTTGGCGGCGTGTTCTTTGATCGTGACTTGCTGACGTCGAGCCGCATGCTGGAGTTCACGTTCCGGATGTTTGCCACGGGCTTTGCCGCGCTGCCCAGCAAGGGCATCGGCGCGATCCCGCAGCAGATCGCGGCAGGGCTGCCGAGCCAGAGCATCAAGACGGGCGTGCGGGTCGCGTCGGTGCGAGAGCGCGAGGTGACGCTCGCCGATGGCACGCGGATCGCCGCGCAGCGGGTGGTGGTCGCGACGGACTGGAACGCGACCCAGAAGATGGTGTCGGGGTGCTTTGATCTGCCGTCGCGCGATGCCGAGCCGGCGTGGCGCGGCACGGCGTGCGTGTACTTTGCCGCGGATCGCGCACCGGTGGAGGAGGCGATTCTCGTGCTCGACGGCGACGGCCGCGGCCCGGTGAACCATGTGTGTGTGCCCAGCGTGGTGAGTCCGAGTTATGCGCCGGCGGGGAAGCACCTGATCTCGTGCAGCGTCGTGGGCAGCGAGGCGGAAATCGCCGCGCTCGACGATGTGACGCTGGTGGGCAAGGTGCAGCGGCAGATGCAAGAGTGGTTTGGCAGCGCGGCAGCGTCGTGGCGGCATGTGCGGACGGTGAAGGTGGCGCGGGCGCTGCCGGATCAACGCCCGCCGCGGCTGACGCCGGCGCAGCGACCGGTGCGGCTGGGAGAGACCGTCTACATCGCCGGCGATTGGCTCGACAACGCGAGTATCAACGGCGCCATGGAGAGCGGGCGACGCGTCGCGGAGCGGCTGCTGGAGGCGTGAAGCGGATCACCGGCGAACAACGGGCGGCTCCGAGGTGGCCTGCACCTCCGGGGCGGGCCGTTGCGACCAAGAAAAGAAGGGCGAGTCGGCCCGGCTCGCCCCCGGGAGTCGAGGTCCGGGCCACCGAAGGCAGGCGTGCGGCGGGCGGGCGAGCGAACTACGATCGCGGGTTGCCGGAGCGGTAGAGCCGCGCGGCGACGGTGTTGGTGCGATGGCCGAGCGGTTGAAGGCGCTTGACTTGAAATCAAGTAAACCCGTCAGGGTTTCGGGGGTTCGAATCCCTCTCGCACCGTTAGCGGGACGCGATGAAGTAGGTGGTGGGGTGGCCCAGTTCGTCCGTCCGAGGCGGTGGATGGTCGACGCGATCTGGCAGCCGGTTTGCCTGGGTGATCGGGCCAACAGCATCGACGTTTCTGACACCTGTCATGCGGACGGGGCGGTCAGTCTGAATGAGACTGCGCTCCATCTTTTTCTTGAACTGTGTGTGACATGAGTTCGGCAAGCCTTATGGCCGTACTTGTGAGCCAGTCAGACTTTCCGATCGCTTGGAAGAGCGTTTCGACACAGAGTGTGCCATTATCGGCTTGGTCCTTGATCAACAGCTGGCATTGGCTGAGGTGAATCACATGCGTAACTCGCGAACGATCCACACCAGTGACCTGGAGATGGACGCCGCGCACGACTCGGACGGTAGCGTCAGCGAAACGAACGGACGGCATGTTCGCTCTGCACACAGAAGCTGTTCGCGAGTCTGTATCCAGGACGAGCAAGGCTCCAAGACTGTTCTCGTCTCGGTACAACTTGTACTCGCGATGTGCAAACACATAGGAGATTGCGAGAGGAATGATCGCCATGAGTGCCAGCACTTCGGCCATTCGCAACCACGCGAAATAGAACAGCACGCAAGCGGTGGCAATAAGGGCGACGACCGCAGCACCGATCCACAAGCATCTTGAAACTGGTGGATACCTGCGAAACGAGAGCACCCATCGTGATCCGGCCTCCTGCCTCAACTCAACACGAGGGCAGATCCAGATCGCGTCTGGGGATGTTCGCGGCGCCGCGAACTCGCTCGCTGAGAATGTCCATTCGCTTGAGCGCGGCACGACCATCGGCACGTCCTCGATACGCTAGGATCACACAGGTCTGAGTGATCGTTCTCGGAGATTGCTCGTCAGCGGGGGAAATCGGCGTCCGCGATCGATGTCGAAGCGAAGGCCGAACCTTCGGAGACGCGGAGAAAGCGTGTCTCAACGCACGCGGTGAGAACCAAGATGTTCGTCCCCACGCACGGCTTTGCCCCGGGATGGACGGACGTTGAACCGACGCGTAGCGGACCGCCACCCTCACTGCGCCCCGCGATTGCGCCTCGCTTCGAGCGTCACGTCGACCGTCTGCTCTTCCTTGTTGCGGATGAACGTCACCTTCACCACATCGCCGGGCTTGGCGGCACTGAAGAGCGGCATCCATTCCTCGACGCTGCGAACGCTTTCGCCGTTCCACTTGATGATGCGATCGTCCTTCTGCAGCCCTGCCTTGGCGGCGGGCGTGTTGGGGAAGACTTCGCCGATCATCACGCCATCGTCGCCCGAGTAGTCGCCCGGGGCGATGCCGAAGCGGACGCCGCCGCGGGTGGGGCCGGGGCTGGGCTGGTCGCCGGGCGAGCCTTCGGGCTTCTTGGTCGGCACGAAGATCTCCGGCTGCAGCGCGGCATCGAGGGCCATGCGTCCGACCATGTCGGCGACGACCGCGGCACCTTCGACGTTGACGGTGTCGGCGACATCGCGTGCCGTGTGATACTCGTCATGCAGGCCGGTGAAGAAGAAGAGTACCGGCACGCCAGCCTGGTTGAACGACGCGTGATCCGAGGGGCCATCGCCGCCGGGCTTGCCCGCGACGACGAGGCCGGAGGAGCCGAAGAAGTCATTGCACCAGTCGTTGAGGCCGACGGCAGTGCCGACGCCGCCAACTTCGAGTTTGTTCTCGCGGAGGCGGCCGATCATGTCCATGTTGAGCATGATCGAGTGGCTGGTGAGCGGGGCGATGGGGTGCTGGACATAGTGACGCGAGCCGTGCAGGCCCGATTCCTCGGCACTGAAGCCCAGGAAGAGGATGGAGCGACGCGGGGCCTCGCCGAGTTCCCTGGCCGCGGCACCGAGTCGCTGGGCGAGCGTGAGCATGCCCGAAGTGCCCGAGGCGTTGTCGTCCGCGCCGGGATGGATCTTGCCGACGTTCTCGGGGTCGCGTGCGCCGAAGTAGCCGTAGCCGACGTGGTCGTAGTGCGAGCCGACGACGACGAACTGGTCCTTGAGATTGCCCGAGCCGGGAAGGATCGCGCCGACGTTGTCGGTCATGATGGGCTTGCGTTCGACGCCGGCGTTGATGGTGACGGATGAGCCGGGCAGGTCGATGACCGAGCCGGAGGTATCGGCGAGGCGGCGCAGGTCGGTCAGGGAGCGGCCTTCACTGTCGGACTTGCGGATGAGCGCGTCGAGCGCGTCGGTGGACATGAAGACGACGGGAACGCCCTTGTAGGGCTGGCCGCTGGTGACGCGCGACTTGATGTCTTCGAGCTTGCCGCAGCGATCGTCCTTGGCGCCCGGCGGGCAGGCGATGATGAGTCCGGCGGCTTCGCGCTTCACGGCAGCGCCGAGCTTGGGTTCAAGGCCCGCGTAGAACGACCAGCCCTGCTCGGCCCAGCGGCTCGTGCCGTCGTCGTTCATGGGCTCGAAGCGGAGGATGACGGCGATCTTGCCCTTGAGTTCAAAGTCGCCGCCGTAGGTGGAGTAGCCGTCCTTGCCGGCGTTGATGGAATAGCCGCAGAACGCGAGCGGGCCGGTGACGCTGGCGGTGTCGGAGCAGCTCAGGACGTTGAAGTCAACGCCGGGCGTGAGCGTGGTGGTGGAGGCGCCGGCGGTGTAGGTGAGTTCCTGAACGGTGGCGGTGGGTTCCTCGCCGCGCTTGAAGGGTTGGCGATAGGTGGGGTTGCCCTTCTCGTCGGTGAAGGCGGGTGTGAGGCCGGCGGCCTTGAAGACGGACTCGAGGTAGTCGGCGGCGAGCAGATTGCCGCGGGTGCCCGGGGCGCGGCCTTCGAAGAATGGGTTCGACAGGGTGTAGACGTGCTGGCGGATGTGGCGTGCCGCATCGTCGATTGCGTCGATCGAGGGCTCAACCAAAGACGGCTGTGGCGTGACCGCGCCGACAGTGCGAAGGAGGGAAAGGCACGCGAGCGCGACGATGGTGGAGCGATGGAGTTTCACGCGGCGGAGTATAACGAGAGGGGCCAAAAGTGGAAGATGGCGAAAGACTGCGCGGCAGGGCAGCGCCGCACCGGATGTCGCGCGGATTGTCGGCGGCGCGTGGTGCAAACGGCCTTTTTGGAGTATGCTTGGGCCTCTGCGAGAACCCATGAGCACTTCCACCTTTGTCAGCACCCAGATCGTCGGCACCGCGGTGATCGCTCGGATCCATCGCGAGAAGTACACCGAGCACGAGTGTGCCGCGCTTGAGGCGGAACTTGGTGCGGCGGCGGCGACGAGCAAGCACCGCCTCGTGATCGATATGACCGAGGTGATGCTGATCGCGTCGGCGGGGCTGGGGTCGCTCGTCACGCTCGACAAGGCATGCAAGAAGAACGGCGGCAAGCTCGCGATGTACGGCCTGAGCGATCAACTGCGCCAGGTGTTTGAGATCACGCGCTTGCACAAGCTGTTGCTGCTCGCCAAGGATCGCGATGCCGCGGTCAAGGCCGTGTCGTGACAGCGCGGCCCGCGCGTCTCGCCGGAATGATCTCGGGCGGCGGGCGAACGCTGCTGAACATTCTTGATCACATCAAGCGTGGCGAGCTGCGGGCGGAAATTCCGCTGGTGATCGCGTCGAAGGAATGTGCCGGGGCGCAGCGCTGCCGTGAGCAGGGGCTGCATGTGGAGGTGATCCCCGGGCGGATTCCTGCGCCGCTGCTTCAGTCGCTGCTGGACCACCACGCGATCGATTGGGTGGTGCTGGCGGGGTATCTGAAGTTGATTGACGTGCCGCGGGCGTTTGAGGGACGGGTGGTGAACATTCACCCCGCGCTGCTGCCGCGGCATGGCGGACCGGGGATGTACGGGCACCACGTGCACGAAGCGGTGCTGAAGGCAGGCGATGCCGAGTCTGGTTGTACGGTGCACCTGTGCGACTCACGCTACGATAGCGGGCCGATCGTGCTGCAGGAACGCTGCCCCGTGCTGGCGGGTGACACGCCCGAGACGCTGGCGGCACGCGTCTTTGCGTGTGAGTGCGTGGCGTATCCGCGAGCCTTGCGCGGGCTGATTGACGGCACGATTCGCCCGGAAGTTTGATCGCGCTGACGTGGACGTCCCAAGCCGGGGCGCGGCGTCGCGCTACCATGGGGTCTATGCCCACCCGCGCAGCAAAAACCGCCAAGAAATCTGCTCCCAAGACCTCGCCCCGTAAGGCGGCCAAGACGACCGCGAAGAAGGCTGCGAAGACGCCACTCAAGAAGTTGGCCAAGAAGCCTGCCGCGCCGGTCAAGAAGAAGACAAGCGCCAAGGCGGCGACCGCGGCCCTCAAGAAGAAGCCTGCGGCGAAGAAAGTCGCCGAGGCGGCATCCAAGAAGCCCGCGGCAAAGAAAGTGGTCACCAAGACGACCGCAAGCCGCGCGAACGCCAAGGCAGTCAAGCCGGTCAAGAAAGCGTTGAAGGCCAGCGCGGCGAAGAAGAGCGTCAAGGCGACAAGCAGAGCTGCCAGCACGCCCGCAACTGCCGCTGAGACGACCAAGGTGATGAATGAGTTGCTCGAGCACGCGACGCCCATGTCGGCCGAGCCGGCTCCGCAGCACGCCGCGGCTGCCGCGACGCTCGTGACGAGCGATGATGACTCGCCGCTCGCGAGCAATGAACTGGGTGCGGCGGTTTCAAGCACCGGCGTCGATGCAGAATCCGATACGGACGAGTTCGATGCTTCGGGTGATGCGGGCGACGACGACGAACGCGACGACAACGCATTCAACGACGCGTTTGATGGTGCGACAGTCGGCGCAGACGCGGCTGAGGCGCCGGCGCGGCGGACGTATTCGGACGACGGCTCACCCTTCCCGGTGCAGATCGCGCGACTGCTGCACGATGACAAGTGCACGGACATCGTCGTGCTGAATCTCAAGGGCGTGAACCCCATGTGGGATTACGTCATCATCGGCTCGGGCACGTCTGATCGCCAGATGCGCAGCGTGCTGACGCACGTGTGTGAGCTTGGCCGCACGCTGGGGCATGAGGTCTTCCGTCGCAACTCGGACGAGCGTGCGACGTGGCTGCTTGCAGATTTCTCGGATGTGATCGTGCACCTCTTCGAGCCCAACACGCGAGCGCACTACGACCTTGAGATGCTGTGGGGCGACGCGGAACGCGTGGCGTGGGAGCGGCCGGAAGAAATGCCGCGGAACCGCGCGGGGCTGCAGGCGGGAGATGGGTTGTAAGAAGAGAAGAGACGAAGAGACGAAGAGACGGAGTGCACAAGGCAGGAAGAGAAGAAGTCGGCGTGCGATGGATGCGCGACGATCTAGCGCCCGATGCCCGATGCCCGATGCCCGATGCCCGATGCCCGATGCCCGATGCCCGATGCCCGATGCCCGATGCCCGATGCCTTCCATCCACGTCCAACTCGCCGAGCGTTCCTACGACGTTGAGGTCGGGGCGGGGGTGTTGTCGGCGCTCGGTTCGCTGACGCGGCAGCGGGTCGGCGCACGTGCGAGCCGCGCGATGCTCGTGCACGATGCCGGATTGCCCGCTGGTTTGGTCGATTCGGCGAAGGCGACCCTGGGTGCCGCGGGTTTCGCGGTTTCCGAAGCGACGGTTGAAGCCGATGAACGCCACAAGACGCTCGCGACGATCGAGCGGCTGTGCCTGGCGATGGCGCGAGCCAAGATCGAGCGCGGCGAGCCGCTGATTGCCTTGGGCGGCGGCATCATCGGCGATGCCGCGGGGTTCGCCGCGAGCATGTATCGGCGCGGCGTGCCGGTCGTGCAGTGTCCGACCACGCTGCTCTCGATGGTCGATGCCAGCGTCGGCGGCAAGACAGGTGTCAATCTCGATCTGGGTGACGCCAAGCCCAGCAAGAAGAACCTGCTCGGTGCGTTCCACCAACCCGCGCTTGTGCTCGCGGATGTGAGCACGCTGCGTTCGCTGCCGGGGCGGCAACTGCGGTGCGGGCTTGCCGAGTGCATCAAGCACGGCCTGCTCGCCGCGGAGTTTGGCGATGCCGGGCTGCTTTCGTGGATCGATGCGAATCTCGATGCGATGCTCGCGATGGATGCTGCCGCGCTGGGTGAACTTGTCGCACGCAATGTTGCGATCAAGGCCAAGGTCGTCGCGGGTGACGAGCGCGAGGAAGCCGAGGACGGCGGCGGGCGTGCACTCCTGAACCTGGGGCACACGTTTGGTCACGCGATCGAGCCGATCAAGTCGCTGTCGCCCGATGCAGACCCGACGCACGCGCCGCTGCATCACGGCGAGGCGGTGGCGTTGGGGTTGGTGGCGGCGTGCCGCTGTGCGGGGCTGATGAACCTCGTCGATGCGTCGCTGGGTGAGCGCGTGGGCGCACTGCTCACGCGGGCGGGTTTGCCGACGCGGGTGCGGGGCTTGCCGCCGACGGATGACATCGTCGAGGCGATGAGCCACGACAAGAAGGTGCTGGGCGGCGTGCTGCGACTGGTGCTGCCCGTGGGCGAGGGACGCTGCCGCGTGGTGACAGACGCGCCGATGCACGCGGTGCGTGCGGCGATCGACAGCCTGCGGGCGTGAAAAATCCGACAGTTGCGGCGGCTGAGCACTCAGCCGCTGATGACGTGGCGCGACGGCGCGAGCGACTGATCGACCTTGGTCTTGAAGTTCTCGTAGCCCTTGCGGCCCATCAGGCCGAAGGTCGCCTGCTTGCCGAGTTCGACCGCGGGCTGGTCGTAGGCGTCGATGCCGAGCATGAGGCCGGCGTAGCTGGTCGCGACCTCCCACATCATGATGAACTGGCCGACGTGGTGCGCGTCGAGCTGCGGGAAGGTGATCGTGTAGTTGGGGCGGAGCGACTCGACCAGGGCGTATTCGGTGGCTCGCTTCTCGGCGTTGAGCAGGCCGGCGATGCTCGCGCCCTCGAGGTACTGGATCGCTTCCACACCCATGCCGCGCGGCACGGTGATGTCCGCGTGTCCGCCGGGCGGGGGCTTGGTGAAGTCGGCGATGTCGACCAGGCCGAGCACCTTGTCGTTGGGGCCTTCGCGATAGAGCTGCACCTGCGAGTGCTGATCGGTGGTGCCCAGTGCCTTGATGGGGGTGAAGCCCGCGAACACGGTGTTGCCCGCCAGGTCCTTCTCCTTGCCGAGGCTCTCGGCCCAGAGCTGGCGATACCAATCGGCCATGTAGTAGAGCGCGTTGCTGTAGGGCATCATCACGTGGTTGCACTTGCCCTTGCTGCTGCCCAGTTCGACAAGCAGGAAGGCGAGCATCGCGGCGGGGTTCTGCGTCAGCGTGTCGCGCGAGCAAATAGGGTCCATGGTGTGTGCGCCGTCGAGCAGGGCATCGATGTCGATCCCGCACATCGCTGCACTGAACAGGCCGACGGGCGAGAGGACGCTGAAGCGACCGCCGACGCCGTCGGGGACGGGGAGGGTGACGTATCCCTCGCGATCGCAGATCTGGCGCATGGTTCCCTTGGCGGGATCGGTGACGGCGACGATGTTCTTCTTGGCGTCGGCGCCCATGGCCTTGTTGAGCATGTCACGGATGACCATGAACTGTGCCGCGGTCTCGGCGGTCTCGCCGGACTTGCTGACGACGTTGAACATGGTGCGCTTGAGGCCGCCGGGCGAGTTGGCGACCAGATCAAGCACCGCGCCGAAGTACTGCGGGTCGACGTTGTCGACGACGAACATGCGCGGGCCGGGGCGCTTGGAGTCGGGGAGCAGGTTGTAGGTGGGGGGGTTCAGTGCGGCCTGCAGGGCGATGTTGCCCAGAGCCGAGCCGCCGATGCCGAGGACGACGAGGTTGTCGAACTGGCCCTTGCTGGCGGCGACGATCTTCTTGATCGCGCTGGTGTGCTGCTCACGCATCGTGCCGTGGGCCAGATCGCGCCAGCGTTCCCAGCCCGTGCCGCGGGTCTTGTTGAGTTGGGCGGTGTGGGCCTTGCACGCGGCGACGGCGTCGCTGCCGGGTGCGAAGAGGGCGGCGTCGAGGCCGTGAGCGCCGACACGATCAGACAGACAGTTCGCGTAGTTGAGGGTGAGCATGAGGGTGGTAGCGTAGTGCGAAATCGGCGTGCGTGCAGGGTTGCGCGACGTGTTTTGAGGCGATGGCGCAGCCGCCCGGCCAAGGGCCGGAGTCGGTAGAGCGCGGCGGCTCGTTCGGGGTCAGGCCTCGACAGGGGCGGATTCCGGGGTGCCTTCGCCCGCACCGGCTTCGGAGTCGACCTTGGCCACCGAAATGACCTGATCGAGGTCGTTGAGCGAGACGATGCGCACGCCCTGCGTGCCGCGGCCGTACTCGCTGATCGTGTCGCCCGGCATGCGGACGAGTTGTCCGCCGCGGGTGATGACGACGACGTCCTGACCGGGGAGGATGCCCAGAGCGGCGACGGTTTTGCCGTTGCGTTCGCTGGTCTTGATGTCGGCTCGGCCCTTGCCGCCGCGCGACTGCGAACGCATCTTGCCGGTCTCGGGCTGGACGCGATATTCGTCGACGGGCGTGCGCTTGCCGTAGCCGTTCTGCGTGATGCTCAGCAGGCACATGGACGTGTCGCGGGTCATCAGGTCGCCGTCGGCGTCGGGCTGCATCGGGATCGGCACCACGCCGACGACCTGGTCGCCCTCCTCAAGTTCAATGCCCTTGACGCCCGCGGCGGAGCGACCCATCAGGCGGACATCCTCTTCGTTGAAGCGGATGGCCGAGCCCGACGCGGTGGCGATGAGCAGGTCATCGCTGCCGCCGGTGACGACGACGTCGAGCAGGGCGTCGCCTTCCTTGAGGCCCACGGCGATGATGCCCCCCTTGTTGACGTTGCGATAGTCCTTGAGCGCGGTGCGTTTGACGATGCCCTCGCGCGAGACGAAGGTGAGGTAGCTGCTGCTCTCCTCGAAGTCCTTGACGTTCAGGTACGCGCGGGTCTTCTCGCCCTCGCGCAGCTCGAGCAGGTTGATGATCGCACGCCCCTTGCTCGTGCGGCTCATCTCGGGCACTTCAAAGACCTTGATCTTGAAGACGCGGCCCGTGTCCGTAAAGCACAGCAGGTCATCGTGCGTCCCTGCGACGAAGAGATGCTCGACGAAGTCGTCGTCCTTGGCGTCGCTGGCGCGGATGCCCTTGCCGCCACGCCCCTGCGTGCGATACGTGTCCAGCGGCACGCGCTTGACGTAGCCCTGATGGCTGATCGTGAGCGCAACGTCTTCGACCGGGATGAGCGCGGCGATGTCGATGTCGCCCTCGGCCTCGTCGATGCGCGTGACGCGCTTGGCGGTGTAACGGGCCTTCATCTCTTCGCAGTCGGCGACGATGATCTTGAGCACGCGCCATGCCTCGGCCAAGATCAGTTCATAGCCCTCGATCTCCTTGACGAGTTCGGCGTACTCGTTGACGAGTCGCTCGATCTCAAGGCCGACGAGCTGGATGAGGCGCATGCCGCCGATCGTCTCGGCCTGCACGCGGGTCATCAGTACGCCGCCGTCCTTCTCCGCGGCACGCACCTGGTCCATGAGCCGCGACGGCAGCTTCGGGGCGTAGGGGTGCGACGCCGGGATGCGGAATCGCTTCTCCATCAAACGCGTGATCGCTTCATCGCGCGTCTTGCTGGAGCGGATGATCTTGATCACCTCGTCGATGTCGCACACGGCGAAGATCATGCCTTCCAAGACGTGGGCACGCTTCTTGGCCTCGCGCAGCAGGAATGCCGTGCGCCGACGGATCACGTCCTGGCGATGCTGCACATACAGATCAAGCAGTTCGCGCAGGCTCAGCGTGCGCGGCTGGCGATTGACCAGCGCGATGTTCATGATGCTGAACGTGTCCTGCAGGCTGGTGAACTCGTAGAGCTGGTTCTCGACCACGCGAGGATCCGCGCCGCGCTTGAGTTCGATGACGATGCGCGTCGGCGCTTCGCGGCCTGACTCATCACGCACGTCGGACACATCCTGGATCTTGTCCTCTTCGACGGCCTCGACGATCTTCTTGAGCAGGGCTTCCTGCGCGCTGTTGTACGGGATCTCGTCGATGACGAGTTGCACGCGATCAGACTTCTTGTCGCCCGCGAGCGGTTCGACGCGGACCGTGCCACGCACCGTGACGCGACCGCGGCCGCTGCTGTAGGCCTCGACGATGCCGCGGCGTCCGAGGATGCTGCCGCCGGTGGGGAAGTCGGGGCCCTTCACGCCTTGGCGGATGATCGTGCCGTCGCTGCCCGCGACGTCCTGCATGAGTTCCGCCAGCGTGATCGCGGGGTTTTCGATCGTGCGGATGATCGCGTCGAAGATCTCGCTGGGGTTATGCGGCGGCAGACTCGTCGCCATGCCGACGGCGATGCCGATGCCGCCGTTGATGAGCAGGTTGGGGAACCGCCCCGGGAGGACCGTCGGCTCCATGAGGCGATCGTCGTAGTTGGGCTGGAAGACGACGGTGTCGAGTTTCAGATCGGCCAGCATGTCCACGGCGGCGTAGGTCATGCGGGCTTCGGTGTATCGCATCGCCGCCGGCGGGTCGCCGTTGATCGAGCCGAAGTTGCCCTGCGGGTCAATCAGCGGCACGCGCATGCGCCACTTCTGAGCCATGCCCACGAGCGTGGGATAGACGATCGCTTCGCCGTGCGGGTGATAGTCGCCCGAGGTGTTGCCGGCGATCTTGGCGCACTTGAGGTGCTTCTTGCCGGGGCGCAGGTTGAGGTCGTTCATGGCGACGAGGATGCGTCGCTGGCTGGGCTTCATGCCGTCGCGGACGTCGGGCAAGGCCCGGTCCATGATCGTCGACATGGCGTAGGTGAGGTACGAGTCCTTGAGCTCGCGCTGGATGTCCAGGTCGAGGACCTGACCGCCCGCGGCGGTCTGCCCCGGCAGTCGATTCGGCGTGGAGGAAGGATCGTTCGAACCGGCGCCGCTGGCGCCCGCGAAATCAGAGGAATCGGCCATGTCGGACAGGCTCCGGGGACGGCGTCTGCGGGGCGATTGGGCCTGGGCCTTCGGGCGGCGGCGTGGTCGCGTCGGACGGCGTCGGAACTCGGGCGGATTCTAGGCAAAACCTGCGTGTTTTGTTGCCTGCGAGGGAGATTCCGCGCGGAATCGCGAGGCCGCTCGGGCGGGCCGTTCGCCCGCGGCACGCGAAGGAACGTGAAACCGCCGCGGCGGGTTGCCGAAGTGTCTGGGGTGGAGCACGACGATTGGGCGAACCAACCGGTGGGCCTGGGCGTCGTATGCTGAAGTGAGTTCCGGGTTTGGTGCTGGGTTCGGGTTCCGGGGGCGAAGGAGCCTCTGGCGCGGAGTGTGACAGGAGGCTTGCTGATGTCGCGTGCGCTTGGCTCTCGGATGATGGCGGTGGTCGCGGGTTGTGCGGTGTCGATGGCGAGCCTCGCGCTCGCCGACGGCCGCGGCAAGCTTGCCAAGATCGAGATTGATGGTGCGCTCTCCGACGAGCCCGCACCGATCTCGCTCTTTGGCAGCAAGAAGGACAAGACGCTCACTGGATTGATCAAGCAGGTGCGCGACGCCGCGGCACGCGATGATGTGAAGGCGATCCTGCTGCGGGTTAAGGATGCGTCGCTGAAGCAGACGCAGATCGAGGAACTCGGGCCGGCGATCAAGGACGCGCGGGCCAAGGGTCTGAAGGTCTTTGTCTTCGCCGAGAACTACGACACGTCGGGGCTGCTCCTGGGCACCTACGCCGATCAGGTGCTGCTGCAGTCGGGCGGCGGCGTCATGCTGCCGGGCCTGTATATGGAGGAGATGTTCCTGGCCGACACCCTGGCGTGGGCGGGCATCAAGGCCGACATGGTGCAGGTGGGTGATTACAAGGGCGCGTCGGAGCAGATGGCCCGCAACGCCCCCAGCCCGCAGTGGGACCAGAACATCGATGGGCTTCTTGATTCGATGTACGCCAACATGCGCGCCAAGTTCAAGGAAGGACGCGGCATGAACGACGAAGGCCTCGACGCGGCGATGAAGGCCGCGTGGATGACCGACGGCGACGCCGCGGCCAAGACCGGGTTGGTCGATTCGCAGGTCGATCTGCCGCTGATCAAGAACTACGTCGAGAAGTCCACCGGCGGCGAAACGCTGGCGTGGGCCAAGACCGCGTCGACGGATGACGACGAGGACATGAAGGCCGCGATGGCCAACCCGTTCATGATCTTCGCGAAACTGATGCAAAAGCCCGATCACGCGGCCAAGGAGCCCGCGATCGCCGTGCTGCACATCGGCGCGGAGATCGTCGATGGTGACTCGGGCGGCGGCGGACTGTTTGGCGGCGGCAAGAGCGTCGGCAGCCGCACCATCCGCAACGCCATCGAGGAGATCCTCGATGATCCGATGGTCAAGGGCGTGATCGTGCGCATCGACTCGCCGGGCGGCTCGGCGATCGCCAGCGAAGTGATCTGGCAGGGGCTCAAGCGCCTGAGCGAGAAGAAGCCCGTGTGGGGCAGCGTCGGCTCGATGGCGGCCTCGGGCGGCTATTACATCGCCAGCGGCACGTCGAAGCTCTATGTGAACCCCAGCAGCATCGTCGGCTCCATCGGCGTCGTCGGCGGGCGGCTGAGCATGGCCGGGCTGTACGAGAAGCTGCACGTGAATGTCAAGAGCCGTTCGCGCGGGCCGATGGCGGGCATGTTCCGCTCCACCGCGCCGTGGTCGCCCGAAGAACTCGCGACCGTGCGGCAGAAGATGACCGAGACGTACAACCTCTTCACGTCACGCGTCACCGCGGGGCGGCCGGGGATCGACCTGAGCAAGACCGCCGAGGGACGCCTCTTTACCGGCGATAAGGCGATCGGCCTGAAGATGGCCGATCAGATCGGCGGGCTTGAGGTGGCGATCAAGGACCTGGCGAGCAAGGTGGGGCTGGACAACCCCGAGGTCGTCCACTATCCCGCGCCGCGCGGCCTGGGCGAGATGCTCGAAGAGACGTTTGGCAACGCGGCCAGCCCGGACGTGAGCGGCAAGATCGGCGTGCAGGCGGCGGAGGCGATCGTGCGTGAGATTGTCGGCGAACGCAACTGGCCGCAGGTGCGCTCGGCGATGAACGGCCTGCTGCAACTGCGCAAGGAGCCGGTGGTGCTCATGAACCCGAGCGTGCTCGTGGTGGAGTGAGAGGGAAAGCAGAAAGCGAACAGCGAACAGCGAAAAGCGAGAATGATCGTTCCAGTCGCGCGGCCCGCTGGACGGGACCGACCGACCTGCTGGACGGCTCATTTTCGTTTCTCGCTTTTCGCTGTTCGCTTTCGCCTCGCCCCCGCCAGCTTTTCATCTCAGCTTCTCAACACCACCCCCGGGGTTGAAAAGCTGGGATGAGAAGCTGCGATGAAGAGCTGCGGCATGTCACCGCCCCAGGCCAGGTGTCGGATCGACTGGCCATGCCTCCCTGCCAGAACGACTTGTCGGATCTACTTGTCAGGTCTACTTGTCAACCCCGGGCCCAGCCCTGACAAGTAAACCTGACAACCTACGGCCGAAGGCGCGAGCCGCCCCTGCTGCGCCTTCTCGCGTCGCCGATTGTCTTCGTGCCACCGAGATGTCCCCCGTGCCACCGAGATGTGAGGCTTTGCGAGCGTCTCGGTGTTGAGGAGCCGACGACTTCGTCCACCGATCGTCGGCACTGATGTCCTCGCAGACTCGGACATCAGTGGCACGGGTTCGTTGTGCGCACTACCTCCGACATCCGTGGCGCGGAAGACGCCGCCGTGCGCTCGCACCCTGGACAGATCATTTGAGCTTTTCGCTTTTCGTTTTGAGCTTTGTGTCTGCCTCCCGTGCCACCGAGATGGGAGGCTTTGCGAGCATCTCGGTGCTGCTGAGCGGACGACCACGCGACACCCCACAGAGCACTGATGTCCTCGCAGACTCGGACATCAGTGGCACGGAAGGAACGCCGTGCGGCTGGCACGCTGGACGGATCCTTTGAGCTTTTCGCTTTTCGTTCTGAGCTTTGTGTCTGCCTCCCGTGCCACCGAGATGGGAGGCTTTGCGAGCATCTCGGTGCTGAGGAGCCGACGACCGCGCAACACGCCACAGAACACTGATGTCGTCGAAGACTCCGACATCAGTGGCACGAATCACGCCCTTGAACAGTGTGTCGAACCGTGAAACCTTCCCGTGCCAACGAGACGCCTTCCGTGCCACCGAGATGGGAGGCTTTGCGAGCATCTCGGTGCTGCTGAGCCGACGACCGCGCAACACGCCACAGAACACTGATGTCGTCGAAGACTCCGACATCAGTGGCACGGAGTCAGGGTTCCAAATAGGCTTCGCGCGTGGAACCCGCACCTCGCAAGCAGATGCGCCGCCGGGAACTCTCACGTGATGCCCGGTTCATCACATTTTCGTGCGAAGGCCGGTTGCCTCTGCTGCGTTCTGATCGTGCCGCGGCGTTGTTTGTCGAGTGTCTCTACGAGGTTCGCGCAGAGCATGGCTTCGGGCTCCTCGCGTGGGTCGTCATGCCAGAGCATGTTCATCTGATCGCGCGGCCTGCAGCGACGCGATCACTTGGATCGTCATTGCGTTCGATCAAGTCGCGATTCGCCAAGCGTCTGATTGCCAACTGGAGCATCGAAGCGCCGCGAGCGATTGATCGCCTGCGGGGCCGACGCGGCGCCCCGCGCGTCTGGCTGGCGGGCGGGGGCTTTGATCGAAGCATCCGCGACCACTCAGAACTGACGCGCGAACTGCAGTACATTCATCGCAACCCCGCGGAACGCGGACTGGCCAAGGACCCGCATGATTGGCGATGGTCGAGTCTTCATTGGTGGGCACGATCGCCGCACTGTGAATGGGAGTGCGACGAGCCGATTGATCCGGGTTGGCGGAAGTGGTGCGGGTATGTGTAGACGGCGCGAGCCGTGCCGCCGAAACTGTCTCCCGTGCAACCCAGATGCTTTCCCGTGCCACCGAGATGGGAGGCTCTGCGAGCATCTCGGTGCTGCTGAGCCGACGACCGCGCATCACGCCACAGAACACTGATGTCGTCAAAGACTCCGACATCAGTGGCACGAGATCGATGTGCGCATCATCTTCGACATCAGTGGCACGGACGGCACGCCGAGCGCGAGCGTGCTGGACGGATCATGTGAGCTTTTCGTTTTTCGCTTTGCTTCCCGCGCTTCGCGGGAAGAAAAACGCACTCCCCCTCTCTTCTTTTCTATGAGAAGAGTCGCCACACACGCCGCTCTATATGACCCCCCCCGCGGACACGTTTGTGCGCGCAGAAGTGTCCGCGCGACTTGTGGAAAAGTGCGTTTGGTGCAGTGATTTCAGGCAAAAAGAAAATCTTGGAAAATGTGCCGCGGCACGCGCGGTGCGCACCACGGCGCGCGCGCAAACGTGGACATGCGAAAGAAAAGCGAAAAGCGAAAAACGAAAAGCGCAAATGAACCGTCCAGTGGATTGATCGCGTTCAGTTGGTCGATCAGTCCCGGCAGGTCGATCAATCGGTGGCGGCAGGTCGATCGATCGATCCGTCGCCCGTCTGCTGGCCGCGTGCCTGGCCGGATCATTTGAGCTTTGCTGCTTTTCGTTTTTCGCTTTCCCTTCGCCCCCAGCTTTTCACTTCAGCTTGTCAACCCCGGGGCCGGTGGTGACAAGTTGATCCGGAAAGCTGAGGTGCTTCATCCACCCGTACCGCGTGTCTGCTCTGCTTGTCAGATCAAGTTGTCAGCCCCGGGCCCTGCCTTGACAAGTAGATTTGACAACCTGGTGTGACAACCCGCGGCCAAAGACGACGGCGAGCGAGCAAACCACGAGACATCACCCCCTCACCTCCACACCCCCTCGCCCGGGCTCCTCCGCACGCCGCGGCGGCGACCGTCAGGCGGATCAAGCGTGCCGGCAAACCGGTTCGGTGTGTGTCTGCGCCTCCGTCTTTCATCGCCGCCTCCGGCTTGGGTCGATGGAAGGTGTTGGATCGTGGGTTTGGGTCGTGGGGGTTGGGTGGCGACCTGCGACGGCGGGGCTGGATGGGCCGGGGGCCATGCCGCGGCTGGCAGCCCAGTTAGTGGATGCCTACACTGACTCCCTGCACGGGTTGCGAACGCGCGGGGTCGGAAGCCCGACCGACGTTCATGCACGCTCATGGACGCTCGCGGACGCGACGGCAGGCGGCCAGACCACGCCGCAAGCCCTTTCCCGGCACGATTTTGGAACAGATCTCCGGATGCTTGCAGCACTCCCGTCAGCCTCGCTCACCATCCTCCCGGACCCGCCCGCGGCGCCCACCGCCATCGGTCTGATCGCTGGCGGCGGCCTGCTGCCCATCGCCGTCGCCCGCGGCCTGCGCGAGGCCGGGCACACGATCCACGGCCTCGGCCTGCGTCGCCAGTTCGACGAGCAGTTGCCCGCCATGTGCGACACCTTCCAAGAGGTGGGCCTGTTCCGCATCGGCACCTGGGGCCGCATTCTCTCGGGCCTGGGCGTTCGGCACGCCATCATGGTGGGGCGGGTGGACAAGGCCAAGATGATGCACGATCCGTTCCGGGTCGTCCGCAACATCCCCGACTGGAACACGATGGTCGCGTGGTACAAGCACCTGCGCCACGACCGCCGCTCGCACGCCATCCTCACCGCGATCGCCAATGAGCTTGATCGCTTCGGCGTCGCTCTGCTGGACTCGACCGCGCCGATCCCCGATGCGCTGGCGCACGCGGGCGTCATGACGCGGACGCGTCCGACCCCTGAGCAGGAGCAGGACGTGCAGTTCGCCTGGCCGATGCTCTCGCGGGCGCTGCAGCTGGATATCGGGCAGTCGATCGCCATCCGCGAACGCGACGTGATCGCGGTCGAGGCCGTCGAAGGCACCGATCGCATGATTCAGCGCGTGGGCCAGCTCTGCAAGGCACGCGGCTGGACGCTCTGCAAGGGCGCCCGTGCGGGCCACGATCGACGCAGCGATGTGCCCACCGTCGGTGTCCGCACGATTGAGAATCTCGCCGCGGCCGGCGGCGGGTGTCTCGCGCTCGCCGCGGGCGATGTCATCATGCTCGAGAAAGAGAAGATGATCGACGCCGCGGATGAGATGGGCGTGGCGATCGTCGGCGTGCCCACGGCACAGGGCTGATCTTCCGAGCCAACCGATTCGCTCTCGCGCGTCGCCGCTGGTGACCCACGACGTTACTTGCCGTGGCGCCATTCGCGCGGCGAGGTGCTCTCGCGCACGATCAGCGAGGGCTTGAGCATCAGCGACTCCGCCGGAGCGTCGGGCGACTCGATGCGGTTGATGAGCGCACGCACCGCCGCCGCGCCGACTTCGGGCAGCGGGATGCGCACGGTCGTGAGCGTGGGCTGAATGAGCGACGCGAGGCGGGTGTCGTCAAAGCCGATGACCAGCAGATCGTCGGGCACGACGAGGCCCGCTTCGCGTGCCGCGTGGATGACGCCGTAGGCGATGTCGTCGTTGCCCGCGAGCACGCCCGCGCCGCGGAGCAGTCCGCGTCCGATCATGCCCGCGGCCCAGCCGCGTCCCCACTCGAAGGAGTATTGGCCAAACGCCATCTGCGCAGGCTTGGGCTTGGAGCCGCTCTCACTGAGCACCGCGGCAAAGCCCTTGGCGCGGCTGGCGGTGTCGAAGTTCTCTTTCGGGCCGCCGACGAAGTAGCAGTGCGAAGGCTGGCAGCGCGAGAGCAGGTGTGCCGTCGCGTCACGCGCGCCGCTCTCGTTGTCCACGAGGATCACATCGTGTGCGCCCGCGCTCGGATCGCCGTCGACGAGCACGAGCGGAACGCCCGCGGCATTGGCTTCCTTGAGGATCTGCGGGTTGGGCTCGGTGAGCATGATCGCCAGGCCGTCGAGCAGACCGAAGGCGAGGTTGGGACCGGGCATGTCGCCCGCGCGGGCGTCGGAGCTGACCAAGAGGTGATAGCCCGACTTGCGTGCCTCGGCGTCTGCGCCGAGGAGGAGCTGGGAGTAGAACTCGCCGTGGATGTCGGGCAGCGCGATGCCCAGCACGCGGCTGGTGCGCGTCATCAGTCCCTGTGCGAACGCATTGGGGCGATAGCCCAGTTTGTCGATCGCGGCACGGACTTTGGTCGCGGTGCCTTCGGAGACCAGATTGGGGTTGTTCAGCACGCGGCTGACCGTCGCAATCGACACCGCGGCCTCAGCGGCGACATCCTGGATCGATGCGGCGGTGCGGGCGCTGGCGACGCGCGAGCTCGCGCGGGCACTACCGCCGGGCGAGCGTGATGTCGACTTGTTGATCACGCGCTTCATCCTACCGAATCCTTCTCGACAAAGAAAGCGGTTTCATACCCAAGAAATTGACGCTAGCATGAAGGGATGCCTCCACGGCTCGCCCGCTGTTCGGGCCTGCCGCGGCGTCCAACATCGGTTCTCGGAGCTGGTTATGCACTCTTCCCGGCAGTTGCCCCGAGTCGGCTTGCGGCGTCTGGCTCGCGGAGCGGGCGTGCTCGGTCTGCGTCTTGCATGCGTCCTGGCCGCGGCGGGGCTGAGTGCCTGTGCCGCAACGCCCCCCGGCGTGACGGAGCCTGCGCCGAGTGCCGCGGTGGTGATCGAGTCCCCCGCGGGGACGCCGCGGCCTCCGTTCGCGTTCTCGCCTGAGGACGCGGCGCTCTTGGAGAGTGTGCAGCGTGGCTGCTTCAACTTCTTCTGGAACGCCGCGCATCCGACGACGGGCATGGTGCCCGATCGCTCGACGCACCCGATGGTGAGTGTCGCGGGCGTTGGGTTTCAGTTGTCGGCGATCATCGTCGGAGCCGAACGCGGCTGGGTGACACGGGCCCAGGCCGAGCAGCGCACGCTGCTCATCCTGCGGACGCTCGACGCGCATCCGGAGAACCGACGCTTCGGGATGTTCTTTCACTTCCTGGACGCGAGCACCGGCGGACAGCCCGACACGCCGTATGAGCATGTTGCGTCCACCATCGACACCGCGCTGTTTCTCGCGGGTGCGATCACGTCGTCGACGTACTTCGGCGGCGAGGTGAAGGCGATCGCCGATCGACTCATCGAAGAGTGCGATTGGAAGGCCTTCGCCTTCGGCGACGATGCCCCGGCGTTCGAACGCGGCATGATCCGCCTCGCGTGGGAACCCGACGACATCAAAAAGCCGCTTGGTCCGGGCAAGTTCACCAACTACGGCTGGATCGACGCGGGTGATGAGCATCGGCTTGTGACGTTCCTCGCCGTCATGTCGCCGCGCGCTGAGCATCGCATCGATCCGGCGGCGTACTACCGGTTGCGCCGTGCGCTCGGGCAGTATGAAAACACCGGACCGCTGGTCTACTTTCCGTGGTCGGGCGCACTCTTCACGAGTTTCTTCGCGCACTGCTGGATGGACTATCGCGCGATGGGCGTTGACGACCCGATGGCGCTGGGTGTGATCAATCGCCCGCGGGTGGACTGGTGGGAGAACGCGCGGCGGACAACGCTGCTGCATCGCATCAAGTCGGCCAAGAACCCGTGGAAGATCACCGACAAGAGCGAACATGAGTGGGGGCTCTCGGCGTCCGACGCGCCGCCGACCAAGGCGGGTGAGAAGGCGACGTATGCCGTGCCCGGGTTCTTCCCCGATCCGATCGCGGATGCGAAACTGCGGCGCGACATCGACATCGCGGTCGCGCGGCCGCCGGCGGGGCGCGATCAGATCGGTGACGGCACCTTCGCGCCGTACACGGCGGGCAGCACGATCATGTTTGATCCGCAGCCGGCGATCGCCGCAATGCGGTACTACAAGGAACTCAAGAACCCCGACGGGACGCCCCGGATGTGGTCCGACCCGGCGAGCGGCGGATACGGCTTCCGCGATTCAATCAACCGCCGCAAGAACTGGGTGGCCGAGGACTACGTCGCGATTGACCAGGGGCCGCTGATCCTGGCGATCGAGAATGCCCGCACAGGGCTGCTGTGGCGGCTGTTCCACGAACATCCGTTCGTACGAGCGGGGGTCGAGCGGCTGAAGTTTCCCCCGGTCCAGGCGGGCGTGCAGGCGACGCACAGGTAAAGAATTTTGCGCGGAAGCGGCGGAATTGCCTTGACACGTGTAAACGCTTTCGGCAGGATAGAAGGGCGGATGAAACCGCTTTCATGCCGTCGCCCCTTCGGCCAGCGTTCGACCGATCCGGGGCTTCCTCGACGGCATCATTCGGAGAGATAGACCATGAAGGCTCAGTTACTCGTCGGGCTTACCGCATTCACTGCTCTGGCTGGTGTCGCGATGGCGGATGACATTTCCCAGGCCAACGGCCTGGCGGTCACGACCCGCCTGTGGAACGACTTTGGCACCTCGAACCTGACGGTCGACGGCACGGGCCGCGCTCAGGTTCGCGAGGATTACGCCAAGAGCGGCTTGGATTGGCACGTGAACGAGAAGTTCGCTGCGGGCACCGTCGGCAACTACGCCAACAAGCACATCGCTTATCTGTCGAAGGACGGCGGCGCGACGGCCATGGGCCTGCACGCGAGCCAGTCCTGGGTGCTGGACCTGGACATCAAGATCAGCGCGCCCAACGGTGCGCCGCGCAAGGAAGGCGCGATTCAGATCGAAAACCCCCGCCCGGGTTTGGGCTACACCGATGAAGGCCGCATCCTCGTCGCCTCCGACGGCGAAGTCGCGGTGTTCGGCGGCGTGATGCCGTTCACGGGCTTTGGCAACAACGTCTATACCCGCAACACGACGGCCCACCTGCGCTTTGAGTTCTACGCGCCGGGCACGGTCGACGCGGTGCTGGGCGGCTATCGCCTGATCTTCACCGACGCCGTCACCGGCGTGCACGACTCGGGCATCAAACTCTGGGGCGCGAGCGAGCCGGACGGGACGAAGGGCTTCAACGAAGGCACGCGTCTGGGCCTGGTTGTGCAGAACCAGCGCAACCCCTTCATCAACGACGAGTCGGACTTTATGTTCAGCAACGTGACGGTCGTCCCCGCTCCGGGCACGATGGGCCTGATGGGCCTGATCGGTCTGGCCGCGTCGCGTCGCCGCCGCTAAGTCCTCAGCGTGCGTGACGCGGAAAGGTCACGCACGCGTCTTGTCGACGGCTTGAATTGCACGCTTTCCTGGAATCAAGCCGGTCACTCTCTGTGCATCTGTCAGACACCGCACCGGGCATCCCGCAAGGGGTGCCCGGTGGTTTTTCTGGAAATGCAGAGGCATCTGGCATCTGCGGAAGGCATCAGGCATCGGGTACTGGGCATCAGGGGAAGGCAAGACATGAGACATGAGACATGAGACATGAGACATGAGCCATGAGACAGGAGACATGAGACAGGAGACTTTGTCGTGCCATGCGTTCGGCGAAGTCTGCCCACGCTCTGGCTGATGTTTTCCCGTCTGATGTCTCCCTGTCTCATGTCTCCCGGTCTGATGTCTCTCTGTCTTTCCCTCCCCAATGCCCAATGCCGAATCCCAAATGCCTTCTTTTTCTCCGCTTTCCCCCGCAGACCCCTTGACAAGTCCGCCCAGGCATATCAGACTGTAAGCGTTTACATTGCCGGACAAATGGGCGTTCCGTCCTCCGGCATTGGGCGTTCGTCTCCCGTGTCCTTTGTCGCACTCGGGATCGCCACTTTCCAAGGCTCTTTCATGCTCGCCAACCGCTACGGCTCATTCGATCCTTCCGGCCGCGCCTATCGCATCACCGACAGCGCCACGCCCATGCCGTGGTGCAATGTCGTCTGCAACGGGCGCTACGGCTTCGTCGTCTCGCAGAACGGCGGCGGCTTCAGTTGGTTCGACGACGCCCAGCACAACGTCCTCACCCGCTGGGAGATGGACCTCGTCCGCGACTGCTACGGCAAGTTCCTCTACGTCGCCGATCGCGACTCGGGCGCGTTATGGTCGCTCGCGCCGGCGCCCATCCAGCCGCGCTACGACGAATACTCCTGCACCCACACGCTCGGCGCGTCGACCTTCCGCACCGCGGCCCACGGCATTGCCGCCGAGTGGACCATGTCGGTGTTGCACGATTCACCAGTCGAAGTCTGGCACGTCACGCTCAAGAACACCACCAACGCGCCACGCCGCTTGCGCGTCTCGTCGTACTTCGAGTGGACCTGCGGCGTCGCGCCCGACGTCAAGCGTGAGTTCCACCGTTTGTTCTTCAATACATGGCTGCGCAAGGACGGCGGACGCCGCGCCATCGTCGCCACCAAGAACATGTGGGACATCCCGCCCAAGAACGAGAAGCAGCACTGGAATGTGCCGTGGCCTTACGTCGCGGCCCATGCCGTGCTCGGCTCGTTTGAACGCGATCTCTCCATCGGCGACAAGTCCACGTTCCTCGGTCGCTACGGCATGACGACCTCGCCGCACGCGATGACGTGCGATGCGCCGACCGACGGCCCAAATGCAGGCAAGTTCGGGCGCTTCGGCGATGCCGCGGCCGCCCTCGGCGGTGACCTGACGATCGCCCCCGGCGCGTCGGTCACGCTCGTCTATCTGCTTTCCATCGGTGCGAACGAGAACGAAGCGATCGCGCACCTTGATCGCATCCCCAGCGCGACTGCGGCGGCGACAGCGATCGCTGAAGCGGGCAAGGCGTGGGACACGCGTCTTGCGCCGACGGCGATCGAGACCGAGCGCCCCGACTTTGATCTCCTCAACAACTACTGGCTGCCCTATCAGGCGATCAGCGGGCGCATGTGGGGCCGTACCGGCTATTACCAGCAGTCGGGCGCGTATGGCTTCCGCGATCAGCTCCAGGACAGCCAGGTGTGGCTGCCCATCGACCCCGCGATGACCGCACGCCAGATCATGATGCACGCCGGGCGTCAGTTCGCCGACGGCAGCGTGCACCATTGGTGGCACGCGCTGGCCGACTTCGGCAAGCACATGGCCTGCTCGGACGACTATCTGTGGCTGCCGTTCGTCACGTGCAACTACATCAAGGAGACGGGCGACTTTGCGATTCTCGATCGCCACGCGCCGTTCCTTGACGACAAGAACGGCGCGACACTGCTGGAGCACTGCCTCCGCGCCATCCGCCGCACGTTCAAGCGCACCAGTGAACGCGGCATTCCGCACATCGGTTCGTGCGACTGGAACGACGGCCTGTCGGCGATGGGCGTCGATGAAAAGGGCGAGAGCGTCTGGCTGGGCATGTTCCTCGCGGGCGTTCTCGAAGATTTCGCCGTGGTGCTTGATCGCCGTGACGATGCCGCGATGGCGCGCGAGTTCCGCGCCAAGCGGCAGGAGTACATCAACGCGATCAACACGCACGCGTGGGACGGCAACTGGTATCGCTACGGCACGCTCGACAGCGGCGAGTGGATCGGTTCGTCGCAGTCGATCGAGGGCAAGATCCATCTCAACGCGCAGACGTGGGCCATCATCACCGATGCCGCGGACAATGGCCGCGCCGCTTCGGCGTGGGAGAGCGTGAAGCAGCATCTGCTCTCGCCCTACGGCCCGCTCTTGCTCGCCCCGGCGTACACCATCCCCGACGCGCGCATCGGCTACATCACGCGTTACTCGCCGGGCAGCCGCGAGAACGGCGGCGTCTACATGCACGCCGCGACGTGGGCCTTGCTCGCCGCGTGCAAGCGACGCGACGTCGAGAGCGTGCAGCGGATCTGGCGTTCGATCTCGCCGCCGACGCGCGGCCAGGACGCCGAGGGCTATCGCGCTGAGCCGTATGTGACGCCGGGAAACGTTGATGGCCCGCTGTCGGACCTGCCGGGTCGCGCGGGCTGGACGTGGTACACCGGCTCGGCGGCGTGGATGAATCGCGTGTGCCTGGAATGGGTGCTGGGCATCCGTCCGACGTGGAACGGGCTGCTGGTTGATCCGTGCCCGCCCGCAGAACTGGGCCGCGTGAGCGCGACGCGCACTTGGCGCGGCGTGCGCGTGAACGTGCACTTTGACGCGCGCGAGTTCGTGCCCGGCGTGCTGCCCACGCTGAAGGTCAACGGCAAGCCCGCGAGCGGGAACGTGATCGTCGCGCCCGAGGCGACATCCGGGGTGAAGAGTCTGGACATCGAGGTACACTGGGCCGCCGGCGCATCGACGCGCCCCGTCGATGCCGCGGCCGCGGGAAGGAGTCTGTCATGAACGCCAATCGCATGATGCGTGGGGATGCTGGACACGCGGAACGCAGCGAAGTCGGCCCGTTATCTTGTCGCGCGTTATCCGCGCGGCAACGTCGGGCGAGTGATGGCCCGCGTGCATTCACGCTGATCGAACTGCTGGTCGTGATCTCGATCATCGCGCTGCTGATCGGCATCTTGCTCCCAAGTCTGGGGAATGCGAGACGAACGGCGTGGACGGTGATCTGTCAAAGCAACATTCGCCAGATCGGCGTCGGGCTTCAGAGCTACTTTGATGAGCAGAAAGATCCGCGGTATCCAGACGTGAGAAACTTCGGAGCACCGAATCAGACCCCAGCTCAGAAGGCGATTGAAAACCATGTTGGCATGGTTGACACCTTGGCGCCGTACTTGAATTCGTCTCAGACCATCTTTAACTGCCCTGGTGCGAAGGGCAGATCCAGCGTGCGTGATCCGTACCAGATTGCCTATGTGCGACCCGTGAAGATCTTCACGCTTCCCTATCTTCCGGCGAGTCAAGATGCGCCGGTAACCAAGTTTACTGAGTATTGGTTCAACGATTCTCGACTTCTCCCAAGCGCGAAGAGTCCGGGTGGTAAGTCGGGCATGTCAGGCAGAAGGCTCGCCGAACTTCCGCGATTCGATGCCGCTGTCTTCTCTATGGATGCCCTTGACTGGGCGCCGCGCCATTCGGGGGGCGGCCCGAAGTGGAATCAGGCCGGAGACATTGATCGCCTCGGTGCGAGCAACATCTTGTTTGGCGATCAGAGCGTAAAGCTCATTGATTACCTCACGATTCAGGATGGCCGTGACAAATACAAGTCGCTTCCAAACTTCTACAACTGGGGTCACGCGTACTAGTCGAAGGGGTGAACAATGGCATGGCTGCGTGAAGTGATCTCGAAGTCGCCTTGGCTCGGCTGGGGCTTCGCATTGATCTGTTTGGGAGTGGCGGTTTTCTTCATGGTCCGCGGCGGCGGCGGTGGTAGTCCGTACAGCCCTGAGCGGATGCAGGAGATGGTGACTATCAAGTTCACCGATACCGGCGACGAGATTCAGATGCTCAGAGGCGATCTCGATCGCCAGCTCCGGCGGCGTGACGAGGGACTGGACCCGACGAAGGGTCTCATCAATCCCAAGACTGGCCAGCCGACCGGCTTCCCATACGACAAGAGTGAATGGGAAGGCATGATCAGCCGTATCGTCGAGCAGCGCAAGCGGCTTGACCAAGCCGAGTCCGCGGCGCCAGCAGCTGGGCCGGGTGCTCCAGCCACGAAGTAGGCCTCTGACCCGATCGGGCGTTCCGCAGCATTGCGAGGCGACGCATTGTTCAACGCGACTTGAGCCTTGGAACTCGGGCGTCGGTACTCGATTCATGGATGGTTGTGGGCGATCTGATCTCGTGGGCCGCGGTTGTCATCTGGCTGAAGCAGGCTCGCGTCCGGCCGTGACAATGCCGGACGTGTTCGCTTTTCCAGCCGTCCGCGGCTCTCCGCCGATATCGTTTCCATGACGCCAGCCGCTGGTTCGTTGTCCCATGCCCAGACCCACTCCCTCTCCGGTGCCGACATGCGCCCCGCCCATCGCTTCGACGTCGCAGGCAAGCACGCCTACCTGATCGGTATCGGCGGCTGCGGCATGAGCGGGCTGGCCCGCATGCTCAAGGCGCGCGGGGCGCTCGTCAGCGGCTCGGACATGAGCCAATCCGAGGCCACCGATGTGCTGGCCGCCGACGGCATCGAGGTCGGCTTTGACCAGTCCAAGCAGTGGCTGCCCGAAGCGTGCGATCTGGTGATCGCCTCGGCCGCGGTGAAGCCGACGCACCCGCAGGTGCTTGAGGCGGAGAAGCGCGGCATTCAGGTTCTGTTCTATGCCGAGGCCTTGGGCAAGTGCATGCTCGGCCGCACCGGCATCGCGATCGCCGGGACGCACGGCAAGTCGACCACGACCGCCATGCTCGGCGCGGCACTGACTGATGCAGGGCTTGATCCGTCGGTGATCGTCGGCGCGACGTGCGGCCAACTCGTGACCGGCACGCTGGGCCGTCAGCCGGTGCCGAGCGGGGCGAATCGCCTGCCCGCCGGGTTCCGGCTTGGGTCGCTGGCGATTCCGCAGGGGTCGATGGCGGGCAACCCGGGATTGCTGGTTGCCGAGGCGTGCGAGTTCAACCGCTCTTTCCACAACCTGCATCCGTTGATCGCGAGCATCAGCAGCGTCGAGGCGGACCATCTGGACATCTACGGCTCGCTCGACGCCGTCGTGCAGTCGTTCCATGAGTTCGCCAAGTTGCTGCCCAGCGAGGCCGACGGCGGGCGACTGCTGATCGCGCACGACGGTGCGCACCGGCGCGAAGTGACGGCGGGCTTGGATTGCCGCGTTGAGACGATCGGCTTCTCGCCCGCGGCGGATTGGGTGATCACCTACGACATCGCGACCCGCGGCGTGACGCTCACGCATGAGCGGAAACTGGTGGCGAAGTGGAACATGGCTCTGCCCGGTGCGCACAACGCCACGAACGCGGCGACCGCGCTCGCGCTGGCGGTGATCGCGGGCGCAGATCCGGCGATCGTGGCCGAATCGCTCGCGAACTTCCGCGGCGTGGATCGGCGCATGCAGTTGCTCGGCGAGCGCCAGCACGCCGGCGGCGGCACAACCCGCGTGTACGACGATTACGGGCACCATCCGACGGAGGTCGAGTGCACGCTGCGGGCCTTGCGCGAGCATGAACGCCCCGAGGAGCGCGGCGGGCGATTGATCTGTGTCTTCCAGCCGCACCAGCACAGCCGCACGCGGTTCCTGCTGGATGAGTTCGCGGCGAGCTTCAGCAGTGCGGACGTGGTGATCGTGCCGCATATCTACTTTGTGCGCGACTCGCAGGAAGAGAAGACCAAGGTGACCGCGGGCGACCTGGTGGATCGCCTGCGTGATCGCGGCGTGAAGGCGATGCACCTGTATCCGTTCGGCGCGATCATCGAGCACTTGGAGAACCTGTGCCGCCCCAATGACCTGCTGGTGGTGATGGGCGCTGGGCCGGTGTACGAGGTGGCGCGCGGGTATCTGGCGGGGAAGTGAAGGCAAGAAGAGACGGAGAGACGAAGAGACGGAGAGACGAAGTGCGAAAGGCAGGAGCCAGCGGCACCAGAATGGAACTCGTCGCGTGCTCACCTTTTCAGTGATTGGCTCTGACCGTCTGTGCCTCTGTGTTGAAGATGTCTTTGGGATTCGAGAATGCTGGTGACTGATGAGCCGACGATCCTGACGCAGCACGCGATCCGAACCTGGTTCGGGATCGGCGGCGGCGCGGACCGGTTTTGCCAGCCGCGGAGCGTCGAGGAACTGCGCCGCTGCATCGAGATCGACCCTGCGATGCGCGTGCTCGGCGACGGCGCGAACTTGCTGGTTGATGACGACGGCGTCGGCGAACTCGTGGTCGAACTGAACGACGCGGCGTTCACGGCGTGGGATATCGATGCGAAGTCCGGGCGCGTGCGTGTGGGCGCGGGCGCGAACCTGCCCAAACTCATCAACGAAGCCGTGCGGCAGGGGCTGGGCGGTATCGAAGGGCTTGCGGGGATCCCCGCGACGATCGGCGGCGCGCTGGTGATGAACGCGGGCGGCGCATTCGGACAGATCGCTGATGTGGTCGCGCGGGTCTTCGCACTCGATCGCGTCGGGCGCGAGGTCGTGCTGGAGCGTTCGCAGATCGCGTTTGACTATCGCGCGTCGGGGCTGACGGAACTGATCTTGACGGGCGCGGAGTTGCAACTGACGCCCGGCGATGCGGCCGCACTGCGGACCAAGCAGAAGGACGTGATGGCGTACAAGAAGAACAGCCAGCCGATGGCGGACAAGTCCGCGGGCTGCTGCTTCAAGAACCCGACGCTGCGCGAGCCGCTGAAAGCCGCGGGCATCGAAGCCGCGGCCGGACAGCGCGTGTCGGCGGGCATGCTCATCGACAAGGCGGGGCTCAAGGGCCTGCGCGTGGGCGGCGCGGAAGTGAGTCCGCGGCATGCGAACTTCATGGTCACGTCGGCGGATGCCAAGGCTCGCGACGTGATCGAACTGATGAAACTGGTGCAGCAGCGGGTGCGCGACGCGCTGGGCGTTGAGCTCCATCCCGAGGTTGTTGTGTGGAGCCGTGCGTCATGACCGGCGGAACAAGTGGCAATCACGGAAAGTTGTCGGTGCTCGTCCTTGGCGGCGGGCCGGACGCCGAGCGCGAAGTGAGCCTCAAGAGCAGCGCGACAGTCGCCGCGGCGCTTCAGGAACACGGCTGCGTTGTGAATCGCCAGATCATCGACAAGCCGACCGCGAGCGAACTTGCCGCGATGCCCGGCGATGTCGTCTTCCCCGTGCTTCACGGCGGATGGGGTGAAGGCGGCCCGCTGCAGGACATCCTCGAGCAGGGCTCGCGCCCATATGTCGGCTGTCGACCCAACGCCGCACGCATGGCGATGGACAAGATGGCGACGAAGCTGGCCGCGGCCCGCTGCGGCGTGCTGACGGCTGATGCGGCGGTGCTCAATCCGCGCGATCCGGGTTGCCCGCTGTCGTTCCCGGTGGTGGTCAAGCCGGTGCACGAAGGCTCGAGCGTCGGCGTGCATTTCTGCCGCGATTCGGGCGAGTACGGCGTCGCATTCGCGAAGGTGCTCGCGGACATGCACGCGCACCCGGGGCGGCTGTACATGATCGAGCGTGCCGTGATCGGCGCACGCGAGCTCACCGTCGGCGTGCTCGACGGCGAAGCGCTGCCGATCATTGAGATCACCGCGGCGGTCGCGTTCTATGACTACGAGGCCAAGTACAACCGCAACGACACACGCTATCAGGTGAAGCCCAACCTGCCCGCGGGCCTGGAGCTTTCGATCCAGGATCGTGCGGTGCGGCTCGCGCGCGAGATCGGCGTGCGGCATCTGTGCCGCGTGGATTTCCTGCTCGACGCGCAAGGCTCTGCGTGGCTGCTGGAGCTCAACACGCTGCCGGGCTTCACCGATCACTCGCTGTTCCCCATGGCGGCACGCGCGACGGGCCTTGAGACGCCCGCACTCTGCGGCAGGCTCGTCGACCTCGCGGTCCGCGACGGTGCCCCGCGGCCCACGCACAGCGTGCCCGCAGTCGTCGGCCAACAATGATCAACGCCAGGCAAGTTCACCCGCATGGAACGTGGGTTGAACGATGACAGGACGAAGGATGGATCCATGAGCGACGCAACCGAAACAACATCAGGCGCGACGCTGCCCGACACGCCGCCCACGGCGACGGCATCGACTCCGTTTGATTGGCGGCGCTTCGCAGTCCATCTCGGCACGTTCATGCTCGTGGTGCTGCTCTTGGGCATCGGCGCGGCCGTGGTCCTGGGGCGCAAGCCGCTGGAGACCAAGGTCACCAGCGCGGTGGCGTCGCGCGGCGTCAGCCTCGAGATCCAGTGGCCTCTGATGCAGAGCGAACAGGGCAAGGCCAAGAACGCCAAGGGCGGTCTTGCCAAGAACCCGCAAGCCAAGCAAGGCGGCGCGGCGATCAGCGCGACGAGCTTGAAGACGCCCGCCGAGGCCGCGGCACCCGCGCGGACTTGGCTCCCCGAGCAGTTCCAGGAAGAGTTGCTCACCACCGGCCTGCGTGCGCTCGGCGGTTCGCCCGATCCACTCAGCCGCGAGCCGCTCGACCGCCTCGGCGGCACGCTCGCGACGTCGGGCTGGTTTAACGGCGTCCCGACGATCGAGCGCCATGAGAACGGCAAGGTTGTTGTGAAGGGGAACTGGCGTGTCCCGGCCGCGGTCGTGCGTCTGGACGACAAAGACCATCTGATCTCGTGGGACGCGAAGCCGATGCCGGTCATCTATGACCAGGCGCTCTCGGGGATGCGCGTGATCAGTGGGGCGGCCGAAGGCCCCGCGCGCTCTGCCGACGGCACGACCGACTTTTCCAAGGTCTGGCCTGGCGAAGATGTCGAGGCGGCGGTCGAACTGCTCGCGCTGCTGGTGCAGCAGCCCTACGCGGCACAGATCGCGGGCGTCGATGTCTCGATGTACGCGTCCAAGAAGTGGCTCATCATCGATACCACCATGGGTACGCGGATCGTCTGGGGCGGGCGGCCCAGCAAGCCGCTCAATGGCGAATGCGCGACGAACTTCAAGCTCGCCAAGATCGAGAAGCTGCGGCGTGAAGTCGGCCGCATCGATGCCGGCGTCGGCGCGATCGAAGTCTGGTGGCCCATCGAGCGAGCCTTGCAGATCGACTTGACCGCGACCGCACAGAAGGCCGCGGAAGAGGAAGCCCAGCGCGAGCTGGAGGCCCGCAACAAGAAGCCGACCAAGCCCGCCGCCAAGCCAGCGACCAAGCCGGCACATTGACGCGGGGAATTGCGTAGGCTTGCAGCGATGCAGCTGCCCGATGACTTCGGATTGACGCCGGTTGCGACCCTTGCGCACGTGGGTGATGTGACACCTGCGCGGAATCACTCCGTGTTCTGGAACCACGTGGCCGCGGCCGCGTGGGCGGAGAACGGCACTGTCCTGCCCGCGAGCAGCGGCGATGCGGATCCCTCAGACCCGACCGCCAGCGAGCGCGTGCTGAGCATCAAGAACACGCGGATCGGCTGCCGCCTGCTGCGTCCGTCCAAGGGCACGCCGGTGCGGGCGCTCTGCGTCACCACGCACGGCTACTCCGAGGTTCCGACCCTCGCGGAGGCCGAGCAGCAGTGGGGTGCGTTCGCTGAGCGCGGCGTGGCCGTGCTTCTGGTCCGCGTGCGCGGCTACCCGGGTTCGCAGCGTGATGCCGGGCCGCTGATCTCGCATCCGCTGGGCTACATCACGCACGGCTTGGACGCGATCTGCAATCGTCCCGAGGACCACTTTGTGTGGGTCATCCCTCAGGCGGTGGCGGATGTCGTGTGCGCCTGCCGCGCGCTGCGCAAGACGTTCACGACGTCGGGCGGCACGCCGCCGCTGTTTCTGCATGGCGAGTCGTTCGGTGGCGGACTTGCGCTGCTCGCGGCGGCATTGCTGACGATCAAGGAAGAGCCGCCGGTGCGCCTCGCGCTCGCGCTGCCGACGCTCGGCGATTGGCCGTGGCGCGTGAAGCATGTGCCCATCGGCGGCCCGGCTGACACGATTAACGAGCAGGTATGGCGGATTCTGGTTGGTGCTCGCGAGCGCCAGCCGCAGATCGAACACGCGCTGCGGCTCGCCGATGCCGTGGTGCATGCGCCGCGGGTGCGCTGCGCGACGCTGTGCAAGCTCGCGACGCGCGACGACATCGTGCCCGCGCCGACTGCTGCTGCCATCTACAACGCGCTGGGCTCCGACCCCGGACGCAAGTGGCGTTTCGTCGTGCCATACGGCCACTTCGACGGCGGGCTCAAGAACGCGCGACGGCACGCGCTCTTCGACAAGGCACTGCTCGACTTCCTCGACCCTCGAACCGATCCCGCGTCGGCGATGGCACGCTGGGAGAGCGTGCTGACCGATGGCGAGCGTGCGCCGGCACCGCCCGATGATCCCGCGCTCTTTCCGGGCGCGACGCTCGTCGATGCGGATCGCGTCCTCGCCGAGGCGTATGTGCAGGCAGGCCGCACACTGGACGATCTGCCCTACACGGCGGAGTTTGCATCAATCTGTGCCGTGATCGAGGATGCGGGTGTGCGACTGCCGCCGCGCGAAGTGCTGCATCGACTGCACACGCTGCGTAAGGCGGCGAAACTGCCGCGCGTGGGCCGCGGCGAGAGCGACCCGATCCGCGTGAACAGCGACGAAGAGCGCACGCTCAGCGAATTGGTGGTCGCTGCCGTGGGCTCGCTCGGCCAGCGCGATCGACTGCCGCTGACGCCCGAGTTTGATCAGCTCGTTGAGCGATTCAACGCATTGACGGGGCGCACGCTGACACCACATGATGTGTGGCGGCTTGTCGCGAAGCTCGCGAAGTGAGCGACGGCGGCGGTCGAGTGCCTGCAATGATCCATTTCGGCGGCGTGCGGCGAAGATCAGAGTTGGATACGCCGTGCGAGTTCGCGCACTACTTCAAGTTCGGCGCGCGATCGTTCGAGCGACATCGTCACGTCAAGGTGGGCGACCGCTGTCGTCGCAGCGATGGCCAGAGGCTCGAATCCAAAGGCACGCGCGTTGTCGCGCCAAGCGACGAGGAGAACGCGCACTGGGGTGGGCTCGACGCCTTGCAGAAGCGTGTCCAGTCGGCGCACGTCCGCCTGAATCCGCTCGATATACAGCGAAACCAGTTCGGCGGCGTCTGGCGATGTGAGCGTCGAACGAAGGATCGCCGAAGTAGACGACTTGGCTGAAGTACCGAACGGAACGGGTGGAGATTGATCGGGTGTCCGCACGGCGATTTTCCTCTTCGACGCTGCAAGAATCAGGTTGCGTTCATGAAATCGCTGGAGAAACGTTGGGTCGACGGCATGATGTAAGCGTTTTCGTTCTAGAATATCGTGCGAATATGGGGAAAGACCTGAGTTGACTCACGTGGCATCCCCCGAATCGGCAGGACTGCTGAAATGTTCGGGTATTCGCGTGTTTTCAGGTCAACGGTTTGTCCAAATGCCGACATCGTGGTGAAGATTCAAAAACCGTCGTGGGGGCTGAGGGAGCCAGTCGCATGGTGAGCACCCAAGTCGGCGTGGGCGTGATCGGCGGCACCGAAGCGGTGCTGTGGGCATCACTCTCTGCCGACATCGCATGTCGTGTTCTTGTCATCGGGCCTGATGATCGCCTGCGCGATGTCAATGTCGGCGCGGAGTACTACTTCGGGCTTGCGCGCGATCAGATCGTCGGCCAATCGTTGCTTGAGCTTTATCCGGCTCAGGTCCGAGTGCCGGTCTGTGAATGGCTGTGCGCTGCCCGGGCCACGCGCGATGACGCGGGGCCCGCATGCGTCGCCCACCACGTCTATCGCGGCCATCACTGGCGCATGGCCGGGCGTGCGATCACCTGGCGGGGCGAGCCTGGCTGCGTGCTCTGTGTCGGACAGATCGTCTCCGAACCCACGCCCGTCGGCGAACTCATGACGCGGGCGCTTCGTCTCACGGATCGCACCGTTGGCCTCGATGCGCTCGCGGTGCTGAGCGATCGTGAACTCGAAGTCGCCATGCTCATCAGCGGCGGAAAGACCGACCTCGAAGTGGCCCAGGCCCTGCATCGCAGTCTGCGCACGGTGCATTCGCATCGCGCGTCGCTCGGACGCAAGCTCGGATTGCAACGCCGCGCTGAACTCACGCACTTCATGGCGGCCCGCGGCATGGTCGCGTGCTCCGAACAAGTGTCCGCGCGTTCACGCGGCGCGTTCGAAGTGCCCAACGGCATCAGCAACTGACGCGTCTCGCGCTACGCGATGATCTTGCGGCGCATCGCCAAATAGTCCCACAAGACAAATCGATCCAGGTCGCGTCCGCCCGTGAAGAACACGCGCCCGCGCGTCGCCATCGTCATGCGATGCGCGAACGCGACGTCCTCGCTCGACTGGCTCCAACTCGGCAGCAGGAAGATGTTGAGCGTGATGCCCTCGCGTGCGCAGAGGTTTGCCTCACGCATCGTCGCTTCTTCGGTGCGCGGATCGGGCGGATAGAGCAGGAAGAGCTCCGAGCCTTCGAAGTGTGCGGTCGGCAGGCCGTCGGTGATCAGGATCATCTGGCGGTTGGGCGTGTCCTGTGCGCTCAGCAGCGTGCGGCCCAGTTGCATGGCACGCTGGATGTTGGTGAAGTGCTGTGGGATGCGCCCCGTCGGCACTTCGGGATCCGCCATGTCCACCTTCAGACGCACCACCGGGCTGTTCATACTCACCGGCTTGGGCATCATCGTCGCGATCTCACCCGCCTCGCGCACGCGGGCGAAGCTGAACATCTCGATGAACTTGAGATAGTCGCCGGGATACTCGCGCCGGATCAGGCCGTCGAGCGCGAGGGCCATGCGCTTCACGTTGATGTACTGCCCGTCGTAACGCATCGAGCCCGACATGTCCATGAGCACAACCGTGGCCGCCTTGGGGTTGTTGCGGGTCTGGTAGACCTCGATGTCACGCGGCTCGATGCGTGCGCGGGCGCTCGGACCAACGCGGATCATGGCGTTGATGAGCGACTGGGTGACGTCCATGTTCGCCGCACTGTCGCCGAACTCATACGCGCGGGTGCGCGGCAGTTCCGTTGGACCGTCGCCAACGATCGGACCGCTGTGTCGCCCGGATCGCGCCGCTTCCAGACTCGCGAAGATCTCCGTCAGCAGGCGACCCTGGAAGAGTCGCATCGCACGCGGCGTGATGCGAAAGCCCTTGTTGGTCTGCTCGATGCCCTGCCGCTCGGCCTCCTGCCGCACGTACTCCTCGATCTGCTGCTGGAGTTGATTCAGTTCTTCGATCTGGGCCGACTCGGCGAACTCGGCGAGCTGGTCCATGTCGATGATGGCGAGCTGGGCGGTCTGGGCCGCCTCCTTGATCTGCTCCTGCAGTTTGTCGATCGCTTCGAGTTCTTCCTTGAGCGCGAGCGCTTCCTCGATCGTCAACGCCTCGTGACCCTTGAACTCGTACTTGGAGGCCAGCTCATCGATCTGATACTTGTTCGCGAGGTCGTTGATCACCCGCATGAGGCTCTTGCTGAAGTCCGATTGCTCATTCCGCTGTGCGAACCACAGCGTCTCCAGGTCGGACAACTGCTCGTCGCGCACGGCCTTGTCGAAGAACTGGCGGTGTTTGCCCTCGGGTTTGGCCTGCGATGCCGAATCCGTGAACGCCTGCTCGGCAAGCCGCTGGACTGTCTTCGTCTCGTACTTCTCCAGCAGTCTGCGTTTGCGATCCTCGAGCATCGCCGCGAGTGCGTCGAGGCTCGGCACCAGCCCCGCGATCTGCGATGGGTCGAGGCGGATCGCGTTGGCGAGTTCTTCGGGCGTCAGCTCGCGCATGGAGCCGTACGCGAGGAGGTGCTCCATCGCCGCACTGGCGAAGTCGGGCGGCGGCTGCGTCGGCGACGGGAAGTTCCGCGGGTCATAGGCCTGATAAGCGTGAACCAACCCCGGCGGCGTGGCCGCAGGTGTGGTGTCGCCGTAAGTTGGCCGCGTCTCGTCAGTCATGCGTGGGTTGCCGTCGCGTCACACTTCATACGTCAGTCTGCCATGCTTGGTGGCGCGGCTGATCTTGTCGCTCGCATACAAACCCGCCAGCACAAACTCGATGCAGCTCGCCCGCACCGCCGGATCTGCCGACGCATTCACTTCAAACGCTTTGTCCCACACGGGCGGCACGCGCTTGATGAGCCGCTCGTACGCGCTGCTGGGCAGCATGTCGCCCACTTCGATCTTCACGCCCTTGCTGAAGATCTGACTGATCTCATCCAGGCCGTGCTTGGTGACGTACTCGTCGAACACGGTCTTGATCGCCTCGGCCATCACCGCGTCGATGACTTGCCGCTCGTTGAGTTGGTGCGAACCCATGAGATCGAGTTCGAGCTTGCCCGCGCTGGAGGCGTGGATGTGGGCCAGATCGCTGATGCGTGCGACGCTGGGCCGCTCGCCGAGCCGGATGCCGCGCTGCCGCGCCGAGCCGACCATCGTGCGGTAGTTGGCGATGCTGAGGCGGGCGGAGACGCCGGACTGCTGATCGACGTACTTGCTCTTGCGTGCGGCGATCGCGATCTGCTCGTTGATCTCCAGCATGAAGCGCGGCACGATCACGGGGAACTCGCCGCCCAGGTCGATCTGGGCCTCGCGCTGCGTGATGTCGATGCCCGCATCGCGCTCGCGCGGGTAGTGGGTCACGATGGTTGTGCCGATGCGATCCTTGAGCTGCGGGATCACCTTGCCCGAACGGTTGTAGGTGGCGGGGTTGGCCGAGAAGAGCACGAGGACGTCGATGTCGAAGCTCACCGGATAGCCGCGGATCTGCACGTCGCGCTCTTCGAGGATGTTGAAGAGGCCGACCTGGACGAGGTCGTCAAGGTCGGGCAGTTCGTTCATGGCGAAGATGCCGCGATGCATGCGCGGGATGAGCCCAAAGTGCAGGGCGTCTTCGGTGCTCATGCTCACGCCCGACGCGAGCTTGGCCGGATCGATCTCGCCGATGATGTCGGCAAACTTTGTCCCCGGCGCGAGTCGCTCGGCATATCGCTCGGCCCGATGCCAATACGCGATCGGCGCATCGTCGCCAAACTCGGCAACGAAGGCGCGGCCCGCGCGCGTGATCGGCCGCAGCGGATCTTCATGCACGGGTGAGCCGCCCAAGTACTCGGGCGGCACTGCCAAGTACGGCGTGTATTCATCAAGGAACGACGCGAGCAACCGCATAAGGCGACTTTTGCCCTGTCCCTTCTCGCCGAGGAACAGCAGATCGTGCCCCGCGAGCACGCCGTTGATGATCTCGGGGATCACCGTGCTCTCATAGCCGACGATGCCGGGGAACAACTCGCGTCCTTCGCGCATCGCCGCGATGAGGTTGGCGCGCAGTTCGTCCTTGACGCTCCGCGAGATCCAGCCCGACGCTCGGAGTTCGCCGAGCGTCCGTGGCAGGCCGGGAGGATGTGCCGAGGCATGAGCGTGGTGGCCGTGGTGAACAGTCGAGGTGGGAGTCATGGATGGCGGGATTCGAAAGCTCGGCGTGACGTGTGGGTGAAAACAGGTGAAAGTACCAGTCTTTGCAGCAACAGCGATCCAGATCGCTTTCGCCGCGGCGTTGGTCAGAGATTCGAGCGGCGCGACGTGGCCCGTATGAACTTTCTCCTTGGAAATCAGATGCCGCTGAAGATGGTGCGGCTTCCAGTCTTTCAACAGAACTGTGCGAGTATTGGCTGACGGGGACCGCACAAAGATCGGAATCGGTATTCAATCAGATGCTTGCGGACTTGCGGATGTGAAACTACGATGAATAACCGATTCCGGGGATCGCGTGCCGAGTACGCCCATGCGGATTGAATGGGAGAACGCTCAGATGGCCACCTCAATTGAACCGCTCAAACGCGATGCGTTGGAGCAGCTCGCCATGACCGTGCGAGAGGTTCTTCTGAACTCTGAAGTGATCAACGCTGAGCTTTGGATTGATCGCGAAGCGATGCCCGAGCGGCCGGGGCGTTTGCAACTGCCGCCGACCGAAACGGTCTTCTTGCGAGTTGAGCGTGTAAAGGCTGTCAGTCCGGCGTGAGCGGATTGCCGAGCCAGCGAAAGCCACGGCACACACGCGGACCGATCGAAGCCCTCCTGAGAATGTGAAGATCTGCGACGTTCCGCTCGCTGCGCGAACAAACCGGCTGGCACTGCGTCTGGACGGGTGGGACCGCGAACAAACGATCAACCGGTTTCGCGCGAGCGAGACGATGGGGGTGAGCGATGTCGATCATTCGCTTTTCATGTGATCGTGATGATCTGATCGTGCCGCGCGATGATGGCCTCTGGGTCGACACCACGTACGACGCATCGACCCAGACCGGCCGTCTCGGGCGGTTCCCTCAAGTCGATGGCTTTGACGCCGTGTCGAACCAGGCGCTCGCGCTGCGAGCCCATTTGGATCGCGTGATCGCGACGCACGCTGCGAGCCTGACGGCACGCAAGCCGGTCGTGGTGATGGTCCACGGATTCCTGTTCAATCCGTACGACGCCGCGCTGCTTGATCGGAAGGAATCCGACAATCCGCACGTGCGCGTGTATCACTTCGCGCCGCCCGATGACCCCAAGGAAGAGACGGAGCGGCACAACTCGGCGTGGTGTCACGGGCTGGGCTTTGCGCCCGACGACGCCGGGGCCGAAGGGCTCGCGATTGGCTTCGGTTGGTATTCCAGCCCCGGACTGGCGAGCTCGATGCTCAAGGGCGGGCAGAACTTTTACGCCCGCGCGTACGACTACGGCACAGAAGTCGCGTGGACGCTGCTGAACCTGCTGCATCATCTGCGTGCGGCACTCAACGCCGCGGGGCATGACAACGACATCGATCTGTTCTGCCACTCGCTCGGCTCACACGTGGTGCTGCAGTCGGTGATCCAGGCGTGCATCGAGAATCGGCGCATCGCGATGGCAAACGGTGCTGGCGCTCAGGAAGGCCCGCTGGTCCACATGCTGCGCGGGCTTGATCGCCTCGTCATCCTCGGCGGTGCCGAGTATGTGCGTGAGGCGCAGCTCTTCTACGAAGAGATCAATCGCGACGATCTCGGGCTGAAGAACACCGAGAGTTGCATCGTGTACAACGTCGGCTGCCGCGAGAACGATGTGCTCGACACGCTCGCGGAGAACTTCGGGCCGCGCTTCTTCGGCAACTCGCAGGTGATCGGTCACAACGGCCTGAACCACTCCGACCCGTACAAGATGTGGATGGATCTGCAGATTGACAGTGCGGATCTGGCGAAATGGATGAAGTCGAAGCTGGGTGTCGAGATCCTCGGCGACGGTCCGGGCATCGCCGACCACTGGCACTACTACACGTATCGCCCGAACATGGAGATGTACAAAGGCATCTTCCGCGATCGTGCCGCGTGGTCGCTGCCGGCGCTGCGCAAGGCCAAGATTCCTGAGGGCATCCGCACGACGTGGTGGGGGAACTAAATCTCGGAGTTGTGTATCTGAAATCGCAGTCGACGCCTCTCAACACGTGGTGTCGATCCTTGTCGCGTTTTTGCGGCTTCGGCGCCATCGCGTAGGAGTCCGCCATGTCTATTCGCAGTTCGTTCGCACCCGTTCCGCGCCGCGTTGTTCCTGCCGTTGTGCTCGCCGCCACCATGCTCGCCGCGAGCGGGCAGGCGCAGGTCGTCACCGCCGTCACCACGAACGAAGCGGCGTTGAAAGCCGCGCTCAATCCGATTGGCCTGAGCATTGATGCCGTCACTGTGCTCAACGGCATGCCGGGCCAGGTCGGGACGTTCCGCAACTTCGACCTGCGCCCCGTCACGATCCGCCCGGGCATCGTGCTCTCCAGCGGCAACATCGAGAGCCTGACGCCGTTCCCCGAAGCGCTCGACCCGAACTATGACCCCGCGGGGCCTCCGGCTCAGGTGAACGCGCAGATGTATCCCGAGCCTGATACCGGGGGCACGCCGGAGTTTGACTTCTACGGCCAGTCCGCGGGCAACATCGAGAACTTCAACGCGGCGTACGACGTTGCCGCGGTCCGCGTCGACTTCACGCTCGAGGACGACAGCCCCATCAAGTTCGACTTCATCTTCGGATCCGTCGAGTATCCGTTCTGGACCAGCCAGTTCACCGATTCGTTCCTCGTCTTCCTCGACGGCACGGCACCCGAGAACCAGATCACATTCGACGCCAACGGCAGCGCGGTGCAGGTCGGCAGTTCATTCGCCGGACTGGAGACGACCAACGATCTGAACACCGCGTTCTCCGAGCCGCACGGCTTGATCCACCATCTGACAACGACGTCGCCCGTGATCGGCGGCGGCGAGCACTATCTGATCTTCGAGGTCGCCGATGTGAACGACCACATCCTCGACAGCGTCGCGTTCATCTCCAATCTGCGTGCCGAGGCGGGCACCGACGGCACCGAACCGACCGACGATGACCTCTACATCGGGTGCCCGGCGTTCACCACGCAGCCCGCGACGGCGTCGACGTGTGCCTCGGGCACCGCCGACTTTGACGCCGCGGCGACGGGATACGTGCCGATGTCCTATCGCTGGCAGTGGCGTGAAGTCGGTACAACGGGCACATGGCACGAACTCGACGAAGGCACCAACACCGACTCGACCGGTGCGGATCGCTTCATCGCCACTGGTGCGCACAGCACGCATCTGCATCTTGCTCCCGCCGCGGCGACATCCGCGTCGCTCGCGGTGGTGCGCGATGTGCGCTGCGTGGCGCAGAACTCCTGCGGCGACGAGCCGAGCAACAAGGCCGAACTGTTCATCTGCAAGGCAGACTTTAACTGTGATGGATTCGTCGACTTCACCGACTTCGACGCGTTTGTCACCGCGTTCGAGTCGGGTGGCTCGGGCGGCGATTTCAACGCCGACGGATTCATCGACTTCACCGACTTCGACGGGTTCGTCGCGGCATTCGAGATTGGCTGCTGAATCCGCGAGCGCGACACGCATCGCCGCCGCGATCGCTGCCGCGCGTCATGTCGAGAAAGAAAACACCCCGGTCATCGCCGGGGTGTTGTTCATGCATGAAGTGTGTTGAGCCAACGCGTCGCGTTACTTGGGCTGAGCGGGCTGGTCCGTGATCGGCTTGTCCTGCGGCTCACCAGGCGTCGCAGGCTGCGCCGTCGCGGCGGGTGCCGCGGGCTGGCCAGCGCTCGGCTCAGCCGGCGGCGGCGGAGCGGGCTTTTCGACGGACTTCACTTCGACGTCAAAGTACAGCGTCGAGTTGCCGGGGATCACCGGCGGGCGACCCTGCTCGCCATAGCCCATGTTGGCGGGGATGACGAGGCGGCGGACGGAGCCCTTCTTGGCGCCCAGCAGGCCGACGTTCCAGCCTGCGATGAGCTGGCCCTGCGTGAAGACCAGCGGCTGGCCGCGATCGAGCGACGAGTCGAACTTGCCGCCGAACTTGTTCCACCCGGTGTAGTGGGCCGCGACGCGATCGCCCGCGGCGATCGACTCGCCCTCGGTGCCTTCCACGAAGTCGATCGTGACGAGGCCGCCTTCGAGCTTCTGCACCTTGTACGGCGCATCAACCCGGGCGAAGCTGTACTTGGCGTTGGCGTCCGAGCCCCACACGATCTTGCCGTCAGCGTCATAGCCGCGATCAGCGGAGGAGATTGTGTTGGGGGTGATGTGCAGCTCGCTGCTCATCTCGATCGCGCCGCCAACGACGGTGGGGTAGTTGAACGCGGTGGTGCCGCCAAAGCCCGAGCCCTCGGCCTTGAGATTGATGTCGAGCGTCGCGACGACGTCATCGGCCTTGAGCTCAGGGAAGAGCTCGGGGGCCTGATGGAGGGCGACGAGCGCGGGCGCGATGCCCGCGGTCTTGAACTCGAAGGTCCGCAGACGCAGCGCGCCCTTGTACTTGAAGATCTGGAACAACGCCTGGCGGTACGGCTTGTTGAGCGCGTCGGCGCGGGCGGTTTCGACATAGAGCGTGTCGGGCAGACCGGTGACCTTCACGGGCGCGAACGTCATGATGACGTCGACCGATGAAGCGCCATCGCCCTGCTTGACGGGCGACGTGGTCTTCCACGAGCCGACAAGCATCGCGCCGACCTTCTCGACCTCGGGGCTGCTCCACTTGAACGGCTCGGGCGCCGGGGCGGCGGCCGCGGGGGCTGCCTGCGGTTCCTCAGGCTCGCTCGCGAGCGTCAGGCTCGGGGCGGCCAGGCCGCCGATGATCGAACCGGCCAGCAACGTCATCCACATCGTGCGTTTCATGCGTGAAAACCTCTTCCAAGTCGTCGGGTGTTTCGAGCAATCGGACGGTACGCGTCGGACAGACATCTCTTATCGGCTCGCCGCGAGGGTCGGATCCATACGCCGTCCCCGAGCCAGGGGTTCGGGGACGGGTTCTGGGAGGCCTGCGCGGGCGTGCCGCAATCGAACCACGCCTTGCGGGCGTTACGCCAGCTCGGGGAAGAGCTTGACGGTCGCGCCGATCAGGTCCTTGACGTGGCTGATCGACTCATTCATCGACGCCCGCTCGGTCTCATTCATGTTGAACGAGAGGATCTTCTCGACGCCGTTACTGCCCAAGACGCACGGGACGCCGACGAACAGGCCCTTGCCGCCGTTCATGCTGGCGACGCCGTACTCCTTCTCGCAAAACGCGGCGGAGGCGATGACGCGCTTCTTGTCGCGGACGATGGCCTCAACCATCTCAACCGTGCCAGCACTGGGGGCGTACCAGGCGCTGGTGCCCATGAGCTTGACGATCTCGCCGCCGCCGACCTTGGCGCGATCGACGCACTTCTGGATGACTTCGGCGGGGAGCAGGTCGGAGACAGGAATGCCGTTGACGCTGGTGAGGCGGGGCAGCGGCACCATGTCGTCGCCGTGACCGCCCAGGAGCAGGCCCTGGATGTCTTCGACGCTGACGCCAAGTTCCATCGCGAGGAACGTCTTGTAGCGGGCGACGTCGAGCGCGCCGGCCTGACCGAGCACGCGATTGGCCGGGAAGCCCGTGACCTTCCACATGACATAGACCATCGCGTCCAGCGGGTTGCTGACGACGATGACGATCGCGTTGGGGGCGTACTGCTTGATGTTCTGCGCAACGCTCTTGACGATGCCCGCGTTGATGCTCACGAGGTCGTCGCGGCTCTGGCCCGGCTTGCGCGGCACGCCCGCGGTGACGATGATGACGTCCGAGCCTTCGATGTCCTTGTAGTCGAACGTGCCGGTGATCTTGGAATCAAAGTTCTCGACCGGGCCGCAGCAGGCAAGGTCGAGGGCCTTGCCCTTGGGCATGTGCAGTTCGGGCTTGTCCTTGATCGGGATGTCGAGCAGGACGACGTCGCCGAGCTCTTTCATGGCGATGGAGCGGGCGCACTCGCCGCCGATGTTGCCGGAACCGATGATGCTGATCTTGGCGCGACGCATGAGAGATCTCCCGAGCCAGAGAGGGTGAGCAGGAGGCCGGCAACGCGGACACAAGCGACCGGCCAGGCCCGTCGCGACGCCGACGCCGCCACGGGGAGGGAACTATAGGAAGCGAGGGTCCGAGAAGCGTCCAGCGGGCGTCTTGCCCTTTCGTCGCTGGGTGCCGCATCGACCCGCCGCCCGCTCGCAATCTGTCCGCAGGCCGAGGGGACGCTGCTTGCGTCCGAGAACTGCCGCCCTCGCCTTGGTTTCGGACGTTGCATCGCCCGGATAACGCGTCAAAAGTGCGATTTTTGCCGGGTTTTTTCGCGAGTCTCTTGCTCTTGCGCCGAGCCCGGTTAGTCTCTCGCCGCCCCGGGGTGGTCGTGTTTTCCGCCGCGACCTGTCTGGGTTGTGTTTCCACATTTCGATTCGTTGTTGCTTCGCGATCAGGAGGAGAGAGATCATGCGTTCGGTTCTCGCAGGCGCCCTGTGCGCTGCCGCTGTCGTTGCGTCGGCCCAGTCCACCGCCCACGCCGCTGCCACCTTCCATGCCGTTGCTTCGAGCAAGACGTCGTCCGTGCTTCACGGCGGCAATCGTGAGCTCACCCAGCTCGGCTTCACCACGTCGAGCGACCTCTGGTCGGGCGCAAACTTCCTGCGCTGGAACGACGGTCGCCTGACCAACAACAAGGGCAGCTACGGCTGGATGGACGCCATCCCGCGCGACGTGAACTCGTCGAACAACAACTCGGGCAACCCCGATCGCGCCGACAACGCCGCGCCCTTCCTGGGCGAGGCGGGCAAGACCGGCACGCTCCGCGAAGTCTTCGGCCCCTTCGGCACCGGCTACAAGAACATGTCCTACCTCGTCGACGGCGAAGACCACGCCGCGTGGACGCTCGACCTGCTCTTCGCTCCCGGCCAGCTCATCAGCGCCGATGCGAACGACGGCACCGTTGAACTCTCGCTCATCGAGCGCGGCGGCAACTCCGACCTGCGCATCCGCGGCATCCGCGCCGACGGCACGCTCACCGATTCGATCATGATGCTCCGCTCGCAGACCGGCAAGACGGGCTGGACGCTCGACTCGCTCGAAATCGGCGGCGCTCAGAACGTCGTCGGCGTCGGCATCAGCCTCGATCGTTCGTGGACGAACCTCAAGGGCTTCCGCTTTGAGGCCGCCGACGGCATGAACGGCCCCGACCTCGTCGCGGTCGGCACGATCGCGACGACGATCCCGGCCCCCGGCGCGGCGGTTCTCGCCGGCATCGGTGGTCTGCTGATCGCGCGTCGTCGTCGCTAAGCCGCACGCGTCACACGCGAACACACCCGATTCTCATGACAGCCGCGGGGCATTGCGCCTCGCGGCTGTGTTTTTCTTGCGTCGCGTCGCAGCATCGGCCCTGTCACCTGCACTGCGGAGTCCACTATGCTTGCGTTTCCGCGGCGTGCCGCGCTCGCACTAAGCGGCCTTACGCCCCCAACGGAGCCACGATGAAGAACCTCGCCCAAGTCCAGAGTTTCATGCGTGAACGCGGCATCGACGCGTGGCTGATCTATGACTTCCGTGCCAGCAACGCCGTGCTCGCACGCGTGCTGCCCGGCAAACGCTGGACCACCCGCCGCGTCTACCTGTGGATTCCTTCGAGCGGCGAACCCGAGGTGCTGGCGCATCACATCGACGCATCGCAGTTTGAATCCGGCCCCGTCAAGACCACGCGTTATCTCACGTGGCCCGAGATCCGCACCTGGCTCGCGGCACGCACCGCGGGCCTGACGCGGGTCGCGATGGAGTATGCGCCCGGCTGCACGCTCCCGGTCGTGTCGATCGCCGACGCTGGCACGGTCGAGATGGTGCGATCGCTGGGCGTCGAGGTCGTCTCCTCCGCCGATCTCATTCAGTATCACGTCGCGCGCTGGAGCGCCGAGGCCATCGCGAACCATGCGATCGCCGCGGGCAAGACGTCACAGATCATGCAGGACGCCTTCGCGAAGATCCGCCATCATCTCGCCTCGGGTGCGGCTCTCAACGAGTATCAGATGCAGCAGTTCATCCTCGCTCGCTTCGCCGAGGAGGGGATGGAATACAACGGCGAGCCGATCTGTGCAGTGAACGGCCACAGCGGCGATCCGCACTTTGAGCCCACGGCCGCCGCGGCGTCATCGCCCGAGAGCCAGATCAAGAATGGCGACTGGATCCTGATCGACCTGTGGGCCCGCCTCCCGGGCGAAGACAACATCTTCAGCGACATCACATGGGTGGGCTTCGCGGGATCCAGCGTGACAGGCAAGCATCGCGCAGTGTTTGATGCCGTGAAGCGAGCACGTGATGCGTCCGTGAAACTCGCACAGACCGAGTGGCGGGCACGCCGCAAGATCCAAGGGTGGCAACTCGACGACGCCGCACGCCTCGAGATCATCCGCAGCGGGTTCGAGACCGGCCTGCGCCATCGCACCGGGCACAGCCTCAGCCCGGGGCCGCTCGTGCATGGCTACGGCGTCAATCTCGACAATCTCGAGACGCACGACACACGCGAGATCCTGCCCGGCCTCGGCTGGACCGTCGAGCCTGGGATCTACGGCAGCGACTTCGGCGTGCGTCTTGAACTCAACATGTTCTGCGACGCCGCCAAGGGGCCGATCATCACGTCCTGCGTGCAGGATGAACCGGTTCTGGTCTGATTGGTGCGCATGTCGGATGCACGATCTGCAACGTGTGCAAGACGCATCAATCACGCCGCGGCACGACTTGCCACGCGCACCGCGTCGCGGCAGGCATCGATCAGCGACGCCCGCGTCACAGGCTTGCTGATGTAGCCGCTGCAGCCGGCCTCAAGACAGCGTTCCCGATCTCCTGCCATCGAATGTGCCGTGAGCGCGAGAATCGGCACGCCATAGCCAGCCCGTCGGAGCTCTTGCACGGCGCTGTACCCGTCGAGCACGGGCATCTGCATGTCCATCAGCACGAGGTCGAAATTCGCGCCCTCGGAAAGCGCGAGGTCCACCGCGGCACGCCCGTTGTCGACGATCGTGAGCGACGCGCCCGCCGAACGCAGGTGATGGGCGAACAGTCGCTGGTTGTCAACGCCGTCTTCCGCCAGCAAGATCGAGATGTTCAGCGGCTGATTCGGTGCCGCTTCGTCGTTCACTTCCGGGAAGAAGTTCGTCGCCTCGGCCCGGTCAAAGCGCACGTTGTTGAGCATGACGACAAAGGTCGAACCCGCATCAGGTGCCGAGCTCACCGTGAGTTGCCCGCCGAGCAGTTCGACGAGGTGCTTGGAGATGCTCAGGCCGAGGCCGGTGCCGCCGAAGCGGCGCGTCGTCGACGTATCGGCCTGCGTGAACGGTGTGAACAGCCGGCCCATCTGTTCATCGCTCATTCCGATGCCGGTGTCAAAGACGTGCAGGTAGAGCGTGCCGTGTGTCTCGCTCTCGGCCTGGAACGACGCCTCGATGCCGACGCTGCCGGAGGGCGTGAACTTGATCGCGTTCGCGACCAGATTCGTCAGCACCTGGCGCAAGCGGGTCGGGTCGGTGTGGATGTGCGCCGGCAGAGCCCTACGCATGTGCAGTCGCAGATGCAGGCCCTTGTCATGGGCGCGGCGGAGCATCAGGTCGCGCACGCTGGTGACAAGTTCCGTGGGGTCGCAGGCGATGGTCTCGACCTGAAGTTTGCCCGCTTCGATCTTTGAGAAGTCGAGAATGTCGTTGATGATCGCGAGCAGGTGCTGTCCGTTGTCCTGGATCGTCTTGGAGTACCCGCGTTTCTGCTCGTCGTTCACGTCCGGCTCGCTGAGCAGCTCAGCAAAGCCCAGGATCGCCGTCATCGGCGTGCGGATCTCGTGGCTCATGTTCGCAAGGAAGTTGCTCTTTGCGACGTTGGCCGCCTCGGCCGCGGCACGTGCCTCACGCAACTGCGCCGTGCGCTCGTTCACCTGACGCTCGAGTTCCTGCGTGCGACGTTGCAGCGCCTCTTCAAGCTGCCGCTCCAGCCGCCGCGCCGCGAACGACACCTTGAACTCCGACAAGCTCGACGCAAACCGCCAGGTGAAGACGTTGAGGACGAGCAGCGCCCCGGCGAGCAGGCGATAGGCCGGCCACACGAACATGAGCATCGACAGCGCGTAGCCGCAGGTGGCGCACCAGAGGAACACATACGCAAGCTGCATGAGCTTGCGATTGCGATCCGCCGGCGGCACCTCAAGATAGGACCGGCGCCAGAACACGAAGATCTTCAGATACCCAACCACGATGCTCGCGGTCAGGACCAGCAGCGTGATGATCCACGGCCAATCCGCCTCGCCCGCTTCGTTCTGCAGGCAGTGGATGCGCGGCATGTAGTGGCCGTAGTTGGTGAAGAAGTCCCATTGATGCTGAAAGGCCGCCCAACTCCCCGGCGCTGCCTCATGCGCAGCGTAGACGAGCGAGGCGTCCGTCGACGCCGTGCCGACGGGGGCAATCTCGCCGCTGTATCCGTTGCAACCCTGCATCTGGCACCACCTCGCGGACGCCCCGAACTTCCCCCCGGGCGACGCCCGCGGCATCGCTGCTCCGAGAGACAACCCCACGGTTGCCGAGAGTTTGTTCGGCATGCAGAACGAGGGTGAATACGCAGACGCGGAGTTTGTTCGAACCCGACCATGTTCCGTGCGGGGCGTGCCGCCAAATCCCCTGACTGGAGGAGCCGCGCCCTCACCACTTGTCTGGAGACTCGTGTAAACTCAAGCCAAAGCACGAGATCTGATGAGTCATGGTTATGAAATTTGACGCGTTGTTTCTGCTCGAAAAGCCGCCGGGCTGATTCCCAACAACGGTTCATCAGGGCGGTTTTCACGCGGTTTCTCTAGGAGAGGGGAGCGGGTACGCGATGTCTCACGAAGCATTCGATCGACTCATCAGCGACTACTTCCCGCTCATCGCGATCGGAGGGTTTGTCTTCGGCATCGTGCTGATTCGCACGATCGCGGGCATCTTCAAGACCTCCGCCCGCGAGCGCACGCGCCGCGAGATCGCCGCGTTCATCGCCGAGGGGTCGATGACCCCTGAGCAGGGTGAGCGGTTGCTCAACGCCGGGCGGCATGATCGCTGATCCCACATACGCTTGACGGAGCCCGATTCATGGAAACGACACTGGCGGCAGTGCAGTTGGAGAGTGGTTCGATCGTGGCGATGATCGCCGTCGGTGGCTCCATGATCATCGCCATCATCGGGATGATCTCGAGCGCGTTCAATCGCAACACCCGCATCAAAGAGTTCGAGCAGTCACGCCGCGAGATCGCCGCGTATGTCGCCGAGGGCTCGATCTCTCCCGACGACGCGGCCAAGATGCTCAACGCCGGCGGCAAGACCCCGCCCAAGTGCGACTGATGCGTCATTCGCGTCCCGCGAGTTCGACTTTCCAACTTTCTCCGAACCTGGCGTGTTCGTCTCGCGAATCGACCGATGTCCGCGGCGGCTCTGCCGCTGCGGATCGGTGACGGGGCGTGCGTGTCGGGCCCTTACCCGTTTCGCAGTCCTGGGCGGCATGGCCGCCGACTTATCTCCGCCCGTTGCTCATGCGGCGTCCGCCTCATGAGCACGCGTGCGACCCGAAGCCGACAACTCGATGGACACGTCCCACGAGCGCGTCGGCCCATGACGACCGATCCTGCGTGTTGGTGGCGGCGTGTCGGTGGCGAGAGCCACGGCGGCGCGTGCCCCGCACGCCCGCTCCTGTCGGCAGTGTGCCGCGCCGCTTGTCGTGCGCGCGGCAGGGTCCATCGGTCGTCGCCTGATGCGTCGTCGGCACACAACGCCGTCGGCGCACACTGCGGAGATCGATGCCATGCAATCAAGATCAGGAAGCGGAAGTGGTCGCGTGTCGGGGTGCGGGAGCAGGCGCGGGCGGGCGTTCACGGTGCTGGAGTTGCTCGCGTCTGTTCTGGCGGTGGTTGTCATCGTTGTGGTGATGCTGCCGATGTTTGCAAGGCCCCGAATCAACAGCCGTCAACTCAAGGACTCCACCCAAGTCTGCGGCATCCAGCAAGCGATGGTCGTCTTCTCCCAGAACAACCAAGACCGCTATCCACTGCCCAGCCAACTGGACCTTGGCCAAGAGAACCAGACCGCCGCCGGGTCAGGCCAAGAGAAGGACACCACCCGCAACATCTTCTCCATCCTGATCTACAACAACTGCTTCAGTCCTGAACTCTGCGTCAGCCCTTCGGAAGTGAACCCCGAGATCAAGATCGACACCGGCTACTCCTACGAGACGCCGCCCGTCGCATGCGGCACTTCCAAAGCCGCGCTCTGGGATCCGACCTTCGCCGCCTATCCCGACGATGCACTCGCGAGCATTAAGCCGGTCGCCCGCAAGGACGGCATCGTCGCCACCGGCGGACTTTCCTATGCCCACGTGCCGCCGTTCGGCGGGCGCTCGAAGATGTGGGCCAACAACTTCAACGCGAACGACGCCATCGTCGGCAATCGCGGGCCGACCTACACACGCAGCGGCGACGGATGGTCGCTCTCGACCGCCGCGCCCAGCGGTGGGCTGCGCACGGCTCCGCCCGGCACGTCATCCAACACGCTGCGCATCCACGGCGGACGCAGCACCTGGGAGGGCAACATCGCCTACAGCGACAACCATGTGAACTTCGAAACGCGGGCGGATCCCGACACACTGCCGTTTGCGTTCGGTGCCGCGCCGGTGACAAAGACCTTCAACGACAACCTCTTCGTCGCCGAGCGCAACGACTCGTTCAATCGCGATGCCCAGCCGGACGATTTGAGCACACCCGCGGGATTGAACGGCGCAGACAACTTCCTGCGCGGCTACGTCGATGTCGTGATGGCAAACGACCAGGTGCGCCGCGTCGTGCCGTTCTTTGATTGATGCTCTGCGCGTCCTTCCCCGGAGGGGAGGAGACAGGGGAGGGGTGCGTGCGACGCCCGCGCATATGCCACTCCTCGTACCACACGCGTGAGTCGAGATTCAAAACGAAAAACCCCTCCCGAGATGGGAGGGGTTTTCTTTGCGTTGCAGGATGCACGACGCGAGCCGTGACGCGTCACTTCTTCTCAGGCAGGTACTTCTCAACCAGCGCGGCGATCTGCTCCTCATGCTCGGGGTCATAGCCGACCGCGTTGTAGAGCACCTTGCCATCGGGCCCGATGATGTAGAACGTCGGAATGCCCGTGACGCGATACGCCGTGGCGACGTCGTCGGCCTTGAGGACGAGGTTGTAGGTGTACTGCTTCTCGTCCATGTACTTCTTCGGATCGCCCTTGTCCCACGTTGCCAAGCCGATCACGACGAGCCCGCGATCCTTGTACTTCTCATGCAGCCGCTGCACGCCGGGCATCGCGGCTTTGCACGGCCCGCACCACGTCGCCCAGAAGTCCATGAGCACAAGCTTGCCGCGATAGTCGGTGAGGCGCAGATCGCCGCCTTCGGCCGTCTTGAGCAGCCAGTCGGGCGCATCGGACCCGACGGCGATGAGTTTCGGGTCGCCCGACTCAAGCGCCTTGGACGGATCAGCCTTGGCCTCGGTGGTCGCCTCGCGGATGCTGCCGTCGGGCAGCTTCACGCTGTAGCCGTCGGGCGTCGCGATGGTGAACGTGTCGTCGCTGATCGGCTTGTCGACCGCGATGTTCGTGAGGGTGATCACGCGCTGCGGCTGATCAAAGTCGCCAAACGCCTGACCCTCGGGCGTGGCCCGGAATCGCTCGATCTTGCGGACGATGTGGTCCTCCGCGCTGAAGTAGAAGCGATAGCCCGGGAGGTTGCCCTCGTCGATGCCCGGCTTGCGATTCGGCGCGCTCAGATCCACGCGGACCACGTCGCACTTCTGCCCGTTCACTTCCGCGCTCGCTTCCGCAATCATTCGCGGCGCGCCCAGCGCGGCATTCAGCGGCTCCTTGCCAAACACGTCCCACAGCACCGCGGCGCGAGCCCGGAACTTGGCGAGGAACGTCTGCGCCTCATCGAGCGAGGCGAAAGTCGCCTCGTTCACGATGCGATTGGGGACGTCCACCGAACGCGCCGTCTTGCCGTCGAATGCGACGCGGACGGGCGTGAGCTTGGTGGTGTCGGTGGCGTCGTGCGTCAGGACGCGGACACGCCACGCGCCATCAGTGCCGCGTGCGAGATCGACCTGGAACCCCGTGACCATCGCGTTGGTCTTGGACTTCACGTTCGCTTCGGTCTTGATCACATACGAAACGGTCTTGAGTTCGGCGGCGGCCTTGGCGGCGCGTTCAAGAATCGCCTTGGCCTTCGCGCTCGACTCCGGGCTGATCGCCGCGGCGACATCGGGCTTGGCGGCGGCCGCATCCTGCGCGAAAGCTTGGCCGGCAACGCCGCTCATCGTGAGCAGCGCGGCGAGCGCGAGTGTGCGAGCGTTGAACGCTGGGCGAAGCAAAGTCGAGATCATCGGCGTGTCCTTTCAGACGGTCGAATCGATCGGTTTATCGCAATCCTTCGTCGTGCCTTCATCGGGCCTTTGTCGAACAAGGTTCCCACGTCGGCGGCATCATCAGCACGCAACGCCCGAGAAACATGCCCCTCCAAGCACGCGCCACGGGGTGTGGCGTCGTGTTCGAGGCCCTCATGCTACTGCCCTCACCATCGCCCGGTTCGCCCCGCGGCTTGACCTCGGCGAATCCTCGTGCGGAATCTGGTCGGGCCTCGCGACGCGGCTCACGCCACGCCGTGCGCCTGATACCAACGGTTGATCACATGTCCTTCGCGCGGCCCGGCATAGAGCACGCGCAGCATCTCGCGTGTGAACTCCAGCCCGCGCAGCGTCGGGGCGCTCATGTCCGTGAACTTGGTCGGTTCGACCATCTTTAGGTCCGGGTCCGCGATCGGCGACTCGCGATCGCCCTTGCCCTCAAACATCACCCGCAGCGCGTAGTAGCGACTCGCGTACAGATCGAACGCCGCCTCAGGGCTGTCGGCCAGATCCGCCATCGGGCTGACATACTTCCCCGGCTCCGCCGGCGGACGCGGCGTGACATGCTCATCCATCGTGACAATGTCTGAGCCGAAGATCAGTCGCCCCTGCCAGCGCTGGAAGAATGCCCGCGTCCGATCCGCCGGGTGCTTGCTCAGTTCACGCAGGATCCACTTGGTCGCGCTGGTGTCCAGGTTCAAGTGCGGAAACTCTTCGAGCAGGCTGTCGAGGAAGTTCAGGTCTTCGGGCCAGCCGCCCATGTGCGCCACCATCCACGGCTGCGTGAATCGCTTGAGCATGACACGCAGCCCGCGATAGTGGTCCATCTTCGTGCCGTATTTGCTCGCGTCGCTGTAGCGCGAGTTGAACCATGTGTCCGGGTCCGCGACATGCGCCATGAGCATCATGCCCAGTTCGCTCGCGCGTTCCGCGGCCTTCACACGCCACTTGCCATCCAGCTCCACATAGTCCGCCCGATCCGGGCCGGTGAACCAGTCACGCAGGCGCGGCGCGTTCCACAGCTTCACCATCCGCGCGCCCTGCTTGTGAAACTCGGTGATGTCATCGACGTAGCCCGGGCCGAACGCGTGCGCCCGATCGGGCTTGGCAAACGCCGGGATGGCGATGAATCGAACACTGTCGCCCAAGACATTGCGGACGTTGTCGATGTCATCAAGCCGCGTCTGGCTGAAGGTCATGTGGACGCCAAACGCCCGCGCCGCTTCCTTGTAGATTGGAGTTGCGGATTTCCCATGAATGTGCGTGTGGGCGTCAATGATGGGGACCACGGGCGGGCCCATGCGGGCGGCCTCGGCGCGATAATCCAACCCGAAGCGGTTGGCCGCCGAAACGACGGCGCGCGAACCCGGCGCAGTCGGAACGCCGCGACCGGCTGAATGGGCCTGACCTGTGGACGAATCGTCTGGAACTGCCATGGCTGCAACTGTAGATGCCGACCAACGCCGCGAAGTCACGCCCGACCCGGGCCAGACGCCGTCGCTCGCGACGCTGGCCCAACGTCTGGGCCGCCCGCCGCGGGTCGTCTTGGCCCACGACTGGCTGTGCGGCTATCGCGGCGGCGAGGCCGTACTCGATGCCATCGCCCGCGTGGTGCAGCGTCAGGGTGGCGAGGTGGCGGCAATCCTGACCATGTTCAGCGATGGCCGCAAACTCACGCCGACGCTCGACAGCCTGCCGCGCGTCGTCTCGGGTGTCGGCAAACTCCCCGGCGCGTCGGGCAAACTTCGCCGCTGGCTGCTGCCGTTGTTTCCCACGGCAGTGGGGCAGTTGAGCCGTGCACTCGCCGACCTTCACGCGCGGCAGCCGATCGACCTGCTTGTCTCCGTCAGCTCGTCAGCCGTCAAGGGAATCCGGACGCCGCCGCGAGCGAGCGCAGGCAACACCAGCGGCGGTGTCGTGCCGCATCTGTGCTATTGCCTCGCGCCCGCGCGATACGTCTGGTCACAGACCGACGCGTATTCCAGCAACAACCCGCTCATCGGCGTCGGGCTCAAGGTGATGGGCGGGCGCTTCCGCCGCTGGGATTACGCCACCCGCAACAACGTCACGCGCTACGTCTCGCTCTCGCGCTTCATTCAAGCCGAAGTGCGCCGGTGCTTTGGCCGCGAGTCCACCATCGTCGCGCCCATGGGACGCACGGACTTCTACACGCCCGATCCCGGCACCACGCGTGAAGACTTCTGGCTCATCGCCGGTGCGCTCGAGCCTTACAAGCGCACAGACCTCGCGATTCAGGCGGCAAACAAGCGAGGGGCGCGGCTCGTTGTGGTCGGCGCGGGCAGCCAGATGGACAAGCTCCGCGCCATGGCCGGGCCGAGCGTGTCATTCACCGGGCGCATCAGCGATGAAGCCCTGCGCGACCACTATCGCCGTGCGCGTCTGTTCCTGTTTCCTCAGGTCGAAGACTTCGGCATCGTCGCCATCGAAGCCCAGGGCTGCGGCACGCCTGTTGTCGCCCGCCGCGCCGGCGGCGCGCTCGACACCGTGCTCGACGGCGTCAGCGGCTCGTTCTTCGATGATCCAACGCCCGATGGGCTTCTCGGCGCGATCGATCGCTGCCCGGCAGCCGATGACCCCCGCATCCGCGCCAATGCGCTGCGCTTCTCGCCGGAAGTCTTTGATCGTGAGATTGAGACGGAGATCGCGCTCGCGTGTCTCACTGAGCCCGATGAGCGCGCGGCCTTGCCGTAACGAACAGCCGCGCTCTGACGAGCCCGCCGCATGTGATCGTCTCTGGATTGACGAGCCCGAAGCGCCAGCGAGGGCTTCTGTTGCGTCCCTGCGCCGGCCCCGCTGCAGCATCGACGCGGTTCGCCGCGCCTGCAGCGTCTCATGCGGATCACCACTGCCACTCGGGCGTGCCTTTGGTGGCCCGGATCTCCGAGCCGGGCCAGATATCTCTGGTTTTCTTGGCAAAACGGCCCGCCCCGGAGGTGCGGGCCACCTCGGCGCCGACCGTCTTTCGCTGGTGAATCGTCTTAGTGCTTGGCGTTCTTCTCAACGGCGTTCGCCCCAGGCTTCTCCGGCTTCTCCTCGCCGGCCTTGGGCTGTACGTGCTTCTTCTCAGGCTCGGCATATGCCGTGCGCGTCACGTTTGTGACCAGTCGGAGCTTGACCCACAGCAGCAGACCCAGCGCAAGCGTGAGCGCCAGGCCATGGCTGACCCAGCGGCGTCGAGTGATCTTTCGATGAACGCGGCTCATGCTGCTGGTCTCATCCTTCTTCAAGTTCCTGAACCGCCGCCACCGCCGCTGCCACCGCCGCTGGTCGTGGTCGTGTCCACCCGCTCCGTGGTGATGCGTCCGGTGTATCCCTCGACGGTGATGCGGAAGAGCTGATCCGAGCCGGTGATCTCGATGATGCCGTCGGCCGCGGGCGTGTTGCCGCCCGCCGTCGTCACCGGGCCGCCCATCTCGTCGAAGATCAGCGTCTGTGAACCGCCGAAGTCGGCCTTGGTGATGCGCGCGTCGCCGAACTGGCCGCCGTTGATCACGGTGGTCTGCACGGCATTGAGCGTCGCATCGATCGTGGTGCCGCGGATATCGACGATGGTGTACGAGTTCTTTGTCAGGTCAAACACGACCGCACGCCCGCGCTGATACGCCAAGCCGTCGGATTGGGCGAACGTCAGATCAGAGACCACGGTGCGAACCGCGGCCTGGACGCGCAAGACGCCGGTCTGCCCCATCGACGGGATGACCAGCGCGCCCGCGATCCCCATGATCACGATCACGACCAGCAGTTCAACCAGCGTGTAGGCCTGACGCACCCGCATGACTGTTCCTTGCTGATCCCGTGCCACGTGATCCGTTGCCGTCAATCGCTGTTATCGCGGGCCGACGTTGGGGTTGGCTGCCGCACCCGACGCCGGCGTCACGCCCGAGTTGGGCGACACGCGCACGCCGGTTTCCGGTGCCGCGGCACCGTTCGCCTGCGCCTGCAACGCCTTGCGAAGTTCCTGCGGCAGCTTCATCTCGGGCATGTCAACCACCTTGACATTCATGCCCTTGTTCATGATCTGCTCGACGCGCTCGACCTTGCTCTGCAGCGCGCGCAGTTCTGCGATGATCTGCTTGCGCTGCTCCGCCGCACTGATGCGGCCGCTGGTGTCGCTGTCGTCGCCGCCCAGCGCCAGTGGGGCGGGTTCCTGTGCATGCGCCGTGCTGACGCCGCTCAGCCCCGCGTTTTGGAACGCCACCACACCCAGCAGCAGCGCGATCGCCGTCAGCGCGCCATTGGTGTATGACATCTGCAGTGTGCGCTGCGTCGGGTGGCGGGTCGCGGGCGAATCGTTGTTCGTGTTGGCGTTCATGTGCGTGTGGCCCCAAGCTTGGTGTGTCTGCGTGCGTCCCACCCTGTGCGCCGCCCTCGCCTCGCGATGACGACGTCTCGGTCAGCATCGGTCCGTTCGATCCCACGATTGAGCCGCGGATCGCGTTTTCGGACCGATCGGCTCAGGCTTACGGCTTGGGGAAGGGATTGTCGTTGGCGTCGTACCCGGCGGCCCACACGTCGCCGGTCGCGGGGTTGTAGATCCAGCCGTAGTCGGTGTGATAACCGCTGTCAGGCCCCGTGCCGATCGTGATCACGCGGGCGTTGTCGCCGCCCACCCACACGTTCGACGGCGGGTTGCGCATGTAGTGGCCGCCGAGAAGCGAACCCCAGGTGCCGTTGCCGGCTTCGACCGTCGGGAAGCGGCTGTTCTCACGCACGTAGTAGACCGCGAGTGCACGCCGCAGCTTCACGAGCTGATCCACCGTGCCCACCATCTGTGCATCACCGGTCGCGCGTGCGAACTGCGGCACCACGATCGCGGATAGCACGCCGAGGATGACCACAACGATCAGGATTTCGACGAGCGTGAAGCCGGATTGGCGAACAGAACGCATGGATAGCCACTCCAAAAACAAGGCCCGGCGGTGAACCGGGCCGCTCTCACGCGAAAGCCGTCCGGCCCCCGCAAAGGGACCGGGCGGTGAAATCAAGCTGTGTTAGCTCGGGTCCTTCTGGCGGCCGACGGTGATCGAGCCGTAGACGCCGTCCGCGTCGTTGGTCGTGTCGTTCTTGTCGTTGTTGAAGTTGGTGGCGCAGAGGGTGTTGGTGGCCGCGTGCCAGTACCAACCGTCCGTGGCGGACGACCCGAAGGTCGAGCTGCCGTTGACGGGGTTCTTGGGCGAGGTCTTGATGTAGCCGCCCGAGATCATCTTGGTCCAGCCATCGGTGGCGAAGTCGGGGTAGGCGTTGGTGCGAGCGCGGAAGAGCTCAACCTGGTTGTTGAGCGTGTCGAGCTGCGCCTTCAGGTTGCCGCCCTGGGCATCCTGCGTGGCGTTGGTGAACTGGGGCACCACGATCGCGGCGAGAATGCCGAGGATCACGACGACGATGAGGATTTCGACCAGCGTGAAGGCCTTCTTGGCCGTGCGACGAACGTTCATGCGAAACACTCCTTCCGGAAAGGACCGGACCAAACGGGGGCGACGGCGTCATGCCATTCCGCCCAACCCACGCAACGCGCCCGACACCGCTCCACCGCGATGCCGCCCGATCGTGCCCGCCCTCGCCCGCGCGACGACGGGCAACAGACCGATCAGCGTCGGGGTCGGAGGCACATGCCCCGCACCCGTCGGCACTCCAAGTTTCGTTTAGAACTGCCCGTCGCTTCACGTTTGGCGTCGTCTCGACCCGCAACTGGCGCGACTGTGCCGCCTGCAACGCCGTCCGATCGGTTGCTGCCGCGTGTGAACGTCCGCGTAACGCGCTGCCGTGCCATCGAAGTCGGCTCTGCGACTTCGATGTCTTTGGGCAGACGATGCTGGGAGCAGCGAGTGTCTCAGAACGAACTTCGATGGCGCGGAACGAAACCACCGGCGATTCGCGCCTGGGGGCGCGTCGAAGACGAACTTCGCATCACTTCCCCGGCGGCGTCACAACCCGCGACTTGGCCGCGAGAATGTGTCCGACATACAGCGAGTGGTCCGCTTCCAGATCAAAGTGCCGCACCACTTCGCAGTCGATCGACACGCGGGCCCGTGTCGGCGCCGGCGAGGAACTCACCAGCGTCTCCAGCGGCAGACAATCAAACGGATCCGCCGCCTCGCGCTTCGCGTCCGCATCAAACTTGCGAAGCAGCAGGCGATCCTCCGCATCAATCAGATGCAGACCGAAGCAGCGACTGTCGCGGATGATCGGTTCAATCCAGTGACCACGCCGCAGCGCGACGCTCACCAGCAGCGGCTCAAGCCCGCAGGTCTGCACAAAGCGCACGACCACGCCGGCGCGTTTGCCTTCAAAGCATGACGTCATCAGGAACGATGCGGCCGGGACCTGACCAAGTGCGCAGACAACCGCGTCGCGCATGGCGGCGGTCAACGGCGCGATATGGGAACGATCCTCTGGCAACGACGCACCCTCCACGGTTGCTCTCGTTCTCCAAACGTCTTTCTCGGTCGTTCATCACCCACACTCCACACGCTTCCGCGGAAGCAATGCAGTTGTGTGAGAAGCCGAATCCAAACACACACCTTTCACGTTTCCACGAACGGTGTCTGCTCGTGTGGACAACTCGCGAGTTTTCAACATTTCCACACCGCGCTGCGCGTGCGCGTCATCTCTTGCGCGAAATGTGTCGAAACTGACGCTCTGGGTGTTGCAAAGTGGGGCGATGTGGAGGACAATCCCATCGCTCGGCCCAAAGGATGGGCCAAGTGGGGCAAGGACGCCCCAGAGCAGTCTTTCAGTCCGACGGCATGGCTGCTCGTCGGCGTCCGGGTTTCGCACCCGGATGTGGGGGTTGGTGGTTCGTGGGCTTCTCTTGTGCGGTGGGGGCGGGATGACGGCAGGACGCCACATCCAGCGGCGTGGGGATCGGTGCCAGGACGGCACAACTCCCGAGCCGCATGCCTCAATCGTCCAGTCAATCGCCCAGGCGGCCCTGACTTCGGTGGCGGGACGCGGCACGTTGACGACATCGTTCTCCGGGGGCGGTCGTGCTCTTCACGGGCTTTGCCGAACTGACGATCGACGCGAAGGGTCGCCTCGCGATCCCCGCGAAGTATCGCAGTCAGTGGGTGCCCGAGCGCGATGGGGCCGCGTGGTTCTGTGTGCCGTGGTCCGAGGGTCGGATGCTCCGGCTCTACACGGAAGGGCGCTTCACCCAACTCTCCGAGCAAGCGCCGCACTCGCTCACGCCCGGAGCGGACGAAGCCAACCTGGATGCGGATTTCTACGGCCTGGTCGCGCGGCTGGAGATGGACTCGGCCGGTCGTGTGATCCTGCCGCGCGAACATCTCGAACTTGTGGGTCTGGGTACGGAAGTCGTGGTAATTGGTGCGCGCAATCGCCTCGAGGTGCGCGATCGGGCGACGTGGAAGGCCTCGCTCCCCGAGCGATTCACGACCTTGCCGCGACTGGTCGAACGCATCGAGTCCAAGCGGAACACGAAGGAATGACGCGGCGGTACTGACCCAAGGCGGCAGACGCCACGCTCGCAGCGCACGCCGTGCGGCCACGCACGACGGACGAATGGTTCAAGCGACGATTGATTGCAATGGTTCATGGGCGCGATGTCCCTCGGCGAGCACGACTCGCCTCCGGCTCGCGCCCGAAAAGTGTGTACGCGGGTGTCGACCGAGAAAGGACTCGACGCACCGAGACGTCTTGATCCACTCCCGAGCCGTCGCAAGGACGCGACGCGAAGGAACCCGGCTGTGCGGCGGGGGATCAACGCCTCAGACACCCACGAGCAACGCCGGGCCGACCACCAGCGGCCTGGCGCTTTCTTCCGATGCGGTTGCGTCTCCGCCGCAGTCTGCGCGTTCTTCGTTCGCGTTCACGCCACCATCAGGCGCCGGGCTTCACCCACCAGGCCAACGCCCGTCGCCATTGCCGGCCCTCGGCCACCACCGAGGGCCCGGTTTTTTGGCGCGAGATTGTTTTTGGCGCGACGTTGTTTTTTTGACCCACTCGCGCGGACCGCACGGTTTCTGCTGGCGTTCACCCCTCGCGCCACCAATACTTCTCGAGATGCGCGAGTTCTGGCAGTTTGCAGGCAGGATGAAACGCCGCCCCGGGCAACTGGCGCTCGCGCTGTTCTTCGCGTGCATTTCCTCCGTCAGCGTCGGCGCGGGCATCTTGGGCATCAAGCCCGTGCTCGACTCGATCATCGGCACCAGCGCCGGTCCGGGCGCAGGCGTCCGCAAGGGCCTGCCCGAGCTTGCGGTTGATCTCAATCAGAAGCTCGCTGCATCGTCGTGGTCGATGGGCATCCGCGTGCCGCAGTCGATCATCGACATGCTGCCCAACGGCGAGATGACGGCCGTGGTCGCCGTGGTCAGCTTCCTCGGCGTGCTCACGGTGATCGGCGCGACGTGCAACTTCCTGCACATGTATCTGTCGCAGACGATCGTCAATCGCACCGTGACGCAGATCCGCCGCGAAGTACATCGCCGCACGCTCAAGCGGCCGCTGCGCGACATCGTCACGATCGGTCCCAGCGATCTTGTCAGCCGCCTCGTCGCCGACACGCTGCAACTCCAGGCGGGCTTCAACGCGATTCTCTCCAAGGGCGTGTCGGAAGTCGCCAAGGCGAGCGGCGCGCTGATCGCCGCATTCATCGTCAACTGGCGACTCACGTCGATCACGCTGCTCGTCGCGCCGATCCTGGGCTACATGATCAAGACGCTGAGCAAGACAGTGCGCCGTCGCAGCCGCAAGGCGCTCGCGAGCCAGTCCGAACTCACCCGCGCGACGATGGAATCGCTCCAGGGCCTGCGCGTCGTCAAGGTCCACACCACCGAGCGCTACGAGGGCGGCCGATTCCATCGTCTCAACAAGGCGATGATGCGCGAGCTCAACGCCGCGCGCATGGCCCGCGCCCTCTCCAGCCCGCTCACCGAGGTCGTCTCGATCCTCGTCATTGGCTCGCTCGCGCTGGTCGCGGTGAAGGCGATTCTCGATCGCAACCTCGACGCGTCGAGTTTCTTCCTCACGCTCGCGGGCCTGGGCCTCGCCGCCGCCGGACTCAAGCCGCTTACCGGCATCATCAACGACGTGCAGACCTCGGCCGCCGCCGCCGAGCGCATCGCCGAAGCACTCAACGCACCCGAAGAACCCGGGCACGGCCGCGACCTGCCCAAGATGCCGCCGCACGCCGAGTCCATCGCCTTCGAGAGCGTGGTGCTCACCTATCCGGGCGCGGAGCGCCCCGCGCTCAATGGCGTGTCACTTCGCGTGCGAGCCGGCGAGAAGATCGCGGTCGTCGGCCCCAACGGCTCGGGCAAGACCACGCTGCTCGCGCTCGTGCCGCGTTTGTTTGATCCGCAGTCGGGCGCGATCCTCATCGACTCCAAGGACATCCGCACGTTCAACGTCCGCAGCGTCCGCCGCCAGATCGGCGTCGTCACGCAGGAGACGGTGCTCTTCAAGGACACGATCCACAACAACATCGCCTACGGCAGCGAAGGCGTGACCCGCGACATGGTCATCGCCGCCGCCAAGCGTGCCCGCGCCGATGAGTTCATCAGCGCGCTGCCCCAGGGCTACGACACCACCGTCGCCGAACAGGGCATGAGCCTCTCCGGCGGCCAGCGCCAGCGCATCGCGATCGCCCGTGCCATCCTCCGCGACCCGTCGATCCTGATTCTCGACGAAGCGACCAGCATGATCGACTCGGACTCGGAGGCCAAGATCGCCGAGGCGATCGACGAGTTCACGCGCGGCCGCACCTGCCTTGTCGTCGCTCACCGTCTCAGCACCGTGCTCAGCGCAGATCGCATCGTGGTGATGAACGCAGGCCGCATCGAAGACGTCGGCACACACGCGCAGTTGCTGGAGCGCTGCGAGACCTATCGCACGCTCGCCCGCCATCAACTCGTGGCGGCGGAGTGATCCAAGCGGTGCCACGATCATCCGCGGCTTTGCGAGGATGATCGTGCGGATGACCTGCGGCTGTGAACCCCACGATCACGCCCTCAATGCAGGGCGTGATCGTGGCACGTCGAGATAAGCGGGCTGCATTCATGCGTGCGGTTCGGATTTCGCACTGACTCTGCTTGCAGGCCGAGAAATCGTGCGCACACTTGAAGTATGCAAAGCGTGCGTGTGTGCTCGGTGTCGGTCCTCGTTGTTGTTGCCGGTGTCCATCTCGCGACGGCGCCGCTCTGCCGCGCTGACGACGGCTTCCAGTGGGCCACGATCGGCGCGGTTGGCAATCAGGCGTATAAAGGCTCGCCAGGCTATCGCGCCCACAATCGCGGCAGCGTCGGCTACGAGTACAAGATCTCCAAACTTGAGATCACCACCGGCCAGTGGCTGGAGTTTGTCAACACCTTCTCGACGCAGACTGATTCGTATAACTTCACGAAGTTCGGCCCGACCTACTGGGGCGCGAGCCTCGATACCCGCTACACCGGCCCAGGCGTGAAGTACAAGCTCCGCAATGATCCCAACGCGGCAATGCGCCCGGTCGGCGGCATCAGTTGGCGCGACGCGGCCCGCTACTGCAACTGGCTGCACAACGGCAAGTCGAGCGATCTGAACTCGCTCATCACCGGCGCGTACGACACGACCACGTTCGGCGGCGATCGCATCAACGGCTACACCGACGCGGCCACGCATCTGCCGGGCGCGAAGTACTGGATTCCGACGTTCGACGAGTGGCTGAAGGCGGCGTACTACGACCCCGATCGCTAGGGCGACAATGTGCCCGGCTGGTGGGCCGCGGCCAACAAGTCGGACACGCAGGGCATCTCGGGTTTGCCCGGCGTGGGCACAACCAGCGCGGGACTCACGCTGCCGAGCGCGGGCGAGTGGGCGATTCCGCTCGGGGCGTATCCGCAGTCGGTGTCGCCGTGGGGCTTGCTCGACACGAGCGGTGGAGCGGAAGAATGGACTGAGGACTACGCGCCTAATGATGCGCCAAGGGGGCGCAATGCGATGGGTGCTGGTGTAGACGGCACCATCTCGAGCGAATCGATTACGTTCGTTTTCTCAATTCCGCCCGACAGCCTCTATCCAACAGGCCTTCGGATCGCGTCATCGGTGCCCGCTCCGCCGGCACTCGTGATTGTTCCCGCTTTCATCTCGCTCTTGGTCTCAAGAAGGGCGCGGCAATCACCCGACCACCAGAATGTGCCAGAATCATTCGAGGCTCTGCAAGATTGATCATGCACCTCTTCGCCGCTCGAGCGCCCGGCGAACACGCCCTCACCGCACGTCGTGATCGCATCACGTCGCGATGACCGCGTCTCCGCCTCGTTTCCAGGCCCGGTTCTTCGCCCTCTGACCACGCGAACTCCGTTGCCTCCTCCCGCGTAGTACCCTTGGGGTTGTGTCGAGGACGTGGCCGCTGCACCGGGGTTCGGTGCGGCGTTCGATCTCTTCACGGTGCTTTGAGGAACTCGTGCGATGAACGACACCATGCGGCTGGATGTGACCCGGATCACCCTCGGGGCGGCTGTTCTTTCGGGCCTCGCCCTGCTCGCGACGCCCGGGCTCGCCCGTGCCGTCGATACGGCCCAGCCGCCCGCCGCGGCGTCCTCCGCCAGCCCCGCGTCCAGCACGTCGCAGCTCAGCGAGGACATGAACTTCGCCAAGCGTCTGAGCCGCGCGTTCCAGAGCGTCGCCGCCAAGCTGGAGCCGTC
>JANRKB010000025.1:0-4464 GCA_033763695.1 Planctomycetota bacterium | reverse complement strand
CCCGGACCGGCCAGCCCCAGGATCGCGCCGGCGAGGATCCGCTCGCGGTTGGCGCACTGCGAGGGCGAACGGGCGCTCTCGTCGGTCTGGGGATCATCGATGAGCACAAGCGACGGGCGGACGCTCACCCCGTCGACACGCTTGTGCTTCATGCCGCGGATGCGGCCGGTGATCCCCGCGACGCGGATGATGGCTCCCGACGCCGCCGAGCCCGGGATGGTCGGCAGCACGATCTCCCGGGCTGTCCAGCCGATGTGCGTCTGCTTCCCCTGGTAGAGCTGGCCTGACGCCCGCTGGTGGATGCCTTCGAGGGAGCGGATGGGGTGGCAGACCTCCGGGAAGTCGGCCCCAAGGATCTCGCTGTTCTCCAGCTCCGCCTTGATCGAGTCGAGCATTCCGGCCGCATGCTCCTCGTCCGACCCCACGAGCGCCACGAACTCCCGGTGCCCGTACACCAACGCCCACAGACACGCGATCTCGCAGAGCGAGGTCTTGCCCGAGCCGCGCGGCATCGCCATCGCAACCCCCCACAGCCCGCCCTCGCTCTGGCCTTACTACGCGGCCTTTGCCGCAGAAAACGCCACATCCGCTCGCCGCCACATCGCCTGTCGCGTGCGCCGGTTGGCTTGTCGCACGCGACGGACGACCTGTCGCGTCCGCCCATCCGCGCATCGCGTGCGATATCTCGCTAATCGCGTCCGCCGAGTGAAGTGTCGCACGCGATGGGCCGATCATCGCTTCTGACGAGTCGTTCGTCGCGTCCGCCGCGTCAGTTGTCACGTGGCGGGGACGGCGCACGCTGGCCCGCACGCGACACGCGAGACCGCGCCGCCGCGCGCGGCTCAAGAATCGTCGCACCTTGGAGGCCCGCCCATGTCCCGATCCGGCGAACACTACATGCCCCGGCCCGACGCGAACTTCGGCGCGTGGGCGAACCATTACTACGACGCCCTGTCGAAGTGGTGGGAGGCCCAGGGGTTCAACAGCGACGACCTCTCCGCGCTCAAGAAGGCTCTGGATACGTGGAACGCCCAGTACCCTGCGCACGTGCGGGCGCAGGCCGCCGCCGAATCGGCCCGGCAGAGCAAGGACGAAGCCCGCGCTGCGCTGGAGAAGGAAGTCCGGCCCGTCACCAACTTCGTGCAGAGTTACTTCAAGACCACCAACGCCGACCGCGCCGAAATGGGCATCGCCGTGCGGCCCCCGCGCGGCACGCCCGCGCAGGCCCCGACAACGCGCCCGCTCGCCGTCGTCGAAGCCCCGGCCCGGTTGACGCACCAACTGCGCCTCGTGGACGAATCCAGCCCGACCCGCCGCGCCCGCCCGCAGGGCGTGCTGGGTGCCGAAGTGTGGGTGAAGTTGGTGGACGCCGACCAACCCGCGCCGACCGACCCCGCCGCGCTCACGTTCCTGACCATGACCACCCGCCCAAGTTTCCGCGCCGAGTTCAAGGCGGGCGAAGGCGGCAAAACCGCCGTCTACATGGCCCGCTGGGTCAACACCCGCGGCGAGAAGGGACCGTGGTCGGAAGTCACGACGGCGACGGTGGCGGCTTGAACCTGCAAGCCGTACAGAACCGGCCATGATGTTTGCCGGTAAACTTGAGGTATGGCATATGTGGTTGAAGTGGAATGGCGCGTGATTCGGGGCACCCGTGACGACAAGTGGGGTTGCCATCAGTGTCTGTACGCGTATCACGATCCCGACGAGGGCGACATCTTCTATGTCGGCAAAGCCGGGGGCAGGACGATCCGCGAGCGGTGGAACGGCTCCGACAAGTACTGGGTGAAGGAGTGGCTGGACGACGGAACACTTCGGCGCGTTGATGTGTACGCAGGGTTCCCGTGCTGGGGCGAAGGGTGTAGATACAGTGCTGCGAAGCTCGCCGACGCAGAGAGTCTTCTTATCATGCGGCTCCAGCCTGCGGGCAACCGGATGTCCACTGTCAGCCGCATTAGCCGCCCGGGGCTGCGCGTGGTGTGCAATGGCAACTGGCCTCATGCCAAGAAGCAGTTTTGGGATGTCTAGCCCTTCCCGGCAGGCCCCGGTACGGGCGATTCGTTCGCGTGACGTTTGGTATCCGATCCTGCAACGAATCTGCGGAACTCCGGTTGAATCGGCGCGTCCATATTGTGCGTAGTCACGAGCACCAAAGGAGCCACCGCCATGCCGATCCAGATTTCCGCCGACCTGTTTGCCGCCGCCAAGAAGTCGCCGAGTTTCCCGAAGGACTGGGACGATGCCAAGATCCGCCGTGAACTCAACCGCTACGGCAAGTTTCTTGCGCTCGCTCAGAAGTACCCGGGCCAGCCGCTCGCGCCGACCAAGGATATCGACGAGATGTGGCACCTGCACATGACGCATCCGCGCGCGTACAGCGAGGACTGCATGCGCTTGTTCGGGGACATCCTCGACCACGACGGCGGGTTCGGCGCGGTGGCCGAAGAGTTGCCGCAGTTGCAGGAGACGTTCAACCGCACGGCGGAGTTGTGGGAGCGCGAGTTCGGCGAGAAGTACGTCGAGCGCGAGCAGGACCCCAACATGACCAACTGCTGGCACGACTGCCAAAGCCGCTGTTGGCACGCGTGCTCGAAGAAGAAGACCGAGCCCGCGCTGGTCACAATCTGAGCACCGCGTATGACACACGACACAACGGCTATTGCCGACTCGGTGCGTCGCACCGGCTGGTGTCGCCTCGGCCCGATGAGCGACGCGGAGTACCGCGCGCTCGTCGGGCAATTGGGCACGCCGTGGTGCGAAACTGCCGTCGAACTTCGGCCCGACGTGCGCAGTTACCTGTGCAAACCGGAGCCCGTGCCGTTTCACACCGACCACCCCGATGCGGATTGGATGTCGTGGCGCTGCGAAGTGCAGGACGAAGCCGACGGCACGCAGCAACTCGTGGACGGGCTGGACGCGCTTCGGGCTTGCGGCCCGCGTGTGCGCGATGCGTTGACCCGGCTACACGCTGAGGTGCGCGTGAGGCAAGACACACCGCCCGCCCGCGTGCCGCTTGTGCGTGTGTCGCCCCGCGGCGACCGACTCTTCTTCGCGTCGTGGATCAAGCCGATCGAGTCCGATCCCTATTCGCTCGATGCGTTTGCGGCCTTGCGCGACGAGATCAATCGAAGGTGTGAGAGCGACGTGCAGGAAGTCCGTTTGTCTGAGGGCGAAGTCCTGATTGTGGACAATGGACGGCTGCTGCACGGACGCAAGGGTTTGGCGTCCGCAAGCAAGCGGCGACTGCGACGTTTCTGGATCACGCTCGCGCAGTACGAAGCCGTCCGCGTTGTTCGCGATGCATGACCGTTCGATCGGCTGCCAGTCCAGTTGAGTTCGATTGCTTCCTGAGCAACGCGGCAAAGCCACCGGAGTAACTGGCGGCTTCCTCTTCGGGTCTGTGCGGTTAGCGATGCGAGTTGGAAGGTGCTCGCCGCGATGTGGGGGGGCGAGGTTCCGATGCGGGCCAAGGAGATGATCGCCGCGATGGAGGCCAAGGGCCTGTGGACGAGCCCCGGAGGGAAGACGCCCGAGGCCACGCTGTACGCCGCGATCATCCGCGAGATCGCCGCCAAGGGCACGGCCGCACGGTTCAAGAAGCACGAGCGCGGCGTCTTCGTCGCGGGGAAGGGAGCCTGAGCCATGACCGCGACGCCCGCCCCCAACCGCGAAGCGCAACTCGAAGCCGTCCTGCAGGCCGCGCTCTACCTGCTCGGCGCACGCCAGGACCAGATGCTCACCATCGAGGAGTGGACCGACCTCGCGCGGGCGGTCGCCGCCTGCCAGGAGCGGAAGACCGCCGACTACCTGACCGAGCATGACCTCGAGGACATCGCCGAGCGCTACGCCCTCGAATGGGACGAAGCGGTCGACGGCCCGCTCCCGAACCTCGACGAGTGACGCACACATCACGCCTTGCTCCCAGCCGCGACACGGGTCGCGGCTTTCTCTTCGGCCACAGCGTTTGAGCCAACCCGCTCCGCCTTGCGGCCCGTGAACTTCTCCCAGCGCTGCACGATGACATCGCAGTACAGCGGGTCGAGTTCCATCAGGAACGCCCGCCGCCCCGTCATCTCCGCGCCGATGAGCGTGCTGCCGCTGCCGCCGAAGAGGTCGAGCACATTCTCGACGGGCCGCGACGAGTACTCGATGGCCCGTCGCGCGAGTTCCACGGGCTTCTCCGTCAGGTGGACCATGCTCTGCGGGTTCACCTTCTTGATGCTCCAGGTGTCGGGCACGTTGTTCGGCCCGAAGAAGCGGTGCGCCGCGCCCTCCTTCCAGCCGTAGAAGCACCACTCGTGGTTGCCCATGAAGTCCTTGCGTGTCAGGACCGGGTGCTCCTTGATCCAGATCACCGCCTGGCTGAAGTACAGCTCCATCGCCTTGAGCACCGGCGGGTAGTTGGCGCAGTTGGCGTAGCCACCCCAGATGTAGAACCCGCCGCCGGGGATCAGCACGCGGGCG
>JANRKB010000024.1:0-23723 GCA_033763695.1 Planctomycetota bacterium | reverse complement strand
CCCCAGGTCCTTGATCGCCGGCCCGCCGAAGCGTGCCCCCAGCGACCACAGCGACCCCACTGTGCCAATCGCGGCCATCAGGCCGAAGGTCACCCACGTCGACAGATGGAATGACTCGCCGGTGAGCCGCACGTGCTGCAGGCTGAGCCAGCCCAGCCCAATGCCGCCTCCCAGCGCAACCAGCCCCCAGCCGCTGAAGCGCCAGACTTCAAAGACCTGATGCATCAGCGCGAGGATCATCGCGCCCGTGCCCGCCGCCAGCAGGATGTACGACGTGGTGAAGAAATCCTTGCTGAAGCCCAGCCACGGCTCGATCGCATACGCCAGCACGGTCGCCACCATCCCCGCGACGCCGATCCACGCGGTCTTGGCACGCGGCTCGGCGGTCGCGCTCCGCAGCACCTCGCCGCACCACGCCCCCATCAGCGTCAGTGCCGCCCCCGGCAGAATGTTGAAGAACCCCCTGCTCCAGCCGGCCCAGAACTTGGCGTTCGCCTCGGACATGAACTGGCTGAGCCACGCGCCGAACTGCTCGCTCGCGTAGATCTCCAGGTTCTTCTTCTGCTCCCACACCACCTGCGTTTCGCCCGGATAGTTCACGACGGCGAGCATCAACACCTTCATCACGAGCATCGCGACCACAAACGCCACCTGCACCGCACGCGGCAGCAGGCTCAGCAGCACGCACACGAGATACGCCCACCCCAAGAACGGCAAGATGTCCCACCCGAGAATCGACCAAGGCCAGTTGGTCGCCTGATCGCCGCGTGCATCGCGCGCCGCGTGAATCAACGCCCCCAGCAACATCAGCACCAGACAGCGCCGCACCGCCTGCAGGATGATCGTGAGTGTGCTCTTGTCCTTGCCGCGCCCGCCGCGCAGGCTGAACGGCACACCCACGCCCATGATGAACAGGAACCACGGGAAGACCAGATCGCAGAACGTCGCGCCCTTGCCCTCGCTCCAGATCTGCACATGGAAGAACTGCCGCGGAAACAGCCCCTCGGCCTTACCCACCGAGCAGTTGACCATCAGCATCGCGATGATGTCGAACCCGCGAAACAGATCCAGACACCGCAGGCGCGGCGTGCTCTGCGCGTTCTGAAAAGCCGCGGCCACGCCCTCGGCCGCGCGACCATCCGAACCAGCAGCCGAGCCGACGACCGGGACGGCAGACGACGAAGGAGATGCGTTCACTCCACCATCCTACCGAAGAACGCGCCGCCCACGGCACGCACGCCGTGTTTTGCACAAACATCACCGCGTATTCCATCCTTCCTAGCATTCACCAGAACATGCCCCCCCCACAAGAACGTTCCGGTATCCAGGTCAGCGCCGAGCGCGCCGTCCTCGCGGCGGTCCGCCTGCCCGACTCCCGCTATGACGTCCGCGATCCCTTCGGCGAGCTCCGCTCCCTCGCCGAGCAGGCCGGCGCGCGCGTCGTCGGCGAACTCTCCCAGAACCTCGCCAAGCCCATCCCCGCCACCTTCATGGGCAGCGGCAAGATCAGCGAACTCAAGGCTCTGTGCGAAGAACTCGGCGCCACCACCATCATCTTCGATCACGATCTGTCGCCCAAGCAGATCAGCAACCTGGAGAAGGAAACGCTCCGCAAGGTCATTGATCGCAGCGAACTGATCCTCGACATCTTCGCCAGCCGCGCCAGCAGCGCTGAGGCACAGCTCCAGGTCGAACTCGCGCAGCTCGAATACACCTACCCGCGCCTCAAGGCGATGTGGAGCCACCTGGAGCGCATCACCGGCGGCATCGGCAGCCGCGGCCCCGGCGAACAGCAGCTTGAGATCGACCGCCGCCTCGTGCAGAGCCGTCGCAACGACCTCGAACACGAGATCCGCATCGTGCAGGATCGCAAGCGCCGCGAAGTGCAGCAGCGCAAGCAGGAGCACTTCACCGTCGGCATCGTCGGCTACACCAACGCTGGCAAGAGCACGCTCTTCAACACGCTCACCGCCGGCGGCGCATACGCCGACGATCGCGTCTTCGCCACGCTCATGACGCGCACCCGCCAATGGGATCTGGGCGGCGGGCTCTCGGTCATGCTCAGCGACACCGTCGGCTTCGTGCGCGATTTGCCGCACAACCTCATCGCGGCCTTCCGCGCGACGCTCGAAGAAGCCACGCACGCCGACGTGCTGCTCATCGTGCTCGATGTCTCCGATCCCTCCGCCGAACTGCAGTACCACACCGTCACCAAGACGCTCGACGAACTGCTCGCCGAAGTCGCCAAGGGCGAAGAAGAGCAGAAGCGCGGCTGGACGCCGCCCAGCCGCATCCTGCTGCTGAACAAGACCGACAAACTCCGCGACAACGCGGAACTGCTGGTGTGGAAGCAGAAAGTCCCCAGCGCGATCGCGATCAGCGCACTTCCGCCGCGCGACGCGCCGGTCATCGAGCAAGTCGGCCTGCGCGAACTGCACGATCGCATCCGCAGCGCCGCGATGGGCGAGATCCGCGACCTGTTCATCACCGTGCCGCTGCGCGACTCGCGCACCATCAGCGTCATCGAGAATCGCGGCCAGGTCTCTTCGCGCGAGTACACCACCGACAGCGTCACACTCCGTGCCCGCATCGGCACTCGCCAGCTTGATCAACTCCGCTCCGCGGGCGCCAAGATGCAGATCCGTCCCGCCGACGGCGGGCTTGTCCCCACCATCGGCCCCATCGGCGCGATCGACCCGCCCCGCGCCACGCCATGGGAAGCGCAGCAGACTTGATGCACGCGGCACACCGCTGCGACACGTCCGCGCCACGTGCCACCGATGTCCAAGTCCGCGCGGACATCGGTGCTGCCTTCACAGCGAACCCGCGATAAGTGGCTGGAGGGTTCGAAATGCCCCGCGTTCGGCCCGCTGTCGCTCCACGCGCCAAAGAACAACCGCGAGGTTTCCCTCGCGGCTCTTTGATTCACTCCACTCACATCACTCACACGCGACGACGACGCAGGCCCATCGCGCCCGCCAGCGCCAGCACGCCCGCGCCCGCCGGGGCCGGGATCGGAAGATACGCGTCCGGAGCCCATGTCGCGCCCGACGCACGCTGCGTGCCGTCGGCCAGCGCGAACGAGAACGACTTGTCGTACACGCCGGTGCTGAGGTTGTAGCCGAAGATATTGACGGTGGCCGAGCCCGGAGTCTGCTGCGTGATCCACGCATAACCGCCGCCGATGGCCAGTCCGTCGATCTGCGTGTATCCCATCGGGAAGTCAGCGATCTTGGTCATCGCGCCCGAACCGAACGCATCGACCGTGTAGATCGCGCGCTGATACGTGCCGCCCGTCGACGTCGTGTCCGTACCGTTGGTCACCCAGAACTTGCCGTCCGCGGCGTTGTAATCAATACCGCCAAACTGCAGCGTGCCCGAGCTGGTGCCGACGCCCGTGGGGTCGGTCCACAGCGCGGTCATCACGCAGCGTCCGCCCGAGTCGGGCGTCGTGTTGATGCGATAGATGCCGCGCTTGAACACCGTGCTGCCAAACGAGGTCGAGCCGTAGAGCTGGCCGTTGGCCCACGCCAGGCCATCGACGCCGGTCGCCGCGAACGACACATTGTCATTGGTGCGATACATGCCGCCGATCAGCGTCGGGGTGGTGCCGACGTTGCCGTAGTTCCACACGTTGAGGCGTGCGGCATCGTTCGAGTAAAGCTTGCCGTTGACGTTGTCGGCGGCAAGACCGTTCACCTTCTTCTGCGAGGCCGAGTTCCACAGTGTGGTCGTCGTGCCGGTGTTGATGTTCAGATACACGGCGGCCGGATTGGTCGTGGTCGGCGAGGTCGTGCCGAACACCAGCTGGGCCGAAGCGGTCGAACACGCCGCCGCGACGAGCGCGCCGGCGCACACAAACTTGGTCAAACGCATGTCAACTCTCTCCTTGCAAGACAGTTCAAACCGATCCGCGCGGCGTCGCGGCGGAAGCGACGACCGCCGAATCCCCTTCGCCGCGACACGCATGCCGCGACAGCACAACCCGCGAGACTAGCGAATGGAGTCATCGCGCAAAAGTGAAAAGAAACGGAATCATCACGATTCGATGCGGAAATCAGCAGAATTCCCGGCCACACGCTCGTACGCGCTCGTGATGCCGCACCGACATCCCAACGACGTTCAACAAACATCGTCGCATTGTGTTCGGGAGCAGTGCCCGCTGGCACTTCGACTTCTGCGGCGTGCACCGCGCCACTCAGCAGCCGCGCTCAAACGCGTTCAGGAACGCGTCGATATCCGCAGTTGTCACCTGGTTGTCGGCATTCACATCTGCAGCCAACACACCCCGTTTGAACGCATCGATGAACGCATCGAAATCCTCGAACGTAAGAAAAGTGTCAGCGTTGAAGTCCGACAGGCACGCCCGAGCCACGGCGGCATCAGCGCGAACAAGCCCATATCCGAACGTCGTGTCATAGCCCGTGGTGCCATAGTCCCGCGCCGTCTGTTGCATGACCCGTGTCACCTGACGCGACGTGAGCAGCGGGTTCCGCGACAGCACAAGCGCTGCAACCCCCGCGGCATAGGGCGACGCGAATGACGTGCCGCTGAGATACGCGTTGTCCAGCACGGAATAGCCCTTGCCGCCAACGCGATCGGTGGTGTAGATGAACGACCCGGGCGCGGAAAAGTCGAGCCCGCTTCCGTAGTTTGAGAACGATGCCCGCGTTGCGTCTGTCTCCATCGCGCCCACCGCATTGACCGAGAGCAGGCTCGACGGATAGCCAAGGCTGCTCCGGCCGTCGTTCCCCGCGGCGACAAAGTGCACAAGCCCCGCGTTGCGGGTATCCAGATACTTCTGATCAATCGCAGCGGACGTGAACCCATAGATGTTGCTGTTGTTTGTCACCCGCGCGCCGATCGACTGTGCCCAGGCGAGCGCGTCGACCGTCCAACTTGCATTTGACGACCATGTCCCGTTGCACGCTTGACCGCTGACAAAGGCGCGTGCCGACGCGATGCGTGTGGTCGGGGCGATACCGACGATTCCGAGATTGTTGTTGATCTTGGCAGAGATGCAGCCGGCGACTGCCGTGCCGTGGTTGTCGCAGTCGTTTCCCGGTCCGCCGTTGAGTGCAGGCGAGCCCGTAAAGTCCTTTCCGGTGATTTGATTGATGTCCGGATGGTCCTGCTCGACGCCGGTATCCAGCACCGTCGTGATGATCGACGGATTGCCCGTGGTGATGTCCCACGCCTTCACCGCACCAAGGTCAAAGCCCGGCGGCCCGCTGAACTGGCTGTTGTTGTCCAAGGCCCAGCACTGACCAAACTCCGGGTCGTTGGGCACCAGAGCGGCGCGACCGCGGAACGCCATGTCGGGCTCGGCGAAGATCACGTCCTCACGCGTGGCCAACTGGTTCGCCGCGTCAAGCACGTCCCAGCCGTTGCGCGTGCTCGGCGTCACACGCACCGACGCGGGCATCTCGCCGAAGCGTCCGGGTGCGACCGCGCCGAACGCGGCGGCACGCTCGCGGGCCTGCGCGTCCTCAAGCTCGCGCTCAAACCCGACGAGCACATCGGGCGTGACAAACATCGGTTGGCCATCGTCGTCAAGAAACACGGGGGACGCAAAGCCGAGCGCCGTCGCCGCAGCGACGCGCGCCCGCGCTTCCGTCATTGCATCGGTGCCGCGCGCCATCGCATTCGGCAGTACGTCATACAACACCCAGCCGCCCGATACCCAAGGCGACGCACTTTCGGCATCAAGACCTGCCGCCGCAAGCGCGGCCCGCTCGGCCTCTGGCGTCCGGCGAGCCGCATCGGGTCGGAGCGCAACCCGCGACGAATCAACCCGCAGCGGCATCGCCTGCTTGAAGTAGTATCGGGTGGCGACCTGCGCCTGCACCTCGCCCGCGGCCGCCCCAACGACGATACACGCCGCAACAGCACAAGCACACGACACGAACCCACGCTTGCCCACACGAGCGTCACCCATCGTCCACCTCCCGGAATGACTGAGTGCCGCGCGAGCATACCGCACCGACTGGCTTGGTCCAAGATGTTTTGCTTGTTAAAGTTTCAGTCTGACGACTCAGTACCTCCACCCATGCGCGATCCCGGATTTTCAACGCGATGGGCCATCCTGACCAGCCTCGCGGCATGCGCGGCGATGATGGCGCTCGTACTCCTTCTGCTGCTTCCGGCGACCCAGCCGCCGAGCCAACACCGATTCATCGCACTCACCGAGATCTTCATGTGTCTCGTCGCGTGCATCGAGATCGTCTTCGGCACGCTCTGGCTGCGCGACTTGGGACACGGCAAGGCCGCCACCCTCGCCGCCGTGCTCGCCGCGACCTGCGGCCCGCTCGCATGCGTCTTTGCCACGCGCAGCGGTCTCGACATCCTGTTCGCGGCCCTGTGCGTTGCACCCGCTCTGGTGCCGCCGCTGCTCGTCCCAGTCTTCCCGGCGGTGGTCTTTGGGGTCATCGGAGCGGGCACGACCAGGAGAACCGCCCCGCCGCACTGACATGCCGTCCAAAAATCAAACAATCCATCCAAAATCGGCGCTCCCGGTCGACTCTCCCGACCCTGGCCGATTGACCGCCCCCGGCTCCGCGCTACCATCACCACCCCGCACCAAGGCTCCGGGTGCGCGGTCGTTTGGCCTCGGCGGGTTCCTCCACCGGCGTCAGCGCTCGCGGTGTCGACAAAGTTTGTCTCGGTGGTTCATCCGCCGCTGTAGCTCAGTGGTAGAGCGCACCCTTGGTAAGGGTGAGGTCGAGGGTTCAAATCCCTCTAGCGGCTTTCGCAGGCGTTTCTCAGGTGGGAGGCGCGTTCTGCACGTCGGTCTTTGACGCTGGTGGCGTCCAGGCCGACACGTCTGAGTCGTTCTCATCCGACCGTCGGCTCGTCGGGGTTTGGGCCCCGACTGGAGAGCGCGAATCGTCGGCGTCAGGAAGTCGGAGCCCCGTCGCCATCTTGGCACGTGGTTCCAGCAGTTCTCGGAGAGGCATCGTCATGGCCAAGGGCACATTCGCACGCACCAAACCGCACGTCAACGTCGGCACCATCGGTCACATCGACCACGGCAAGTCGACCCTCACCGCGGCCCTCTCGGCCCGCTCGGCCGCCAAGTTCGGCGGCATCATCAAGTCGTACGCCGAAATCACCAAGGGCGGCACCGTCCGTGACGCCAACAAGACGGTCACCATCGCCTCGTCTCACACCGAGTACGAGACCGAGAAGCGCCACTACGCCCACGTCGACTGCCCGGGCCACGCCGACTTCGTCAAGAACATGATCACCGGCGCCGCCCAGATGGACGGCGCGATCCTCGTCGTCTCCGCCGCCGACGGCCCCATGCCCCAGACCCGCGAGCACGTCCTCCTCGCCCGCCAGGTCGGTGTGCCCTACATCGTCGTCTTCCTCAACAAGGTCGACCTCGTTGACGACGCCGAGCTCCTCGACCTCGTCGAGCTCGAAGTCCGCGAACTCCTCAAGAAGTACAACTTCCCCGGCGACACGACCCCGGTCATCCGTGGTCAGTCCAAGGCCGCACTCGAGAACCCGCGCGACGACGCCATCTGCAAGCCCATCGATGACCTCTTCGCGGCCATCGACTCCTACATCCCCGAGCCGGCCCGCGAAGTCGACAAGCCCTTCCTCATGAGCGTCGAAGACGTCTTCTCGATCAAGGGCCGCGGCACCGTCGCCACCGGTCGTATCGAGCGCGGCGTTTGCAAGGTCGGTGACACCGTCGAGATCGTCGGCCTCCGCGCCGAGAACAAGTCGACCGTCATCACCGGCGTCGAAATGTTCCAGAAGACCCTCGACAGCGGCATGGCCGGCGACAACGTCGGTTGCCTCCTCCGCGGCGTCGAAAAGAACGACATCGAGCGCGGCCAGGTGCTCTGCAAGCCCGGCTCGATCAAGCCCCACACCAAGTTCAAGGCTGAGGTCTACGTCCTCACCAAGGAAGAAGGCGGTCGTACCACCCCGTTCTTCGCCGGCTACCGCCCCCAGTTCTACTTCCGCACCACGGACGTGACCGGTGGCGTCAAGCTCCTCGGCGGCGCCGAAATGTGTATGCCCGGCGACAACATCCAGATGGAAGTCGACCTGGGTGACAAGCCCGTCGCCATGGAGAAGGGCCTCCGCTTCGCCGTCCGCGAAGGTGGCCGCACCATCGGCTCGGGCGTCGTCTCCGAAATCATCGCCTAAGCAGGCACTTGGCACTGGGCATCAGGCACTAGTGCGAAGATGATGCATCCAACAACCTGTGGCGGGGGCGAAATCTCCCGCCGCGGCTTTCCGAAAGTTTCGATCGAAAGGCGGTTTGTGTCATGGCGAAGAAGAAGTCGATGGCCCGTGAATACCTCTGGCTCCAGTGCTCGGAGACCGGCGACCTGAACTATCGCACCTCCGTGAACACCAAGGGCGGCATGCCCGAAGGCCTCAAGGAGGGCATGATGAAGTACTCGCCCCGCCTGCGCAAGCACACCCTCCACAAGGTCAAGCGCAAGTAAACCGCTTGCCCTCGCCACGCCCCCACCTCCTGGTGCGGGCCTCGGCGTGGTCACGCGGCGATCGCGAACCGGCTGAACGTCGGTCGCACACCTCGCGTACTTCCCTTTGGAGTTGACTTCGCCCGGCCCGGGGTGCATCCCTGCGGCCGCGGCGGGCGGACCGGTCCCCCACACGCCTTGTCGTGACGGGCACCCCGGACGCCTCAAGACGGATCGGACTCACACGTGGCGAGCGCGTCAGCAAACAACGGTCCCGCGGGTCAGTCCCGCGATCAGAACTCGGCGGACGCCAGCCGCCGCAATGGTCTTACGCCGGTAGCTCAATTGGCAGAGCAGCGGATTCCAAATCCGCAGGTTGCGGGTTCGATTCCCTCCCGGCGTGTTTCAAACGACGAGCACGGCGGACTCTACAAGCCCGGACAGGGCTACTGGGTCCGCGTCATGACCGCCGTCGGCGCGGCTCTGCTCATCGCCGCCTTCGCCGCCTGGCTCTGGCAGCAAGTCGGCCTCGTCAACCTGCCCAACAAGCAGTACTCCGTTGCCGTCCGCCAGGTCGTCAGCGGCGAGCTGGCCAAGCCCGGCACCCCCGTCACGCTCTACTCCAGCAAGTTCAACAAAGAGGGCAAGTCCGAAGCGCTCGGCACCTCCAAGATCATCTCCGTTGAAACCCTCACCGCCAGCTCGACCATCGTGATCGAGCCCCCGGCGATGAACGCCGGTCGCGTCCCCCAGGACGCCGATCAGATCGGTGCCCCGGCCCCCGCCACCGGCACCGAGACCTTCGCCGCCGCGGCACTCGTGCCCCTGGCCTCGATCAGCGGCGTGCCGGTTATCCAGCCCGTCTATGTCCAGGCCGGTGTCGCAATCGTCATCCTGCTCATCGGTGCGGGCTTCGTCTACTGGCTCGTCGGCCTGCGTCCCACCTCGGTCGACTTCCTCGTCTCGACCGACGGCGAAATGAAGAAGGTCAACTGGTCGACCCGGCGTGAGATCATGGGCTCGACGTGGGTGGTCATCGGCGCGACGTTCCTGATCTCGCTGATCATCTTCGTCTGCGACCTGGGCCTGCAGGCGTTCTTCACGGCCATCGGCGTGTTGCAACGGTGATGCCGACGGACGCGCGAAGCACGCGGCCGGACGCGGGTGTGTGAAACGGATTGAAATCGCGGACGTGTGACGGCCAGCAGCCGTCCCGCCGCCCTCGATTGGGAGAGTGTGCGATGGTCGCAACGAATGAAGAAGGCAAAGCAGGTCTGATCGCCGCCGACGAGCCGATGCGTCAGCAGGGCATGGACTGGTTCGTGCTGCGCGTCGCCTCCAACAAGGAGTCGGGCGTGCGAGAGACGCTGCTCCGCAAGGTGCAGATCGAAGGCATGACCCACCTGGTCGGCCGCATCCTCGTCCCCACCGAGAAGACCAAGACCATCAAGGCCGGCAAGCAGAAGATCACCGAGACCAAGCTCTATCCGGGCTACGTCTTCGTGGAAATGAAGCTCGAGCCCGACGGCCGCATCCCCCAGGACGTCTTCTTCCTCATCAAGGAGACGACCGGCGTGGGCGACTTCGTCGGCACCGCAGGCCGCCCCACCCCGATGAAGGAGCACGAGATCGAGAAGATGCTCCGTGACTCCAAGAAGCCCGAGGAACTGCCCAACATCAAGATGGTCTTCGAGAAGGGCGAGCACGTCGTCATCAAGGAAGGCCCCTTCCAGAACTACGAAGGCACCGTCGACGAACTGCTCCCCGAGAAGGGCCTCGTCCGCGTGCTGGTCACCATCTTCGGCCGCCAGGCCCCGATCGAACTCGAAGAGTGGCAGATCGGCAAGGCCGAACAGCAGTAAGCCGCGGCCTTCAATCCAGTTCATTTCGCACGGAGCGACCCCGCGTCGCTCCGTGTTTGTTTTTGCGACTCTGTACGATGTGTTGACGAAGAACTTGCATTCGTGCCACCGATCGGCGGCTTTGGGACGATCGGAGCAAACGAGTACGCGTCACGAGAATGGGAACCGAGGCCGGCGTTGTCGAACAGGCCGAGGTCACCCCCACTCTACCCGGGCCGTCCTGCGAGACTCACATGGTCACATGGATGATCTTCAAGCGAACGCTCTTTGTCGCGACGATGCTCGTCACGCTGGTTCTCTGGGCGACGATCCCCATCAGGGCCGCCGAGTTTCTGTTGCCGCATGTACTCCTTGTGGGAAAGATCTTCACTCTCGATGCTCTTGCGTCTCCCGTCTACCTCATGTATCTGCTCACCTTGGTGGCGATTCCAGCAATCGCCATCGTTTCTGTCGTTCGTGGCTCGATCTCTCGCGTGCTCGTCTTTCATTGGTGCGTGCTCACCAACGCGCTGTGCGCGTTCTTTGTCACGATGTCGAGCAGCGACGTGGACGGCGACGGATCGCGGCGCGAGTATGACTTCTTCTCGTCGATGTACTCGCGCCTTGCATGGTGGGTCATTTTCCTGACGCTCTGGCTGAGCATTGCAAAGTTCATCGGGTGGCTGAATGAGGCCCAGCGTGGTGTGCCACCGCACACGCCTGAGTCTTCATGAGCTATGCGTCCTCTCTCATTCGGCGCGCGGACAGTCCGAAGACCATGTCGACGGCGTGCCAACGTCTCTCGCCCTGCACGAATCGCGGACGTCGCCGTCACCGCCCGGCGGCGATGGTCAGTAGCGTCGGGACGTCGCGAGCCCGCGAGTGAGCGACGCTTGATGACAGACCCCCTCCGAGCGTCTCATAGACTCACCAAGCAGGACGCGACGGCACGATCAACCGCACCTCTGTTGCAAGGATCGCATACAAAGAACCGCCCCATCGCGTCGCGGACTATCAGTAATCAAATAGACCGCGTGCCACGGCAGAAAGCGACAGGAACTCAGATGCTCAGATGTGCAGTCCGCTGCGGCCTCGTCGTGATCGTGGTTGCTCTCCTTGCCTTTGCCGTGGCGAAAGCACTGGAGAACGCAAGAACGCCATCGTCGCAGGTCTCGGCGACAATCGCGAACACCACGCCAGCCGCGATCGAACTCTTCGTCGCAACGTCGCTCACCGGCGAACCGGTGCGAAGTTACACGATCCCGCCCGGCAAAGAGGCAAGCGTCCTTCTGTTCCGCTGCCACAGCCAGCACATGATTCCATCTGTCGTTGTCTCGGTGTTCTACGTTGACTCTGCCGGGGTGATCCAATCAGCCACGTTCTCGCACGCGGATGCGACGTCGGGTCCGGTGCGTATCGATCTCGGCGTGCCCGGCGGCACCGGTCCCGGTGTGCAATGGTCACAGCCGGGCATTCAAGTGGCTGTGCCCGTCACTCCACCGCCCAGCAGTGATGGTCAATAGCATCGGGTCGTCGCGCCCCAGCGAGCGAGCAACACCCGACGACAGATCGGTTCCAACTCTTCGGCACCGCGCCGCGGTGCGGCACACTCGCACGCGCGAACGCACTCACCCGCTTAGAGCTGCCACAGGCTTGAGCCCCACGTCAGTCCGCCGCCGAACGCGACCATCAGGATCTTGTGTCCGTCGCGCACCGTGCCGGCCTTGCGGCATTCATCGAGGCACAGCGGAATCGTCGCCGCCACGGTGTTGCCGTACTTGTCGATGTTGATGTACAGCTTCTCGGGCGGCAGGCCGAAGCGATCGCGGGCCGCGTGCAGAATGCGCAGGTTCGACTGGTGGCACAGATACATGTCGATCTGCTCGGGCTTCAGATCCACTTTCGCCAGCGTCTCTTCGATCAACTTCGGGAACGTGCCCACGGCAAACTTAAACACCGTCGAGCCGTGCATCTGCACGACGTTCAGCTTGTGCTCCGCGAACTCCTCGCCGGGCGGGAAGTCGGCGGCACACTTGGGCACGTAGATCTCTTTCCAGCCGCTGCCATCGGAGTGCATCGACTGGGCGATGATGCCCTTGGAGACGTCGTCGGTGGCGCGAAGAATGACCGCGCCGGCGCCGTCGCCAAAGATGATCGCGGTGCCGCGGCCATGATCGCTGTAGTCCATGAGCTCCGAGAGCGTGTCGCTGCCCACGACCGCGATGGTGCGATAGGAGCCGCCCTTGATCAGGTCGTGGGCCACGTTCATCGCGTAGACAAAGCCCGAGCACGCGGCGTTCAGGTCCATCGTGCCGCACGGTCCAGCCTCGACCGCATTGGCGATCAGGCACGCCGTCGCCGGGCAACACATCTCCGATGTCATCGTCGCGACGATGATCATGTCGAGGTCTTTGGACGTCAGGCGGGCATCGGTGAGCGCGCGCTTGAGAGCCTCAGCGCCGATCGTGAAGTTGGACTCGCCCTTGGAGCGATCGACGCGACGGCGTTCGTGGATGCCCGTGCGCTGCACGATCCACTCGTCGTTGGTGTCCATCATCGTCATGAGATCGGCGTTGGTGAGCTTCCCCGGCGGGACGTATGAACCAGTGCCCGCGATGCGGACGCCGATTTTGGCGGGGTTCAGCACATTCCGTGCGCTCGTGGCCGTGCCGCTCATGCGATCTCCTGGCGATGGACTCGCCCGTGTCGCGCCGCGTCGGCCCGCCCCAAATCCGCGGACAGAGCCTCACGGCGCGCAGTGGCGAAGTGTAGGGGGCTCCCGCACGCCGCGCAAGGATTGCATGAAGCCGCGTGCATAGAGATGCATGCGCGGCTTCTCAATGCCGGGCTGCTCAACACCCCGCCTCGAACGCGACGACGAACGCGTCGAAGTCCGTGAAGTCGAGGAACCCATCGCCGTTGAAATCGGCGTTGGCCGCCCCAGCCTCAAACGCCGCCACGAATGCATCGAAGTCGGTGAAATCGAGGAAGCTGTCGCCGTTGAAGTCCGCGGCACACTTTGGCGGCAGCGGCGTGCGCCACACGCCCCGCCCATACGTTGCGGCGGCAAGCGTGCGCCGCGTGCGATCGATGGCCAAGTCGCCGATGTTCACATTCGGCAGGTCGGCGCCATCCTTCTGCCACGTCGCGCCGTTGTCCAGCGAGAAGTAGACGCCCGCACCGGTGCCGAGGTAGATGCCTCGCTTGGCGGCGTCCCAGTCGATGGCGAGGGCCAGCCCGCGCACGCCGCTGATGAGCGATGCGGTGCGGCTGGTCCATGTCACGCCGTAGTCGGTTGTGTGCGCGACCCGCGCGCCGCTGGAGGTGTCCGCGGACAGATACGCCTCTGCGGGATTGGAGGGGTTGATGACAATATCGGTGACGGTTCCGCTGGGCACGCCGTTGGCGGTTGTGCGGGTCGACCAGGTTGACGCGTTGGTCGTGACGCCGACTCGCGCGAAACCGCCGACATAAATCGTGCTGCTCGCACCGGGTGCGACGGCGATCGAATCAATCGCGTCGCCGCCAACGACGGTGGAATCGCTGATCGCGGTCCAGGTTGACGTGGTCGCGGCGGCGGTGTTGCGCCACACGCGGGTGGTGCCGCCCAGCAAGGTGTTGGAGTTGTTGGGATCCATCACCAGCGGCGCGATGAAGTTGACACTGTCACTACCCCATGGGCCCGTGATGGTGGTCGTGCCGCCGGCACGGCGATAGACCGTGAGGTAGACGTAGGTGAAGTACATGCGCGAGTCGGGCGCACTGAAGTCATAGGCGAGATAGCCGCCGTCGCCCGCGCCAATCTGCGGCCAGACGAACGAATCGGCCGTGCGCCAGATCGTGCCGTTGTCCTGCGTGCCCGTCGCCATGCGGTTGACGTTGGTCGGGTGGAGCGCGATGGTGTAGTTCTGCGTGACCGCAAGATTGGAGTTGCGATTGGTCCAACTGTCGCCGAGGTTGGCGCTGGTCCAGACGCCGCCGTCGTTGCCGGCCCAGAGCGTGCCGTCGGATCCTTGTGCAATCCAGTGGTGGTCGGGGTGGAGTTGGCCGCCGAGAACACCTTGGGAAACGTCGGTCCAACTGTCGCCGCCGTCGGTCGTGCGGATCATGCCCGCGGTGGCGTAGCGTTTGTCGACGCCGCCGGCGAACACGACATCGGGATTGGTGCGCGAAACGCCGACGCAGAGGTCATACCACGCTTGGGGGCTGGGGAAGTTGGGCGTGGCGGTTTTCTGCGTCCAGTTGAAGCCCTGATTCGACGAGCGATAGAAGCCCAGCAAGCTCGAGCCGGTGGCGATGGCGGCGTACGCCACGCTGCCATCGCTTGGCGCGAAGGCGAGAACGATGCGACCCACGCCGCTGGTGGGCAGACCCTGGGCGGAGCCGAGTTTGGTGAAGGTGTTGCCGCCGTTGATGGTGCGATAGATCGCGTCGTTGGCGCGGCCGGCAAGCAAGACGTTGTTGTTGGTTGGGTGAATCGCGACGCTGGAGATGGAACTGGTGAGGCGCTGCGACCAGAGCGAGCCGCCGTCGGTGCTGCGCCAAAGGCCGGTGTTGCTGGAGACGTAGATCGTGTTGGGCAGGCCGGGCGGAACGATGATGCCGGTGATCTGGCTGCCGACCTGCGCGGCGGTGGTGACTTGCGACCATGTCGCGCCCGCGTCGGTTGAACGGAAGAGACCATCGCCGGTCGAGCCGGTGGTGTACTCGCCGGTGCCCGCATAGATGGTGTTGGCGTTGTTGGGGTCGATGAAGACAAAGCCGTGGTTGAGCGAGGGGAGATCGTCAGTGAGGGGTGACCAGGTCAGGCCGCCGGTGGTGGTCTTCCAGATGCCGCCCGAAGCGGAAGCGGCATACGCAATCTGGGCGTCGGTGGGGTGCGGCGCGATGCAGACGATGCGCCCGCTGGCGTTGGCGTTGCCAGACCAGTACTCGTTGGAGATGGGGCGCGAGCCGAGGAACGTCCACGAGAGCGGGCCGGCGCGGGGCGCGAAGCGATCGGCGGGCTTCCAGTTGGGAACCGCGTCGCCGATGATGCGCCAGTAGCCGGGCGGCGGCGGGCCGAAGCCTGGGCGATCACGGCGCGGGCCATCCTCGGCACCGTGGTGAATGGCGACGGGCATATTGGGAATCTTGGGGGCGATGACGACGGGCAGCGTGCTGCCGTCGATCTCGACGGGCGTCGCGTCCGACGCCTGCCCATCGACGGCCGCGGTGGCGCAGGCGACGACCATGTAAGGCACGAGAATGCATGAAGCGACGCGGACGGTTGACATGGATGTTCCCCCTGTGGAACGTCGGGCGAAGGCACGGAGATGGGACCAAGACGCGCGCACGGATGCGTTCAACACAGGGATGCTAACCGACGGCGGAGCGGCGACCAAGTGTTTTTCGGACAAGACCACAACATTGCGCGCAAATGTGGATGTACAGGGAAAAGAGACGCAGAAACGGAGTGCGAAAGGCAGCGAGGAGGCAAGAAAGTGCAAAGAGCGATCGCGTCAAGCGGGATTGGATGTCGCACGATCCACGTTCGACAGACCGACGCGATGAGGCAGATAGACGTGCCACGCGGCGCGGTGAGGGCGAAGACCACGATCATCCGCTCAAAGCAGCGGATGATGCGTGGCACACAGCGGGGTGGGACATTCCGATCAGCAACCGGCTTCGAACGCCACGACGAAGTCGTCGAAGTCGCTGAAGTCGAGGAAGCCGTCCCCATTGATATCGCTTCCGGCGCGACCGGCTTCGAAGTCGGCGACAAAGTCATCGAAGTCACCAAAGTCGAGAAAACTGTCCTGGTTGTAGTCGGCGATACAGCAGTTGCCGCCTTTGGTGAAGACGAAGCTCCATGCGCTGGCATCGGCGACGCGAGGCAACGCGGGGCCGAGCGTGTTGCCACCGGCGGACGCTGCGATGTGGAAGCCGTACTGCTGCCCGGCGCGAAAGAGGTAAGAAACGGTGCCGCTGACGTATGTTTCGTTGGGGCCGGTGCCAGCGCCAAGGATGGAGTCGTCACCGTCGTCGGCATAGACACGGATTCCCCCAGTGCCCGCGATACTGAACGTCAGTGTCCAACACTCGTTGTGGGTGGGCGTGAAGTTGTAGGTGAAGCCGGATTCGGCGGAGGCACCGGCATCGGCGATGTAGGTGTGCGGGTCTTGAAAGAGCACGCCGGTCTGGGCGTCGATGGCCATGGAGTCGCTGCCGCGGATCTCGGCAGGGGTCCAGACGGTGCGGTAATTGAAGGAACAGTTGGAGCGTGCCGTGCCGACGGAGGCGGAGAGGATGCTCGGGCCGCGCGAAACATTGGCGGCGAGCGTGATTTCAAACGAGTCGTTCTGAGAATCGCTGGCTGGCGGCTCAGAATCCTCGCACTTCGCCGAGGCGCCGTAGTGGCCGTATGCCTTGGTGTACAGCAGCGTGAGGTCGGCCGAGGCGATGGATGCGGCAGCGACGGCAAGCGCGGCGAACGCCGCGGCGGTCGTTGCGGGAGAGGACGAATGGTTCCAGCGGCGCGGATGGGACGAAATGAGGGGATTCATGGCGCGTCTCCGGCAAAGGCAACGGGTCAAGTGTGCGAGCGTGAACACCGCCAATAGACACCATTGAAACGTTGAGTCTCCCGAACACTCACACCGCGATTCAAGAGATTTTGTGTTTGCGCTGCGCAAAGAATGATTGCAACGGCCTGTTTGCGCAGGATGGCCGAGATGGATTTCACGATTGTTCGTCCAGAGCAGCGGATGAGGCGTGGCACGCAAAGCAAAGACACCGATCGTCACGAAGACTCAACGATCGGTGGCACGCGCAGAACACGCGACGAACACGGCGATCAGCAGCCGGCTTCGAACGCGAGGACAAACGCATCGAAGTCGGTGAAGTCGAGGAAGCCGTCGGCGTTGATGTCGGAGGTCGCGCTGCCGGCCTCGAACGCCGCGACGAACGCATCAAAGTCGCTGAAGTCGAGGAAGCCGTCGTTGTTGAAGTCGGCGACGCAGACGATCGGCTCGACGTCGCCGGTGACGACGACCGCGTAGCCCTGCGGGCCGACGGGGATGTTGGTGCCCAGCACCGCGGCATCCCACACGCCCGTGGCCGGTGACGTGACGATGACCTGTTCGACATTGTTGACGAGGTCGGCCGAGCCGCCGGTGGCGGACTCGCCGTTGCTCATGACGTTGCCGAGGTAGCTGGCGGCGGGCGCGTCGACGCGGAGGTCGAGGTTGTTGACGGGCGCGCTGGAGGTGAAGGCGGAGGCGGGTGCGTCGTGCCACACGAGCGTGACCTTCAGCGGCTCGGCGCTCGAGCGCACGCGGAAGCGAACATCAGCGTTGGCGCCGGTGATCAGCGCGCCGGTGCCGGCGTTGCGGACGTCCTTGATGACGAGGCGGCGTGTGTCGCCCGCGAAGTAGAACGAGTTGTCGGCGAGGATGCGGCCCCAGCCTTCTTGATTGCTCGGATAGCCGGTGATACTCGTGGCGTCGACGGCGGAGTTGATGCACATGGCCTTGAGCAGCGGGCCAGAGGGTGTGAAGGCATCGGCGGGCGTCGCGCTGCCGCTGGGATAGAAGCCGCTGGTGAAGTACTGGCGCGCAAGCGTGGCGATGGCGCTGACGGCGGGCGTGGCCATTGACGTGCCGGACTGCTGCACCACGGCGCACGGCGTGCCTGACGACGCGGACTGGATGTTGCAGCCGGGGGCCATGATCTCGGGACGGCGACGGCCGTCGGTGGTCGGACCCGTGCCGCCCGAGCACCAGAAGTTCTGGATTGGGGTGTCGCCGACGGCGCCGACGGCGAGAACGTTCTTGGAGTTCTCGGGGTTGCGGATGGTGCTGCCGTTGCTCACCGCGAAGACAAGAAGGTTGTCGTCGTTGGTGAAGCTGAAGGAGTCGATGCCGCGGCAGGCGGTGTCGTAGGCGTTGGTGGCGTCGGTGCCCCAGGAGTTGCTGTGCACGAAAGCGCCGAGCGAGCGGTGCATCTCGAACATGTTGTAGAAGGTGCTCTCGGAGCCATCGAGCGGATAAAACTTGGCGACGAGCTTGGCGGCGTAGGCAATGCCGCGGGCGCTGCCGGTGGTGTTGACGTCGCCGGCGAGCGTGCAGGCGGTGTGCGTGCCGTGGCCGTCGGCGTTGGGCGTACCGGAGCCGCCTTCCCACGCGAGGATCTTGCGATGGCTTGGGCCAGGCGTGTTGTTGGTGGGGTCGCTGAACGAACAGTGGTTGATGTCGATGCCGCCGTCGATGTGACCGACGATCTGGCCTTCGCCGTGGAGGCCCTTGTTCCACAGCGGCGTGCTGTTGGTGACGTTGCTCTGCACGATCCAGCGGGCCGTCGAGTTGCGCAGCGCGTACTCCGGCGAATCTTCGATCATCTGCACCCCCGGGAGGGCGGCGAGATCAGCGGCGCGGGTGCGCGGCATGGTGACGGCGAGCACATCGGCGCGGCCGTCGGTGCCGATGTTCTTGAACTGCACATCACCGAGCGCGGCGAGCGACTGGCCGATGGCGGCCGCGTCGATGCCGGGGTAGAGCGTGACGAGAGCCTTGACCTTGCCCTGCTGCGCGAGCGCGAGGCGCTCGGCGGCGATGTACTGGCGGTTGCCAAGTTCGGGATCGATCTTCCACGCCGGGAGCGGCGCGTACACGCCGCGGACGAAGGCGAGGGTTGAGAGCTCGGCGGCCGTGGTGTGCGAGAGATCGGCGACGAAGGCGTTGTCGGGGACGTACTCAACGAGGCGCACGCCCGCGGCGGAGAGCGCGGCACGCTGGTCCTCGGTGAGCGGCTCGGCCAGCGTGATGACGTAGCGCGCGTCGGGCGTGAACGCGACGCCTTCCTGGCGGAGCAGGTTGGTGAGCGTCGCGGCGTTCACATCGCCGGTGCGAAGTCGGAGCGTCGGATCGGCGTTGGGCGCCCGACCCGCCTGCCTGGCTGCGGGCTCGGCGACGGCGAGACCCGCGAGCAGCGAGAACGCGAGGAGCGATGCGCCACAGCGAGCGAAGGAGGAACGATCGGTGCCGCGATGGCGACGCATCTGAGGACTCCTGAGAGCACGGGATGAGAGAGACGGACCAAGCGCGAACAGAATCGTGACACCAACGTCGGCGAGAACGCCCGGAGTGAAGAGGACGAATCGGGCGCGTAGAAAAGAGGGCGGGCTGAGCGCCCGAGCGACCGATACGCCCGCGACGAACGCCCGGTTTCAGGATAACCCCTGAGGTCCGAAAACCAAACGCAATCTGCAAGGGATTTCCCCGACGCACACGACATCCGAATGCGAAAACACAGGGCGAGGGTGATGTTTGGTGTGGGATACGTTGCGTTCTCGCGCGATCGGAAGTGTTCGAGCAGGTTCCTTGAAGATCCAATCTTGCGGCGGATCTTGAAGATGGGGATCGGGAGGCGAACACTCCGATGCCGCTCCGCTGCGGCAAGCGAAACGAGAAAGAGAGAGACCATGAACAGTGTGATTCGTCCGTCAGCCGCGCGTGGCGCGTTGGCGTTGGTGTTGGCTTGTGCGTGTGGTGCGTCGGTCGCGCGGGGCGCGGTGCAATATGGCTATGACGACGGCACCGGCAGCGTGAACATCGGGCCGTCGTTCCTCGGACAGATGCTGTGGGGCAACTACTTCTACACGCAGAGCGTCGGGAGCGTGACGCAGGACACGATCACGCAGGTGTCGGTCGCGTTCGGCAATATTGCCGTGGGCCGCAGCGTGACGCTGTGCGTGTTTGAAGACGTGGACGCGGATGGCAATCCGGCGAACGCGGTGTTGCGTGCGACGACGAGCGGCCTGACGGATCTGCCGCGGACGAACACGTACATCAACTACAACGTCTCGCCGATGAAGATCACGAGCGGCGCGTTCTTCGTGGCGGCGCTCGTGGACATCATCAGCACCAGCACGGGTTCGACGGGTGATCGTCCGGGGCGACTGGACCCGCAGACGAACTCTGGCCGCTCTTGGTATTTCGCGGACAGCGTGATGAACCTGAACAACATCGGCGGGTCGCCGATCTCGCTGAACATGGCGAACAACTTCATCCCCGGCACTTGGATGGTGCGTGCCACCGCGATCCCGGGTCCGGCGACGGGCGCACTGCTCGGGCTGACGGCGATTGGCGCTGGGCTGCGGCGGCGTCGGCGCGGGTGAGGCAAGCCGATTGCGTTGCACGACGGTTCGCGAGCGCTCACTGCCGACGATCGCTGGACGGATTCACGCGGATGCGTTCGCTGCCGCGGGGCGTCTGGCCTTCGAGTCGCTGCATGATGCGTTCTTGTGCGGAGGGCTGGGCACCGAAGACGCGGCCCAGGAATGCGCGGGTCTCGCGGAACTGTGAGACCGAGACCTTGGGCTCGCCGAGCGTGCCGCCGACGTTGGTCGTGACGAGTTCGTTGCGCAGACCTTCGAGGAACCAGCTCACAACAGGCACGCGGCCCATGGAGCGCGAGTTGAAGAGCAGGTCGAGCTTGAGGTCGGGCCAGGAAAGCGTGCCGAAGCCGAGAATCTCGACGCTGTCGGAGAAGACGGAGACTTCTTCGAGGAAGACTGTGGGGCCTTGGAGATAGAACGACGACTGCGCGAGATTGAGCATCTGCCCGGTCGGGATCTGCAGGTTGGAGACCTGGATCAACGGCAGGAGGACGGGGAGCGAGAGCACTTCGCCGCCGCCGACATTGGCGAAGCCGCGGCCGCGGCGCGAGGTGTCATCGCCGACCATGCCGCCGAGCGTCAAGCCTGCATCAACGATCGCGGAGTCATCGCGGCCCGCGGGGCGCGCGGGCGGCTCCTTGCCGGCGGCCTGTGCGAGCGCTTCGGTGATGTCATCGATCATGGGGTTGAGCCGCACGCCGGACATCTGGAGGCGTGCGTTGTAGCGCCGCGGCTGGCCGGGGCCGGTCGGGCGGATCTCAAACTCACCGACGACGCGCCCGCCGTGGCAGTTGGCGCTCAGGAGCGGAACGAAGGTCTCGTCGGCGTGCGTGCCGCTCTCGATGCGGAGTCGCGCGTCGGTCATGCGGACATTGGCGGCCCGGGCGGAATCGAACACCGCCTGGAACTGATAGGCCATGGGCGAGCGGCTGCCAGCACGCTGGATGCGGAAGTCGAGCAGGCCGTCGGCATCGACAACCGGCACACCCACTTCGGCCTTCATGCCTTTGACATCGATCGCGCCGGTGACGAGCACCTGGGCGGGACTGCGGAGCGCGGCATCTTTGGATGCACGCTCCTTGGCGTCGGGACGCTCCCACGAAGCCTCGACGTACAACTGCGGCAAGTTGAACTCACGCGTGACGTCGAGCTTGAGTTCATCGAGCGTGCTCTCGACGTTCTGTGGCAGGAGTGCGCGGAGATCCGGCGTGATCGCCTTGCCGGAGATTCCCGCCTCGACCTTGATCGCCGCCGAGCCGTCGCCCGGGACATACCACGTGCCGGTGGCGGTGGCGGACCACTGCGGCGCGGCGAAAATCATGTTCTGGAATGAGCCGCTCACGCTGTCGAACTCGACCAGCCCTTCGATGCGATCAAACTTCACCTCGCGGCCGCCCGCGTCAAAGGCGAGGCTGGTGGGCAGGAATGTGCCGGTGACGTTCCACGTGGAGTTGAGGTCCGGACGCTTGAGCGCAAGCTCGAGGCCAAAGACGCCGCGCGGATTGCGCTCGTTGATGGCGGATTCGACGGCATAGCCAAGGCGACCCGACGCGAGCGCGCGCACGAGCGGCGACTGGAAGGGTGCGTCGATCCAGCGGACGTTCAGAGCGAGATCATCGCCCGAGAGGCGGAGTTCGCCCGCGGGGGCGTTATCACAGGCGAGGATGCCCTCGAAGTTGTCGAACTGGTTGGACTGAGTTCCATCGGGCGTGATGACGGTGCGGGCGATGCCGCGGATGGGGCCGAGCGTGACGCGGGGGAGTTTCTCTTTGGCAAGCCCGGGTGCGAGCCATGTGGGCGTGTTGAACTGGAGGTTGTTTGCGCCGCGCAGATCCACGCCGACCTTGACGCCGTCTTCGAACGAGCCGCTCACGGTCGTGAGCAGATCAACGCGACCGACGGGGGCGTATTCACTGCGGAGTTGGCGAAGCTGTGCGCCCGCACGCGGCGTGATGATGGAGACAAGCCCTTCGATCGGTGCCGCGGTGTCGAGCGCGGTCGCGGTGATCTTCAGATCGCCGGTGGTCGTGGTCAGCGCGTCGGGCGCGGCACGATGCAGATCGATGCGACCTTGAAGCAGCGACGTTCCCGCGTTGGGCACGCCAGGCGTCGCCAGTTCGGAGAGCAGATTCAGTTCCACGCGCGCGTCGGAGGCACGCACCTCGCCGGTGATGCCGGCGAGCGATGCGCCGACGCCCTCGGGAGCCGCGGCGGCGTTCTTGATTGTGAGCAGCGCGGCGAAGGCGGTGTCGTCGGGTGTCTGCCACGACGCTTTGGGCGGGTGTGTGCCGTCGGGGAAGGCCTCGCGACCGGGCACCGCGAGGTGAACCTGCGCGTCGAGCACGCCTCCGAGACGCAGATCACGCAGCACGCGGCGGAGTTCGTCGCTGCCGTCGGCACGCGGGCCGGGCAGAGCGTTGATCACGAGCGGGTCGATGGTGGCGTCGGCGACGCTGATGCGGATATCAGGCTCAAACTTTGCGTTGGGATCAGACCAACTGCCAAAGTCGGCCTTCGCAACGACATCGGCGGTGCCGCCGCTGGGCAGGATGTATCGCCCGCCGCTGACGGACATCGCATCGTCCTGCACGACGACCTTGACGCCCTCGGCGAAGACAGGAACGCCGAAGGCCTGCGGCAAGAGGCCGACGTGCGGCAGAGTGACGGCGATGGTCTCGTTCCAGATGCGCTCGGGACCGGGCTTGCGGATGATGCGGATATCGACATCACCCTTGCCGCCGAGCTGGAACGACGGGCGGCCGGGCGCGTTGATGAGTTCGAGCTGGTTGAGCTGCGCGAACTTGTCGCGATCAACGAGGCGATCAATGACGCGCCGACGCACGGGGCCCATCGCGGCGATGAGTGTGTCGTCGATGGGGATGCCGCTGCTCTGGATGGTCAGATCGACGCCGGCGTCGGCGGTCAGCGGCGCGATGCGGCCGGTGGCGTGGATGGTGGCGCCTGAGGGCGCGACACCGCGGATGTCTTCGAGGATGACTTCATCATCGGTGAAGCGAACGGTGCCGCGCATGTCGCGGAACTCGTAGGGGAAGCGCTTGAAGGCGGCGCGGGTGTCGCGGAAGCGCATGACGCCGACGACGCTCACGGGTGCGGCGGTTCGATTGGTGGGTTCGCCGCGCGCGATCGTGACCTCGGCGTCGACGGTGCCGGTGGGCTCGGAGAAGAGGTTGAGGCGGGCGGCGACGATGGGCTTGGCGAAGCGGAAGAGCTGCGGGTGCTTGCCGAGCACGAAGCCGCTCGAGGTGAGCGTGCAGCGGA
>JANRKB010000023.1:0-129215 GCA_033763695.1 Planctomycetota bacterium | reverse complement strand
TGAGACATGAGACATGAGACATGAGACATGAGACATGAGACATGAGACATGAGACATGAGACATGAGACATGAGACATGAGACATGAGACATGAGACATGAGACATGAGACCACCGGATTCTGCGCCTTCTCTCCTTGTCTGATGTCTCCTGTCTCCTTGTCTTTTCACCCACTCACCCCCTCACCCTCTCACCCACTCACCCCCACACCCCCTCACCAACGCCCGCTACTCAATCGCTTCCGCGATGAACTCGATCGGGTGCTTCGCCGCTCTGCCGTGGTCGTGCAGTTGGTGGCGGCAGCTTGTGCCCGGCGCAAGCACCGTCGCATCGGGCTTGCCATCCACCGCCGGATAGAGCGTCAGCCCGCCGATCTTCTGCGACAGATCGAATCGATCGGCGGTGTAGCCGAACGAGCCGGCCATGCCGCAGCAGCCGGTGTCGAGCACGCACAGGTCCTTGCCCGCGACGCGCCGCGCACCCGCCGCACTCGTCTCGGCCCCCCACAACGCCTTCTGGTGGCAGTGCCCGTGCAGCAGCACTTCACCCGCGTGCGCCTTGAGGATCGCGCGGCGTGGGTGCTCGTTCCAGCCACGCTCGAAGAACTCCTCGGGCAGATGACACTTGGCCGCCAGCGCACGCCGCAGCGCGAGCGGAGCCTGCACCTTCAGTTGCAGCCAGTCGTCCTTCATCGCGCTCAGGCACGACGGCTCGGCCACCACGATCGCGCGCACCCGCTCATCCTCGATCCACGGCGTCAACCGCTCCAGCGTCGCATCGATCATGTCCGACGCCTGCTCCAGCGCGCCCATCGAGATCATCGCCCGCCCGCAGCACCCCGCGTCCGCCAGTTCAACGCGATAGCCCAGCGTCTCAAACACAAACCGCGTCGCACGGCCGATGCCGGGTTCGTTGAACATCGTGAAGCAGTCGCCAAAGAGCACCACCACCGGCCGCGTGTCCTCCCCGCGATGATCGCGCCGCGCGTTGTGCGTCCGCAGGGCGCGCTCGAACGAGCCGGCGAGACTGGACGCGAACGGCGGCAGCGAGCGACGCGCATCAAAGCCCAGCACGCGATTCATGATGCCGCGCACCAGACGCGAGCGCAGCAAGGCATTGCTCACGCCGGGCAGGATCGAGCCCATGCGGTTGAGCAGACGCACGTTGCCCAGCAGCAGCGCCTTGAGATCGGGGCGGCCCTGGGCCTTGAAGCGCTGCGCGGTGTACTCGGCCTTGAGCCGGGCCACGTCGACGTTGGACGGGCACTCGGTCTTGCACGCCTTGCACGAGAGACACAGATGCAGCGTGTCGATGGTGTCGGGGTCGTTCCACGCGGGCGTGCCCGCCGCGCCGCCCCCACTCTGCCCCCCACTTTGCCCCCCACTTTGCCCCGTAATCGCCAGCCGCAGCGCATTGCCGCGTCCGCGCGTCGCGTGGCGTTCGTCGAGCGTCGCCATGTACGACGGGCACATCGTGCCGCCGGTCTTCTTGCGGCACACGCCCGCGCCATTGCACATCTCCACCGCCGCGTCGAACCCGTGCTGATCGTCGTAGGTGAAGTACGTGTCCACCTGCGGCACGCTGATCTGCTCGTCCTCCGGCTTGATGCGCAGCCGCTCGGTCATCGACGCGATCGGACGCGGATGATCGCCGGTGAGATCAACGATGTTGCCGGGGTTCAGCAGATCCGCCGGGTCGAAGACGCGCTTGATCGCGCGGAACGCCGCCATGAGTTCGGGGCCATAGAACCGCTCGAGTAGCGGCGAGCGAATGCGCCCGTCGCCGTGCTCGCCCGACATCACGCCGCCCAGGCTGCGCGCAAGGTCGGCGATCTCGACGCCGATGGCGCGGAGTCGATCGCGATCGCCAGCGTCGCGCAGATCCAGCAGCGGGCGCACGTGCAACACGCCGACGCTGGCGTGGGCGTAGAACGCCGCACGCGTGCCGTGCCGCTCCACGACCTTGCGGAACTCCTTGACGAACGTGGGCAGATTCTCCACGGGCACGGCGTTGTCTTCGACGAACGTCAGCGGCTTGCGATGCCCCGGAATGCCGTGCAAGAGCGGCTCGCCCGCCTTGCGGAGTTTCCACGCGTTGAGCATCGCCTTGGCATCGGTGTGCGTCTGCGTTGCGACGCCGGGCGTCTGATGACGCAGCGCGCTGAAGCGGTCGTCGAGTTCCGCCGCCGAGGCGCAGAAGTACTCGACGTACAGCACGGCCTTGAGGATGCCGCGTGCGGGCGCGGGCATGAGTTCGACGTAGCGGCGATACTCGGTGTTGGCCCGCGCCAGATCGACGACCGTGTCGTCCAGCAGTTCCACCGCGGATGGCCGCGTGGTGAGGATCGGATTCACCGCGTCCATCGCCTCATCGAGCGACGCGAAGCCGAGCACGGCCAGCCCCTTCACCGCGGGTTTGGGGTGCAGTTTCAGATGCGCCCCCAGCGTTATCGCGAGCGTGCCCTCACTGCCGCAGAGGAGATGCGCGAGATTGATGGCATCGAGCGAGCCGCCGCCCGCACGCAGTTGCGCGAGGATCAGATCGAGGTTGTACCCCGCGTTGCGCCGCACCGTCTTGGGGAAGCGTTCGTCGATGAGCCGCTGGTTCGCGAGCACGATGTCGGCGACGTCGCGATGCAGGCGGGCGAGGCGCGGATGCCGCGACGCCGCACCGGGTTCAAGCCGCGCCACAAAGCCGTCGGCGAGCACGACATCCAGCCCGAGCACATTCTCGCTGGTGCGCCCGTACAGAATCGAGCGAGCCCCCGCCGCGTTGTTGCCCACGCAGCCGCCGACGTTGGCGTGCTTGCTCGTCGCCGGATCGGGCGCGAAGAACAGCCCCGTCGGCGACAACGCATCGTTGAGATCATCAACCGTGATCCCCGGCTCGACGCTGCACGCGCGGCCCGCGACATCCACCTCCAGCACGCGACGACAGTTGGGCGACAGATCAAAGACCACCGCGCGATTCGTGCACTGCCCCGCAAGGCTCGTCCCGCCGCCACGCGGCAGAATCGGCATGCCCCGCCCCGCGCAAAACCGCACACCCGCCACCACGTCCTCCGTGCTCGCGGGCAGGAAGACGCCCAGCGGCTCGACCTGGTAGAGCGACGCATCGGTCGCGTACAGCATCCGATCGTGGTGACCAAACCGCACCTCGCCCGCCACCGCCGACGACAGATCGCGCGCCAGCGCGTCGAGGTCTTCACGCCCAATCGATGCGGACCGAGGAACCACTGGAAGCACCGGCAACGACGTCATGGGCGGACTATATCGATGCGCCGCGGCATGGGAAGCACGCCCACACGCACCGGACCACACCGGACCGCGCCCATCAACACCGACCCACGCCGCAAAACAACGCATCCGCGTCCATTTCGGTGAACCTTGTGCAAGGCAAGTACGCTGTACGTGCATCAGCACTCAGTGTCGGGGCACACGCCATCCACGGAGATCCGCAATGTCGATCACGCCCGCCGCCGCCCGAACCTCCCCCACCACTTCGCCCACCACTTCGCCCACGCTCGCGACGCGCTTCGCGATCGCCCTGCTCGTGGCCCTCGCGGGCACCGCGGCACTGACGCCGCTGGCACGCGCGCAGCAGTCCGAGCCACTCGACACCAAGCCCGCGGCCCGCGCCACCAACGCCGCCCGCGCCAAGGCCGACGCCGCTCTCTCCGACCTGCCCATCAAGAACATCACGCTCTATCGCTCCGGCGTCGCCTCCTTCGAACGCCGCGGCAGCGTGAGCGGCGATGTCCGCGTCCCGCTCCGCTTCACCGCCGAGCAGGTCAACGACATCCTCAAGTCGCTCGTGGTGCTCGATCTCTCCGGCAAGGGCCGCGTCGCGGGCGTCTCCTACGGGTCCAAGGAACCGCTCTCACGCCGCCTCTCCGCCTTCGGCATCGACGTCTCCGACGCTCCGTCCACGCTCGTTCTGCTCGGTCGCCTGCGCGGCCAGCAGGTGACGCTGCTCTTCGCACAATCCAAGGCCAGCGGCACAGTCATGGGCATCGAATCGCGCGACACCATCTACACCGGCAAGGACGGCGTCGCCACCAACATCAAACTGCCGTGGGTCACGCTGCTGACCGACAACGGCCTGCGCACGTACAACTTCGCCGATGTCGAAGGGCTTGACATCGCCGACAAGACTCTGGCCGCGGACCTGAGCAAGGCGCTCGCGCTCATCGCGGCCCAGGGCCAAGACCGCTTCAAGACCGTTGACGTCTCACTCGAAGGCGAAGGCTCGCGCGACATCGCGCTGGCGTACATCCAGGAAAGCCCGGTGTGGAAGACGTCGTATCGCGCCGTGCTGCAGGACAAACGCGACGATCAGAAAGACGCCAAGCCCAGCATGCTGCTGCAAGGCTGGGCCATCGTCGAGAACACCACCGACGAAGATTGGAAGGACGTGCGCCTCTCGCTCGTCTCCGGGCGACCAGTCAGCTTCACGATGAACCTCTACGAACCGCTGTACATGCCGCGGCCCGACGTCGCGGTGCCGATGATCGCCGGCGTCATGCCCCGCGTCTTTGACGCGGAGATGAACAAGCCCGGGTCCCCCGCGCCTGCCCCCGGATTGGCTGCGGTGCCGCGCGGCGGTGGCGGCCGCGATGCGGCGAAGGCCGCGGGCGAGTCAGCCGAACTGCGTTCACTGGTCGCGACCGATCGTGCAGCGGGGAGCGAGACGGGGTACTCCCAAGCGGCATACGCCGCCATCTCCTCCCGCCGCGCCGACGTCGTCGAGACCGGCGAGGTCTTTCAATATCGCCTGCCGCAGCCGGTGACGATCGAGCGGCAACGCTCGGCGATGCTGCAGATCGTCGGCGAAAGCCTCCCGCAGCGGCGTGTGAGCATCTATTCCCTCGATCGCGGCACCAACCCGATGCGCGGCGTGGAACTCACCAACTCCACCGGGCTGCAACTGCTCCCCGGCCCCATCGCCGTCTTCGATGAAGGCGTCTACGCGGGCGACGCGCAGATCAATCACGTCGCGCCCGGCGACACGCGACTCATCGCCTACGCCGTCGATCTGGATGTGCTCGCGGCCCAGAAGACCGGCGACAGTTCGCGCATGACAAGCGTGAAGATCGTCAAGGGCGTGCTGCAGATGGTGCAGCGGATCGATCGCACGACGACGTACCAGTTCACCAACAAGGACACCAAGCGTCCCCGCACGATCGTCATCGAACACCCCAAGAGCGGCGAAGAACTCGTTGAGCCCAAGAAGCCGACGAGCGAAACCGCCGAGAACTACCGCTTCGAAGTCGACTGCGCCGCCGGAGCCGCGGCAGAGCTCGCCGTGAAGCAGTCCCGCGTGAGCGAATCGACGATGGCCCTGCTGAGCACCGATCTGCCCACGCTGATGCGCTGGTCGCAGGACGGCATCGCCTCGCCCAAGGTTGTGGAAGCCTTCAAGAAAGCCGCGGAACTCCAGGCAGCGGTGCAAAGCGCCGACGAGAAGGCCTCAAACCTGCGCAAGGCCCGCAACGAGATCGACAGCGATCAGAATCGCATCCGCAGCAACATGGGCAGCATTGATCGCGCCAGCGATCTCTACAAGCGCTACGTCGCGAAACTGACCGAGCAGGAGACGCGGGTGGAGCAACTCGCGGGCGAGATCAACGCCGCAGAACAGGCCGCAACCCAGGCCCGTGCCGCGCTGGAGAACTTCCTGTCGAACCTGTCGACGGAGTGAGGCAAGACAAGACAGGGAGACAAGGAGACATCAGACAAGGAGACATGAGCAATCGGTCTCATGTCTCATGTCTCATGTCTCATGTCTCGCTTCTCGCCTTACGGGTTCGTCCAGCCCTGGCCCCACGCCTCGATGAGTTTGTTGGCCGCATCCGGGCCCCAACTGCCCGCGGTGTAGTGATGCACCGGGCGCTCGGGGTTGATGAGCGGCTCGCAGAACTTCCACGCCGCCTCGATCTCGTCGTTGCGAACGAACAGCGCTCGCTCGCCCTTCATCACCGCGAGCAGCAGCGTCTGATACGCCTCGGGCAGCGGGCCGAAGGCGTCGGCATAGCGGAACTTCATCTCCTGCGTGTGCAGGCGCATGCCCTCGCCGGGCATCTTGGTCTGGAAGTAGAGGTTGAAGCCCTCGTTGGGCTGCAGCGTGATCTCGAGTCGATTGCACGAGATGCCGCAGACGATGTACGGATCAAACAGCGTCGCCGGCGGCGCGCGGAACGTCACGACGATGCGCGAGGTCTTGCGCGGCAGTCGCTTGCCCGTTCGCAGATAGAACGGCACGCCCTGCCAGCGCCAGGTGTTGATCTTCAGCCGCACCGCCGCGTACGTCTCGGTCGTCGACTTGGGATCAACGCCGATCTCCTGCAGATAGCCGGGCACGGGCTTGTCGCCGATCATGCCCGCGGTGTACTGCCCGAGCACGAAGTCATCGTGCGCCAGCGGCTGGAGCGCCTTGAGCACCTTGATCTTCTCGTTGGCGACGCTCTCGCCGTCGATCGCCACCGGCGGCTCCATCGCCGTCAGCGCGAGCAACTGGAGCATGTGGTTCTGCATGAAGTCGCGGACCGCGCCGGCCTTCTCATAGAACGAGCCGCGGCCTTCCATGCCCAGATCCTCGGCCACCGTGATCTCAACACGCTCCACGCGATCGCGATTCCACAGCGGCTCAAAGAGCGCGTTGGCAAATCGGAACGCCAAGAGGTTCTGCACCGTCTCCTTCCCCAGATAGTGATCGAGGCGGAAGACGGAATGCTCGTCAAAGTGCGTGTGCACCAGGTCATCGAGCGCGATCGCACTGGGCAGATCGTGGCCGAAGGGCTTCTCGACCACCAGCCGCGTCCAGCCCGGCGAGCGATTGAGGCCGACGCTCGCGAGAGCCTCGACCGTGGGCTTGAAGGCCGGCAGCGGCAGGGCAAGGTTGAAGATGCGATTGCCGGGCAGACTGAGCGTGCGCTCAAGTTCGACGATGCGATCGCGGAGGCGCGCGTACGCCGCCGGGCTGCTGTCGCCCAGCGACTGGAAGTAGACGCGCTCGCTGATCCAGGCATCAACCTCGGGGCCGCTGAGTTTGCTCTCCTTCAGCGCATCGCGCACCTGCGCTCGAAAGCCCGCGTCGTCCAGCCCGGCGCGTGCCACGCCCAGGACGGTCGAGCGGCCGCGTGCGCTGGTCTCCTTGTCGAGGCGGAAGAGCGCGGGGAGCAGCTTGCGATGCGACAGGTCGCCCGTCGCACCAAAGATCATGAGCAGATGCGGCTCGGGCGTCCCATTGTTCACGCGTGGCCCTCCCGCTTCACCGCGTGCCCGCCGAACTGCTCACGCAGCACCGCCAGCATGCGATCGGTGTAGCAGTTCTCGTCGCGACTGCGGATGCGATCCTGCAGCGCGAGCGTGATCACCGGCGCGGCCACATTCAGATCGATCGCTTCGAAGACCGTCCAGCGGCCCTCGCCCGAGTCGCTGACGTACGGCTTCACGCCGTTGAGCTGCGGGTTCTCCTTGAGCGCGATCGCGGCAAGGTCGAGCAGCCACGAACGCACCACGCTGCCGTGCCGCCACAGTTCGGCGATCTCGGGCAGGTTGAGGTTGAACTCGGTCTTCTTCTGCATGATGGCGAAGCCCTCAGCGTACGCCTGCATCATGCCGTACTCGATGCCGTTGTGGATCATCTTGACAAAGTGCCCAGCTCCGACGGGACCGACGCGGGCCCAGCCGCGGTCCTTGGCGGGCGCGAGCGTCTCGAAGATCGGGTTGAGTCGTGCGACCGCCGCGGCATCGCCGCCGATCATCATCGCGTAGCCGTTCTCCAGACCCCAGATGCCGCCGCTGGTGCCGACGTCGATGTAGTGGATGCCCTTCTCGGCGAGCATCTTGCCGCGCCGCATCGAGTCCTTGTAGTTGCTGTTGCCGCCGTCGATGAGCGTGTCGCCCCTGTTGATCAGCGGGAGCAGTGCGGCGATGGTCTGATCAACCGGGTCGCCCGCGGGGATCATCATCCAGATCGTGCGCGGCGAACCGCCAGCGCCGAGCGCCCCGACCAGTCCCTTGAGGTCCGACGCGCCGACCGCGCCAGCCTTGGTGAGGCGAGCGACGGCGTCGGGGCTGTTGTCGGTGACGACGACGCGATGCCCGCCGCGGAGCAGACGCTGGGCCATATTGCCGCCCATCTTGCCCAGGCCGATCAAACCGAGTTCCATGCGAGTCTCTCCGAAGTGGGTGCGCAGCCATCGCCGACGCGGGAGCGGCTCGCCCCGAGGGACGACGCACAAACCGGCGGCACAGACTTATCGGCTCAGATGCCGGGGGTGGGCCAACGGAGACGGCGGTTTGGACCGCGGATGGCCATTCATCCCTGTCCGTCTCCAAAAACGACAAGGCCGGCCCTCCGCAGAAGGCCGGCCAGTCACGTTCATACGGGCGAAGGGAGTCGAACCCCTAACCTCCTGATCCGTAGTCAGGTGCTCTATCCAATTGAGCTACGCCCGCAAAGGTCGAAGCAAGGCCCGGGCGACGGCTCGCTCGGGGGCCCCCGGAGGCGGCCAAGACCGCGACAGGGGAGAGCAAGGATACGCCCGATCCGCCACTCGGCAAGTCGGCCGCGGCGGGTTTGTGGTCGGTGAACCCCGTTCTCGACGTTCGGCGGCGTTGGGGCTTGATTCTGGCCGCCAACCTGCCACTATTCCCTTCCCTGCCGGCATGTCGGCGGCGGGGTCCGCTTGACAGGTCGGCGATCGTCCCGGTCGCCCGTTCGAAGGATCTTTGTTCCCATGGCTCATTCGCTCTCGGCTCAGAAGCGCGTCCGTCAGAACCTCAAGGCCCGCAGCCTTAACCGCTGGCGCCTCACGGCCATGCGCGACGCGGTGAAGGACTTCCGCGAAGCGATCCTGCACGGCACGGTTGAGAAGGCCGCCGAGAGCCTCAAGACCACCCTCAAGGTGATCGACAAGACCGCCGCCAAGGGCGTCATCCACAAGAACCAGGCCGCCCGCCGCAAGAGCCGCCTGACCAAGACGTACCTCGCGAAGAAGAACGCGAAGTAAGACGTCCTCGATCGCCGGTCGCGACGCTCACGCGTCGAGAGCGCTGAATGCATTTGACCAACGCCCGTCATCGCGGGCGTTGTTTGTTATTGGGTTCTCTGAGTTTTGCCGAGGAATCCGCGCACCCACAAGACTGCGCGGCCAAACTACAGCTGTGTCGCCAGCCGGTCAACGCTGTTCGGACGCCTTGAAACTCACGTCCCAACGCGGCTGTTCTTGCTGGCAAGCTTGGCGTCGTTCATCACGTAGAGCCCGACGAGCCATTCGCCCACAACGTAGGGCTTGACCTGAAAGACGCCCTCGACGCTGCCGTAGTTGGTGAACTTCTCTTCCTGCGTTGCGGCCTTGTCGAGGCGAACTTCGATGGCGTCATACGGCGTGGGCGGGACGCCGATGCAGCAGCCGTCCCACTGATTCAGCATCGCGAGCAGTTCCTTGGGCGACTGGGCCATCAGCGGAAACGCGATGTAGCCGGTGATGCGGACCTGCTTGCCGTCGAGCATGCTGAGCCGCTCGGGGATCTTCTTCTTGCCCTTCTTGGGGTCGTAGGTTTCCTGGGCTGAGAGCAGGTACTCCCACGTGATCTCGTACGGTGCGGCCGCGCTGCCGTCGCCCTTGAGCGCGTAGCGATCATCCACCAGCATCTCGCCGGACTTCTTCTTGATGATCTTGATCGCATCATCCTGACGCACGATCACATCACCCTCGGGCGTGCGCGGCATGGCGTCGGCGGCGATCGCGTCAACCAGCGAATCACTCGCGGGAATCGGCGACGCGGCGGGCGCGGCAGACGCCGACGCAGAAGCGGGCTTGGGCTGGGCTTCTGCGGCAGGTGCTGCGGGCGCGGGCTTTGCCTCAGCTTGCACGGCGGGCGTCGCACTCGGCTTCGCTCCAGGCTTGTCATCCGCTTTGGCGGGCGTTGGCGCGGCCACAGGCACCGCTTCGGTCTTGGACGGCGCGGCGGGTGCAGCACCTTCGCTCGCTTGGAGCGGCTTTTCGCTCGCCGGCGCGACGATGTGGTCCTTCGCGCCGGGGTTCGCCGGTGACGCGTCGGCTGCCGAAGTCGCAACAGTCGGCTTGGCAGCGTCCGCGACGGGCGCTGGCGTTGGCTTGGCGGCCGGTGCTGGGGTCGGTGCGGGCGTCGGCGTTGCAGCGGGTGTCGCAGCGGGAGTTTCCGCCGGTGTCGCCGCCGCGAGCGACTTGGGCGCGCTCTGCGTCGCACGACCTGCCAGGAGCATCGTGCCTGCCGCGATCACCACCACGCCCACCAGGAGCCAGAAGAACTTCATCGCCGCCTCCGTTCGCTCCGACTGATCCGCATCACACGTCTTCTGTCTCGTTGAGCGGCCCGGCTCGGAGATCCGGGCCACCAAGAAAACCGCCACTCCGCCGCTGCCTTACCCGATCGGCCTGAGATTCTTGGCCACCGGCGTGCGATACGCGAGCAGGGCCGGAATGACCCCCGCCAACGCCGCGAGGAGCACCGTCGCCGCCACGATGATGATGAGCAGTTCGGGCGTCAGGTTGGGATCGACGACGATGCCGAGCCGCTGCTTCATGATCGTCGCGACGACGCGTCCGCCGAGCAGGGCGATGACGACGCCCGCCGCGGCACCCGCCATCCCCACCACCGCCGACTCGGTGATGACCAGCCCGAAGATGCGCCACTGGCTGCAGCCGAGCACGCGCAGCACCGCAATCTGGCGGCGGCGCTGCTCCATCGAGTTGTAGAGCGCGAGCATGATCGCAATGCCGCTGGACACCATGACCACCATCGCCATGCCGACCAGAATCTGATCGATGTTGCCGACGATCTGGAAGAGTTTGTCGATCTCCTGCTTGGGCTGCGCGACGGTGATCGTCGGATCAGCACGCAACGCATAGAACACCTGCGGCAGGTTGGCGGGCGTGTCCGAGCCATCGCGCGTGAGAAGCCGCAGATACGCACCAGTGATCTTGCGATCCTCGTCGGTCAAATCAGCGACGGTGAGTTTCTTCTCGCCCGCGTGGTCGTGATCGTGATCATGCTCGTGGTCATGATCCTCTTCCTTGGCGTGCTCCGCATGCTCGGCCGCCTCTTCACGCTCGTGGCGATCATGAGCGTGAAGGATCCATGCGCTGTTGAGATTGATGAACAGGGCGCGATCGTGTGCGCTGCCCGTCGGTTCAAGCACGCCGACAACGCTGAAGCCGTACTCCTTGTGGACGTGCGTTTCGCCAGCGTCGCCAGCCGCGCCCTCACCGCCGCCGGCACGCGAAGCACCGCTGCCGTGCGTCAGGAAGATGTCCTTCTGTCCGACGACAAGCCCGAGATCGCGGGCGGCCTTGGCACCTGCGACGATCTGCCACTCGCCGTCGAACGCCTTGCCCGAAGCGAAGCGCCACGCCTCGCCGCTCTGGGGCTCAAACTTGCTGAAGAACTCTGGCGTCGTCGCGGTGACGCGGAAACCCTTGTACGAGTCGCCGTGCTGCGTGGGGATCGCAAACTCCATCGGCGGCAGTTTCGCCAGCAGCGCGTTGAACCGCGCGTACTCGATCGGGCGCGGCGGGAGCGCGGCATAGAAGACCGAGTTCAGCACGCTGTTGAGCGGACTGCTGTCCGCGCTGACAAGCAGGTGCATGTTGCCGCTGCCACGCTCGAACGCCCGTCGCCCGCTCTCTCGCATCATCAACAGCACGAGCAGCAGGCCGACGGCGACGGCGACGGTGAGCGTCGTCGTGAGCGTGCTGAAGAGCCGCGCGAAGAGGCTCTTGCGGATGATCGTCCAATCGGTGAGGGCCATCAGCGACCTCCCCCGTTCTGTGTTGCGGCCTGCGCACCCGCGTGCGATGCCAGATCATGCAGCGCGACTCGGCGTTCAAACTGGTTGTGCAACAAAGGGTCGTGGCTCACGCAGAGCAGTGCCGCGCCACTGGCGCGACACGCCTCGCGGATCAGTTCGACCGCGCCGCGCGCGTTCTCGGGGTCGAGGCTCGCCGTCGGCTCATCGGCCAGCACGAGATCGGGGCCGCAGGCGATCGCGCGGGCGACGGCGACGCGCTGCTGCTGGCCGACGCTCATGCGATCGGCATGGCGATGGTGATCGGTGATGCCCAGTCGCGAGAGCAACGCCGCGGCACGCTCGCGATGCTCGCGCGTCGGCACCTCGGAGAACATGAGCGCGGCCATCACGTTCTCGAGGGCCGAGAAGCCGTGCAGCAGGTTGAACGTCTGGAAGATCATGCCGACGTGCCTGCCGCGGAAGCGATCGCGGGCGGCACCACGCAGGGTGTGGATTGGTGTGCCGTGGATCTCGACGCGGCCTTCGCTCGGATCAAGGAGGCCCGCGATGACTTGGAGCAGCGTCGACTTGCCGCTGCCTGATGAGCCGGTGAGAAGCAGATGCTCGCCGCGTGCGAGCGAGAGCGAACCGATGTCGATGGTCCAGCGGTTGGCGGCGGGCGCCGTGCCGTCACCTTCCAAGAATGCCGCAGCGTGTCGGAATCGCAGCCCCGCGACATGGAGCGCGGCGTGCGAAGAACCGGTTGCATCAACAGTGGTCGCCATCAAGCCCTCGCGTCATTCACAGGCAGGTCTACGCAGCGTACGCAAAGCCCCGCGACACCGTTCGGTGCCACGGGACGACTCCCTTCAACGAAGTCCCGAGTTTCGATGTCAGCATCCACGCTCAAATGCCTCGACAAAGGCGTCAAAGTCGTTGAACGTGAGGAATCCGTCGGCATCAAAGTCGGCCTTTGTCTCACCTGATTCAAACGCGCTGACAAACGCATCGAAGTCGTTGAACGTCAGGAAGCCATCGGCGTCAAAGTCCGCGGCGCACGCTCCGGCGAGATTCGTCTTGACCCACGCAGCCGCGGCTGCGAGATCGCTGGCGTCAGCGTTTTGGCCAAAGAGGATCCAGTAGGGCAAGCTCGGCGCGATGGTCGCATCCGTCGCCCACAGTTCAAGTTCAAGCATGTAGACGCCGTCACCAGCCGGTGCATTGAGCGTGTAGCCGTAGTGGCGATGGAACTCGCCCGTCGCGCCGACAAGCGTGTTGAACCCAACCACCGGCACATCCGTGAGCGGCGTCGTGATCGGGCCGAGGGGTCCCAGACGCATCGAAATGCGCTCGGCGGGGATTGTGTCAAAGTCGCTTCCGTCCCATGCGCGCAGCGCGGCACGGACGGTGAAGCCGATCGCCGTGCCAGGCGTAAACGCGCCGAAGTCCGAGTAGATCCCCGGTTCATCGATGAAGTTACCATCGAATGCGGTGACGAACACGCGCTCTGGGCCTATCACACTGCCCTCCTCGTCGATCGCTCCTGTCGCGAGGCGACCATCGACGCGGGTGAGCAGAATGTCGCCAGCATGCTGTGCGACGGCGGCGGTACCGGTAAGGCCGAGTGCGATGCTTGCAAGCAGAACGCGATTCATGGGTGGAACTCCGGGGTGGTGTTGAGAGTCGGGACTTGCTTCTCCGCCTCAGCGTGCGACGCTCGGGCGGAACTGGTTGTGGTCGTAATCGCGATAGACGGTCTCGAAGGACAGCGTCGCGGCGTGCCCGTCGAGGAAGCCGTAGTTGGCCTTGCCGCTGGGCGTCTTTGGTTTGCCGCCCCACGCCGCGAGGTCGATCTGCGTCGAGGCGACGCTGGCTTCAAAGCCCGCGCCGCCGTCGCTGAAGTTCTCGGCGTGGATGTGATCGGCGACGGCGAAGCGCGGCGCGTTCATCGCGCGCTCGTCGCCGCGTGTCATCATCACGAAATGCACCGTCGCACTTGGATTCTGCACCTTGCTCAGCCGGTCGTATGGCTCACCCGACTCGAGCAGCGGGCTATGCGGCGGCGCGACCCAGTTGTTCAGGCCATAGCTCGTCCAGCGCGCGAGTCTGGTGGGCGAGGGCTTCTGGCCACCGGCGTAGTCGTCGACAAAGCGTGTGAGGGTGACGCCGTCGCTCTGCCCGCCCGCGCTGCTGGGCCAGAACTTGCTGGCGTCGCCGGGAGAACGCAGGATCGCCTCGGAGCCGTAGGAGTCCTTGAGCGCGAACGGCCAGCTCTGCTTCAGGCTCGCGATGGTCGGCACGCCGCTTTCTGGAAGAAGCGCCGTCACGAACCGCTCCTTGTTCTCGTTCATGTATGCGGCATGCGCAAGCTCAAGCGAGCGGATGTTGGCCAGACACTTGGTCGCACGCGCGGCGCGGCGTGCGCTGCCAAGAGCCGGCAGCAACACACCGATCAGAACGCCGATGATGGCGATGACGACCAGAAGCTCGATGAGCGTGAACCCGCGGCGGGAAAGTGCCATACGGTTCCTCAAGAGTGAAGGAAAGCAAAATGATGCAGAACTGAAAACGCCGAACGCGTCGAACGCAGGGGAGCAGCAACGGGTGATCGACACCACGTCGCGCGCGGATGGACGCAATCACGCACGCCGAAAACGCAGGCGCGTGATCGCACAACGAGGCAGAACGCCTCGCGTTCAGCAGTTCGGGGGGCCGCGAGATTCGCGCGGCGTCGTGCTCGGGGCAGGCATCACGCTCGGCGGCGGACGCGCACCGAGTACCTGAACCATCTCGCCGTTATGGAGCAGCGCGGGTGCTTCGACGATGCCGCCCAGCGCCTTGGCGAGCAGCATGGTTCGGCATTCGTCGCAGTCGTCGGGACGATCGGCGGGTGCCTGATCGTCATGCGTGTTGGCATGTGATGCTTGCGACGCATGGGAATCGGCGCAGTCGTCTGAGGTGACGCCAGAAGCGGCAACAGTGTGACAAGCGGCTTCGCGATGCTGTGCGTGGGCGGCGTGGTGGATGCCGTGCAGCGTCGGCAGTAGCGCTTGGAGCACGACGACGCCGACGACCAACACGCCGAGCAGTGAGACGCGGGCACACGCACGGCGGGCAGCGTGCACCACGCGACGAGCCGCGGCGCCGATGTTCTGCCCGAGATGTGCACGGCCTTCGTTCATGCCAGCACTGCGACAGCGACCACCCTGCAACTCACTCCGACCGCCGCGGCAGGCTCAACCACGCGCAAACCCACCCGCAGGTCAGAAATGAGAAACAAATCTCAATAAGGAGACTCTACCACGCCGCGGCCGATTGGCAAGCAGAAAGTTGCACACCGCGCCGAAAGACGCGGCCATCGCATGAGCGACAGGCAGGCTCGCTCAATCCTCGGGCGTGCCCTCGCTGGCCGCGGCGACGCTGTTGGACGAGACAAGGCCCGAGTCGATTGCGATTCGGGCAAGTTCGACGCGATTGCTCACGCCGAGCTTGGTGCCGAGGGACACGCGATCCCACTCGACCGTCTTGACGCTGCGATGCAGACGCTTGGCGATCTCTGCAGTCGTGAGCCCCTCGCCGATCATGCGAAGGATCTCAAGCTCGCGTGCCGTCAGCGCTGAGAAACGCCCCGCGTCATCGTGCTTGGTGCGGGCGTAGTCCATGCCCGGCGGCAACTGCACGCCCGGCTTCATGTGCCCGGTTCGTCCGGCGCAGAGGACATACTTTGCCCCGGCGTGCCCGATGTGCAGGCGGTACACCGTGGAACGATACATACCCATGAACACGGCATCGACGATCAGCGGCCGCCCGGTCTGCATCACCTGCCGCAGAAACCCCATGCGTTCTTTGGCGATCGCGGGCGGAAGAAGCTCGTCCACCACGCGTCCGATCATCTGCGACGCGGGGCACTGAACGACATCGCCCGCAACGTCGTTCGCGAAGACCACGCGGCCTTCTTCACTCACCACCGCGAAGCAGCCGCCGGAGTCGTTGACCAGGGAATGCCACAGCGGAGCGGCGGCGAGATCCGCCAGTGTCTGGCGATCGTTCGCGCTCAAGCTACTGCTGATTTCTGTAACGCTTCTCATCACGCCTCCGCTGACCCGAACATTCACGAAAGCGGCGGAGCCAAGCGACGTGGCCAGACTCAAACGAAATCCGCATCGGACATGAAACCTCGGCTGACTATTGCACAGAACTTCTGGGAACTTGTCAATGCGTCCAAGGTATTTCCCTGTGCGTAATCGTCTTTCTGGTAAAAGTACCGGCTTATTGCCGGAAAGCGCAGTATTTATGCACATTTCTTGACAGATTTGTCGGAATCGTGCGAGAGACCCGATCGACCACGTCGGTTTGACCGGAGGAGGCGAGTCGTCACAATCCCCCTGTGACCACGCCTCAATCGTCCGAACAAGATCCTTCAATGCCTGAGCAGCCGACGCTCAACGGCGACGGCCCCAACGGCAACGGCCGCTGGGGCAAGGCCCCGTCGACGCAGGACGTCCGCGATTTCCTTTCCGGCCCGCTCACCCGCGGCAGCGAGTTTCTGCGGGCGACCCGTATCTTCCTTGAGTTCATGAAGGGCTTTCGCGCTCTGCACTTCGTCGGGCCGTGCGTCACCGTGTTTGGATCGGCTCGCTTCAAGGAAGACCACCCGTACTACACCCTCGGGCGGGAGATGGGGCGGCGGATCGCCGAACTGGGGCTCACTTCAATGACCGGCGGCGGGCCGGGGATCATGGAAGCCGTCAACCGCGGCGCAAAGGAAGCCGGCGGGCGTTCGATCGGGTGCAACATCGTCCTCCCGATGGAGCAGAAGCCCAACCCCTACGTCGATCGCTTCATCGAGTTCCGGTACTTCTTCGTGCGCAAGGTGATGCTGGTCAAGTACTCGTACGCCTTTGTCGCCCTCCCCGGCGGCTTCGGCACGCTGGACGAACTCTTCGAGATCGCGACGCTTGTCCAGACACGAAAGGTCCAGCACTTCCCCATCGTCTTGATGGGCGTCGAGTTCTGGACGCCGATGCTGACGTTCATGCGTGAGCGTCTGGTCAGCGCGGGGACGATCAGCCCCGAAGACATGGACCTCATCACGCTCACCGACGACCCGAACGTGGCGGTCGAGAAGATCCGCGAAGGCGTTGCGCTGCAGCCCAAGCCCAAGTGGTCGCCCAAGCCGCGGCGGTTGCTTGGCGAGCGATAATGCGCGAACCGACGGGCTCGCCCGTCGTACAGCCGTCCCGAACGCCGGTCGTGCAAATCCGCGGCGGGCATGCCGCGGGCTGTCGCACACTCTGGCGAAGAAGTACCATGCTCTGGTTCATCCAGGTCAATCTCTCGCTTATTGGTCTCCCGCCCTCGTCGGGTTCTGACGCATGAAGACGACTCATCTCGCGATGCTTGCAGGTGCCGCCCTGATCGTGGGCGGCTTGGCGTATTGGTCGCAGCAGCGGGCCGCTCCCGTCTTGAGCGAAACCGCGACGCTCGGCCCGCTCTCGCCGGGGCTGTCGGAGCGGCTGAATGATGTCGCCGAGATCGCACTGCGCAAGGGCAAGGACACAACCACGCTGCGTAAGGCAGGCAACGACTGGACGATTGTCGAGAAGTCGGGCTATCCGGCGATGTTCGAGAGCGTGAAGCAGCTCGCGATCAACCTGGCCGCACTCGAAAAGCTTCAAGCCAAGAGCGACAAGCCCGAGCACTACAAGGTCCTGGGCGTGGCAGACCCTGCGCCGGACAATGATGTCGCCGCGGGCGTTGAACTGAAGGACTCGACGGGCAAGGCGATCCGCTCGCTGGTGATCGGCGGCACGCGCGGCGGATTCGGCGGAGCACCCGCCGAGGCCACCGTCCGCATCCCGGGCGAGGCGCAAGTCTGGCAAGTGCGCGGCACGGCGGTCATCAACGCCGATCCGCTCTTTTGGCTGCAACGCACCATCCTCGAAGTGAATCGCGAACGCGTCAAACAGGTGGTCATCACGCCGAGCGTTGCGGTTGACGCGGGCGCGGTCGGCCCGAGCACCTCACTGGGTTCGCGACTCGTGCTCACGCGCGAGACACCCGAGACGACGACGTTTGCCGTCGCCGATCTGCCCGCGGGACGCGAGTTGTCGAGTGCCTCGGCGGGCGATGGCATCGGCGCGGCACTGGCGTATGTGTCGTTTGACGATGTGAAGGCCGCGAGCGTGCTCAAGGATGTGCCGCCGCTCGCGACGGCGGAGTATCGCACGTTTGACGGCCTTGTCGTCAAGAGCACGGTCTACAAGCAGGACACGTCGTGGTATGCGACGTTTAGCGCGGTGTTTGAAGAGCCTGCCGCGCCGCCCGCGACTGCGGGCGACAAGCCGGGTGCCGACGGCCAGCCCGAAGCCAAGCCCGCAGCGGGCAAGTCGCGCGACGAAGTGAACAAAGAGGTCGCCAAGATCAACTCCACGCTTGGCGGCTGGGCGTTCCTGCTCCCCGAGTTCAAGGCCAAACAGTTGTCGAGCGCGATGAGCGACCTGCTCAAGCCGCTGGAGACTCCCAAGGCCCCCACTGCCGCCGGGCCGAGTCTGCCCGAGGCGCCCGCACCTCTGCTGCCGCCCGCGCCCCAGCCGACAGGAACGCCACCGGCGGTGCCAACGCCGGCGCCGGAGCCTGCCGCGCCCAAGTGATCGGTCGGACGCGACACAAAGATTCTGGGTGGTTTGGTCTTGCGGCGTGCGTGTGATTGCTGGCAGAATGGTCGGCGCGATGCGACGCCGCGCCGCACGATCAGATTGAGCCACGACGGGAAGGACGACGCCATGGCGCGTTCGACGGACTTGACCATTCGTCATGCAACACGCAACACGCTCGCGGCTCTCGTCGCGGGGCTGCTGCTCGCGCCAGTCGCCATCGCACAAAGCGATGCGCAGCCCAACGCGCCCAAGCCCGCGCAGAGTGCGTCACCGGCGAGCAAACCCGCCACCGACAAGCCCAAGGAACCCGCGAAGCAGCCCGAGCGCGACCCCGAGCCGCCGACCGAGATGCCCACGCCGCCGCTGGATGAAGTCGGCGATCCGGGCGTGCCGTTCGAGACACCTGCCGACACGGACAAACACGCTCCGGATGCGGCGGACGCGAAGCAGCCCGCGCCCGATGCACCCGGGGCGGCCGCGGGTGCGCCGTCGGGACGCGATCGCCGCGGACAGAGTGAAGCACTGCGCGGCCCGGGTGTGGGCAACGCCGATGTGCCGCGTCTGACGCGGCGCGATTTCTCGGGTCGCATTCGTCGGCTGGACATCTTCCCAGGTGAAGCCGCGCTCGATTATCTGAAAGTTGATCATCGCACGCAGGTGCGGATCAACGCCATCGTCAACGAACGGTCGGCGATCCTGGATCGCATCGTGCGTGAGAACATCGAACTCGCGTTGCGCGTGCTTGATGCGCGCCAGCGTGGCGACAACGCCATGATCCCTGTTCTGGGCCGAGAGTTCCGCGACGTAGCAAGCGAACTCACCAGCCGCGGCAGCACAGCGCAGGAGGTGATGTCGATTCTGCCCGTCGACCAGCGACGCGACTACGAGCAGATGCTCGACTCCTACTGGTCCGAACTGCGCGACCAGATGCTGACCGAGGCTCGCCAACGCGGCGACAGCACGACCTTCCGCCAGATCATCGATCGTGAGGTTGATCGCATCTGGGCGGGTGAGGTCAAGCGCAGCTACGAGCGGCAGATCGGGCAGCGGGCGATCGATTTCGAGCAGATCGTCAATGGGCTGGGCCTTGATGAAACGGCGCTGGGCAAGTGCCGCGAGGAGATCGAGACGGTCTACGCCAAGCGGCCCAAGAACAGTGAGACAGGCGTGCCGCGTCTGGGGCCGGATGAACGCCGCGACCTTTACGCGCGGATCTTCAAGGTGCTCTCTCCCGAGTCACAACGGCGCCTGGCCAAAGAAGTGCTCGCGCTGCCGCCGATTCGCGAGAAAAGCATCGAGGAACTGGCCAAGAGCCTGCCCGCTGAGCCCGCAAAGACGCCCGCGCCCAAACCCGCGGCCAAGCCGAACGAAAAGACCGACGACAAACCAGCCGAGAAGCCCGTCCAGAAGCCTGTCGCCCCGCCTGACGAGATGAACGCCAAGCCCATGCAACCGGCGGGCTGATCGAGGCATAGACCGACCGCGGGGACGCCCCCAACCCGCACGACCGGACCCGTCGTATTGTTCTCGGCCCTTTGGATCGGCCCGAACCCCGCGAACCCGCGGCGTCGCCAGCCGATACCAAGGGACGGTCTGATCGGGCTGGGGCAGATGCGCTCGCGCCGGTCTGAACGCTAATCTTTGAAGACGACATGTGCCCGCCCGGGTCGGTTTGAAGACACAGGAGATTTGGGAATGACTTCGCGTCGCGCCACTTCGCTCTCCCTCGGTACCACGTGCGTCCTGATGCTCGCGCTGAGCGCGGGCTTGGCGGGTGCGCAGATCGCCCCCCCGCCGCCCGAAGCTCCGGCCAAGACGCCCGACTACGTGCCGCCTCCGATGGCACCGGCGACGCCGCGTGGCGCGGTGAGCGCTCCTCCGGGCGGCGTGGCGAGCACGCCGGACATCCCGTTCAAGGACTGGGAGAAGGACGAGAACGGCAAGCTCGCGGCGCTCGATCGTCCGCTTGAGTGGGCGGCGATGGATCGCAACGTCACGCTGACGCCCAAGACGCGCGAGGCGATGGAGCCGTATCTCATCGAACGCAAGCAGGCGTTTGAGGACCTGGTCGTCGTCGAACTCAAGACCGTACGCAAGATCCTCGACGGCGAGCTCGAGAAGATCGACCTGACCGACACCAAGAACTTCGGCGCGGCACGCGACCTCGTGAAGCCGCTGACCGGCGCGGGGTCGATCATGGTCGAACTGAAGAACAAAGGCATCGTGAGCCGCATCCAGGCCGCGCAGAATCAGAAGATCATGAAGGCGTATCAGAGCGATCTGAACGCCCAGATGAAGAAAGAGCACGCGGCCAAACCCGACGCGACCGACGAAGAAATCAAGGCCGCCCAGAAGCAGATGTCGGCCCGCTTCATGCGCGACGTCATGCTCAAGATGAGCACCGATGAGGCGATCTTCACCTACAAGCGGCTCTCGATCGAGGCGGGCACCAAGATGAGCACGCTGCTGCCGACGGTTGAGGCGATCCCCGCCGATCTGAAGGCCAAGCTCGCGCCGCTGGCGCTGCAGCTCGAGGCCGAGGGCAACGACAACGCGCGGGCCGCAGCGTATCGCGAAGTCGCCAAGCAGCTCACCGTCGAGCAAGAGCAAGCCCTGCTCACCGCGGTGCGCATGTCGCGCCCGGTGAAGAAGGACGAGCCCGCCAAGCCCGCCGAGGGGGAGGCCGCCAAGCCCGAGACGACCGCTCCGGCGGCGCCGAAGGCCGAGCGCATGGACAAGTGAGACGCCGCGGGTGGAGACACCCGCGTGACTCGACTGAATGAGGAATGCAAACCCGCGGTCACAAGCCGCGGGTTTTTGCTTGGGTGGACCAAACCCCGACCACGGCGCACGGGGAACCCCGGGTCGCATGGCGAGGATTGGATTCGCAAGCACGGATTCACGAGCACGCGGACATCTGATCTCGTGATCCCCGCGAAGGCGACGAAGTTCCGATACCTTGACGATTCTGAAATCGCCGGGGGGTCTCGGGACATTCTGGTAGGGAGAGGGCCTGCTGTTGTCGCGTGCGCGGCGGCAGGAGGTCCGTCGCTCTCGGGGTCATCAACGTTTCAGAAAAGGGAGATTTCGCGATGAAGAGTGCATGCATTGCAATGATCGCAGCCGCGGCTGCGTCCAGCGCCCACGCGGCCGTCCTTCAGTTTGACTTCGCAGGTAAGGGCGGAGCCGGGCTGATCTCCGCGAACGAAAACGTTGCGACGATCAACGGCACCCCGGGCACAGGCGGCGAGATCGGCGCCGGAATCACGTTCGACGACGTCACCCGGATCCTCACGATCAACGTCGGCTGGGGTTCGGCAAATGGCTTCACGAACCTGAGCGGCAACGCCGTCGCGGGCCATCTGCACGGTCCGACCGCCGCTGGCGGCACCGCGTCGTTCACCCAGAACGCCAGCGTGCGCTACGGGCTTGACAACCTGGCGGGCTGGAACAACTCGGCTGTCTCCGGTGGCTTCATTGGTTCGATCACGATCAACGCCGCGGACGTCGCCGCACTGCTCAATGGTCAGTTCTACATGAACGTTCACACCGCGGCCAACGGCAGCGGTGAGATCCGCGGCAACCTCGTGCTGGTGCCCGCGCCCGGCGCTGCGGCGGCCTTCGGCGTGCTCGGCCTCGTCGGCACGCGTCGTCGTCGCTGATCCATCCCACGCGTGGGGCGACCTCGCCGCACGATGACTCGAACGCACACTGGGGCCGACGGCATCACGCCTTCGGCCCTTTTCGTTTGCCGGGACTGCCCGCCGTGTTCTGGCGTCACCGCGTCGCGGCGTGAAGGAGCAGCGCCGCCGAGAATGAATCGGGGCGACCCAGTTGCACCTGGCAGTTGTGCAGGAGCGTCTGGGCATACAGCAGCGCGTCGGGGCGAATCGCTGGCTCGCCCTGCTCGGCGAGGGTGAGGAAGACGTCACTCGCCCACGGGTGGTTGGTGGCGTTGTCGGGTTGAAGCTCGGCGATGAGATACCGGGCGGCGTCGAGACAGCGGGCGCGAAGCGTCGCATCGTCTCGCCGACGGGCGATGGTCCAGAGGGCGTGCAGTGCGCCCAGTTCCGTCTCCGTGGCGGTCTCGATGACCAGCGGCGTGGCGCGGCCGATAAGCGGTTCGCCGCGCGGGCCAAGCTCGGCGGCGATGGCAGCCGTCGGCAATGCGGAGTCGTGAACAGCCCACCACAGACGCTCATCGAGCGCAGCGGCAGCCGAGAGCGCCGGCGACGGCAATCGCACGCCCAGCAGGTCGGCGAGCAGCGGACGATCGATGCGACGTCGGTGTCCAGCATCGTCGGCAAAGGCGTCGATCAGGGCGGCGTGCTGAGCCGCGGGCGCGTCCACCAGGGCGCACAGACCCGGCGAGGAACGAGCGAGCGGCTGAAGGGCGGCACGCACGCGGGCGATCTGCTGGACGAGGAAGTCGGACATCGGAGAACGGTACCTCAGAAACCCAAGAGCGGAAACCAGCAAACCGACAATGACGCGCCCCGATCCGGGGCGAGGGCTCAACGCCGAATGGACGGGCGATGGTTCTGGGTCCGAATCGGCTGCCTGTTGATCTGGGAGGATCGCCTCGCTGGATTGCTCGTGACAACCGCCGGGACCATGACTACGCTCTGAAATGCCCCCCCAAACGATTCCAGGCTCGGAACTGCACGCCACTTTGCACTCTGGGTTTGAACCTCTCGATGACTCGCCTTGGCTGTCCGGGTCATCGATGCTCCGCGCCGCGCGCTTGCGCGAGTTGGACGAGGAGCATGTGCCGTATGAAGCGCGGGCCGCGGCGAGCGGCACGGGCGGGGGCCAAGGCGCCGGCGGCAACGCCGCATCGTCATCCTCACGCGGCGGCATCACGCTGAGTTCACTCGGCGAGCAGTCGGCGGACTCGGAGTTCTACAGCCCGATCCCCGAGGGATATGTCAAGGGCCGCCATCGCTTCGTCGTGGTCTTCGGCACGGTGATGTCGGGGCTGGGCAAGGGCATCTTCGCCAGCAGCCTCGCCAAGATGCTCAAGGACAAAGGCCTCGTCGTCGCCCCGATCAAGATGGAGGGCTACCTCAACATCGACTCGGGCACGCTCAACCCCTATCGGCACGGCGAAGTCTTCGTGCTCGAGGACGGCACTGAGTGCGACATGGATCTGGGCACCTACGAGCGTCTGCTCGATCAGAACCTGACCAAGCGCAACTTCACCACCAGCGGCCGCGTCTTCTCGGAGATCCTCGAGCGCGAGCGTCAGGGCGTGTATCTGGGTCGCGATGTGCAGATGATCCCGCACGTCACTGGCGAGGTGAAGCGCAAGCTGCGCGAGCTCGCGCTGCAGGGCGATGGCACGCGGCCAGCGGACGTTGTGTTCGTCGAAGTCGGCGGCACCGTCGGCGACTATGAAAACGCGTTCTACATCGAAGCGATGCGCGAACTGGCCTTTGAAGAAGGCCCCAACTCGACGTGCTTCGTCGCGCTGACGTACATCATCGAGCCCAAGGCGCTGGGCGAACAGAAGAGCAAGGCGGCACAGCTTGGCATCAAGCGATTGATGGAGGCGGGCATTCAGCCGCATGTGATCGCGTGCCGGGCGAGCCAGCCGTGCGGCGATAAGGTGATGCAGAAGATCGCGATGTTCAGCAACGTGCCGCTGCGCCGGATCTTCTCGATGCACGATCGCGAGAGCATCTACACCATCCCCGAGGAAATGCGTCAGGAAGGGCTGGATCGCGAGATCCTTTCGCTGCTGGGGCTGCATGATCGCGTCGATGTCGCCCACGAGGACAAGAGCCGCGAGAAGTGGATGCAGTTCGCCCGCAAACTGACCGCGCCCAAGAGCAAGGCGGTTAACATCGGTGTCGTCGGCAAGTACGCGGAACTGCGCGATGCCTACGCGTCGATCGATAAGGCGATCGAGCATTGCTCGGCACACCTGGGCACCGACATCAAGCTGCACTGGGTCGAGAGCACCGAGATCGCCCGCAACAACGTCGCCGATCGCCTCGCGGGACACGACGCGGTGATCGTGCCGGGCGGCTTCGGCAGCCGCGGCGTCGAGGGCAAGATCGAGTGCGTGCGGTATTGTCGCGAAGGACTCTTGCCGTATCTGGGCATCTGCCTTGGCTTCCAGGTCGCGGTGATTGAGTTCACGCGGAATGTGCTGGGCCTGCGCGACGCAAACAGCACCGAGTTCAATCCGCAGACCCCCAACGCGGTGATCAGCGAGCTGCCCGAGCAGAAAAAGATCGAGGGCTTGGGCGGCACGATGCGCCTCGGCGGGCAGGATGTCGTCCTCTCGCCGGGCACGCTGGCGTCGTTCATCTATGGCGAGCGGCCGACCATCCGCGAACGATTCCGCCATCGCTACGAGGTCGAGCCTGAGTTCATCGCGCGGCTTGAAGCGGCGGGCATGGTGTTCAGCGGGCGTCATCCCTCGCGGCCGATCATGCAGATCATGGAACTCCGCCACACGCCGCAGCCGGGCGTGCCGGGTGGGAACGTGACGCATCCGTACTTCGTCGGCGGGCAGTTCCATCCGGAGCTCTTGAGCCGTCCGCTGCGTCCGCACCCGATGTTCATGGGCCTGGTCGCGGCCGCACTGCGGCGGAAGTACGCCAAGCAGATCGAGAGCGGCGAGTATCGCGATGCCGAGTTGCTGCGCTGGCTCCCGGCACAGGGCCAAGTGGCGCAGACGGTCTGAGCACCGGAAGAAGAGACGAGGTTCCAAAGAGACGGAGCATGCGAAGGCCGTGAAGAGCGAACGCGAACAGTTCATTCGGCGGATCGGCGTCTACCTCGCGGGAATCGCCATCGGTTGCGTCATCCTCGGACTCTTCCACCAAGCCCGAGAGGCCGAGGCGATGCGCCAGGCCGCGGCCCGCGAGGCCGCAGCGGATACCGCGTCCGCGCCCGCGAGCAGCCCGGCGGGCGCGCCATCAACGGCGCAGACGCAGGCCGCCCCGGCAGCACCAACGGTGGGCGTGAATCCGACGCCGCCCGAATCCGGCGCGATAGCGACGCCGAAGTGAACGGATCGACCAGTTTCTCGCTGTGAGAACCGCAGAAACACCGGTGTGCGCGGCGTGTTTTTCGTCGGCGTGTCGCTACCATCGACCGCCCATGCCACCCCCACGCCGCGACCAAACCTCCGACCACGGACGCGCCATGCCCGCAGCCACCGCCAAGACCGCGAAGCAGACCTCCAAGACCCCGCACAAGACGACCGACGCGGCATCCGAAGCGCAACCGCAGGTCGAACCCAAGAGCGTCGACACAGCCCGAGCGGCGGCACGCGCCAAGGCCGATCTTGATCGCAAGTTCATCCGCGTCCGCGGGGCACGCGAGCACAACCTCAAGAACATCGACGTCCAGATCCCGCGCGATCAACTCGTCGTCATCACCGGCCTCTCGGGCAGCGGCAAGAGCAGCCTCGCGTTTGACACGATCTTCGCCGAGGGTCAACGCAAGTACATGGAGTCGCTGTCGGCATATGCCCGCCAGTTCCTCGACCAACTCAAGAAGCCCGATGTCGATGAGATCGAAGGCATCCCGCCGACGATCGCCATCGAGCAGCGCAGCGCGGCGAGCAACCCGCGCTCAACCGTCGCGACGACGACCGAGATCTACGACTACCTGCGATTGCTCTACGCCCGCTGCGGCACGCCGTATTCGTGGGCACCCACCAAGACGGGCAAGGAAGGCGTGGTCCTCGCCCGTGCCGGTCGCCCGATCAGCGCGACGAGCAGCACGCAGATCGTGGACACGATCCTCGGTTGGGCGACGCGCGCGAACGACCCGCTGCTCGGCCGTCGCATGATGGTGCTCGCGCCGGTCGTCCGCGGCAAGAAGGGCTTCCATCGCGATGTGCTCGAAGAGTTCGTGGCCCAGGGTTGGCTGCGGGCCCGCGTCAACGGCACGATCGTTGATCTGCGCGAAACGCTGAAAGAGCCCGGCGAAAACCCGCTCAAGCTGGGCCGCTACGAGAAGCACACGATCGAAGCCGTGGTCGATCGCCTGTCGCTCACGCCCGACATGCGCCAACGCCTGGCGGAAGCAGTCGAGACGTGCATACGCCTCGCCGACGGCGCGGTGGTGGTGACGATTGAGCAGCCGGCGGAGGAAGGCAAGGCCGCCGAGTGGCGCGACTCGGCGTTCAGTAACAAGTTCGCCGACCCGGTCGAGCCCGAGTACGCACTGGAAGAAATCTCGCCGCGGCTCTTCTCGTTCAACTCACCCTTCGGCGCGTGCCCGTCGTGCAGCGGTCTCGGCACCATCCTTGAATTTGATGAGACGCTCGTGATTCCCAATGACTCGCTGAGCCTGAGCGAGGGCGCGGTTGCCGCGTGGAACAAGAACGGCCCGGTGCGGGCGTGGTTCAATCGCAAACTCCGCCGCTTCTGCAAGGACTTTGGCGTGTCGTTCACCGCGCCCGTCCGCGACATGGGGCCGGAGAACCTCAAGAAACTGCTGCACGGCGTCAAGCCTGAGACGCGCGGCGGCATCAAGTGGGAAGGCGTCGTGCCCAACATCACCGAATGGTGGGGAAGCACGGAGAACGAGAGCGTCAAGGAGTTCCTCAGCACGTTCCTCAGCCAATCGCCGTGCAAGTCATGCTTCGGGGATCGCCTGCGCATCGAGGCCCTGCACGTGCAGATCACCAGCGGGCACAAGGCCGAGACGTCGCGTGCGTTCAGCGAAGCCGTGATCGGCCGCCCGAAGAACGACGGCACGATGCTCAACGTCGCCGAGTTCTCGCGCCTCAACATCACCGACGCAATCGCGTTCATCGCGGACCTGAAGCTCACGCAGGAGCAGCGGATCATCGCCGAGCCGATCTTGAAGGAGATCAACAACCGCCTGCGGTTCCTCTCGGGCGTGGGCCTCGAGTATCTCTCGCTGGATCGCAAGACCGCCACGCTCTCGGGCGGCGAGGCGCAGCGCATCCGCCTCGCGTCGCAGGTCGGCAGCGGCCTCGTCGGCGCGTGCTACGTGCTCGACGAACCCACCATCGGCCTGCACCAGCGCGACAACGATCGCCTGATCGCGACGCTGCGCCACCTCGCCGACATCGGCAACACGGTGCTCGTCGTCGAACACGACGAGGACATGATCCGTCACGCCGATCATGTGCTGGACGTCGGCCCCGGCCCGGGCGTCCACGGCGGAACGATCGTCGCGCAGGGCACCGTGCAGGACATCTGCAACACGCCGCGTTCGATTACGGGCGACTATCTCGCAGGGCGCAAGCGGATCGATGTGCCCAGCAAACGCCGCGAACTGAGCGAGAAGAAGGCGATCGTCGTCAAGGGTGCGCGGGCCAACAACCTCAAGAACATCGACGCGGCGTTCCCGCTCGGCGGCGTCGTGTGCGTCACCGGCGTCAGCGGTTCGGGCAAGAGCACGCTCGTGAACGACATCCTGCTGCTGAGCGCCAAGCAGCATCTCCTGGGCAGCCGCACCAAGCCGGGCGAGCATGCATCGTTCAAGTGGCCCAAGCAACTGGATCGCGTGATCGAAGTGGATCAGAGCCCGATCGGGCGCACGCCGCGGAGCAATCCGGCGACGTACACGGGCATCTTTGATGACATCCGCAATGTGCTGACGGCGACCAAGGAAGCCAAGATCCGCGGCTACAAGCCGGGGCGATTCAGCTTCAACGTGCGTGCCGAGGCGGGTGGCGGACGTTGCGAGGCGTGCCAGGGCCAGGGCCTCAAGAAGATCGAGATGCACTTCCTGCCCGACGTGTACGTCGAGTGCGAGGTGTGCAAGGGCAAGCGCTACAACCGCGAGACGCTTGAGATCGAGTATCGCGGCAAGTCGATCGCCGACATCCTCGACATGACCGTCGAGCAGGGCGTCGGGTTCTTTGAGAACCACCCCAAGATCCTGCGCTTCCTCAAGTGCCTGCACGACGTCGGCCTGGATTACCTGCAACTCGGCCAGCCCAGCACCACGCTCTCGGGCGGTGAGGCCCAGCGCATCAAGCTCGCCACCGAACTGGGCAAGGGCGCGGGCGAACTGGGCGCGGGCGGGCACACGCTCTACATCCTCGACGAACCGACCACCGGCCTGCACTTTGAGGACATCCGCAAATTGGTCATGGTGCTCAATCGTCTCGCCGATGCGGGCAACACGCTCGTCGTGATCGAGCACAACCTCGACGTGATCAAGACGGCGGACTGGCTCGTCGACATGGGCCCCGAAGGCGGCGACAACGGCGGCCGCGTCGTGGCCCGCGGCACGCCCGAGGACGTCGCCCGCAGTGCGGACAGTCACACGGGGCGGTATCTCAAGACGATCTTGGGTGTGTAAGACAGCACACGAACGTCACGCGATGCTCAGCCGATTCTCGCTGTGTCGATCCGATGTAGAAGAGTACAGACTCAACACCGCATTCCAGTTCAGCGCTGCTGGCGTGTCCCGGCGTCACGAGCCGGCTCGGCGGAGACAACCGCATTGAGCAAGATGCTCGTTGAGCTCGATTGGGAGTTCCCCACCGCGACATCCACGCGGCCGTCGGCGTTCAGGTCGCCGATCGCCATGGCGTAGGGATAGAGGCCGACGCAGTAGTCATTGCGCGGGCCGAACGCGAGCACTCCATCGATCGACAGCGTGTTGAGGTAGACACTGACCGAGTTGCTGAACAGGTTGACGATCAGGATGTCGAGCGCGCCGTCGTTGTTCACGTCCGCGACAGCGCTCGTCCATGGCTCTCTGCTCGTCCTCCCTGTCGGCCCGGTTCGAAATGATCCATCGTGGTTGTTGATCTGCGTGACGAAACGGTTGCTGTAGTAGTTGATCACGACGAGATCCGGCCAACCGTCGTTGTCCATGTCACCAACCGAGAGGCGCTCGCCGGTGAACTCGACCGGGAAGATCTGACGCGTGGCGAAGGCGATGCCATCTTCGGGTGACGAGAGATTGCGCAGGATGCAGTACGAAAGCTCATTGCGGTGCCCGACGATCAGGTCCGGCTTGCCGTCGCGATCCATATCAGCAATGCGAATCTGGCGTGGGCCATTTCCGACCGAAAGATCGATTCGGCTGTCAAACGCGACGTTGCCGCCCGCGGTGGACACGTTGCGGAAAACGCTGACGGAGTTCGACCGATAGTTTGAAATCGCCAGATCCGGCCGGCCGTCGCCGTCGAGATCTCCCACCGCCGATGCGTACGGCCCGTCGGGCGTCGAGAACTTCAGCGGCGGAGCGAACGCGAGCACTGAGCCAGCCCCGGTGTTCCGCATGATGCCAACCGCAGCGTCGTTGATGTTCGTCACGATCATCTCTGCACGACCGTCATCGTTCAGATCAGCGATCTCGATGGACGACGCTCCCCCACCGATCGCGATCTCCTGGCTTGCCGAGAATGCACCGACTCCAAGATTGGTGATGACTGATGCCGTCACTCCGGCGTAGTTGGCGGTCACGATCTCAGGTCGGCCGTCGCCGTTGAGATCACCGATTGCGACCGATCTGGGATCGCTCCCTCCACCCCGCTCGACCCGTGTCTCAAAGCCGCGCCCGGCAAGACTACGAAGAACTCCGATTGAGTCACCCCAACTGCTGACGACGGCAAGATCAGGAAATCCGTCCGCGTTGAGGTCCTGTGCGCCGAGCGACCAAGGTCGCGCGATCGAGGGCTGGACCATCATCGGCTCAAATTGCAGCGTGCCTTGCGCCGTCGATGTATTGCGGAACGTGCCGATACTTCCCGCGTAGTAGCTCGTCGTCACGATGTCGATCCTGCCGTCGGCGTCCGCGTCCACGGCCGCGAGGGACGAAACCACGGCCGGCACGGCGAGATCGGTTCGCGGGCCAAACGTTCCATTACCGTTGTTCAGGCGGAGACTCACAACGGGAATCGTCGAACTCGCGGACGCAAGATCGACGCGGCCGTCCGCGTCGAAGTCGCCGATGCAGAGCACGGCGGATCGAGCGGGAGCCGCGTAATCGTCGCGAGCCGCAAACGAGATATCCCCGGTCGAACCGATCGTCGTGTTGCGGATGACGCTGACGCTCGATCCAAGATCGTTCGCGACGATGATGTCAGCCTTGGAGTCGCCGTTGATATCGCTCAGAATCAGCCCGCGCGGACGCGAACCCGTTCCGACGCTCGCAAGCGGCGAGAATGAACCGCGACCGTCGTTGCGATAGAGCCAGACGGCATCAGCCGCATAGCACGCGACGCCGATATCGAGATCGCCGTCGCCGTCGAGATCGCCCATCGCGACGGACGTCGCTTGAACGCCAGCGGGATACAGAACGGATGTGCCGAACCGAAAGAAGCCGGGACCGATCGAGGTGTTCATCGCAACCCCCATCAGGTTGCGATCCGACATCGCCGTGGCGATGTCGGGGCGACCGTCGCCATTCAGATCGCCGACAGCGACTGCCTGAGGAAGATAGTCGAAGCGCACATTTACGACTTGGTCAAGGTTGATCGGTCCGCCCGCAACGCTCAGGTTGCGCCACACCACGACGGAGCCGCTGTCGGCGCTCGACGCCGCCATGTCAACGCGTCCGTCGCCGTCGAAATCGCCGAACGCGACGCCGGTCGGGTTGTCAAGCGAAAAGAAACTCGTCCCCGGAAAGAGCGGCACGGGCCGACGCTCCGAACATCCGTCCGCGAACTCGACCATGAACGCATCAAAGTCCTCGAACGTAAGCATGGCGTCAGCGTTGAGATCCGCCGCCGCGTTCCCCGACTCGAACGCGACAATGAACGCGTCAAAGTCCTGGTAGGCGAGGTACCCATCGCGATCAAAGTCCGCGGCGCAGAGCGGAATGCTCTGTGCATGCGCCGGCGCGAGAACAGAGACGAGCGCGACGAGAAACGAACAAGTGCCGCGGCGGAGCAAAGTCGACATGTGGGCGGTCCTTTCAAGCACGACAGGGACCGCCTGATATCGACGAGCGACGGAACTCGGCATTCGGAAATCTTTCGGCACATGAACTCGCGCGCGACGCCAAAAACACAACCGGCCTTCCCTGCGGGGAAGGCCGGCCGTACGTTGCCGTAGTTGGGAAACTGCGCTTCGCAGCTCCGTCGAACTGCGATCAGCTGCGCAGCCCCGAAACGATCTGACTTGACACTGGATCACCTCCTTGCCGAAAGAGCCATTCCGGCCGTCGCGGCGCGATCACGCCGTCGCCGGACTCTTTCCCCGCGGACCGTCGCCCGCGGCACATCGCCCGAGTGACCTGAAAGCCGCGATGACTTTCGCGGGTCACCGGTCGTCATCGTCGTGCACGCGCGTGGGACTGAGTGTTCTCGTCCACGGCCCGCTGCTCGGCGGTGATACACCAAGTATCGTAAAAACCGCCCGCGATCGCAAGAGATTTTGCAGCGCCCCCGCGCATCTCCATGTGAAATTGGCAGTTATCGCTGTTTCCACAGACGCGCTCGCCCCCGCTCCACCAACGCAAACGGCCCCGAAGAGGTGCTTCGGGGCCGCGGCAGAGCATTAGAGTTGACGATCGCGTGCGTTAGACCAGCAGCGTCGCGGGCTTCTCGAGCAGGCCCTTGAGCGTCTGCAGGTACTGGGCGGCCATCGCGCCGTCGATCACGCGGTGGTCGCTCGACATCGTCATCGACATGACCTTGCCCGCGACGACCTGGCCGTTCTTGACGACCGGCTTGTCGAGGGCCGCGCCGACGGCGAGGATGGCGACGTTGGGCGGATTGATGATCGCCGTGAAGTGATCGACGCCGAACATGCCCAGATTGCTGATGGTGAACGTCGAGTCGGACATCTCTTCGACGCTCAGGCCCTTGCTGCGGGCCTTGTCGGCCAGTGCCTTGGTCTGGGCGGAGATCTGACGCAGGCCGATCTGATCGGCATTGCGGATGGTGGCGACGACAAGCCCGCCGCCCTTGGACTCATCGAGGCTGATCGCGACGCCGACGTTGACGGTGCCGAGCAGTTCGATGACCTCGTTGCCGGCGGTGCCCGCCCAGCGGCTGTTGACGTACGGATGCTGGTGCATCGCGACGCCGCAGGCGCGGACGAGGAAGTCGTTGACGCTGAGCTTGACGCCCTGGGCCGCGAGCTGCTCGTTGAGCTGGGAACGCAGCGCGAGCAGCGGCTCCATGTCCACCTCGACCGTCACCTGATAGTGCGGCACGGTGGTCTTGCTCTCGACCAGGCGACGCGCGATCGTCTTGCGCATGTTGCTCAGCGGCACCGTGCGTGCCTCGAGCGTCGAACCGATCGGCGAGAGCATCGGGGCGGGAGCGGCGGATGCGCGGGCACTGCCGGAGGCGGGCGACGACTTGGGCGACGCGAGCGCGGCCTCGACATCCTTGCGGACGATGCGGCCCGACGGACCCGTGCCCTTGACCTCGGCGAGATTCACGCCCGATTCCTCGGCGATCTTGCGGGCCAGCGGGCTGACGAAGACGCGCGATGCTGCGTGGCCGTTGGTGCCGTGCGATGTGCTTTGCGCTGCGCCCTTGGGTGCATCGAGCACCGCGGTGGCGGCGGGCGATGCGACGGCAGTGCTCGCGCCCGCGGCAGCGGCGGCCTTGGCGACCGGAGCCGCGGCGCCACCAACCCCCGCGGCCTTCACCGCGGCGATGTCTTCACCGGCGGCGGCCATGACGAGGATGACCGTGCCGATGGGCACGTTCTGGCCTTCGGGCGTGGCGATCAGAGCGATCGTGCCGTCCTCGTAGGTGGGCAGTTCCATGGTGGCCTTGTCGGTCTCGATGTCGGCGAGGACATCGCCGCTCTTGACCTTCTGGCCTTCCTTGACGTTCCACTTGACGACCGTCCCGGCCTGCATGGTGTCGGAGAGACGGGGCATTTCGATCTTGATGGGCATTGGGGAAACCTCAACTGCAAAGCGAACAACGAAAAGCGAAAACCGAAAAGCCGGAACAGAAACGTCAGCCAGCCGTGGCCTGCGACGATCGCGAGCCGTAGGGGGAGCCCTTCTTCGTGCGGACGATCATTGTCCCCAAGATCCGACGAAGTTCGACGCCCTCAACGAGAACCGATCCAGCCTTTTGCTGCGAGACCCAACCACGCTTCACCGCGATCCGCACCCAGAATCGAACCTCGCTCAACTCCTTGGTTGCGATCGCGAGGCACTTGACGAAGTCGGCTCGGCTCATCGCCTCGTCGGCTTCAAACACATTTGCGCCGACCGACGTTGCGGCGGCGGCAATCTGATCCACCAGCCGCCGCGAAACTCCTCGAACCTCCATCGCCTCGGCAACATCCAGCGACTTGCACGCGAACTCTTCGACGCGATCCAGCAACTCTGATCTCAGCCGTGCCATGCCTCGATCCTCCGCCTTTTCGCTGTTCGCTGTTCGGTTTTCGCTGATCTTAACCCGCCCCCACAACCTTCCGTACCGCCTCCATGATCTTGCGCTTGTTGGGCAGGTACTCCGCCTCCAGGTTCTTCGCATACGGCGTGGGCACGTCTTCGGTGTTCACGCGGGCCGGGGGGCAGTCGAGCCAGTCGAAGCAGCGCTCGCACACCTGCGTCACCACTTCGCTCGCAATGCTCGCGAACGGCCAGCATTGATCGACGACCACCACGCGGTTGGTCTTCTGCACGCTCTTGATGATCGAGTCGATGTCCAGCGGGCGGATCGTCCGCATGTCGAGCACTTCGATGTTGATGCCTTCCTTCGCCAGTTCTTCCGCGGCTTCGAGGCAGAAGTTGACGGGGCGGCCGAAGGACACCACGGTGCAGGCGTCGCCTTCGCGGGCGATGCGGGCCTGGCCGAAGGGGATGTAGTACTCCTCCTCGGGGACGTGGGCCTTGTCGCCGAGCATGCGCTCGCTCTCAAGGAAGAAGACCGGGTCGAGTTCGCGGATGGCGGTCTTGAGCAGGCCCTTGGCGTCGTAGGGGTTGCTGGGGATGGCGATCTTCATGCCCGGGACGTTGGCGTAGAGGCCTTCGACGCACCAGGAGTGGGTCGAGCCGAGCTGGCCGCCCGCGCCGTCGTTGCCGCGGAAGACCACCGGGCAGCCCCACTGTCCGCCGGACATGTAGAGCATCTTGGGGACGTTGTTGAGGATCTGGTCCGCGGCGACAAGGCTGAAGGACCAGGACATGAACTCGATGATGGGCTTGAGGCCGTACATCGCCGCGCCGACGGCCAGACCGGCGAAGCCGTTCTCGGAGATCGGAGCGTCGATGATGCGCTTGGGGCCGAACTCGTCGAGCATGCCCTGGCTGACCTTGTACGCGCCGTTGTACTGGGCGACTTCTTCGCCGAGCAGGAAGATCCGCTTGTCGCGGCGCATTTCCTCGCTCATCGCTTCGCGCAGCGCTTCGCGGAACTGGATCTCGCGGCCGCCGGTGCGGCTGGGGAGGGGCTTGGTGAAGTCGGGCAGTTCGGTCACAAACGCGGGCATGCAGACATCTCCGGCTGGCGAATCGCACCCCCAGAACGCAGGGGCATTCATCAGGACAGGGACTGTTTGACCTCAGACGACTCGACTCGTGGAGCCGCCGGGAATCGTGGTGTAAATCGGGGTGTGTTTGGGCAAAGAGGAATGATAGGCCGCGGCCTCGGGGCGGTGCGAGGGAAGCGGCGGAGCCAACGCTCAGAGCCCAAAAACAGCAACGCTCAGACACGGGCCGAGTGTGGGCCCGCGTGGAGTGGGCTGGAGTGGGTTGGCGCCGGTTGGGATAGGAGAGTTGGACCGTGCCACTGATGTCTGAGTCTGCGAGGACGTCAGTGCGCTGCACAGGGCTTGATCGTGGGAGAGAGTTCTTCACGGCGAAGCCGTGGAGGTGAATAGCCGTGGGTCGCCGCGCAGCGGCACCCGCGGAACCGACGCTTCCCTCGACAGGATCGTCGCGGATGTATCGTGAATCAAACGATCCACGTTTGTCGATCGCGCGCGAAGGGAATCGCTTTCGTCGGGTGTCGCTACGCGACGACCCGACGCTACTAACCCGCACGGCTTTGCCGTGCAAACAGATCCTCACATCTCGGTGGCTCTGGACGATCGCACGGTTGCCGTGGCCCGCTCAGCTGTTCATTTCAGCTTTTTAACCGAGGGTGCGGGGTTGAAATGCTGGGCAGACGACCGTCGCGACGTTCGCGTTGGCTGGATGCCGAAATGCCCGGATGCCGCGTCTTCAGCGGACGGGCGCGACGTCCACGCCCATGAGGTCGCCCAACCGCTGACGCATCGCATTCAGGAACTGCTGCTCGCGGCGTTCATCGCCGAAGCGGCCCACGCGGCAGCGCAGCGTCAGCGACGTCGGCCCGAAGCGTTGGTCCCCGCTGCCGAAGGACGAACCGGTGGCCGAGCCGCCGACGCCGCGCAGGACTTCGACGTCGACGGGTTCGTCGGCGGTGGTGAGCAGGCGATAGCGACGCGTGGTCTCGTCGGGCGTCTCGCTCGACTCCAGCGCAAACGACATCTTTTCCGACGCGACCGAGACCGCGGCGTCCACGTCGTTCCAGTCCGCCACGGCGGTCGCCTTGCTGCCGCTCGACCAGCCCGAGTCCAACGGTGAACTGGAGCACCCGGCCAGCGGCACGGACACGATAAGACACACGCTCAGAACAACGCAGGCTCGGCTTGCGCCACGCACGAGCGAGCGAACCGACCACCCAGACAAACGACGATCATGCGAGACGTTCAACGGGCTGCTCCTGCTCTTGGTCGCCGGGACCAAGGTTATTGGACGTTTTTCCTTCGCGGTCTGCCGCTTGGGTCTTGGGGCGGATGCGGCCAGACCCTACACTCCGACGCTGGCTGGGCTCCCACGCCAGCGTGAAGGGCACGTTCTGCGGACGGGGTTCGACGCGTGCCGGCCGACGGGCGGGTTGCCCGGGTTTTCGGCCGATAAAGGTATTCGCAGGGGACGTACGGCGGAGGTTGTCGGCGGTTGCAGCGTTCCGGGTTCGGGGTTCCGGGTTCGGGGGTCCGGCGGGGCTGCAGCGCACAAGACGGCCGCGTGTTGTTGGCGGGCTTACTCGCCGGGCACGTCATGAGGAAGTTGATCGCTTGGAAGTGAGTTTCAAAGTTCCGGCCGGGCACCGACGCGTGAGCGTGCTGGGGGCGGCCGAGCGCAACCTCAAGATGCTCCGCGAGGCGCTGGGTGTCGCCGTGCATGCACGCGACAGCCTGGTGCTTGTTCGCGGCGAGCGTGAGCCGGTGGCCGTCGCCCATCGCGTGCTGCAGCGACTGCACGACGCCGCGGATCGCGATGCCGAGGTGTCGCGGCAGGATGTCCTGGACATGATCTCCGATGAGATGGTGCGTGCCGCACGCGGGCCTTCGGCAGATGCCGCGGCTGGTGCGGGCGAAGCGATCATCCGTCATCCGTCTGGCCGTGAAGGCAGTCGCGGCTGGGGTCGCGGGGGCGGCGCGGGAGATCTCGCGGGCGATGCCTTCGTGCCCAACCCCGAGCCGTGGGACGGCAGGCTGAACGTCTACGTCAGCGGCCGCCCGGTGCGTCCCAAGACGCTCAACCAGGAACGCTACCTCAGCGCGATCCGCGATCATGACCTGATCTTCGGCGTGGGTCCGGCGGGCACGGGCAAGACGTATCTCGCGGTGGCCGCGGCGGTGCATCTCTTGAAGATCGGCCGGGTGCAGAAGGTCATTCTCGTGCGCCCCGCGGTGGAAGCGGGCGAGAAACTCGGCTTCCTGCCCGGCGACATGCAGGCAAAGGTGAATCCCTACCTGCGGCCGCTGCTGGATGCGCTGCACGACATGATGGACTTCCCCACGATCCGTCGCTTCATGGACAACGACGTGGTGGAGGTTGTGCCGCTGGCGTTCATGCGCGGGCGCACGCTGAACAACAGCGTGATCATCCTCGACGAGGCGCAGAACACCACGCGCGGGCAGATGAAGATGTTCCTGACGCGCATGGGCCACGGCTCGAAGATGATCGTGACCGGCGACACCACGCAGATCGACCTGCCCGACCCGCGCGACAGCGGCCTCATCGACGCGTTCCGACGCCTGCGCCGCACGAGCGGCATCGGCTTCATCACGCTCGATCGCGCCGACGTGGTGCGTCATCCGATGGTGCAGAAAATCATCGACGCCTACGGCGACGACGACAGCCATCCGCAGCCGCGGCTGGACATGACGCCCGGCCCCGACGCGCCCAAGCCTCCGAAGCAGGAGGCGCCGTAAGAGCATGGCGAAGGACCCCACAACCTCGACATCGCGCACCGCATCGGTGGGCAAGCGCGTGCGCGAACGGCAGCAGGCGATCGCGCGCGAGCGACTGACGGGGCTGGCCGACTGGGGCAAACTGATTCAGTCGCCGCGCAATGCGTGGGGCGTGCTCATCGCGGTCGGCTTCGCCATCGCGTGCACGCTGGTCGTGGTGTGGGCGCGCGAGCGGCCGCTGCTGGTGATCGGTCGCGTGGTGGACGAGACACGCCTGGTGCGTGTGCCGATGGCCAGCGAGGACAAGGCGGCGACGGATCAGGCACGCTCGGTGGCGAGGCAGGCGACGCCGCGGGTGTTCGTGGCGGACACGGCGGTGCTGGAAGACATCGCGGGCTCGCTGGAGAATCTGCCGCGCACGCTGGCGAGTGCGGACGCGCTGGACGGCGTGGACCCCAAGATCCGCGAGCTCTACGACCTGAACGCGTCGAGCCTGGCCGCGGTGCGGAACGAGGCGATCGAGGGCAAGCCCAGCGAGTTTTGGACGCAGAAGGTGCGGGCGTTTGTTGATGCCCTGCGCAAGCGGCCGCTGGTGGACGAGCAGACCTGGCAGCGCACCACGCAGGACGCGGGCTTCAGCGATCTCAAACTGATCTATGCCGGCAACACCGAGGCTCGCGTGCTGCGTTCGGAAATGCTCAACGCCGACGACAAGGCGCGGCGTGGCGAGGCGATGTTCATCCTCGCGCGCGACGCGGGCTTCTCCGGCCCGCTGCGCCAGTTGGTCGTGGCCCGCGCCACCAACGACGGGCGGCCGACCTTCCGCTTTGACGAGCAGCGCACCCGCGCCGATCAGGACGCGATGGCCGCCGCCGTGCGCCCGGTGATCTTGCAGGTGCCCGCAGGGAGCGTCATCGTCCGCCGCGGCGATGTGCTTTCGCCCGAGCAGTTTGAGCTCTATCGCTCCGAACTGCGGGCCTATCGCCAGAACGCCGAGCCGTGGTCGCTGTGGCTGCAGCGCGTGGGCGTGGCGGGTGCGGCGGGTGTCATCGCGCTGGCGCTGGGCGGCTATGTCGCGCTCTTCTGCCCGCGCGTCCGCCGCAGCGAGGGCCGCATGCTCGGCGTGGCGCTGTTGCTGCTGGGCACGCTGATGCTGGCGTGCGTCGCGACGGCCGCAAGCCCGAACCTGATTGCGATCGCCGCGACTGCGCCGAGCCTGATGGCGGGGCTGATCCTGTGCATCGCGTATGACCGGCGTTCGGCGCTGGCGTTCGGCGTGCTGCACGCCGTGCTGGTGTGCCTCGCGCTGCACCAGGGCGTGACGCTGCTGGCGACGATCGTCGCGGGCGTGGGAGCGATCGTGTGGTCGCTCCGCGATTTGCGCGATCGCGGCACGCTGGTCCGCACCTCGCTCGTCAGCGGGCTGATCATCGGCGCAGCACACGCCATCCTCTGCCTCACCGAGCGGCCGCTCAGCGAACCCGTGCTCCGCGAGATCTATTCCGACGCGGGCCTCGCCGCGGCGGGCGCGGTGATCGTCGGCGGCATCACGCTCTTCATCCTGCCCAGCGTCGAGCGGCTTTTCGACATCACGACGGGCATGACGCTCATCGAACTGCGCGACCCCAAGCACCCGCTGCTGCGCGAACTGCAACTGCGTGCCCCCGGCACCTACAACCACTCGCTCACGGTGGCGAGCATCGCCGAGTCGGCGGCCGAGGCGATCGGCGCCGACGGCCTGCTGACCTACGTCGGCTGCCTGTACCACGACATCGGCAAGATGAACAAGCCCGACTACTTCGTGGAGAACCAGTCGCCGGGCGTCAACAAGCACGACAAACTCAGCCCCGCGATGAGCCTGCTTCTGGTCGTCGGGCACGTCAAGGACGGGCTCGAACTCGCCCGCGACTTCAACATTCCGCGCCCGCTCCACCACTTCATCGAGAGCCACCACGGCACCACGCTCGTCGAGTTCTTCTTCCATCGCGCCCGCGAGCGTGCGCTCAGCGCGATGCGTGAGAGCGGCGGGGGCGAGGGCGATCTGTCCGAGGGCGGCGATCCCGCGCTGATCAGCGAAGAACGCATGGAGTTCAACGAGCCGCAGGTGCCCGATGAGTTCGCGTTCCGCTATCCGGGCCCCAAGCCGCAGAGCCGCGAGGCCGCGATCCTCATGGTGTGCGACGCGGTGGAGTCGGCGACGCGGACGCTGAGCGATCCGACCCCGGCCCGCATCGACGCGCTGGTCCGCAGCATCGCCAACAAGCGGCTGATGGACGGGCAGTTCGAAGACTGCGAGATCACCCTCCGCGATCTGCACCTGATCGTCGAGAGCGTGTCGCGCAGCGTGGCGTCGATCTATCACGCACGCATCGCCTACCCGGGCCCCAGCACACGCACCGCCGAAGCGGCACGGGCGTGAGGCAGAGGGAAAGCGAAAAGTGAAAAGCGAAAAACTCAAATGATCCGGCCAGGCGATCGCGCGGTTGGCAGGGACAACCGAACCGCTGTGCGCGACACACGCCCCGATGAACGGTTCATTTTCGCTTTTCGCTTTTCGCTTCGAGCTTTAGCCTCCGTCCCGCCGCCCGATACACTCGCGGCATGCAATCGCTTCGACTCTTCGCCGCGGCACTTGTGCTGGTCTCGCTGCTGGGCGCGTGTGATTCCCCGCCGCGCATGGGCACGCCCGCGCCTTCGGAAGTACCGCTCAACACCTGGCCGTTCGCGCCCGCCACGCTGCGGATCTATCCGCTCACGCATTTGGAACGCGGCGACGACAGCAAGGGCCGCATCATCGCCCACATCGAACTCAAAGACCGCTGGGGCGACAGCACCAAGGGCGTCGGCGGCCTGCGGCTCGCTCTCTACGGCCCCGGCCAGGGCCAGCCCGGCGGCGCGAGCGTGCAACTCGCCAAGTGGGAGATCAATCTGGCGGACATGGCCAAGAACGCCGCGCTCTTTGACCCCGCCACTCGCACCTATCGCGTGCAACTCACCGGCGTGCCGGAGTGGATCGGACGTCTCGCGGTCGGCGGCGACGCCGCCAAGGGACTCGTCTCGAGCGTGACGATCCAGGCGACGCTGTCGATCGTTGGGCCCGACGGCCGCGTGGCCGACCTGAAGGACGAGTTCGTGGTGCAGCGGTAGAGAAAGCGAACAGCTCAAAGCGAACATCGCACATGAACCGGGCGAGGAGCGTTCAGTTGGAGATGCCTCCCGTGCCACGGAGATGGGAGGCTTTGCGAACATCTCGGTGCTGAGGAGCCAACGACTTCGTCCACCGATCGTCGGCACTGATGTCCTCACAGACTCGGACATCAGTGGCACGAGAGACGCCATCCCCGATGATCAACGCGGTTCTGCACGGCGAAGCCGTGCGGGTCAATAGCGTCGGGTCGTCGCGTAGCGACACCCGACGAATGGATCCCGCTCGTACAGGATCGTCGTCGGTGGATCGTTTGATTCACGATCCATCTTCGACGATCCCGTCAATCGGGCTGGCTTTCCGTGGGTGCCGCTGCGCGGCGACCCACGGCTACTCAACTCCACGGCTTCGCCGTGAAGAAGTCGTGACGTCGCCGACGACCGCGCAACGCGCCAATGAGCACTGATGTCGTCGAAGACTCCGACATCAGTGGCACGAGCGCGATTCACTCGACACCTCAGAGATCGGCGGCGCGGCGCACTTCGTCTCTTCGTCTCTTCGTCTCTCGGGCTCTCCGTCTCTTCTTCTCTTCCCGCTCACTTCGCGGCTTTATAGAACGGCATCGGCACGATCTTGCCGTCGAGGCGGTCGCGCCCGGTATCCACCTGCAGGGCGGTGCCCGTGGCCGTCAGATCGCGATCAACGAACGCCATCGCGATCGACTTGCCGAGCGTCGGGCTGAGGCAGCCGCTGGTCACGACGCCGATGGTCTTGTCGCCGACGAGCACGTTGTTGCCCTGGCGTGCGGCACGACGGCCGTCGATCTCGATGCCCACCAGTTTCCGAGCCGGGCCGCCGGCCTTGGCGGTGGCCTGCAGCGCATCCTGGCCGACGAAGCGCTCGCCGCGATCGAGCGTGTCCTTGTCGAGCGTGATCGCGAAGTCGACGCCGCACGAGAGGGCGTTGATCTCTTCGCCCAGTTCGTGGCCATAGAGCGGCATGGCGGCTTCCATGCGGAGCGTGTCGCGGCAGCCCAGGCCCGCGGGGCGGACGATCGCCGCGGGGCTGGTGACGTCGACGTCCTTGAGGATCATCTTCATCGCCATGCCGATCATGGCGGCGGGCAGGATCGCCTCGATGCCGTCCTCGCCGGTGTAGCCGGTGCGGCTGACGATGACCTTCATGATGAGCAGATTCTTGATCGCGAAGCGATAACGCTTGAGGCTGGGGATCTCGCCGCTGAACTTGCTGACCAGGTCCATCACCTTCGGGCCTTGCATCGCGACCATGGCGGTGGACGTGGTCTGGTCGTCGATCTTGACAGTCAGTTCGCCCTTGGCACGCACGGCCTCGAAGTGCTTGAGCATCTTCTCGCGGTTGGCGCCGTTGACGACCACGGTGAAGTCGTCCTCATCCATGCGATAAACGATCACGTCGTCGTGTACGCCGCCCGCTTCGTTGCAGCAGAGCGAGTAGCGGCACTGGCCGGCGGTCATGTCGCTGATGCGGCGGGTGCACAGTCGCTCGAGCAGGCGACGGGCGTGGCGCCCGGTGATCTTGACGCGGCCCATGTGCGAGACGTCAAAGAGCCCGCCGCTGGTGCGCACCTGCTTGTGTTCTTCGTGGATGCCGGAGTAGAACATGGGCATGTCCCAGCCGGCGAAATCGACCATCTTGGCTTTGTGTTCGACGTGGAACGCGTGAAGCGGGGTCTTGAGCACGGGCGATCTCCGAGCGGCGGGTCATCCGCCGCCCCCCACTCTACGCGCCCACGGCACGACCCGCGCGAGTTCGTCCCGATGAGCCTCACACGCCTGACTTGACGAGCCCGAAGCGCCAGCGAGGGCCTCAGTGGGCGTGAGGGCGGTGTCGTCTCCCGGATCACGCCGCGTGCGTCGATATCGACACCAAAGTGACGCGAGAGCTTGCGCAACAGAAGCCCTCGCTTGCGCTTCGGGCTCGTTCAGAGCGAGCGTCATCACGCGCTCGCGTCGTCAGCGTCGCTTTCAGTCTGCGCCTTCACGTCCAGATCCGGACGCGTGAGGTGGTTCTTCTGCAGCAGCCGCTTCAGATCGCTCGGCCACGGCGTCTGTACGTCGATCGTCGCTCCGCTCACCGGATGGGCAAACACCAGCCGATGCGCGTGCAGCGCGAGCCGCGGCGCGGCCTTGCGAAACGCCTCCGGCGCGTAAAGCTCATCGCCCAGAATCGGGCAACCGATCGACTCCAGATGCACGCGGATCTGGTGCAGTCGTCCGGTCACGGCGCGGCACTCGATGAGCGTCGCCGTCGGCGTCTGCTGCAGCACGCGATACGCCGTCACCGAGGGTTTGCCCGCACTGCTGATGCGTGCGGTCTTGAGCGAGCGGTTGCCGCCCTGCTTCTCCCCGCCGCGGGCCTTGTGTGCCGTGCCCGTCACTTCGGCGATGGGCCGGGTGATGACGCCCTTGGGCTTCTTGGGCGGCTCAGCGCACACTGCCCAGTAGAACTTGGCGATGCCGCGTTGCTCGAAGAGAGCACGCATGGCGTCGTAGGTGCGTCCATTGAGCGCGACGATCAGCAGGCCGCTGGTGGTGCGATCGAGCCGATGGAGCAGGCCGAAGTCACGATCGCGTCCGAGGTTCTGCAGTCGCGTGCCATACTCCACGAACAGGCCCGAGAGCAGCGAGTCACGCTCATGGCCCAGGCCGGGGGTGGAGACGACGTGCGGCGGTTTCTCGACGACCAGCAGGTCGGCGTCTTCATGCCGCATACGAAAGCGCACGCGCGGGTTGGGTTCGATCGACAGTTGTGCCATGCGTCTCGCTTGCGTGTTCTGCGTGCGTGTGGCCGCGGCTGGGCCGTTTCGAGTGCGAGCCTAGACCGCCGGCGGCGGTGGCGTCGGTGTCGCTCCACAGGCCGCGTGATCGACATACCAGCGCAGTTCGCCGTCCAAGAGGCGCAGCCGCACCGCGCTGCGTGTCCCGCCCGAGCCTGCCGCGGTCCCCGGCATGCCGCCGGAGGGCGAAAGCGCGAGCGACCACTCCCGCTCCAGTTGCCGCATCGTGCGGGCCCGCTCAGCGCCCGTCGCCAGCAGCGCGACAAACCGTGCCCCGCTGATGAACGTCTCGGTCATCGCCACGCCCCGCGGATGCTCCGCCGCGAGCAGGTCATCCGAGCGCCCCAGCGCCAGCGGCACGCTGCCGTCGGGGTCCAGTTCCATCAGAGCAAAGTCCAGCCGATCATGCCCGCGCTCGCGCCACTCCAACGCCTCGCGCAGTTCGCGCGTGTAGGCCCGCCCCGCGTCGGGCGCGTGCACCGGGATCACATGCAACTGCTCATCAGGAATATCCGAGTGCGGCACGAACAGCTCGCGCAGACTCGTGCCCCGCTCGGCCGCGTCGCCCGTCTCGTCCAGCAGCCATACATGGGCCCGCTTCCACGAAACATCGCGCAGCGCCGGGTCATACATCAGCCGCTGCAGCAGCGGCTCGACGCCCGCGCTCACCGAGATCGCCACATGAAAATCGCCGAACGTGCGGATGCAGTTTCGGCTGTGGATCACGAGGTCAAACGCCGCCGCGTCGATTGCTTCGTCCGCCGTGGCCCGCACCGTGAGCGACCCCGGCAAACGCGGCGGGCGAAACTCAGGCAGCGGGACCAGGTCGATCGGGTCGGACATGGGCCATTGTGTGCCGCGTCCGGCCCCCGGGCCACTGCCGGGTTCGTGCTCACAATCGTGGCAGTTGTGCCTCGGTCGCGGGCATGGCACAATGGTTCAATGACCTCAGCCTCTTCGTCCTCCACGCCGCCGACACACCCTGCGCACACCATGCCGCGGCGTGCGGCCTTCGCTCATCGTGCTGCTCGTCGCGCTGTTCATCGCGCTGTTCGTCTGTGGGCCACCAGCCTCGCGACGCTGCTCACGACGTCGCTCGCCACGCCCGCACACGCCCAAGACACCACCCCCGAGGGAGCCATCCCCGCGGGGAGCGTGACCATCCGCAACCTCACGATTCACCCCGTCAGCGGCCCCACCATCGAACGCGGCGAGCTCTCATTCGACAAGGGCGTGCTCACCTACGTCGGCCCCGAGCGTGTGCTCGCCGAGGGCGCGAACGTCCTGCCCGCCACGCAGATCAACGCCGCGGAGCTCGCGGCATCCGGCGTCATCTTCGACGCGGCAGGCCTGCACGCCTATCCGGGCCTGATCGCGGTCAACACCCAACTGGGCCTGACCGAAATCAGCGCGCTGCGCCCCACCGAGGACACCAACGAAACCGGCGACGCGACCCCCGAAGCCACCGCCGCCACCGCCTTCAGCCCCGATTCGCTGCTCATCCCCGTCACACGCTCCAACGGCGTGCTGCTCGCGGGCGTCTTCCCGCAGGGCGGACTCATCCCCGGCACGGCATCGGTCATGCGACTCGACGGCTGGACCGCCGGCGACATGACGGTCACGCGTGATGCGGGTGTGATCGTCGCGTGGCCGTCCATGCGCACGTTCAAGAAGCCCGTGACGGACAAACCCGAGGACGAGCAACGCCGCGCCATCCGCGAGCGCATCCGCACGCTGGAGAACTGGTTCGATCGGGCCAAGTCCTATGCCGCCGTGCGCAAGGCCGAACCCAAGACGCCGATCGACCTGCGCCTCGAAGCGTTGACGCGCGCCCTGCCCCTGAACGGCAAGCCCGCCGCGTCTCCGGTCTTCATCCACGCGAGCGAACTGGATCAGATCCTCGCCGCCGCCGAGTTCGTCAAGGCCCGTGGCCTGCGTGCCGTGATCATCGGCGGACGCGCCGCACCCGAAGCCGCGAGCGTGCTGAAGCCACTGGACATCCCCATCATCGTCGGCGGCACGTTCGCCTTCCCGACGCGCGAAGACTCGGCATACGACGAGGCCTTCACGCTGCCCGCACGCCTCAAAGCCGCGGGCCTGCGCTTCGCCATCGCCAGCGGCGAAGAGACGCCGCAGGAACGCAACCTGCCCTACGGCGCCGCCAAAGCCGCGGCCCACGGGTTGGATCGCGACGAAGCCCTGCGCGCCATCACGCTCAGTGCCGCGGAGATCATGGGCATCGCCGACCGCTACGGCTCGATCGAACAGAACAAGTCGGCGACGTTCTTCCTGAGCGATGATGACCCGCTGGAGGTGACCTCGCATGTGCGTGCCGCGTTCATCGACGGCCAACGCAGCGACCTCACGAACCACCAGACGCGCCTGCGGCAGAAGTACCGCGAGAAGTACCCGCAGACGAAAGAGCCGGGGAAGTAAGCGGGTGAGACGCAAGACGTGAGACGTGAGACGTGAGACATGAGACATGAGACATGAGACCACCGGATGGTCAACTTCTCCTTGTCTGATGTCTCCTTGTCTCGTGTCTCGCTCCTGGCTTGCCATCAGTTTGTCAACACCGCACCCCCCGCTGAAAAGCTGAAATGAAAAGCTGCGCTGGTGCGCATTCCCGTGCCACCGAGATGGGAGGCTCTCTCTGCACGGCGAAGCCGTGCGGGTCAATAGCGTCGGGTCGTCGCGCAGCGACACCCGACGATTGCGATCCCCTTCGCGCAGGATCGACGAACGTGGATTGCTTGATTCACGATCCACCCGCGACGATCCCAGCCATGATGGCGTCTGCTTCCGTGGGTGCCGCTGCGCGGCGACCCACGGCTATTCACCTCCACGGCTTCGCCGTGAAGAAGTCGTCGCGACGAACCCGTGCCACCGAGATGTGAGGCTTTGCGAGCATCTCGGTGCTGAGCAGCCGACGACTGCGCATGTCCTCCAAGAGCACTGATGTCCTCGCAGACTCGGGCATCAGTGGCACGGCACCGTGTTCACCCACGAAGTTCGCTCACCCACGATGTTCGCTCACCCACGATGTTCGCTCACCGATGCCACGCTCCGACACGATCGGTGATCGCCGCACGCCCGTTCGGAGAGACTGCGTTCACTCCCGATTCATCCGCTTCATCGCCCGCAGTTCTTCTAACCGCTTGGCCAGCGCGGCCTCCGCCCCCGCGTTGCTCGGCTCGTAGTACACCTTGGGCACGCCGAGGTAGTCCTGCCCCGTTGCGCCGCCGTGCGGTCCCGCCGCGGCGTCCTGGCTGTACACGTACTTCTCCCCCGGCGCGTGCTTGGTCCGCACGCCGACATCGATCGGCGACGAGTTGGGATCACGCAGATACACCGGCACCGGGATGGTGCGGCCTTCGCGCACATCGCTCAGTGCGGCATCGATCGCCACATACGACGCGTTGCTCTTGGGCGCCAGCGCCAAGTACGTCGCGCACTGCGCCAGCGTGATGCGGGCCTCGGGCATGCCGATGCGCTCCACCAGTTCCCACGCAGCGTGCGCCACCATGATCGCGCGAGGGTCGGCGTTGCCGATGTCCTCGCTCGCCAGAATCGACATCCGGCGCGCGATGAAGCGCGGATCTTCGCCGCCCTCGAGCATGCGGGCCATCCAGTACAACGCGGCATCAGGATCGCTGCCGCGCAGGCTCTTTATGAGCGCCGAGGCCGAGTCGTAGTGCTGGTCGCCGGTGGCGTCGTACGCCGCGGCCTTCTGCTGGATCGAGTCCTCGGCCATCTGGCGATCAATGACCAGCGGTCGCTCGGGCGTGCCGCTGCCCGCCGGAGCCGAGAGCACGGCGACCTCAAGCGCAGTGAGCGCACGCCGCGCATCGCCGTCGCACTTGGCCGCCCACACCTGCGTCGCTTCGGGCGTCAGCGTGATCGTGCGTGAGCCGAAGCCGCGTTCCCGATCCGCCACAGCCCGCGCGAGGACCACGCCGATATCCTCTTCGCTCAGGGTTTCCAGCCGGAACAGCGTGCTACGACTCACGAGCGCGGAGTTCACGGCAAAGAGCGGGTTCTCCGTCGTCGCACCGATGAGCGTGATCAGCCCGCGCTCAACATCGGCGAGCAGCACATCCTGCTGGGCACGCGTGAAGCGATGGATCTCGTCGAGGAACAGAATCGTCCGCGGGCCGCCGTTCTCCACACGCCGCGCCGCGTCATCGATGATCTCGCGGATGCGCTTGACGCCGACGCTGGCCGCGTTCTCACGTTCGAAGCGGCGCTTGGTCGTCACTGCGATCAGTTCAGCGAGCGTGGTTTTGCCCGTGCCCGGCGGGCCGTGCAGGATGAGCGACGTGATCGCATCGGCCACGATCATGCGCTGCAGCAGTTTGCCCTCGCCCAGGATGTGACGCTGGCCGGCGAACTCAGCCAGCGAACGCGGCCGCATACGCTCCGCCAGCGGACGCACACTGCGGCGTGCGGTTTCGCGGGTTGTGGCCCACAGGTCGCTCACACCGATAGGTTAGCGGGGTCGGCGGCCGCGCCCGCGAGACGCTCACGACGCCGGAAACGACAGCACGAAATCGGTCCCTTGTCCGACTGCCGTGTGGACGTCGATGCGTCCGTCGTGGGCCTCCACGATGCGCCGCGTGGTCGGCAGTCCCAGCCCGCTGCCGCCCGACTTGGTCGTGAAGTACGGGCGGAAGATCTTCTCCAGAGCCTCGGGCGCGATTCCCGGCCCGGTGTCGATCACGTGCAGCCGCAGCAGCGGCGTGCCGGTGCCGGACGCGGCACGCTCGGTCCGCAGGATCAGTTCGCGGGGCGTGGTTGTCGGTGCCAGCGGCCCGTCGCCGCGACCTGACATCGCCTCGACCGCGTTGAGCATGAGATTGAGCACGGCCTGCTTGACGTGCGGCACATCGATCGAGCACGCCGCGGGCTGGGCCTTCAGGTCCGCCATCAGCCGGACGCCCTTCTTCTGAGCCTGCGGGATGAAGAAGTCGACGAGTTCTTCGACGACGGTGTTGAGGTCGGCCGGACGCCGGTCAAGTCGCAGTTCGCCCGCGTACTCGAGAAAGTCCTGCAGGATGCCGCGGAGGCGATCAACCTCGCGGCGCAGTGAACCGATGCGACGATCAAGACGCCCCTTCTCCTCGGCGTCGATCGGCAGATCACCGATCGCCTCACCCAGCAGTTGGGCGTTCAAGCCGATGGTCGAAAGCGGGTTCTTGATCTCGTGCGCCAGGCCGCCGGTCATCGCGCCGATCTCGGCCAGCCGCTCGGCCCCGCGGGCACGCCGCTCCGCCTCACGCACGCGACGGAGATGGCGGCGCAGATACGCCGAGGCACCGACGCCCATTGCGCCCGCACCGACCACCAGACCGATGGCAAGAAAAACCCACGCGTTCACGGGGAAGAGGGTAGGAAGTCGCGATCGTCGCGACCTTTGCGTCGGTCGCGGCCGACCACCGAGCGGACTGAGCCAGCAGAGCGTCACTCAACGCGAGATGTCGCGCGGCCAAGCTGCCGGTGCAGAGCGGCTTCCGTGCATCCTCGCCGCGCCATCGTCCCTTGCCACCGAGATGGGAGGCGCTGCCTGCACGGCGAAGCCGTGCGGGTCAATAGCGTCGGGTCGCGGCGCAGCCGCACCCGACGAAAGCGATTCCCTTCGCGCGGGATCGACAAACGTGGATCGTTTGATTCACGATACATCCGCGACGATCCTGTCGAGGGAAGCGTCGGTTCCGTGGGTGCCGCTGCGCGGCGACCCACGGCTATTTACCTCCACGGCTGCGCCTTGAAGAACTCGTGCGCGACGAACCCGTGCCAACGAGATGTGAGGCTCTGCGAGCATCTCGGTGTTTCAGAACCCGCCGCGCAAGCACAGCGACGGACTCGAAAAGCAACGATCTCCACGGCACCACGCGTGCCGTGCTCAAATGAATCTGTTTCCGTGCGATTCGACCGCCGCGAAGCGGGAGCCCCGGCCGTTACCGCCGCGTCGTCCGCGAGTGGCCGCGCTTGGGCACAACGACATCGGGCACGGCCTCGTTGCGGATCACGCGGGTCGCCTTCCAGCCCTTGTCGGTCTTGACGGCGTCGTAGATCACCGACGAGCCATCCTTGAGCACGCGGAAGCCATCGCCCTGGATCACCGAATAGTGGGCGAAGATGTCCTGCTGCTCCGGGCCGACGATGAAGCCAAAGCCCTTGCGCGGATCAAACCATTTGACAAGGCCTTCGACGTTCTGGAGGTGAGGGCCTTGGCCTCCCGCGTTCCCGGGGCTTCCGGGGGTTCCGGTGTTGTGCTGCGGTGCCTGCTCCGACATGGACGCACCCCTTTCGCAAGGGCCCGTTCACACTGGCCCGAGGCGACGGCAAACGACTGCCGGCCCGGCATCTCGCCAAGCTTCACCGAACGCTCTTTCGACCCACGAGGACAACACACCCGCGTTGCGAACACGCCCGGCAACCCGCCTCGCACGCCGCCCCCCGCCCGCGAACTCCGCCAATCCAGCACTCACTCGCCGCGCAGATCTGCGGCACCACCGACCGACGTGCTTCTCCAGATTACCAGACCTGCCGGAGATTGCAACAGGCAGCACCAAAGCAGCGAGAAACCCGCCCTGACGGACCCGGTTTTCCACACCTCTGGCTCAGGTCGACGCCCACCCCGCCCGTTCAGCTCGCACCGAGAATCCGGGCCAGTTCCGCAAGCGTGCGACATTCGACGTCGGGCGTTGCCGCGTCCCCCGCCGCGTCCGAAGCACGCGCCCCGCCCGACGCGCCCGGCCCGCGCTCGCCGCGACGGTTGATCCACGCCGTCCGCATCCCCATCGCTCGCGCCGGCACGACGTCGTGATACACGCTCTCGGCGACATGCAGCACGCGGTCTGGCGTGGTGTCCAGCAACGTGAACGCGACACGCCAGTGACGCGGATAGGGCTTGTAACTGCGGCACATCTGTGCCGTCACGACGCGTGCGAAATCCCACGAACCATCCGTCAACTGCTCGTGCGCGAACGCAAAGAGATCGTCATCGACGTTGGACGTGATGACCAAGCCGGCATGCCGCGCGAGATTCGCGAGTGCGCCGGGGACATCTGCAAACGGCTTCCATCGCTGCATCGACTCGGGAAGGCGATCAAGCTCGCGTTCTTCCAGCGCAAGCCCGAAGTGATCGCCGATGCCCGCCATGACGCGCCGCAGAACATCGCGATAGGCCATGAACCTGTCGCTCTGGCCTGCCCGCAGGCCCGGCGCATCCGATCCGGTCGGGTTGGCCGCCGCCTCGATCTCTCGCTCGAGTTGTGCGTAGACGCGGATGATCTCGTCATTCGCCACGCCAGCGACGCCGCGGGCGCTCAACACCGGGCGCACGGCATTGAGAATGCCGGTCTCCCAGTCGATGAGCGTGCCGTAGCAGTCGAACGTGATGAAATCGATGTCGGCGAGCGAGAAGTTCGCGGGCATGCCCAGAGGATACGACGCCCCTGTCGCCCTGCTCGCTCGCTCAGGGCTCAAGCGAGCGCACCGCGTCATGCGACACCACTGCCAGTTCGTTGCGCACGACGGCCAAGTCATCTCGCGTGGTCCAGACGCCGACGCTCCAGCGCGTGGTCGCGTCGGTGTAGTCCACCAATGCGACGTCCGGCGGGGACGAGAGTTCACGCTTCTTGACGCCCGCCGCCGCGGCAAGCAAGGCCTGATGCACCTTCTCGGCCGCCACCGCACGCGGCACGGCGACACGGACCTCGGCCTTCCGGCGCACGTGGTGCGTCACGTTCTCCACCGTGCTGCTGGCGATCTGGGCGTTGGGAACGATGATGCGCCGCCCATCCGCAGTGTCGAGTTCGGTCGAGAACAGGTCAATCTCGTTCACCGTGCCGCTCACGCCCCCCACCGTGATCACGTCACCCACCTTGAACGGACGGAAGACCAGCAACACCACGCCCGCGGCCAGATTGCCCAGCGTTCCCTGGAAACCCAAGGCGATCGCCAGACCCACCGCACCAATCACCGTTGCAAAGGTGGCCGTCTCCAAGCCCATCTTGCCCAGAGCCGTGACCACGCCGATCGCCAGGATGCCCCAGCGAGCAATGTTGCTGAAGAACTTGCCCAGCGTCGGGTCGAGGTTGGAACGCGTGACCGCCTTGCGAACGGCGCGGCGTGCCGCGCCGCTGAGCCACCACGCCACCACCAGAATCAACAACGCCCAGCCCAAGCGTCCCGCCCACAGGGCGATGACGTCCGCGTTGCGGCCGTACCACTCGGTCAACTGCTGCACCGTTCCGCCGGCGGCAGAGGCCGGGCTGGCGGCGTTAGTCGAGGCATCCTGAGCGAGCGAGAAGATCCACGGGTGAGACATGGCAGACCTCCGTGAGGGGTGGCTAAGTGATGGGTGGGTTTGAGTGAGACGCCGCGGGTTTCGGGGCCTGTTGTAGGAGGTGTGCCCCGGCGGGATCAAATGCCGAGCAGGGCGGAGAATCGTCGCAAATCGCATTGCCCGCCGCGCCCGAACCTGCCACAATGACCCGCGCGGGAAGCGACTGGAACGGGCCTTTGGACGCCCAAGCAACTCCGCCGCGCCGGATTCAACCCCAAACGGGGTTCCGAGCCGATACTGATGCGTTCAGCGTCGTCCCCTCCCGAAGTTGTCGGTGCGCCCTTGGCGAGAGACCCCGTGGACATGAATCTTGATCGTCGCAGTGTCGTGTCCGGCGGACTTCTGCTCGGAGCCTCCTGGTTCCTCGCCGGCTGCCAGTCGGCCCCCAAGGTCTCGTCGTCGAGCATGCCCGGGCCGGTGTGGCCCGACGAAGAGCACGGCCCGGCCATCGCCGGCCCGGTTGGCCCGCCGCCCTCGAACTACACGCCCCCCATCACCCCCGGCCCGATCGCCCCGCCGCCGGGCGTGATCGCCCGCGGCCAGTGGACCAACGAGCAGCCGCGGCGCCAGCGCGACCTGTACGCCATGGGCAAGGTCACTCGCATCACGGTTCACCACGACGCCCTGAACTCCAGCGGCCTGCGCACCATGAGCGATTCGCAGAATCGCCTCCGCAGCATCCGCAGCGGCCACCTCAAGGAGGGCTGGGCCGACATCGGTTACCACTACATCATCGATCCGTCCGGACGCATCTGGGAAGGCCGCCCGATCGTCTATCAGGGCGCGCACGTCAAGGAAAACAACGAGCAGAACATCGGCGTGATGCTCATGGGCAACTTCGACCAGCAAGGCCCCAGCAGCAACGCCCGCTCGTCGCTCAACGGGTTCCTCGCCCAGCTCATGAAACGCCACAACGTGTCGGTGTCGCGCGTCTACACGCACCAGGAACTCCGCCCGACGCGTTGCCCGGGGCGCAACCTGCAGAGCCACATGCTCGCCGTCCGCTCGCGCGGCGGGGCCCTCACCTACGCCTAAGCGGCCCGCACCGCACCATTACGCGTGGGGCATCGAACCATCATCCGCGGTCGCCTCAGGTGTCACGGGCTTGCGTGCCACCAGCGATGCCACCACACCCACACCCAAGATGCCCAGGATGATCGCCAGCGACAGAATCGCGTCGATGTGATAGACGCTGGCGAGCAGCATCTTCACGCCCACAAACGCCAGCACGAACACGAGGCTCTGCTTGAGGAAGCGGAAGAGCCCCATCACCGCCGCGAGCGCGAAGTAGAGCGATCGCAGGCCGAGAATCGCGAACACGTTTGACGTGAACACCAGGAACGGATCGCGCGTGATGCCGAAGATCGCGGGGATCGAGTCCACCGCAAAGATCACGTCCGTCGTTTCGACCACCAGCAGCACGAGGAACAGCGGCGTGATCGCCCGCTTGCCATCCACCCGCGTGAAGAAGTTCTGTCCCTCATAATCGCGGCTCACCGGATACATCTTGCGTGCCAGACGCACCGCCCAGTTGCGATCCGGGTGGACCTCGCCCTCGCCCGAGAGCATGAGCTTCACCGCCGTCAGCAGCAGGAATCCGCCGAAGACGTACGTCATCCACGAGAACCGCGTGAGCAACGCGGCACCCGCGAAGATCATGATGCCACGCAGGATGAGCGCACCCAGCACGCCCCAGAACAGCACGCGATGCTGATACGCCTGCGGCACCTTGAAGAAGCCGAAGATCAGCGCGATCACAAAGATGTTGTCGAGGCTCAGCGAGTACTCCACCAGCCAGCCGGTGATGTACTGCGTCAGCGCCTGCCGCCCGACGCTGTGCGACAACTCCTGAATCTGTGGCGTTGCCGGATCAATGGGCGCGCCGGGCTCCTGTGCCGCCCCGTGCCCGCCCAGCGGCGTCTCAAGTTGGCGGAACTGCGTGCCCAGCCCGGCAAAGTCGGTGTCGTAGGCCCAGTAGACAAACCCGCCGAACGCGAGGGCGAGGACGATCGTTACGCCCGTGAACGCCAGTGCCCGCTTGGCACTAAAGACGTGCGCACCCCGGTTGAGCACGCCCAGATCAAGGGCGAGCATGACGAGGACGAACGCGACAAAGCCTGCGTAGAGCCAGAGGTGCATGCGGGGATTATGGCGTGTTTTGCGTCAGCGTGTGGAATGCATGTGAACGCGAAGTCTTCGAAGGTACTCCGCCTCACAACTCCGGCGCAAAGCCCCGTCGCATCGTGTTCTCGCAGCACGCCCGCGGCTCGACAAACTGGAGCAGGTAGTCGCGCCCGCCTGCCTTGCTGCCCACGCCCGACATCCCGAACCCGCCGAAGGGCTGGCGTGCGACCAGCGCGCCGGTGTTGCCGCGATTGATGTAGAGATTGCCGACGCGGAACTCACGCTTGGCCTTCTCGATGTGCGTGGGCTTGCGCGTGAACACACCTCCGGTCAGCTTGTACGCGCTGTCGTTGGCAAGCCGCAGCGCGTCGTCGAAGTCCTTGGCGTGCATGATCGCGACGACCGGCCCGAAGATCTCTTCGCGGGCGATGACATGATCAGGCTTCACCTTCGAGAACACATGCGGCGGCACATACTGCCTGCCCGTGCGTTCCTCCAACCCCGCGGGCATCGGCAAGGCAATTTCGAGTCGCGACTCACGCTTGCCGTGCTCGATCATGGAGAAGATCTTCGCCTTCGCTTCGCCATCGATCACCGGGCCAATGTCCGTTCCCGGGTTCACCGGATCGCCGACAACCAGCGCACGCGTCGCCTCGACGAATCGCCGGGTGAACGTCGTGATCGCCGGGCCGTCCTCGCCATCCGGATCAACGACGATGATGCGCGAGCATGCCGAGCACTTCTGGCCCTGGAAGCCGAACGCCGAGTGACGCACGGCGATGACCGCCTCGTCCAGGTCTGCGCTTGTGTCGATGATGATCGCGTTCTTGCCGCCCATCTCGCAGACCACACGCTTCACATGCGTGAGCCGCTGACGCAGCGAGGGATCGACGAACGGCGAGCCCGGCGCGGCCGCGGTCAAGATGTCCAAGCCCACATCTCGCGAGCCCGTGAACGCAATCAACGCGACGCGTTCGTCGCGCACCAGCGACGCGCCCGTCGTCTCGCCCGGGGCGGGGCAGAACTGCACCGCATCCCGCGGCAGGCCAAGCCCGTTGAGCGCGTCGCGCAGCATGTCGCACATGATGCTCGCGATCCCCGGCGTCTGCTCAGCGGGCTTGACGATCACCGTGTTGCCCGTCACCAACGCGGCCACGGTCATGCCGCAGCAGATCGCCAGCGGGAAGTTCCACGGGCTGATCACGACCGACACGCCGCGCGGCTGATGCCACGTTTCGTCCAGTTCGCCGATGAAGCGACCTTCGCGACGGCGATCGAACATCGCGGGCGCAAGCCGCGCGTAGTACTCACAGAAGTCGATCGCCTCGCAGACGTCGGCGTCGGCCTCGCGCCACGTCTTGCCCGCTTCCTTGATCATCACGCCCGCGAGCGCATCGCGCTGCTGGCGCATCGCCGCCGCCACACGCGTCAGCACCTCGGCACGCTTGAGCACCGGCACATCACGCCACTGTTCAAAGACGCCCACGGCACGATCAACCATCGCCTTGCCCTGCTCGGGCGTGCGATCGTTGGCAACGCGGGGCACCGTCGCGCGACCGACGGCCGCGGCGAATGATGCCCGCGTCTGGCCCTCGCTGAAGTCGCGCATCGATTCATTGAAGAACGGGCGCGAATCACCCACGCCAGCGACGGCGGGCGTCAATGCATGACGCTCGGGCGCACCGGCCGTGAAGTCTGCGGGTTCAGATGCCTTCGCCCCGGCGGCTGGCCCGGGCGCACGCAGCAGCGCGCCTGCATCGGCGTTGTCGAGGAAGCCGGCCTTGAGCCAGCTCTCGTTGCTGGTGTTCTCCAGCAGGCGGCGCACCAGATAAGCCATGCCGGGGATCATCGCGCCGACGGGCACGTACTCGCGAACGCGTAGGTTCATCTCCGCCGCGGCGTGCTTGAGTTGATCCGCCATGCCATGCAGCATCTGCAGTTCAATCGCCTCGCGCGGCAGACGACGAGCCTCAAGACCCGCCAGCGCGGCCGCGATCGATCTCACGTTGTGACTGCCCAGCGCGAGCTTCACGCCCGACTTGGCACCCGGACGCGGACAGGCATCGAGGAACACCTCAACCATCCGCTCATAGCAGGCGTCGGTCTGCCACTTGACGGGCCACACCGGCGTCGGCCAACCCATCTGCTCGGACTTGATCGTCTCCGCGTCCCAGTACGCGCCCTTCACAAGCCGCACGGTGATGATCTTGCCCGCGCGTGCGGCCCAGTCACAGATCCGCTTCGCGTCTTCGACGCCGCTCTTGAGATAGGCCTGAATCGCGATGCCGCCCTGGAAGTCGATCTTCTCGACGCACCGCTGGAACAGCTCGATCGTGAGGTCCTTGAGTTGATGGTGCTCCATGTCGAAGTTGACGAACACGCCGCGATCGCGGGCGGTTTCGAGGATCGGCACGAGTCGCTTCATCAGTTCGTTGATCGAACCTTCGGTGTCGATCGGGTCGCAGCGCGCCGAGAGCGCGCTGATCTTCACACTGACATTGACACGTGGGATCGCGCCCAGATGATCCGTCTCAAGGCGCGGGTTCGCGGGCCACGCGGCGACCTGCCGCGGCAGATTCTGGATCAGGTCCAAGTACTTCTGCGCATACTCATCCGCCTCGGCGTCGCTGACGCACGTCTCGCCGAGCAGGTCAACGCTGAAGGCGATGCCGTCGTTCCACAGCGAACGCAGGCCCGGGAGCGCGGAGCGCGCATCGGTGCCGGCGATGAACTTCTTCGCCATGCCCTCGATCTGCGAGCCGATCGTCGCCGCCGCCGCGCCTTTGAGCAGCCCGCCCGCGGCCATCAGCGCCGCGATCGGCTTGGGCACCGTCACACCCGGCTGCGTCAGATAGTCGGTGAGATGATCATGGATCGCCTCGGGCGTCTTGAGCATCGGGAACGCATCGACGAAGCGGAACATCTGCACCTTGAACTCGTGGTCCTTCATGGACCACTCCATCAAGGCGTCGGAGTAGAACTTGGCGCTAAGGATGCCGGTCTTGTGCCCGCGTGCGCGCCGGAGCATGTCCGACCCCGCATCGAAAATGCGCGACTCGCGCTCGCCGCCCGGGCCACCGGTGACAGGCGTAACGCCGCCACTCTGCATCGTCACCACGGTTGCCGGACTCGTCGTCTTGGACTTGCGGCCAAACCAGCTCATCGGTTCTTCCTTTCCAACCCGCGTCGCGCGACAGAGAAGCCGCCGCGCATCAGAGATCACCATCGGAGCATCGACACAGATCGTGCCGAGCGCCCAGTATGGGGAACTCTAATCGACTCAGCGCCCCAAGGCGCGCAACAAGATCGCGTGTGACGCCGGATCGGAAGGATCGCCGCCGAGGTCTTTCATAATCCCGGCTGCACAAACCCCACCGATCGGTCGCCTGTTCGCCGCTCTACAGTTTGGCGTGCCCGATCTTGCCGCGTCGTTTCCATCGTTTCTCGCCCAGCGCGCCCGCATCACGCGATTGGCGGGGGTGCCGTCTCTGCTCGCCCATCCGGACTGGACGACCCCAGCCCCCCTCATGCTCTGGCTGCACGGACGGACGGCGTACAAGGAGCTCGACCCCGGCCGCTACCTGCGCCTGATCCGCGCCGGCGTGGGCGTGCTGGCGATCGATCTGCCGGGCCACGGCGAACGAGCAACCACACCACTGCACGCCAACGCGCACTCCCTTGACGTTCTCGCCCAAGCCAGCCGCGAAATCGACACGGTCCTCGACGCCCTGCGCACCAGCGAACACGCCGCGGCGTTTGATCTGACGCGTCTTGGCATCGGCGGCATGTCACTCGGCGGAATGACCACGCTGCATCGGCTCTGCGCCCCCCACTCGTTCTCGTGTGCCGTCATCGAGGGTGCGACAGGTTGGCTCGGCGGGCAGTACTACCCAGCACGCTACGCCCTTGCTCCAGCCCGCGGCGAGCTTTATCCGCACGACGCAACCCGCGTGAGCGAACTGGACCCGATGGAGCACCTTGACACGTTTCGCCCCATCCCGCTGCTCGTCATGCATTCCGAGGCCGACGAGATGGTGCCTTGGCCGGGGATGCGCCGCTTCCTCGACGAAGTCGCGGCACACTATCGGCGTCGCGGGGCCGCCGCTTCGCAACTGGAAATCAAGACGTGGCCGACCACCGGAGCACCGCAGGAGCACCTGGGCTTCGGGCGCGTCGCCGCGGAATCCAAGACGATTCTGACGAACTTTGTCGCACGGCACTTGGGCGCGGCGACGCCGTAGCGTGGCGCGTCAGCCGCATGGCGTCGCGTGGCTCACTTCTTGCAGCCGCAGCCGCCGCCGCCCGATCCGCCGCAGCATCCCCCGCCCGAACCGCTCGCCGGCGCCAGTGCCGCGGCAAGCTCTTCATCGCTCATCGGACCAATCAGCTTGTCGAGCTTCTTGGCGAGGAAGCGGCAGTGATGCTCAACATGCCACACGGCATACACGAGCATCGATTTCACGCTCGTGGGACCGTTGATCGGGTGCATGACGACGCGCTGCATCTGCTGCTCGGTCAGCCCTGACAACCACAGGCTCGTCCACTGGCGAAGCGTGTGCAGCACGGCGATGTACGCACCGATCGGGCCGAACGGACGCACGTCATCATCGCCCATCGGCTGGTCGGCCGGAGCGCAGCCGTAGATGTTCGCGTCGATGAAGGCGTTCTCGTCCCATACAGCGACGACCGGGCCGTCCTCGGCGATCGCGCGACGCATCCGATGCACAAACGCAAGTTCAGCGTCGGCGAGGTGTCCCAGCAGCACGCGGGCTGGCCAGTTCCCAACGCCCGCGTCGGGCAGGAACGCGTGGTCAAGCTGGCCCTCGCTGAGCAGGAAGACGCGTCGATCGATGTTCTCCAGACCGCGGCGATACCGCAGGATCAGCTCGTGATTCGAAAGCTGCATCAGCGCATCGCGATCCGCGCCGCTGAGGTAGTAGGGCTGACGCGCGGGACGATCGGTGGCCGTGGACATGAAGTGCTCCGAGAAAGATCGATTTCGCGTGCGGCGATGCGGACGATCGAGGGCGATACGCTCTGTTATAGCGCGGTCGGCCCGAGCCGGTTCGCCGCTCCCCCGGAATCGTCCATGAGCAACGACCCTGCCGTCCGAACCCTCGCCCTTCGCGTCGTCACCATGCCGCGTGACACCAACCACTACGGCACGATCTTCGGCGGCGTCATCCTCTCCTACATCGACCAGGCGGGCTTCGTGCAAGCCCGACGCCACGGCAACCACAAGTGGGTCACCGCCGCCATCGATCGCGTCGAGTTCAAAGCGCCCGTCCACCTGGGTGACGTGGTGAACTTCTACGCCCACACCACGCGCGAGGGCACCAAGTCTGTCACCATCGCGATCGACGTCGAAGCAGAGCGCTACACCGATGGCTCGGTGGTCCCCGTCACGAGCGCGACGCTCACCATGGTGTCGGTCGATGCCGCGGGCAACGCCATCCCCTTCCGCCAGCCGAGCACGCTCTGACGCTCGTCTTTGCCGGCGCATCTAGTGCAGCGGGCTCATGCCCGCGGCATATCGCGCGCGATTCAGCACTTCCACCGCGTGCGGGTGTTCCTTCACCAGTTTGATCAACTGACTGGTCGTGCAGCACAGACGCAGCGCGGCCTTGGGCACATCCAGCGATGCGGCCGCGATGACATCGAGCGCCTCGGCGAGCAGGGCGGGAAAGTCGGTGTGCGTGGGATTGCACACGATCCGGCCGTCGGCGGTGCAGCGGCGCTTCCAGAGTTCGCTGCGAATCTCGCCGATCGGCACGCCGCAGCGGACGTGCGTCGCGAGCGCAAGCCGCAGGCGGAAGATTGCGACCTTGTGATTCTCCGTCGCGCTGCGCCGTTCACCAGCCTGCGCTGAGACGCCCGTCGGCTCATGCAGCACCGTGACTTTGGTCTCGACCTTGTTGCGATGCTGCCCGCCGGGGCCGGTGGAGCGCCCCTTTGTCGCGCTGCACGAGGCAAGCAACTGCTCAACATCGAGCGTTGCGGGGTGCGGCGGGTTGACAAAGACAGGTGACGTCACGCGGCACGCTCACAGACCTGTGGTCGGCACGGCCCGCAGATCAAGCCCGCTGACGCGGCCCGCGGCGTGCAACTCATGCGCCAGCCCGGCGATCATCGCCGCGTTATCCACGCAATACTCCATCGGTGGAAGCGAGAGTGACAGCCCTCGCTTCTTCGTCCACGCCTCGACTTCGCCGCGCAGTCGCGAGTTGGCCGTCACCCCGCCGCCGGTGAGCAGCGTGAAGACGCGCACGCCGCGCTGGGCCAAATGCTCCGTCGCGCGATCCAGCTTCATCAACACCGCGCCCACGGCGGCACGCTGAAACGACGCCGCCAGATCGCGCTTGCGTTCGTCGGTCAGGGGCGGCGGCTTGGGCGTGTCTTCGCGGCCCTGCGGCACGCCGCGCGTCGCATACAGCAGCGCGGTCTTGAGCCCCGAGAACGAGAAGTCGAGCGAATCAGTCCCGAGCCGGCTGACGGGCAGATCGACCGCGCGGTCATTCGCGCCCGCCGAACGCGCCAGCCGATCCAGATTCGGCCCACCCGGATGCGGCAGGCCGAGGATCGTCGCAGCCTTGTCAAAGGCCTCACCCATCGCGTCGTCGATCGTCGCACCCAAGCGGCGCACGTTCAGCCAATCGTCAAGCACATAGAGCGACGTGTGCCCGCCGCTAACGACAAGCCCAATCGCCGGGAACCGCACCGGCTCGGGGCGATTCATCGCACCCGCGTAGAGGTGTGCATGCACATGATCGACGCCGACGAGCGGCACGCCGAGCGACCACGCGAGCGACTTGGCCGCCGAAACACCCACGAGCAGCGCACCGATCAACCCCGGCCGATGCCCCACGGCGATCGCACCAAGATCGGCGTAGGTGACGCCCGCGTCATCGATCGCGCGTCGCACCACAGGGAGGATGCGCTCCGAGTGAGCACGGCTCGCGAGTTCTGGAACAACGCCCGCATACTCGGCGTGAATCTCGTGCTGGCTCGCGACGACGCTCGACCGCACGCGCAGGCCGTCCTCAACAATCGCCGCGGCCGTCTCGTCGCAGGACGTCTCGATGCCGAGGATCAGCATGTGCGACCCCACGCTCCGACACTGAGGTGTCGCCGCCGCTCTCGCGTCAAGCTCGTTGCAAGCGTGCCGCGACCCGACGTCACTTGCTGGGCTCCGGCGTCTTGGCGGGCTCGCCGTCCTTCTTCTCGGCGTCCTTGCTGGCAGTGCTCTTCTTCTCAGGTGCGGCGGGAGCTTCGCCCAGCGCCTTCACGTCGGCGTCGACGAGCCATTCCTCGAGGCTTGGGCCGGTGATCTCCAGCTCGCGGACGAGCTTGCCTTCCTTGTCGTAGATCTTCACGCGTCCGCCCGCGATCTCGATGCCGTCGGGCCACAGGTCCGCGGGCTTGGTCTCGTCGCCCGACGCCTTCTCGAGCGCATCAATCCGCTTCTGCACGTTGAGCATGGTGCGCGAAAGGCGGCGTGCCAGATCGCGTGTCTTGCTCAGTTCCGCCGCGGCGATCGCCTTGCCAGCCTGGTTGGGCTGGCCGGTGGGCACCCATTCTCCGCCGTCGATCTTCTTCTGCAGCGCCTTCACCGCCGCACCGAGCTGCGGATCCTTGAGCTGCGAGACGATCCAGTCCGGATCAGACCAGTTGCTCAGCGAAGGATGGCTCTTGCCGACCTTGATGATCTCTTCTTCGCGGCGTGCGCGGATCATGTCCGCCGATTCCTGATCGGTCATCGGCACGAAGAAGCCGTCGCTGGGATCCACGCCCCACTCGCTGCTCTCATCCTTGCGCGTGATGCTGCGGCCCGAGGGCAGGTAGTAGCCCTGCTCGGTGATCTTCAGTTCGCCCGCCGCGCCGCCCTCGATCGGATGCACCGACTGCACGCTGCCCTTGCCGAAGCTGCGCGTACCGATGACCTTGGCGCGGTTGTTCTCAACCAGTGCGCCCGAGAGCACTTCGCTCGCCGATGCGCTCTGACCATTCACGAGCACCACCATCGGGAACTCGGGCAGCGTGCCCGGCCCGGTGGCTCGCGTGATCACTTCCTTGTGGGCCCGTCCCTTGGTGGAGACAATCACGCCCTCCTTGAGGAACATGTCCGCGATCTCGCACGCTTCATCGAGCAGGCCGCCGGGATTGAATCGCAGGTCGAGAATGAGGCCCTTCACGCCGCCCGACTCAGCGTTCACCGACTTGAGCGCAGCCGCGATCTCCGCAGCGCACTGCGGCGTGAACTGGCTGAGACGGATGTACGCGATGCTCCGTGCCGGATCGATCATGTACTGCCACGTCGTGGCGTCCGCGTCGTCGCGATGGAATCCCTTGACGCTGCGCGTCTTGATCTTCTCGCGCACCAGTTCGACCGTCAGCTTCTCGCCCTTGCGATCGATCAGCAGCTTCACCGTCGTCTTGGGCTCGCCCACGAGCAGCGAGATGCACTCGTCCACGCTCTTGCCCTGCGTCGACTTGCCGTCGATCTCGAGCACGCGATCTTCGGGCATCAGCCCGGCGCGATAGGCGGGCGAGTCCTCCAGCGGCGACTCGATCGTGAGCACGCCGTCGCGGACCATCACCGACGCGCCGATGCCGACGTACTCGCCGAGCAGATCCTTGTTGAACTCACGCGTCTCCTTCGCGGGCACGTAAATCGTGTAAGGATCCCCGAGCGCATCCACCATGCCGGAGATGGCGGCGGCCTGCAGTGACTCGACCTTTTCCGCGGGCAGATTCTCGACGTAGCGCTTGGAGATAAGCGTCTTGACGTCAACGAGCGGATCAAAGAACGCGTACTCATCGCCGCGGCGGACAAGGGCGATGGTGCTGCCCACGACAGCGACACCAAGAATCGAGATCAGCGACGCACGGAAGACGGTCGACGCGTTCATTCCATTTCCTTTCGGTCGCCGGCGATTCATGTCACCGGCGCGGTCCATCGGGAGCCATCATAAGCCCAGACCACCCCACGACAGACACACCAGCCCCTCGATGCGCTGACCGACGCAAGCAGTCATTCCGCCCCACGGCCACGGCCTGTCGTCCTCGCCACTCTCATGCGCAAGCAAACGCCCGCGGTTCCCCGCGGGCGCTCGGTTTCAGGTTGCGTTGTCAGGCCGGTTGTCGCTCAGGCGACTTCGCGGGTGATGCCGATGTTGCGGGCCTTGGTCTGATCGATGGTCTGACCATTGATCGTCGGGCCACCCTGCACGCCGTTCACCCCCGGAACCGCGTTCACCCCCGGAATCCCCGGAATCCCCGCGACGCCCTGCGTGCCCGCAGGGACCGGAGTTCCGACGAAGGGAATCTGGCCAATGGGAAACTGGCCGTAGGGCAGAGCGCCGCCAAAGAACTGGCCGTAGGGCTGGCCAATGGTGTTCCAGGTGGGAACGAAGGCGTACGGATTGGTGAAGCCAAAGGGCGTGGTGCCGGTAAACGCGCCGAAGTACGGAGCGGCGATGCCGTAGGCGTTGAAGGGCTGCGTGCCCCAGCTGAAACCGGAGTTGAAGCCGTTGAAGTTGTTGAACGGCACAGCGAAGGGCTGCGTGCCGAACGGCGTGCCAAACGGCGTGTTGAAGCCGCCGAAGAACGCCGCCGGGTTGAACGTGTTGGTGAAGGCGTTGCCCGGGCAGGTGTTGCCGCCGGTCCAGCCAAAGCCGCCGAAGCCGTTCTGGCCGACGAACGGCGTGTTGAACCCGGCGTAGTTCACCGGCGTGCCGTACTGGTTCGTGTACTGGCCATTGGTGTACTGGCCATTGGTGTACTGGCCGTTGGTGTACTGGCCGTTCGTGTACTGGCCATTGGCGGTGGGCACGCCGCCGGTGGGGCCGAAGAAGTTGCCCACGGCGTCACTCACGTGGCCGTTGTTGTTCGCCGCGAAGAAGGGAACACCATAGTTGCCACCGGTCTGGCCGTAGTTCTGGGCGTAGGTCTGGCCATAGTTCTGGCCATAGTTCTGGGGAGCGTACTGACCCTGGTACGACGTGGGATACTGGCTCCAGTTCTGGCCCCAGTTTTGGCCGTAGTTCTGGCCGCCGAACTGATTGAACGGCTGGCTAAAGAACGGCGTCGCAAACGGGCTAAAGAACTGATTGAAGGGCTGGCCGCCGAAACCGCCGAAGGGCTGACCCCACGACGCGCCGAAGAACTGCGGGAACACGCTCGGCGTGGAACCGGAGAAGAAGTTGGTCGGTGCCACAGGCCAGCCGAACTGCCAACCGAACTGATTGACGAAACCGGGGAAGAAGTTCTGGGCGGACGTGCTCATTCTCGAGTCCTTTCTGCAAAACCAGCCACGATGGGCAACACCCGGTCGAGCGGGCGTTTCCGACGGCATCCAGCCGTCGGTGCCAAGCCCCCGCAACTGGCGGGCCGGAAGACCAGGACATCACCCGAATCGGGCACGCCCAGGCGCGGGGAATCGCTCCATCGGCGTTTTTCAGACGACACCCAAGTCCGAAGGCTGCGCTGGAAGGCCGCCGCGAGTTTTCAACCTCGCCGCCCGCGCGGTTCGATTTTCAATCGTTTTGCGCGGCGGGGACGCGGTGCGGGAACCCATGGGGCATGTGCCGCGTCAAAGGGAATGGACCAAACAAGGTCCGGATGGCGAAGGATCAGGCTTGTGTGGACGCCGCCAACGGACGACAATCCGTCGGGACGATCCCGAGAAGACCGATGCAAGCGCGGGACGAACCTGACCGCACCTGAGGTGATCCATGTTCAAGTGGCGACTGTCACTGTGTTCGGGCTGTTGTGGCGAAGGGAACGAGACTGCGCGTCAGCGCGGCGCATACGTCGCGATCATCGCGGGCGTGAGCACCGCGATCGGCGTCAGCACGTGGCATCGCGAGGCCACGGCCCAACCGCCCAAGCCTGCCGCGAGCGCGACTGCGAGCACCGCGAAAGACGCGGCCCGCGTCAAGCGCGATCTCTACACGCGGATGTGGAAGAGTGTGAGCGTTGATCTGAAGGAGAACACGCTCGCCGATGCGCTGGCGTTCTACACCGCGGCGACCGGGCTGACGCTCGACGTCGTATGGGTGGACGACAAGAACCCCACCGGCCTGAACAAGGACACGCCGATCACACTGAAGGCCGACAATCTGCCCGCGATCACGCTGCTGGAACGCATCCTCGACAAGGCCGCCACCGACGCGGGCGGCACCGCCGGCGCAAACGCGTGGCAACTCACCGAAGAGGCCCAGATCCAGATCGGTCCCAAGGAACGCCTCAACGCCTTCAAGCGCACCGAGACATACGACGTGCGCGATCTGCTCATCGAGATCCGCGACTTCAACAACGCGCCAACGCTCGATATCACCCAGACCAGCGGCGGAAACAGCGGCAGCGGCCAGTCGCCGTTCCAGGGCGGCAACACCGGCGGCACGGGTGCCAATGACACCGGCAAGAGCCTCGACGAACGGGCGCAGGATCTTGTCAAGATCATCACCGAGACCGTCGAGCCCGAACAGTGGCGTGACAACGGCGGCAACGGCGCGTCGCTCACGCTGTGGCGCGGCACGCTCGTGATCACCGCCCCCGAGTACATCCACCGCCAACTCGATGGCGATGGCAAGGGCGCGTCCACCACGCTCAAGATCATCGGCGGCGTGCCCGCGGCCGACAAGCCCACCGACAAGCGTGCTGAGTCGCCCGCGACGAAGTGAGTCCTCAAACGCGCGCGTGCCATCGAAGTCCGCTCTGGGACTTCGATGCTGATTGCGCCGAGCTCCCAGACGCAGATGACCGTCGCAGCACCGACTTGGATCGTGCGGCCGTCTCGGCGACTGGACCCTAGCGCCATTCCGAAACCGACGCGAAATCAGTCGTGGCGCAGCGCCACGATGGGGTCTTGTTTGGCGGCCTTGCTCGCCGGGTAGATCCCAAAGACCAGCCCGATCAGCGTGGCGACGCCGAACGCGACGACGATCGACCACAGCGTCACCGCAGTCGGGAGCGTCGCGTTCTGCGGGAACATCTCGCCCACCAGCGGAAGCTGCGGCAATCGCGGTACGGCCCATTCAAGGAAGAGTGAAATAAGCGGGCCCATCGCCACGCCGATCAGGCCGCCGGTCATGCTCAACACACTGGTCTCGACGATGAACTGCCAGCGGATGTGTCGACGCGTCGCACCGACGGCGCGGCGGATGCCGATCTCGCGCGTGCGCTCGGTCACGGTGGCGAGCATGATGTTCATGATGCCGATGCCGCCAACCAGCAGAGAGATTCCAGCGACAGCGCCCGAAACGACCTTGCCGGTCAGCGCACTCTTCTTCGCGCTCTCAAGGAGCTCATAAGGCACGTTCATCGACACATCGGCCTTGCTCTCGTGGCGGGCCTCGATCAACCGCGACAGTCGTGCGGCGTCGTTGAGCACGCGATCACGATTGGGCGACGCGAGATATATCTCGGAGATCTCGACCTGGCTGGCCTGACTGCTGCCGCTTTCGAAACGCACCTGCAGATCGTTGAAGATCGCCTTGGCGGTCGTGATGGGCATGTGAACGTCGAGGTTGAGGTCACGGCCAACAAGTGCCGCACCCGCGCCGCCCGCGAGGCCCACAGGCTCGAGCACGCCGATCACTTCGAATGTGCCCTGGTCGACGCGCAGCGTCTGGCCGAGCGGATCATCGAGCGGGAACATCTGGCGAGCGATCTCATGGCCGACGACACAGACGGCGGCCTGATCGTCGAGGTCACGCTGCGTGAGGTATCGCCCGCGCGCGACACGCAGATTCGCGACGCGGATCAGGTCGGGCGTCGTGCCGAACGCCTGCGAGGACTTGGCGAGGTTCTCGCGCAGCACCTTGGAGCCGACGGCCTTGAGCGGCACGATCGCCTCGGCGTCGGGGAAGTTGGCCGTGATGACCTTGAGATCTTCGCGCGTGATGCCGAAGCGGCTGATCCATGAGTTGTTGCTCTGGCCGCTCTTTTGTGCGGTCTCGGTGGGCGGCTTCTGGGAGCGCAGGATGATGTTCTTTGCACCCAGCGCCTCGATCTGCAGCAGCGCCTGCTGCTTGCTGCCCTCGCCGATGGACACCATCGTGATCACGGCCGCGACGCCCAAAATGATGCCCAGCGCCGTGAGCACCGAGCGCAACAGGTGCAGTCGCAGGTTGGTCAGGCCCAGGCGGAATGTCTCGATCAGGAACATCATGCGTTGAGGTGATCCTCTGCTGGGCGTGAGGGGCGGATGAAGCGAACGAATAAGACGTGCGGGGCGGGCGGCGAGACGACTGGACTCAAAGTTGACGCAATCTTCAAAGATGAGCGGCGGACGCCCTCACACACCGGCAAACGTGCGGCGGGGCAACGAACGCCGGGCCGAACGCGTGCAAATGTGCAGAAATCGTTCGAGATTCTGGCCGGTGGCCGAGTCGCGGGCCGACGCCGCCCTCCAACCGGGGCTCAAGCGGTATGCTGATCTCGTCGAATGCTATCGCATCGCGGCGTCGGCGCATAGTGCCAACTGACGCAATGCGAGCCCGGAGTTCCTGCGTGTCGAAGGTGGCGGTCCATTCTGAGCGCGAAGTCAGCCGCGGCTGGTCCTATCGCGTGAGCGTCGAACACGACGACGGACGCCACACAGAGCACGAGGTGCGCCTCGCATGGGTGGACCACGAGCACTGGTGCGGCGGACGGCTCGCTCCGTCACGCGTCGTCGAGGTCATGTTCGAACGTCTGCTTGAATCGACGGGACTCCCCGCGCTGCCCGCGGCATTTGATCTCGCAAAGGTCCGCTACTGGATGCCCAGCATCGATCAGGAACTGCGCCTGAGCCTGTGATGGGCCAGCCGGACGCGTCAGTATTTGCACCGATCAGTTCGCGCCCGATGCGGGCCGTGCGTCAGCCGCGTTGTTCGCCGGACGCTTCATCTCGCGATCGATCCAACGGTCGATTCGGGCCTCAAGCACATCGAGCGGAAGCGCGCCTGCGCCCAAAACTTCGTCGTGGAATGCGCGCAGGTCGAACGCCGCGCCGAGACGCTGCTCGGCGCGAGCCCGCAACTCGCGGATCTTCAGTTCGCCGATCTTGTAGGCGCACGCCTGCCCCGGCCAACCGATGTAGCGATCGACCTCGGCGATGACGTTGTGGCGGGTCAGCGCCGAGTTGCTCAGCATGAAGTCAATCGCCTGCTGGCGCGTCCAGCCCTTGGCGTGGATTCCTGTGTCGACGACAAGGCGGCAGGCACGCCACATCTCAAACGTCAGGCGTCCGAAGTCGTCGTAGGGGTCGGTGTACAGCCCGTGGCCGCGTTCGCCTTCGGTGGTCACTTCCAGCCCCAGCCGCTCGGCATAAAGCGCCCAGCCTTCGACGAACGCCTCAAATCCGCCGAGGCGACGCAGCGGATGCACATGCTCCAGTTCATCCTGCAGCGCAAACTGCAAGTGGTGCCCGGGCACGGCTTCATGCATGGTGAGCGCGATCATGCCCCACTTGGGCCGCTGATCGAGGGCGTAGGTATTGGCGACGAAACTGCCCGCGATACCGCCCTTGAGTGACCCGTAGTTGTAATAGGCGGTGGGCGCGGTCGGGGCCATGAATGTGGGCATCTCGCGCACGCCGTAGGAGTTGCGGGGCAACTTCCCAAACAGCGTGGGCAACGCGGCGTCGATGCGTTTGGCGATGTCGCGATAGCCGCGGAGAAGGTCTTCCTTGTCGGTGTAGTAGAAGCGCGGGTTGTCGCGCAGGTCATTCACGAACGCGGCGAAGAGTTCATCGCCCTTGAGCGTGTCTTTCTTGGCAAAGTCCGTCCGTGCGATCACTTCGAACATCTCTGCGCGGATCCGAGCGACTTCCTTGAGCCCGAGTTGATGCACCTCTTCGGGCGTCATGTTCGTCGTCGTACTCGCACGCACGCGGAAGGCGTAGAGCGCGTCACCATCGCGGGCCGCGGATGCGCCGATGCTCTCGCGGCATGCGGGGATGTACTCATCGCGAAGAAAGTCAGCGAACCGCGCGAACGCTGGGATGACGCCGTCGCGCACGGCGGCCCGCGCATCGTCCGCGACAGCGTGCTTGGCATGCGCGACAAACGGGCGGTAGAACGCCGACAGTCGCGGATTCGCGACAAGTTCGGGCGAGCACTGGCGGCGGGCGATCTCCTCGCTCTTGGCGAGAATCACCCGCGGCGGGACACGCCCCGCGTTCATCCCCTCGCGCATCAGCAGCACACAGTCGTCGATGTACTTTGGCAGCTTCTTCAGGCGCGTCGCCCACGACGCCAACTGCGCGTCGCTCTCGATCGGCATCTGATCCACGACCTGCGGCAAGTCGATGTGCGGGCCGTTGAGCGCACTGATGACATACTGCTCCAGGTGCAGGTCCGCCGCGGCGAGATCATCCGCGACCATGCGATGCAGCAGATCGCGATCGATCTTCTCATCTTCGGTGAGCCTGTCAGATGGCATCCGCTCAAGACTGATAAGCATCGCGCGTTTGAAGTCCACTCGCTTCGCGATCCCTTCCGCCGACGCGTCGGGCACTGCGTCGTCGTACCCGGCCGCGCCCATCATCGAGGCGCGGAATGGATCGGCGGCATAGATCGTGTGCAGATAGCCGTCCATGAGGACGCGGAGGCCCTCGGACCAATCCTCAACTCTGACGAAGCTCATCGTGGAACGTTCCGGCCGAGCCTCAGGTGGCGGCGGTGGCGGCGGTGGCGGCAACGGCGCGGGCGTGGGCATTGCCGGCGGCTCAGGAGCCTGAAGCGGCTGGGCGCTGGCAAACTGGCCCGGAAAGGCACTCGTCAAGAACGGGGTCAGTGCGAGACAAGCGACCAAAGTCCGTGGGTTCATGCGTCGATTCTGACCGACGGGCGGCGGGGTCGCAAGTGGCACGCCGTAGCCCTCGACCCGGACCCGGGACGTGGCGTACTATCCGAGACCTTCGGGCGAGCCATCGCACGAGTGGCCTTTGTTTGGGGCATGGTGTAACGGTAGCACAACTGACTCTGGATCAGTTTGTCTAGGTTCAAATCCTAGTGCCCCAGTTTGAAAACCCCGGCCCGTGCCGCGATCGACTTCGGCCGGATGCACGTGTGACTCATGACTGAAAAAGACCCCGAGCAATCGGGGTCGATGTGTTTTTGGTCGCGTGCTCTTGATCACGCCGGCTTGGGTGCGGCGGGGCGCTTCCACGCGACATCGGGATCGCGCTCGAGGATGGCCGCGCTTTGCTTGATGCAGCGCTTGCACGCAAAGGCGTCGGCGAGCGGGCCGCGCCAGTGCGGGTCCGCACGCTGTTCGAGGCACAGGGCGCACACGGCGGGCGGCACGAGTGGCTCGCCCGCGTTCTCGACGACGACACGTGTGAATGCCGCGGTGAGGCACTCGGCGCAGATCAGGCTGCCCTGGTGTCCTTCGACCATGGGCAGTGAATCGGCCCACGAGCGGCGGCAGAAGTCGCACTTGAAGAAGTCATTGCCTTGGGCGTTGTGGTCGTGCATAGGTCGGCGGCGTCCGTCGAAGAGCTGCGGGCGATGGTATCGGCGTCGGCGCGAACGCAGCGGATGCCGCGGCGTACACTCGCGGAACGATGTCGCAGCCCCCAGCGCAAACAGGTCCGCGGAACAGCCGAAGCACGGAGCGAGGGACGCCGCAGCCCGGGGCCGGGAAAGCGTTGGCTCTTGCGTTGCTTTTGGGCGCATTGGGCATGTCGGGCATGCTGGGCGGCTTCTGGATGTTGATGGAGCCGGCAAACCCGACGGCAAAGACGCCATCCGCAGAGACGACGGCCGCAGAGACGACAGTCCTGTCGGCCCCCACTGCCGGAGCCACCGACGGCGGGACTGCGAAGGCAGCCGACACGGCTGAGACGCCCAAGACACAAGGCCCAGTGCTGTGGCCGGGGCTGGGCTTCGTGCTCGCGGGGCTTGTGCTGGATGTGGCGGGTGCGGCGATTCTGCTGCGACACGCCGGGAGACGCTCGTGAGCACAACGCAACCCAAAGGCACAGCGATGGGAATCACGACGATTCTGCTCACGCTGGCCGGGTGGACGAGCATCCCGCTGTTTCTGAAGTATTTCTCGACACTGATTGATCCATGGACCGCGAACGGCTGGCGCTATGCCATCTCCAGCGCGATGTGGGCGCCGGTGCTGCTGTGGGCGTGTCATCGCCGCACGACGCCGAAGGGGCTCTGGAGGGCTGCGCTGGTGCCGGCGATCTTCAACGCGGCGGCTCAGGTCGGCTTTGGTGTCGCGCCGTACTACATCGATCCGGGCCTGATGACATTCAGCCTGCGCTTTCAGATCGTCTTCGTAGCGATCGCGGCGGCGCTGATGTTCCCAGCCGAGCGTGCGGTGATCCGTCGTCCGATGTTCATCACGGGCCTGGTGATGGTGCTCGCGGGAACGTTCTCGACGATCCTGCTTAGCCCCAAGGGACTCGGCGGCGGCACGGGATGGGGCGTCGCACTCGCGGTGGCGTCTGGTCTGGGGTACGCCGGGTATGCGCTCGCCGTGCGCAAGCAAATGCACGGCATGAACCCGATGGTCGCTTTCGCCGCGGTCAGTCAGTACACGTCGCTCGCGCTGGTTGCGCTGATGCTGATTCTGGGCAAAGGTCACGGCGGAGCAGTGTGGGAACTGTCACAAGCCAATCTGTGGTTCCTCACGCTGTCATCGATCATCGGGATCGGCCTGGGCCACACGTTCTACTTCTTCAGCATCTCACGCCTCGGGCTTGCCGTCTCGGCGGGAGTCGTTCAACTCCAACCCATCACGGTGTCCATCGCGTCGGTGTTCCTCTTCCACGAGCACCTCACGACGACGCAGTGGATCACCGGCGTGGTCGCCATCTGCGGCGCAGCTCTCATGCTGCTCACGCAGCACTTCGCGGCCAAGAAGGCGCACGTCGCGCCGATCGATGAACTCGATGAACTGCCCGTCGACCCGGACGTGGCCATGGTTGGTTCGAGCAACGAACCAGAAAACGGCACGCAGAAGAACTGATCGCGAGCGATGCCCGCTCGGGAGGGCTCGAAGGCGACGTCGAGACTGTGGCTTGGGGCAGAGCGGACGCGGCGATTGATCGCGCGGTACGCGCTGCCACGGCGTGCAACGAATCAGCCGCGTTGTGCGGGGAACGACGAAACCGACGGCACGTTCAGCCGTCCAATCGTGGATGCAAAACCTGACACGATCGGTCGAGATTCCTCGTCGTGCGGCCGTCGCCGCGGGTGCGGCGGGCGTTGCCGCGATGTTTCTCCGCACTGCCGCCGCCGAGCCTGATCCCGAGAAGTCGGCCACGTCATTCCCGCGAATGCCTGAGACAATCGTGCGCGATTTCGTCGGGGTCTGCCATCGCGATATTGACGCGGTGCGACGCATGCTCGACGAACGCCCCGGGCTGATTCACGCCTGCTGGGATTGGGGCTTTGGCGATTTTGAAACAGGGCTTGGCGCCGCATCTCACACCGGTCGACGCGCGATCGCCGAACTCCTCATCGCCCGCGGCGCTCGTGTTGAAATCTTCGCCGCGGCCATGCTGGGCTGGACAGATGTCGTGAAGGCGATGGTCACGGCAGACCCGCGGATCAAGCGTGCGCTGGGTCCGCATGGAATCACACTGCTCGCGCACGCGCAAGCAGGCGGCAAGGCTGCCGAAGCAACGTTGGCGTGGCTGACGGAACAGGGCGGCGCGAACCAAAGTCCGAATCTTGTCGCTCGGGCACCCGCCGAAGCCGACGTTCGGGCGTGCATCGGTCGCTATCGCGTCGATGACGTGCCGTGCACCTTTGAGGTTCGCCTCGATGCCAAGCAACGTCTGGAGCTCCTCGCTGACGGCGGCACGCCAAATCGGCTTTATCTCACGAAGGACCGGACGTTCTTCCCCGCGGGAGTGCCGAGCGTCGAGATCGTGTTTGACAACGCTTCGCCGGCGTCGCAGGTGAGAATCAAGGACGGCCTCGGATGGCTCACCGCCAAGCGCATCGAGGAAGCCCCGTCGCGATGATCGGGTGATCGTCCGTGGGTGCCGGGTTCGCTTCCTTCTTCTTTCGCGAGCCTGCACTCGATCGGCTTTTGCGATCGCGGCCAATGCGATCTTAATAACGGGTGCGCGTCGCCGCATTCCTTGTATCCTGTTGCCATCATCCGCACGGCGGGACGCATGACCATGGGCAGGTTCGTTGCACGGGAGGACATGATGGACTCGAACGCCACACCACACGCTCCATCGCCGGACGAAACACATCTGTCCGCGCCTCGGGCGGGGGCTGATGCGCTGCTCGCGCCGCCCACGACGCCAGACTACTCCCGCATCAAGCCCGCGGAGAAGAAGACGTGGACGATCGTTCTGGGAATCCTGGGGATTCTGTACTCGATCTACGCGGGCCTCACCTCGCTGGCGGGCTTTGTGATGCTTTTCGCCTCTGATGCAATTCAATCATCCAACGCTGCGTCAGGGACAAACCTCGACATGCGCGACTACATGATGGTGACCGGCGCGGACTACCTCGCGAGTGGCGTCATCGGCATCATGCTGTTTGTCGGCGCGATCGCGCTGCTGACACGCCGCAGTTGGTCTGGTCAGTGCTGGATCATCTGGGCCTCGCTGAAGGTTGTGATCGTGCTCGTGAGCAGCGTGTTCGCCGCGCTGGCGTTTCAGACCGTGATGCAGAGCGCGACAGCACAAGCCGGTGCGACGGGCGGCGGCACGCCAGTGCCCCCCAGAGCCATGGGCATCTTTGCGATTTTCCCTGCGCTCTTTGGCGCGTTCTTCGGCCTGCTCTGGCCCACGTTCGTGCTGATCTGGTTCCTGCGGCCCGCGATCCGGGCTCAGATCCGCGGCTGGGCGAGCCCCAAGCCGCGTTAAGCACAGCCACCGGAAGGCCCGATTCTCGGACCTCACCGGACTGAAGGCGGGGCTTGCCCTCGCCGATAGTCTCGGCATGGATCTGAACTCCGTGCTCAGCCTGAACAGCGCCGCGAACATGTCGCGGGTGCAGTACGTCGTGGCGGCAAAGATCCTCGACACGCAAGCGCAGCAGGGCGACGCTGCCGTGAAGCTCATTCAGGCGGCCGGACAAGGCGTGGAGCAGCAGATCGCCGCATTGAATGAATCATGCAGCGGCTGCTCCGACGGCGGCGTCGATGTCTACGCGTGATGCATGAGGCGTGACGCATCGGGCGTGGTGAACACGCTCGCGCGGCCCTCGGCGTTTACTTCGGGAACTTGGACTTGGGCCCCGGGAACATGACCTGGAGGCTCGTGCGCAGACGCTTGGACCACGCCTCTTCGTTGTGGTTTGCGTCGTCGTCGATCTCCAGATGAACGATGCGACGCCCGCCCTCGGTCACGGGCTTGGAGTTGAGCGTGCCCTGGAGCTTGTTGACGAGATCAACGTACTGCTTGTTGCGCGCGGCGTTGGCGGGGTCGTTGCCCAGTTCCTTGCCGCCCATGCCCAGATACCAGCGCTCGGGCCAGCCGCGGACCGGGCCATCAAAGTAGTTGTCCCACGCGTTGGCCTTGCCGGTCGCCAAAGGCAGGCTCTCCGCGAGCACGCCGCCGAAGACCTCCGGATACTGCGTCGCGGCGTACACGGCGATCGCCGCGCCGAGCGATGAGCCGCCAATCATCGTGCTCTTCACATCGGTGCGGACATTGAACGCGCGGTCCACGCGAGGCTTGACCTGCTGCACCAGGAACTGCAAGTACTCCGCGCCGCCGGGCGCGACGTTGGGCAACGCATCCACTGGCAGATACTCGCTCATGCGTGCGGCACCGGCGTTCGGCAGGCCAACAACGATGAACGGCTCGCAAAGCTGCTCCTTGATGAGTTCGCCGGCGATCTTGTCGAGATTCCAGCCACGCGGCGAGCCGAACCCGTCGGCAAAGAGGTTCTGGCCGTCGTGCATGTAGAGCACGGGGTAGGACTTGCCGCTGCGAGGGTCGTCGTCGTATCCCTCCGGCAACCAGACAAACGCATCGCGCATCATGCCGATCGCCGGGCCGCCGCCGCCGACAAGTTCGAGTCGCTTGATGGTGCCAGAGACGGGCTTGATGGTGCGATAGCGCTCGTTGAAGGGCGAAACTTCCTCGTTGCCCTGAATCTCGTCACCCCAGTGATGCACGACGAGGGTGATCTGCGGGCGTTCGCCGGGGGCGAGTTTCGAGATGTCAACCTTGGGCAGCGAGCGATTGGGAACTTTGCCCTTCTTCTCGTCGAGTTCTTCGAGCTTCCACGAGCCGCGGGCGAACTTGAACTCCATCGGCCCGCTGAGGCCGCGATCGGCGAGGTTGAGCTCAAGTCGCCACTTCATATCCGACTGCGGCTCGAGTCGATATGCGCGATCGCCGGGATTCCAGTTGTTGATCGTGCCCGCGAGGTAGATCGGCGAGCCGAGCGTCGCCTTCTTGGCCTTGTCCTCGACGATGAGGATAAAGCCCTGCTTGAGCGTCTCGGGCTGGACCATGTTGGGCGCGTCGTCAGCCGCGGCATGCTCCTTCGCGGCTTCGGCGTGCTCGGCGTGTTCGGCGTGCTCGGCGTGTTCGGCTTCCAGCGCGGTGTTCGCGCTCACGCTGCGATTGGCCTTGTGGCCCGCGAGCATCTCGCCGATCGCATTCGCACCGCCGGTCGCGCCAGCGCCCGCGCCGACGCCCGGCTCACGCATGACGATCTCACGCGACGGATTGACAACGAGCAGGATCAGACCAGCGACGATCGCGATGGGTGCCATCAGAAATCCTGTCAAAAGAAAAGCCTTCTTCATGTTTCCCCTGTGCGGCAGCAGGACGCCGGAACTCGCCCGCGCGTCGCTTGCCTCGCCCGCGGCCATGGAGGGCGACACAGAATAGCACCAATCAAACGCCGCCCCCATGACCAGGGTTCGTCCCGTCACAGATCGTCCAGATGGAACAACTCGCAGGGATCACAATAGCCGTCCGGCCCTGAACCAACGGATTCGTGCATCCGGCGTCGACGCGGACCGATGCTCCAGCGTTCACCATTTATTCAGGAGACCCGTGATGCATCGCCAGAACACCGCCACGCGTTCAGCCCAGAGCCTGACCCATGCCGCCCGACTGATCGCGTTCGCGGGTCTCGCCGCGCTGGCGAGCATCGCCCTTGGCGACGACCACGGCACAGCGCACGCGCCGGCCCCCGCCCACGCCCCTTCAACGGCGCCCGCCGCGAAACCGGCGAGCAAGCCCACCACGACCACGCCGCCGGCATCGACCGCGGGCAAGACCGCCAAGCCCACCACCAAAGCCGGTGAAAAGCCGGTCGACAAAACCACCGAGAAGCCCGCCAAGGCCAACGAGTCAGGCGCTGACGCGTCTGACGACCACGGCGCGGCCGGCGAGAACACCGGCGCAAAGACCGGCGAAGGCAGCGTCACCACGCGCTCGACGTTCAAGGCCAGCGGCGATTCCATCGCCATCGAGAACACCGAGGGTCTCACCGCGGATCAGGCGCTGAAACTGCTCACCGAAGGCAACACGCGCTGGGTCGCGGCCTCGGCCAACACGCCCAACGTGAGCGTTGAACGCCGCAAGGCTGTGGCCGAAGGCGGCCAGCATCCGTTCGTCACAGTTCTCACGTGTGCCGATTCGCGTCTGCCGGTGGAACGCATCTTTGATCGCGGCGTCGGCGACGTCTTCGTCGTGCGCGTCGCGGGCAACATCGCGGGCGTCAGCGAAACCGGCACCATCGAATACGGCATCGAACACCTCAAGACGCCGCTGCTCGTCATCATGGGCCACACCAAGTGCGGCGCGGTGAACGCCGCTGCCACCCACGCCGAGGTGGGCGGCGCGATCGCCAAGATCGTCGATCAGATCGAGCCTGCCGTCGAGCGTGCTTCCAAGAACAATCCGGGCGTCGAGGGCGCGAACCTCGTCCCCGCCGCGATCAAGGAAAACGTCTGGCAGACGGCGTTTGACCTGTTGAAGAACAGCCACGAAGTCCGCTCGCTCGTCGAGGGTGGCAAGCTGAAGATCGTCGGCGCGGTCTGCGACATCGCGACCGGGAAGGTCGAATGGATGGGCGAGCACCCGTGGCAGAAGGAACTGATCTCGGCCTTCAACGCGCAGGACGCCCGCGAGCAGACCGGCGGCACACCCGCGCCCAAGCACGCGGACGCCTCCGCTGCGACCCCCGTTCCGCATGAGGCAACCGACGTCGGCACGCAGCATGGAGCGGCCGAGCACGGCCACTGAATCGCGGCCAATCCGTTCGACAGTGAGGCATGAGAATGAACAAGGCCGCCCCGCGTTGGGCGGCCTTGTCATTTCGACTGCGATCGTTCGCACGGCGCGAGGCACGCCGACAATTCGTGAATCATCACGCGTTGCAGCCCGCCTCAAACGCCGCGACGTACGCGTCGAAGTCCTCGAAGGTCAGGAAGCCGTCCTTGTTGAAGTCGCTGGTCGCCGAGCCCGACTCGAACGCCGAGACGAAGGCGTCGAAGTCTTCGAACGTCAGGAAGCCGTCTTTGTTGAAGTCGGCCGGGCAGGTCGCGAGCGACGTGATGACCGCGCGGATCACGAAGTTGCCCGAAAGGCCGAAGGAGCAGCCGTCGCGCCATCCGATCGAACTGTTGAGCGGGTTGATGCGCTGGCCGCAGACCTGCGTGGCGAAGGGGCCGGTGCAGCCGCAGCCGTTGTTGTCGGTGACGAGCGTGGCACGCAGCGGGTTCCCGCCCGGCGCGTCGGCGAACTTGAGACCAAACGTGATCTTCTGCGGGCCGGTGCCGACGGGATAGATGTCGAGCTTGTCGTTGCTGATGTCGATGATGTTCATGCCGCCGTCGGTCATCTGCACCGGGTCGGACTCATAGAGCATGATCATGTTGTTCGTCGCGCTGCCGGTCATCCCGCCGCTCCAGACGTAGACGCCTTCCTGCACCGACGGCAGGTCGAAGCCAAACTGCGACTGCCAGAAGATCTGGATCTGCTTCACGCGGATCGGAAACAGTTCGTACGGAATCGTGTACGTCGCGGCACCGATCTCGTTGTTGACGAAGCCGAACTGCGGACGCACCGTGCCGCCGGCGATGAGCCGGTCGTTCTGAAGCAGGATGTCTGCGGCATCGGCGAACGAACCACTCGCGAGGACCGCCGCCGCGCCGAGCACCTGAGCCGCCGACTTGATCGCACGAATCGACATGAACCACCTCCGTGACCGGGACAAGAAAGGAGCGGCAGAAGAATGTGCCGCGGATGAACGAGGACGCGAGGCAACCCAGCAGCGAGCACAGGTGATCAGAATCGTGGATCAGCCCGCCCCGGGGTTGGACTCAACCCATGGGGGCACGAGTCAAGATACGCGAAGATGCCGAATTGGCTCCACAAAACTTTCAGAGAGCGGCACCAGGCCCGAGAAAACCCGGTTCTGAGCGTGCCGAAGCCGCTTGGTGCGGGATCGAGCGGGGAAGAACCCGCGGCCTACTGCCCAGCGACCGCCTTCATGGCACCAAGGACGATGTCGGGCCATTGCTCGCTCGGCGTCTCCTCCGCGTTGATCCAAACGCTTCCAGGCGTCAGGCGAAGCCGCTTGAGCCAGGTGCGCTGGTTCTTGGCGAACCGCCGCGTCTGGATCTTGATTTCCTCGATCGCGTCGTCCAGCGAGCAGCGTCGCTCCAGATGCTCGATCAACTGCTTGTACCCCAGCGCCTCGCGAGCCTGGATTCCAAGTCTGCCGCCAGCGTGGAGCGTGCGGCACTCCTCAACCAACCCAGCATCGATCATCTGACGCACGCGCGCATTGATGCGGCGGTTGATCGCCTCGGTCGGCCAGTCAAGCCCGACAAGCACGCAGTCGCGCCGGCGACCGGCGACTCGCACGTCGCCGCCGTCGCTCGCCGCTTCTTGACGCGGCCCATCCGTCGGCTGATCCCACTGACGTTGATGTTCGCTGATCGGCTTGCCGGTCAGCAGAAACACCTCCAGCGCGCGGATCGTTCGACGTTCATCGTTGGGGTGGATCTTGGCGGCCGCGGCGGGATCAACGCGCGACAACTCCTCCCGCAATGCCGTCAGTCCGCGCGCACGCAGTTGCACGCGCAACGCCTCGTCTGCGCCGGGGCCTTCGAACATGCCGTCGATGAAGCCCTTCACATAAAGGTGCGTGCCCCCCACCACGATCGGCACATGGCCGCGTGCACGGATGTCGGCGATGCACGCCTCGGCGGCACGCAGCCAGTCATGCACGGTGAACTCGTCCGTAGGCTCGACGATGTCGATGAGATGATGCCGCACGCCGCGGCGTTCGTCGGGCGTCGGCTTGGCCGAGCCAATATCTAGTCCGCGATAGATCTGAATCGAGTCCGCGGTGACGACCTCGCCGCGCAGTTCGCCCGCGGCATCAACGCCCAGCCGCAGCGCGACCTCGACCGCCAGAGCGGTCTTGCCGCCCGCGGTCGGCCCGACGATGACTGGGAACCTATGCCTCGTAACGTGATCGTCCATCGGAGTCCGTCAGGGTATGCGACGCCTCACGCGACAAGATCGATAGGCCCGAGTCTGCCCGCCGCCGGTTGTTCGGATTTGTGAAATACAAATGAGCAAAATCCGTTCAACTCGGTGTCGGCGGACGCGCATCAGCAATCTGGAGCGAGGAGACTCCGATGAACGCTCTTTCCTGGCGAGCCTTCCTTCTTTCCGCCGCGGTGGCGTCGCTCGCCTGCGGCACCGAGCCCACAACATCGATGCCCGACGCGTCGGCGCTGGCTGGGCCCATCGTTCTTGAGTCCACGAGAGAGCGATCGCTCATCCAACGCGACTACGCCGGTCGCGTCCGTGCGCTTGCTCGGCATGAGGCGATCGAGGCGCTCGACCTGCTTGTCCTATCAGCAGACGAGAAGGAAGCGACGCATGCGTTGGTTCTCCGCCGTGCCAAGGAACTCGACGCTGGTGGACCAAAGAAGATTCCCATCATCCTGGACCTGCAAACCGGCGTTGCGAACAACGACACGCAGAAGATCGATGACGCGATCGCGCTGCTGGATGCAACCCGCCCGTGCCTCGCCGACCCGACGCCGCTCGAAGACCTGATCGCGGATCGGCTGCAACCGGACAACGCCACGCGCCTGCTCGCGTTCGTGCGCGAATATCGGGACGCGCTCGTCGAAGATGCGCGAGTCACGACACCCGATGCCTCCCGCGAAGACGTTCTCAAGGCCCATCTCCGCGACGTGCGCGTCGCCGAAGTGCAGGCAAGCATCGATCGCACGCTCGGGCAGCGACAAATGGAGTTTGAAGCCGTCAGCGCCCGATTGAATCTGACGCCCGAGCAACAGGGAAAGATCCAGCGCATCGTGCTGGAGCTTGCGAGCGCGAACAACTACGAACCACGTGGCAAGGACGTCTTGCGTGCGTTCATTCAGGGCTTTCGAGTGCTCACGTGGGAACAACTGCGCGAACTGCGCCAGATTCAGCGCGAGCGCACCGGCTCGCGGGGCTTGGTACGCGATCATCCCCAGACCAGCGCAGCGTTTCTTACAGCACCCGTGTTTCTCTTCGGTCCAAGGCGGCGCCGCCCGCGTCCGCGAACGTGACTGTCAGGACGACTCGCCGAACGATGGGGCGAGAACGGCTCAACACGCGACGAAGGTGTGCCGGTTCGTACCCTCCTACCATTGCCCGTGCCTATTCCACGCGTTGCCATCGTTGGCCGGCCGAACGCCGGAAAGTCGTCCCTCATGAACATGATCGCCGGGTCGAAGGTCTCCATCGTCGACCCGACGCCCGGTGTCACGCGCGATCGCGTGGCGGCCATCGTCGCCCTCAAGCACCCCGACAATCGCGGGCCTGACAAGCCCGTTGAGTTCGTCGATACCGGCGGGTTCGGCGTCTATGTCGCCGAGGGCGCACGCTACGACGAAGTCGGTGCCGACCTCGCGAAGCTCACCGATTCAATTGAGAACCAGATCGGTGCGGCCGTCAGCAACGCCGACGTGATCCTCTTTGCCATCGACTGTCAGCAGGGTGTCACGCCCGCGGACGAAGAGATCGCACGCCTGCTCCGCGAGCAACGCCTCGGCCCGGGCGGCAAGCGCCACGGCAAGGGCCAGGCCACCGGCGCGGACACGCACAAGCGTGCGCCCGTCATGGTCGTCGCGACCAAGGTCGACGGCCCCAAGTGGGAAGCGCACGCGATGGAACTCGCCGCACTGGGCTTTGGTGAGCCGCTGATGTGCTCGAGCAAGAGCAACTACTTCCGTCGCGAGTTCCTCGACACCATCTACGACACGGTCCCTGCCGCCACGCCCGACGAGAGCCAGAGCGTGCTCGCGGATCTGAAGATGGCGATCATCGGCAAGCGCAACGCGGGCAAGAGCACGCTGGTGAACACGCTCGCCGGTGAGCCGCGCATGATCGTGTCGGAGATCGCGGGCACGACGCGCGATGCGGTGGACGTGCGCTTCGAGATGGACGGACGCACGCTGATCGCGATCGACACGGCGGGCCTCCGGCGCAAACGCTCGTTCCAGAACATGGTCGAGCACTACGCGTTCGATCGTGCCGTCATGGCGATCGATCGCGCGGATGTCGTCGTGCTCATGATCGACGCGACGGAGAAGATCAGCCAGGTTGATGAGCAACTCGCGGGCCTGTGTCAGAAATCGCACAAGCCGGTGATCATCGCGATCAACAAGTGGGACCTGGCCGAAGGCCGCACCGACGATCGCGGTCGTCCGGCGTCTCCCGAGCGCTTTGAGGAATACATCCGCAAGGAACTGCGTGCGCTGCCGTTCGCACCGATCGCGTTCATCTCCGGCCAGAACGGGCGGAACGTGCGCGCGATGGTGGACGTGGCGTTCGACCTGCACGAGCAGGCCGGACAGCGCGTCACCACGGGCAAACTCAATCGCCTGTGCCGCGACATCATCTCGCGTCAAGGCCCGACGGACATCAAGGGCACGCAGGCGAAGGTGTACTACGTCGCGCAGACCGGCGTGTATCCCGCGACGATCACGCTTGTCGTCAATCACCCGGAACTCTTCACGCCCAACTACCTTCGCTTCCTGAGCAATCGCTTCCGCGAGGAACTGCCATTCCCTGAGGTTCCGATGCGGATCGTGGTGCGAGCGCGGCGTCAGCGCGAGGACGACATGGCCGAGGCCGCCGATGGCGCTGAGCCGCTTGATCGCGTGCGTTCACGCGGCAAGCAGATGTCGCGCACGGGCGACGCACCGCCCGCGATCGTCGCCGAGGAAGGCGAGTACGGCGAGGAACTGCTCAGCGACAGCGAATCGGTCGAAGTGCAGTTTGAGAGCGAGGACGCGGACGACTATTTCATCGACGATGAAGAATGACGCGAAGCGAGAGACCAGAACGCAGAGGTAACAGAGGAAACCAGAGACGACGGAGATTAACGTGCCTGGCCTCGACCGATCGGATCGAGGGGGCGTCGCTTCTCAATCTCCTCTTTCTCTGCAACCTCTGTGTTCGGTCTCGAATCACGCGCTGGGCGCAACGACAACCTTCGCCGGGCGGATCATCCGCTCGACGCCCGAATAGTTCATCGCGTAGCCGGGCTGAAAGGTCTGCACAATCCGTCCCGGTTCGACGCCCTCGGCGGGCTGCTGCATGATCGCCTCGTGCGAGCCGGGCGTGAACTCGTCGTTCGGCGCAGGATTCACGAGCGTCACGCCGTGCTGCTGAAGTACCTTGAGCAGTTCCTCACGGATGACGCGGACGCCGGCGATGATCTGCTCCGCGCTCGCCTTGCTCGCGTCCTGATTGAGTGCCATGTCGAAGTGGTCAAGCACCGTGACGATGCGCTCGACGACGCCGGCGACGCCGAAGGCCTTGGCCTGGGCTTCGTTCTGCAGCGCGCGGCGCTGGTAGTTCTGGAAGTCGGCCATCACGCGCAGCGCACGCGAGTTGGCCTCCGCAAGTTGCGCCTCAAGCTCGGCGATCTTCTGATCGGCCGCGTTCGCCGCGCCCTCTCCAATGCGACCAAGAGACTCCGGCGAGCCTTCGGCGTCGGACGACGTGGTCAGGGCGGCATCGGCGGGCTGACCGGTCGTGTTCGTGTCGTTCTTCATACCAAACCACTTCTTCATGACTCGGCTCCCGGAGCATCCTTCGGCGCGTCACGCCTCGCCGTCATCAGCCGAGCAAATCGGTGATCTTCTTCCAGAACCCTGTGCTCTCGGGCAGCACCTTCTCGTCCTCGGTCTTGGCGAACTCGCGCAGGAGCTTTTCCTGCTCCTTGGTCAGTTTCCTCGGCGTTTCGATCTTCGCGACGACGATGAGGTCGCCGCGCCGCCCGCCGCGCAGGTTGGGCAGGCCCGAACCAGCGATGCGGAAGGTCTGACCGAACTGCGTGCCGCGCGGGATCGTGAGTTTCGCACGTCCGCCCGCGTCGCCCTTGTCATCAAGAATCGTCGGCACTTCAACCTCTGCGCCGAGCGATGCCTGCGTGAAGCTGATGGGCATTTCGAGCATGAGGTTGTCATCGTCGCGCACGAAGAGCGAATGCTCCTTCACGCGGATCACGACATGCAGATCGCCGCGCACGCCCTCGCCGCCCGGCGACATCTCCTGCGGCGGGGGCTCGCCCTCACCCTGCACACGCACCGCCTGACCATCGCTCACACCCGCGGGGATGCGCACCGTGAGTTTGCGTCCCTTGGGCGTGCGGCCCTTGCCGCGGCACGAATCGCACACGTCTTTGACGACGTTGCCGCGGCCGTGGCACTGCGGGCAGTTGGTGACCATGCGGAACATGCCGCCCAGGCCGATCTGTTGAACCTTGCCTTGCCCGCCGCAGGTCGGACATTTGACGGGCTTGGAGCCGGGCTTGGCGCCGCTGCCGGTGCAGGTCTCGCACACATCAAGGCGCGTGAACTCGACATCGCGCTCGGCGCCCTTGGCGACGTCTTCGAGCGTGAGGTGAACTTCGGTCTCGAGGTCATAGCCGCGAGCGACGCCGCGCCGACCGCCCCCGCCGCCGCCGAAGCCGCCACCGCCGCCGAAGATGTCCTGGAACATCGAGAAGATGTCCGAGACATCCATGCGGGAGAAGTCGTGGGCCGCCGAGCCGCCGCCGCGCACGCCTTCGTGACCGAACTGGTCGTAGCGCTGGCGCTTCTGCTGATCCGAAAGGATCTCGTACGCCTCGGCGCACTCCTTGAACTTCGCCTCGGCCTCGGCATCGCCCGGGTTGCGGTCCGGGTGGTACTTCATTGCGAGGCGGCGATACGCGCGCTTGATCTCCTCCGCGTCTGCGGACTTTTCGACGCCGAGGATTTCGTAGTAGTCGCGTGCGGCAGGCATTGTTCAGGCACCGGGCATCAGGCAACGGGCATCAGTGAAAGACGGAAAGCGAGCCCCCGACCTCTCAGCCAGGGGCTCGTTTTGATCGCTGCATCGGACGTGTCATCGCGGCACACTGATGCCTGATGCCCAATGCCCGATGCCTCTTCGCTTAGGCCACCGCGCCTTCCGCGGGCTCGGCCTTTTCCTTCAGTTCCGTCACCATGACGTCGGTTGTGAGCATGAGCCCCGCGACGCTGGCGGCGTTGATCAGCGCGGTCTTGGCAACCAGCGCCGGATCGATGATGCCGGCCTTGATCAGGTCGACATACTCGCCCGACGCGGCGTTGAAGCCGACCGCGCCCTTGGTGTCCTTGATCTTCTCGACGACCACGTCGCCGTCGAAGCCCGCGTTCTCGGCGATCTGCATCGCACAGAACTCCACCGCGCGGCTCACGATCTCATAGCCGACGCGCTCGTCGTCCGAGATCTTGCCCTTCTTGCTCGCGGCCAGGATCGCGTCCTGCGTGCGGAGCAGCGCGACGCCGCCGCCGGCGACGTAGCCCTCCTTTGCCGCCGCACGCGTCGCGTGCAGCGCGTCATCGACGAGGTCCTTCGCGGCCTTCATGACCGTCTCGGACGTGCCGCCGACGGCGATCATGGCAACGCCGCTGGTGAGCTTCGCAAGACGCTCCATGAGCTTCTCACGATCGTAATCGCTGGTGGACTTGTCGTACTGGCTCTTGATCTGCGCGGCGCGAGCCTGGATGTCGGACTTCTTGCCCGCGCCCTCGATGATCGTGGTGTCGTCCTTGGTGATGACGATCTTCTTGGCGCGGCCGAGCTCGCTCACCTCAACGGATTCAAGCGTGCGGCCCAGATCCTCGCTGATGAACGTGCCGCCGGTGAGCACGGCAATATCGCCGAGCATCGCCTTGCGACGATCGCCGAAGCCCGGGGCCTTGACTGCGGAGATCTTCAGTGTGCCGCGCAGACGGTTGACGACGAGCGTCGCGAGCGCCTCGTTCTCGATCTCCTCGGCGATGAGGAGGATCGGCTTGCCGCTGACGACGACCTTGTTGAGCAGCGGGAGCAGGTCGGGCAGGTTCGAGATCTTCTTCTCGTAGATGAGGATGTACGCGTCCTCGAGCACGCACTCGCCGGTCTTGGGATCGGTCATGAAGTACGGCGAGAGATAGCCCTTGTCGAACTGCATGCCCTCGACGTAATCGAGCGTCGTGGTCGCGCCCTTGCCTTCTTCGACTTCGACGACGCCGTCGGCGCCGACCTTGCTGATCGCCTCGGCGATCAGTTCGCCGATGTTGGCGTCGTGGTTGGCCGACACGGTCGCGATCTTGCGATAGTCGTCCTTGCCCTTGCACTTCACGGCCATCGCGTCGATGGCGGCGGCGGCGGCCTCGGCGGCCTTGTTGATGCCGCGCTGCAGCAGCACCGGGTTCATGCCCGCGGTGACGTGGCGAAGGCCCTCGGTGAAGATCGCCTGTGCAAGAACGGTGGCGGCGGTGGTGCCGTCGCCGGCCTTGTCGGCGGTCTTCTTGGCGACCTCGTGGACCATCTTCGCGCCCATCGACTGGAAGGGCTCGGGGAGGGTGACTTCCTTGGCGACGCTGACGCCGTCCTTGGTCACGTGCGGGCCGCCGAAGCCCTTCTCGATGACGACATGGCGCCCGCTGGGGCCCATGGTGCACTTGACGGCATCGGCGAGACGATCAACGCCCTTCTTCATTTCGAGGAGGGCGGCGTCGTTGAAGATCAGTTGTTTGGTGGACATCGTGGGAACTCCAAATTCTCAAATCGCAAAGCTCAAAGCTCAAATCAATCAGACGTGTCGGTGGAACTCGTGGCGGCAGCGAAGACGCTCGATTTGAGCTTTGCTGCTTTTCGCTTTGAGCTTTAGCCTTCGATCACCCCCAGCAGTTCGCTCTCCTTCATGATCAGGTGCTTGACGCCCTTGATCTCGACTTCGGTGCCCGCGTACTTGCCGTAGACGACCGTGTCGCCCTTGGTGACGCTCATCTCGGCGCGCTTGCCGTTCTCAAGGCGCTTGCCGGGGCCGACGGCGATCACTTCGCCGCGCACAGGCTTTTCCTTGCTCGCCTCGGGCAGATAAATTCCCGACGCGGTGCGGCTCTCGGCTTCGATGGGCTTGACCAGGACGCGATCTTCAAGGGGTTTGACTGCCATGTGTGAACTCCTTCAACAAGTCAGAGAACATGCTCGATGCTGCGTGGGACCGGGCGTGCTGCGCCGGGCCGCGCGTGACGATAAACTTCATCCCGGCGTGCCCGCGGCAGCGACCGCCGCGACACCCGAGCCAGAACAACAACCAGAACGACCAGAGCCTGAATCGCGACCAGCGTTGCCAGCCGCGCGGATTTCCATGAGTGCGGCGCGAAGCGCGAGCACAAGCTCGCGATCACGCTGCGGATTGAACTTCGCCTGCTCGGCGGCCGCACTGCCTGCGGCGTGCATCTGCCCCCACACCGGCGACTTGGGATCCGCATCCGTGAGTTGGCGCGGGAAGACGTGCCAATGCAGGTGATGCACGAGATTGCCGAGCGCTTCGTAGTTGAGTTTGTGCGGCGCGACGACGCGGCGGACCGCCTCGGCGAGCTGCGCCATCTCTTCAAGGAATCGAACACGCGTCGAAGCGGGCAACTCGTCGAGTTCCGTCGCGGGCGTCTTGCACAAGAGCAGGCTGTAGCCGCGGAACTGCTGCGAATCCCCGAGCACGGCAAAGCCCGTGTCGAGTTCGGCGATCAGACCCGGGTGCCGCCCTTCGCGGCACTCGGCGATCCGCCGACAGATCTCGCAGTTGTCCTGATGCTGAGCCATGTGATGCAACTCGAAACGATGATCCAACGAAGACGAGAAGCGGCTTTACGCAACCGGGACGTCGGGCTTGCCCGTCCGGCGCTGGATGATCAACTCAATGGCGACTGGAATCAGACTGACGACGATGATCGCGACGATCACCGCTTCGAAGTTCTTCTTGACCCAGTCGATGTTGCCGAAGAACCAGCCCGCGCCGATGCACACGCCGACCCAAAGCACGCCGCCGAAAACGTTGTAGACAAAGAACCTTCCGTAGTTCATCGCGCCGGCACCTGCGACAAACGGGACAAACGTGCGGACGATCGGCACGAAGCGCCCGAGGACGACGGCCTTTCCGCCGTACTTCTCGAAGAACGAATGAGCCCGATTGAGGTGCTCGCGATTGAGGGCCCGCTCGAACCACGACGAGCCTTCACCCGGACGGCTCTTGAAGATACGCGGCCCGATGTACTTGCCGATGTGGTAGTTCACCGCGTCGCCAAGCACGCCCGCGACGATGAGCGTCGCAGCGATGAGCCAAACGTTCATGCTGCCGCGGGCCGCTATCGCGCCGACGGTGAAAAGCAATGAATCGCCCGGGAGAAACGGCATGATGACCAGCCCGGTCTCGGCGAAGATGATCGCAAAGAGCAGCGCGTAGACGCCCGAGCCGTGCGCCTGGATGAACTGATCCAGGAACCCGGGCAGGTCTTTGAAGATGGCGAGGAACTGGTCCATCGGTTCGACGAAGTCGTGTGCGGCATGGAGCCGGCGGGGTTAGAACCCCATCCCGCCCATGCCACCCATGCCGCCCATTCCTCCCATGCCCGGCATGCCGCCGCCCATGCCACCGCCCGCGCCCGCGGCTTCCTTCGGCTCGGGCTTGCTGGTGATGATGCAGTCGGCGGCGAGCAGGACGGTCGCGACGCTGGACGCGTTCTGCAGCGCGGAGCGATCAACCTTGGCAGGCGTCATGACACCCGCGAGGAGCAGGTCGCCATACTCGCCCGTGAGCGCGTTGTAGCCGAAGTTGCCCTTGCCCTCGGCGACCTTGGACACAACGACCGTGCCCTTGGCGCCGGCGTTGTCGGCGATGGTCTGGAGCGGCACCGCGAGGGCCGTGAAGACCGTGCGGACGCCCGCGGCGAAATCAAACGCGGCGCGGCCGACGTCCTCGGCGGTGTGCTCTTCACCCTTGCCGAAGACGGCCTTGTATTGCTTCATCGCCTCGATCGCCTTGCGAGCGCGGATGAACGACACGCCGCCGCCGGGGACGATTCCCTCGGCAACCGCCGCACGGGTCGCGTGCAGCGCGTCCTCGATGCGGGCCTTCTTTTCCTTGAGTTCAGCCTCGGACGCCGCACCGACCTTGATCTGAGCCACGCCGCCGGCAAGCTTGGCGAGACGCTCCTGGAGCTTCTCGCGATCGTAATCGCTGGTGGTCTTGCTGATCTCCGAGCGGATCTGAGCGATGCGAGCCTGAATCGTCTTGGTGTCGCCTGCGCCCTCGATGATGGTCGTGTTGTCGGCGTCGACTTCGATCTTCTTCGCCATGCCCAGGTGCTTGATCTCGAGCTTGTCGAGTTCGAGGCCCAGGTCCTTCATCACGGCGGTCGCGCCGGTGAGGATCGCGATGTCCTCAAGCATCGCCTTGCGACGATCGCCGTAGCCCGGGGCCTTGACGGCGGCGACATTGAGCGTGCCGCGGAGCTTGTTGATGACGAGCGTGCTGAGCGCCTCGCCGGTCACGTCCTCGGCGATGATGAGCAGCGGCTTCTTGCTGGCCATTACCTTCTCGAGCAGCGGGACGAGCTTGGCAACGCTCTCGATCTTGTCCTCGTGGATGAGCACGAGGCACTTCTCGAAGACGACCTTCATTGCGTCCACGTCGGTGACGAAGTTGGGCGAGAGGAAACCGCGATCAAACTGCATGCCCTCGACGACGGTCACTTCGGTCTGGAGGCCCTTGCCCTCTTCGACGGTGATGACGCCGTCCTTGCCGACCTTCTCGAACGCGTCGGCCATGATCTGGCCGATGTCGCGATCGTTGTTGGCGGTGATGGTCGCGACGTTGCGGATGTCGTCCTTGCCCTTGACGGGGACGGCGAGTTCATTGATCGACGCGACGGCGGCTTCAACGCCGGCCTTCATGCCGCGGATCAGCGCGTTGGCGTCGACGCCGGCGGCGATGTGGCGGAGGCCTTCGCGGAAGAGTGCCTCGGCGAGGACGGTGGCGGTCGTGGTGCCGTCGCCCGCGTCATCGCTGGTCTTGCTGGCGGCTTCCTTCACGAGCTTGGCGCCCATGTTCTCGGCCTTGTTGGTGAGTTCGATTTCCTCAGCGACGCTGACGCCGTCCTTGGTCACCGTCGGGCCACCCCACGACTTGTCGAGGACGGCGTTGCGGCCGCGCGGGCCGAGGGTCGCCTTGACGGCGCGGGCGAGCTTCTCCACGCCGGCGAGAAGGGACTGACGAGCGTCGACATCGAAGACGAGTTCTTTGGCTGCCATTGCGTCAAGACTCCCATGAACGGACAAGAACTGGATGAACCGAGTGCGATCAACTGCGAACCGATGAGCCTCGCGTCGGGCGGCTGCGGGCCGATTCACGGGCCGACGCCCCCGAGGACAGGACTCACATGTTCGAACGATGTACGGACCAGCCACCGATGCCCCGACAGGTCGGGACTGCGGCGTAGGGGGACGGATTGCAACGTCTGTGCCAGCGGGGTGGTCGTGTCGCCACCGGCTCAGAGGGCGTCCAAGTGCGTTGGGAAGGGCCACAGGGCGATTCTGGGCGGGCTCGGTGTCGGTGCCGTCGGCCCGCGGCATGGTTGCCCTGTCATCGTGGCAGGTGGCGGAACGCCCCCTGGCGGTATTCGAACTCGAGCAACGTGCCGCGGCCTTGGCGGTCGCTCTCCGGCGCTGTGGCATCGTTGGCGGACGGCCCGACGAGGACAAACCCGGCCCGATCCAGCACGCGCCGCGATGCCACGTGTCGCTCAAACGTGGTGGCGATGACACGCCGAGTACCGGGCTGGGCCGCAGCCCAGATCGCGATCGCGGCGGCGGCTTCGGATGCAAAGCCCTGTCCCTCAAAGGGTTTGAGCGTGCCGTAGCCGAGTATCGCGACATCATCCTTCCGCAGCACGCCGCCGGTGACGACGAGCGTTGCGGGTGTCATCGGGTTGTCAGGCTGCTGCAGGCCATACCACCCCCACCACCCGACGTGATCAGGGTGGGCGGCGAGGGCGTCGGCCATCATCGGCTCGACCTCGGCGAGATCGGGCGGCCAGTGATCCGGCACGACGCATCCGAGGAGTTGAGCGAGCGAGCCATCGCGCGCGATCGAGGCCCGCACCATGGCCTCGGTGCAGGCGACGAGGCGAAGGCGGCGGGTGAGCAGTTCCATGGTCGAGCGTAGATCGAGCGTCGTGCAAACGACGGACAAGGGCGCGCCCGCTATCATGAGGTCGCATGCTGACCACGCTCGCCGCCACTGATCTCTCGTCGTACCTGCCGCTGATCCTCGTCATCATGATGGCGATCGGATTCGCGGTGATGAACCTCGTTGCGACGATGGTGCTCGGGCCGCGGCGTGACGGCGTGGTCAAGAGCCAGTCGTACGAGTCGGGCATGAACCCGATCGGCACCGCCCGCAAGCGGTTCAACGTCCGCTTCTATCTCATCGCGATGGTCTTCCTCGTGTTCGATGTGGAAGTCGTCTTCCTCTATCCCTGGGCCGCGACGTTCCCGAACCTGGCCCCGCACACCAGCGAAGGCCTTGTCTGGCTCTTCCGCATCCTCTTCTTCCTGCTCACGACCGTCGTGGCGTACGTCTACGGCTATCGCAAGGGCGTCTTTAAGTTCGACTGATGCCCTGGTTGGGGACTCGTTGAGCGGCACGGGCGATCCAAGCCACTCAGACCGCATAAACCGACCCACGCGACAGAATGCAGTACTTCTCGCAGGCCGCTCCACATGGGGCGGCCTGTGTGCTTTTGCGAGCGTCGCCCGAGAATGCGATCAGCCGGGTTGATCGGACCTGAAGCGATGCAATAAGCCCGGAAACGTGCCGTCACATTCTGCGAGTCTGTTGCACGCGCGTCGTTCGCGGCATCGCGCAAGCCCATGACGCGAGAGGCGTTTGCAATCGCCCGATCTCAATGCTGGCCGTGCGTGTTGAGGGACACAACCGCAGCGGACATGAGAGAGCGGTCGCGGGGCTGTCTTCGCGAACCGACCTGGATCGTTCGAGCCTTCGCCCCGCGTGCGAACGCCACGAACCAAAGATGTGGAGCGAGAGATGACTGCACTGAGCCTGAGCACCCCCGGCGGCGACCCCACTCGCCAGTCCATCTCCCACCTCATCCAGCACAGGCTCGTTCAGGCCCGCTTTCAGCCGATTGTCGATCTGACCCGCGGCGTCATCTCGGGCTGCGAAGGTCTGACGCGTCCCGATCCGTCTTCTGGCTTCAAGAACCCCGCTGAGCTTTTCGCCGCCGCCGAGAAGCTCGGAATGCTTTGGCATCTGGAGCAGGTGACGCGAACGACGAATCTGCGTGCCGCGCTCGATCTGCCGGTCGAAACGCAACTGTTCATCAACACGACGCCGCAGGTTTTTGCGGACGGTCGTTTCGCCGACACGATGCTGGAGAACGTGCGTCGTGTGCCGGGTCTGTCGCCGTCGCGGATCGTGCTGGAAGTGACCGAACACTCCGACCAGCAGCACATCGAAGGGCTTGAGGAGCAGGTGCGACTGGTCCGCGCGTACGGCTTCCAGATCGCGCTTGATGACGTGGGCGCGGGAACCAGCGGCCTGAATCGCATCATGGCCCTGCGCCCGGACTGGCTGAAGCTCGATCGCGAGTTGATCGGCGGCATCGATCACGACCCGGTGCGTCAGAACCTCATCCGCTTCTTCGTGCACTTTGCACGTCTCAGCGGCGTCAAGATGATCGCCGAGGGAATCGAGACCCAGGCCGAACTTGCCAAGCTCATCGAACTTGGCGTGCAGTACGCCCAGGGGTTCTACCTTGCCCGTCCGGGTGATCCGACGCAGACACTTCGCGAAGAACTGCTGGAGTGGTTGCACTCGCGGGCCAACGCCCGCGCGACCGAGTCGCAAGCGTTGCCGTCATTGGCAAGGTACTGCCGCAGCGTGCGCACCATGCCGGGCCAGTTCACCGTTCTCGAAGCCGCGCAGGAACTGACGGAGCATCCGTCGGCGTCGGGCTGCGTGGTGTCGGACCATGATCGACCGATCGGCTGGTGCCATCGCGGCGTCGTTCTGGCGGCGGCGGAAGAAGACCGTGCGTTCGCGTCACTGCTGAGCATCACCGACACGCGCGCCGTCGTCGTTCATGCGCAAACGCCGATCGCGGACGCAATCGACATCCTTTCCGCGTCGGACCATCGCGCGAGCGGCGAGACCACGCCGCTGATCGTGGAAGACAACGGCCAGATCGTCGGAGTGATCTCGCGCAGTGAACTGCTTCGTGCCGCGGGCGATGCCATCCGCGGCGAGCAGCAGCCGATGCGCACGCTCCCGACGTTGCCCGGGCGCATCCGCACCGAGGAACACATCAGCCGCATGCTGCGCTTTGGCCCCGGCACGCCCAACGCCGCCGAGGCGGAGGTGGCCTTCGTCGACCTGCGCGGCTTTGCCAAGTACAACGAAGCACACGGCTACGCCCTCGGTGATGAGGTCCTCGCGCGTCTTGGCGCGATGCTCGACCATCACGTCGTGCGTAATGAATCGGGCATCTTCCTCGGGCATCACGGCGCCGATGTGTTTGTGCTCACCGCGCCGCCCGATGTGCTCGCGAATCGACTGCGCAACGCGATTGATGCGTTTGATCGCTCTCTTGGTCGCTCCGGCGCGCCCGGCGTGAACGGCGCGCCGCCGGATCTGACGCTGCGTTGTCTCGTGCTGCGGAACGTCATCCGGGTGGCGACATCGCCGCGCTGGCTGCACCGTCAGCATGAGTTGCTGCGGCTGAGCGAGGACGCGCCGGGTCGCACGCCGATGATCAGCACGATCAGCGTGGTGGACGCCGCGATGCTCGCACGCCGGGCCTCGGCCTGACGAACTCCGCGGACGCACATCGCATACCCTCGCCTGCATGGGCGAACCCGTCGCTGCAATTCAGCCGCGCGTGACAAAAGCGCGGAACCGCCGCGCGTCGCCGGGCGAACGTCTGGTGGCGGCCTTGGTCATGCTCGCGTGCGCGAGCGTGCTTGTCGTGGCGTGGCGCCTCACCCCCGACCCCAGCGGCGTGGAAACCCATCGCCAGCTTGGCCTGCCGCCCTGCGCCTGGAAGACCATGTGGGGCTTTCCGTGCATGACCTGCGGCATGACCACTGCCTTCAGCCACGCTGCCCACGGTGACCTCGTCGCTTCGTTTCGCACGCAGCCGATGGGCTGCCTGCTCGCCGTCCTCACGAGCGTGATATGCTCGGTCGCGGCCCACACGGCGTTGACCAGGTCGCGAGCACTGGATGCCGCGGCTCGGCTCGTCCAGCCTCGGACACTGATCGTCGCGGGCCTGATGCTGCTGACGGCGTGGGGATACACGATCTGGATGCACGCCCGCCGCTAGCCGCCCGCCCAAAGCTCCGACCGACGTTGATCCACGGACACACCTTGCACGACTCCGGACGCATCATGAGCCTGCGAAGTCTCTTCAAACCCCGCTCGTTGCTCCTTGCCATGCTCGGCACGCTCGCGGCATTGAACCTGAGTGCGGCTGGCTGCAACATCATCGGCGCCGGGATCGGCGGCATGGCGGAGTCCTACCGAAGGTCGGTGCCGCGCAGCGTGCCTGCGGATTACCTCGGCCTCAAGGGCAAGTCATTTGCCGTGCTCGTCTCGGCCGATCGCCTGATCGAATCGCAGTATCCGGGCATCGGGTCGGAGCTCATCGGACGCATCTCCGAGCGGCTCAAGGAGAACGCCGAGGCGACTGGCTACGTGCCGCCGATGACGGTCATCGGTTACATTGCGAACAACCCGTCGTGGCAGACACGCACGCACTCAGAGCTCGCCAAAGACCTCGGCGGCGTGCAGCGGCTCATCATCATCGAGTTGACCGACTTTGCGACCAACGAAGCCGGCAACCAGTATCTCTGGGACGGCGTCGCGGCCGGCACGCTCGGCCTTGCCGAGACGGACGGCCCGCTGGCCGACGAGTTCGCGTACCAGAAGTCCATCCGCGTGAAGTTCCCCGACAAGTCGGGCACCAGCAACGCGGACATGAGCCGCGACCTGGTCGTCGGCACGTTGCTCTCGCGGTTTGTTGATCGTTCGACGTGGCTCTTTTACACGCACGACGAGATGTACTACATCACGTATTGACGCTCCGCCTCGTCTCAAACGCCCCCATCGCCATGAACATCTCCTCGCGACAAACCCTCAATTTCTCCACCGCGATGCGGAAGACGAGCATGCTGCTCGGCCTTGCCGGAGCGTGCCTGCTCACGACGCTCGTGACGCCGGGCTGCAACTACGTTGGGGCCGCCTACTTCATCGCCGTCGGCCCAGACAAGATCAAGGCCGTCCACACGCTCGAGCCAACCCGCCCCACTGTCGTGTTTGTCGATGATCGCGACAACCGTCTGCCGCGGCGCACGCTCCGCGCCGTCGTTGCCGAGACGGCGACCAAGTTCATGCTTGAGAACGACGTGCTGACCAAGACTCCCGCGGGCGAGGTCGCCGCCATCGACGGACGCGCCGCGCTGACGGCCGCGACCCGCGATCGCTTCGGCGAACCAATGAGCGTCGCGGCGATCGGCAATGCGTGCAACGCGGAAGTTGTCATTCATGTCGTCTTCGAGACGTTCACGCTCTCGCAGGACAACGCCACGTTCTCGCCGTCGGCACGTTTGCGTGTCAAGGTGATCGACGCGGCCAACCAGAAGCGTCTCTTCCCGCTGGGGAATGACGCCGCCGGCTATCCGATCGACATGGTGCTCAAGCAGCGGGTCAATGACCTGCCGAGCAACAACGCTGAACTTCTGGCGGCGCAGGAGCAACTGGCCAAGGAAGCCGGGCGCGCCGTCGCGGAAATGTTCTACGAGCACGCCGCACCGAGCCGCGATCGCGCGAGCAAGTAAGGGATTGCGGCACGCACGTGCGGCACCGGGGCGATATCCTCAAGGCGTATGCGTGTTCTGCACCTGATCCGCACTTGGTCCGAGCCGCGAGGGCTTTTCTTCGCGCGGCGTCATGCCGACGCGACAGATGCGAGCGTGCTCGCCTGCCGCGACAGCATTCGCTCCTCGCCCGACGCGGAGCATCGCGTCTGCATCCTCGGATCAAGCGATGACGAGGCCCGCGCGGCCTCGCTCGGCCTGCGCAGCACCGATCGCATCGGCACGCCCCTGGGGATCGCGGCATTGGCCTCGCGTTCGCTCCGACGGTTCATCGCGACGCGCCCGCTGTTTGACGAGGTCCGCTGCTCGAACACAGAGATCGTGCCGCTCGCCCGCGACGCAGCCCCGATGTCGCGCGTGATCGACGCCACACCACACATCAGCCAGGCGGGCCCGGTGGGAGTGGCGAACGCCAAGCAAGCCCGAGCGGCACGCCGCGCCGAACTTGGCCTCGATGACGACGCACTGCTGGCATGTCTGCTGGCCGATCCGCCGCAGCGGGGCGACGCGGTACGCATGATGTTCATGGCCGGAACGCTCTACGAGGCAGGATTCCCGCTGCACATCATCCTGCCGCGCGGGTCAGATCGACTCACGCGCGCCCGGCGGTTCCACAAAGCCTCGCGGCTCGGCGGCAAGGTGTTCGTGACGCCCGAGCCGATCTGGTCGTGGCTGCCCGCGTGCGACGCCGCCGTGCTGGTGCGTGAAGAAGACCGGGTCACGCCGCACGAACGCCTCCTGATCCGCAGCGCCCATGCGATGGGTGTGTCGACGATCTGCCCGCGCGATGAGTCGGTGGCTGCGCTGCATCCCGCGGCGGCCGAGGTGTGTGTTGCACCGACCAACCACGTCGCGTCGCTCGCACGCTCGCTTGTGCGCGTCATTGAGTCGCGGCCGCTTCGTGATGCGATGCGTGTGCCGCTCTCGAAGGCGGCGTGGCAGATCGATGCGGGGACAACGGCGTGACGAACGACAGCCAGAACGCTCGAATCGGTGTGCTGTTTGTGTGCCTGGGCAATATCTGTCGCAGCCCGCTGGCGAAGTGGCTCTTTGTGCACCACGCGACCGAACGCGGCGTCGTTGATCGGTTCGACATCGACTCCTGCGGCACCGGCGCGTGGCACGTCGGCAACGACGCCGATCCACGCACCATCGCCATCGCAAGTGTGCGTGGCGTGCGCCTGCCGCACGAGGCACGGCAGCTCGACGCCGTCTCTGACCTGCGCCGGTTTCGCTACATCCTGCCGATGGACCGCAGCAACGCCCGCAACATCGTGCACGCCGCGGAAACCGCGGGCGTCTCTGCTCCCGCGCTGACGTTGATGCGCGCGTATGACCCCACGCTCGCTGGTGCGGACGAGCGCAGCCTCGATGTGCCCGATCCTTACTACGGCGGGCCGGACGGCTTTGAACAGATGGAAGCGATGCTTCGTCGCGCCACGGCAGGACTGCTCGATCACATCCTGCGGAATGAACGTCCGTCCTGATCGTGCGGCCTGAGGCCGCGATCGCGAGACGACTGAAGTGGAGCGGAAGAGACTCGAACTCTCAACTTCCACCTTGCAAAGGTGGCACTCTACCAATTGAGTTACCGCCCCAAACGGGGATCGTCCGAGGCTGGAACGCGGCATGCCGCGCGGCCTCAAACGAATCGGGGCGAGTATAGGCAGCGGGCGTCCGTCGGCGAACACGCGCGGGCAATCACACGCAACGCACGCGATTCGCCGTCGCTTGCCCGCGAGCGGCGTGCTATTGTACCATTGGCTACACTTTGCAGCCTCGGCTCCACTCGCAGCGAGCACGTCACGCCGGTTCACGTCAGTCATTGGGCTGATGGAAAGGACTCCACGATGTCGGGCACAGTTCCACAACCTCGCCTCATGGCACGCATGCCAGGTTGGACACGGCATCTGTTCTTCATGCTGGTCGCCGCGCTGCCGCTGGCGCTGCTCGGCTCGTGCGGTCGTTCTGAGGCGGGCACATCAACACCGACCGCGTCGGGCAAGCCCAAGGTCGTCTGCACCGTTGCGATGGTCGCAGACCTGGCCGCGCGAATCGGCGGCGACGAGGTCGAGGTCGTCGCGCTGATGGGCAGCGGCGTGGACCCGCACCTTTTCAAGCCGACGCGCTCTGACATCGCACTGTTGAGCGGGGCCGATCTGATCCTCGGCAACGGACTCATGCTCGAAGGTAAGATGGGCGAGACCTTTGACCGCCTGGAGAAGTCGGGCAAGCGTGTGGTTCGCGTCGGCGAGGCCGTCGGCGCTCGGGATCGTCGCGAACTGGAGATCGAGCACACGCGCCACCCTGATCCGCACGTGTGGATGGACCCGACCCTGTGGGCCGAGGCCGCCGAGCGGATGCGTGACGCACTGATCGAGCTCAAGCCGGCAAGTCGCGACACGTTCACGTCGCGCGCCGCAGAAGTCTCGCGCGATCTTGCCGAACTCCACGAGTACGCCACCAAGGCGTTCGCGAGCATTCCCCAGCAGTCACGCGTACTCATCACCGCGCACGACGCCTTCGGATACCTCGGGCAGCGCTACGGCGTCGAGGTCCGCGGCATCCAGGGCATCAGCACTGAGTCCGAGGCCGGTCTGCGCGATCTTGAGTCGCTGGCCGACCTGATCGCGGCACGAAAGGTCCGCGCGGTCTTCGTCGAAACCACAGTCAGCGAGCGCACGATCACCGCACTGGCCAAGGCGGCCCGCGACAAAGGGCAGCCGGTCGTCATTGGCGGCTCACTGTTCAGCGACGCGATGGGCAAGCCGGGTACCTATGAAGGCACGTACGTCGGCATGATCGACCACAACGTCACCACCATCGTGCGTGCCCTCGGCGGCGAAGCTCCCGAGCGCGGCATGCGCGGTTCGCTCGCACCAGCCCTGACTTCTGAACCGACATCCACGCCCGCGCCGGCGGCGAAAGGCGGCACATGAGCCCGCTTCATGCCTCGCGTTCGACGCCCGCCACGCTCGCTCCCTTCCCGGAGCACAGCAGCGAAAGCCCGCTGTCGATCCACGACGTCACCGTGGCCTATCACAGCAAGCCGGTGCTGTGGGATGTGGATTATGACGCCCCCGCGGCCGCGCTCGTCGCGATCGTCGGCCCCAACGGCGCCGGAAAGAGCACGCTCATCAAGGCATCGCTCGGCCTCACGCCGATCGCCAGCGGCCGCGTCGAGTTCTGGGGTGAGCCGTACTCCAAGGCGCGGCGTCGTGTCGGCTATGTGCCTCAGCGCGAGAGCGTCGACTGGGAGTTCCCCGTCTCCGCACTCGATGTCGTGTGCATGGGGCGCTACGCGTCGATCGGCTGGTTCCGCCCGGTGCGGCGTGCGGATCGCGACGCCGCGATGGAGTGCCTGCAGCGCCTCGGGCTTGCCGACCTTGCCCAACGTCAGATCAGCCAGCTCTCCGGCGGACAACAGCAGCGCGTGTTTATCGCGCGCGCGTTGGCCCAGCAGGCGGATCTCTACCTGATGGATGAACCGCTCGCGGGCGTCGATGCCACCACCGAGAAGGTCATCATCGATGTGCTGCGTAATCTGCGTTCACAGGGCAAGACTGTGCTCGTCGTCCATCACGATCTGCAAACCGTGCCCGAGTACTTTGACCACGCGCTGCTGCTCAATGCTCGCGTGGTGGCGGCGGGCCCCGTCAAGGACGTCTTCACCCCCGCCAACCTCACCCGCACATACGGCGGGCGTCTGACCGCGCTCGATGAAGCCGCGGAAGCGCTTGCTCGTGCCGAGCGTGGCGACCCGCTCGAAGGGCGGCCCAGCACGAGGAGATCCGCGACGCCGTGAACGACACGGGACTCAATACCGTTTGGCACGACCTGTGGCTGACGCTCACGCTGCAGGGCGGCAGCGCATCGCGCTGGGTGCTCGTCGCAGCGACGCTGCTCGGTGCGTCATGCGGCATCGTCGGCACGTTCGCCGTGCTTCGCAAGCGTGCGATGATGAGCGACGCGCTCAGCCACGCGACGCTTCCGGGCATTGCGACCGCGTATCTTGCGTGGACCGCGCTAGGGCGCGACGGTCGCTCGCTCCCCGTGTTGCTGCTTGGTGCCGCGCTCTCGGGCGTGCTCGGCGTGCTCGCCACACAGGCGATCATCCGTTTCAGTCGCCTTCGCGAGGACGCCGCGATCGGCGCGGTGCTTAGTGTCTTCTTCGGGGTCGGTGTCGTCCTGATGTCGGTGATTCAGTCGCTCTCGACCGGCACGCAGGGCGGGCTGCATCACTTCATTCTCGGCCAAGCCGCGGCGATGACAAGCGATGACGCGCGGCTGATCGCGATCGCGGGCGGAGCGGCGGTCCTGATCGCCACGCTGCTGCACAAGGAGTTCCGCCTCGTCACCTTCGACGGCGCGTTCGCACAAGTCCAAGGCTGGCCGGTGTCGCTCATCGACCTGGTGATGATGGCGCTGGTCGTCATCGTCACGGTCGTGGGACTGCAGGCGGTCGGCGTTGTCCTCATCGTCGCGCTCTTGGTCATTCCCGCCGCGGCCGCCCGCCTCTGGACAGACCGACTCGGGCGCATGCTCGTGATCGCGGCGTTGATCGGCGGCGTGTCCGCCTACGTCGGTGTTGCGATCTCGGCCGTCGCGCACAACACCCCGACCGGCGCGGCGATCGTGCTGTGCGCGGGTGCGGCTTTCGGCGTGAGCCTGCTCTTCGCACCGCGGCGCGGCCTGCTTGCTCGCTCACTCGACCTCGCTCGTCTGCGCCTGCGGATCGCCTGTGAACACGCGCTCGACGCGATGCTTGAGCACGCCGACGGCCGTTACGACTCACATGACATCGCACGCAGCGTTCGCTCACCCCTCGCACGGGCGTTGCTCCCCCACTCACTCCGTCGCTGGGGTTGGGCACGTCAGACGTCCGACGGCCTCGTGCTCAGCGAGGCGGGACGAGCCCGGGCGAAGGCACAGCGCGATGCCATCGCGGCGTGGCACGGCTATCTGGACGTGACAGGAGCGGCCCACCCCGGCGGCGGACGTCCGAGCGCTGACGCTGTGGAACATGTGCTCTCGCCGCGCATGGTTGAAGAGATCTTGCGCGCCACTGCAAAGGTGAGCGAGTTGCCGTCGGGCGGTGCCTCACGGGAGCGTGCCGCGCCATGAGCCCGATGCTCCAGAACTTCTTGACCCTCGATCTGCCCGCGCTGCTCACGGCAATGTTCGCGGGAGTGTCGTGCGCGCTGCTCGGCACATTCCTGCTGCTTCGTCGCCAGAGCCTCATGGGCGACGCAATCTCGCACTCGGTGCTTCCCGGCATCGTGGCCGCGTTCCTGCTGACGGGCTCGCGCGATCCGCTGGTCATGTTCGGCGGTGCGGCACTCGCGGGCGTGGTGTCGGCCGGGCTTGTCGAACTCGTGCGCCGCGCAGCCCGACTCGAAGCCGGCGCCGCGATGGGCGTGGTGTTTCCGGTGCTCTTTGCCCTCGGCGTGCTGCTGCTCGAACGCGGCGGTGCCCGCAGCGTCGATCTCGACGCCGACTGTGTTCTCTACGGCGAACTCTCTCGCATCATCTGGTCGCCGCCGTCCGGCGTCGCACTCGGCAGCAGCGCTTCGCTCGCGGCGTTGCCCCGCGAGCTCTACTCGGCGGGCATCGTTTCGCTCGTCGCAAGCGTGTTCGTCGCGCTGCTCTTCAAGGAACTGCGACTCGTCTCGTTCGATGCTGCACTCGCGACGAGTCTGGGGTTCCGCGCCTCGGTGCTCAATCTGCTCATGCTCATTCTCACCGCTGCGGCGGTCGTCGTCTCATTCGAAGCGGTCGGCTCGATCCTTGTGGTCGCGCTCCTGATCTGCCCGGCGGCATCGGCGCGTCTGTTCACCGATCGTCTCTCGCGGCAACTCTGGCTCAGCCTCGGATTCGCCGTGCTGACGGTCTTGGCCGGGTACGCCGCGGCAGTCTGGTTCCCGCTCACGTGGGGATCAAGCAGCGCATTGAGTGCCTCGGGCATGATCGCGGCGATGTCGGGCGTCGGGCTGGGCATCGCGATCATCGTCTCTCCCAAAGGCGGCGTTGTGCTCACACGCTGGCGCAGGTTCGAGCTTGCGGTGCGTGTCGCGCGGGAGGACATGCTCGCGCGGCTCTATCGCGAGGAAGAAACACCCGGCCGCACGCTCGTCATCCCGACGCCTTCGCGCATTGTCGCCGCCGCGGCACGGCGCGACCTGCGCCGCCTCGGCATGGTCGAAGGCTCACCGCCGCGGTTGACCGCCGGCGGGCGTACCGAAGCCCAGACGATCGTCCGCAGCCATCGCTTGTGGGAGACGTACCTCGTGCACGAAGTCGGCCTGCGTCCCGATCACGTCCACGACCCCGCGCTCGTGCTGGAGCACCTTCGCAAAAGCGGTCAGCCGATCGCACCGTCGACGAGCACACCCGTCGACCCGCACGATCGGCCGATCCCCTAGCACGCATCGCCGGATAGACGCGATGTAAGTCGCACCCACCGCTGCCCAATCAACTCGGCAGGAACGTGTAGTCATCCGTGGTATTCACAACACCCTGCGGCACCTTGACGCGCGAGCGGCTGTGCAAATCGACGTACAGCAAGTTCGCCTGCACGTCGCGCCCGCCGAACCAGCGCATGCCGCGATCGCCGTCCTGCTGGAAGTTGTAAATCGTCTGCGTGCCCGCCATCCATGTGCGCGCCGGATTCACGACCGGGGGCATTTTGCCACCGGACTTGAACGTCGTCGGATTGATCGGCACCAGCGTCGCCTTGTCCTCGCCGTCAAGCGTGTGGTCGTTGAGCGTGTAGGAACAACCCACGAGGTCGTACATCGAGTCGGTCTTGTCCAGGCCCGGAATCGGTACGCCCGTGTTGGTGCTGCCTTTGTCGACCGGCGAACGAAACGCCTGCAGCTCGACGACTTCGCTGGATGAATCGGGCGGGAACTGATCGCCCACGACGTACTTGTTCAGCGGACGCCCCATCGCGCCAATCGTGTTGATGCCGTAGAACGGCAGCTTGCCTTTTTTGCCTGCAAAGAGCGAGCCGATCACGCTGGTGCCGCCGCCGGGGAGCGGGCCGTTGCACTGGGGCAGCTGATTGTCAAACTCGTTCCAGTACAGCGAGATGCCGACGCCGATCTGTTGCAAGCGCGTTGCGCAAACCGTGGTTCGCGCGGTGAGGCGTGCCGCCGCCAGCGAGGGCAGCAGGATGCCGATCAGGACGCCGATGATGGCGATGACGACAAGGAGTTCGATGAGCGTGAAGCCGCGGCGCATGCGGGGCAGCGTATCGAGCAACCGCGCGATTGAAAAGAGAAAACCCAGTCGCTTGGACAAACCCGGGGACAACGACAGCCCAAGACGCGTTGCCCGTCGCATCAGTGTGCCGGCTGGCCGGGAAACTCGCCGACGTCGATCTCACGCACGCCGCGCACGCGACGCACGCTCTCGACCGCGCTGCGGAGCTTCTCGCGGAAGTCCTCCGCGCCGGGGATATGCGTCAGCGTGACGGCGGGCGTGCTGATGTCGCTTGTGAGCATTGACACAGTGCCGAGGCCGACCATGCGCTCGATGAGCGTCGACGTCAACTGCGTGTCCTTGACGCGATAAAGCTCAAGTTCATCCAAAGCGCGCGTCAGCACGCCGCGCTGGATCTGGAGACGCTGACTGGTCAGGCGGATCCTCGTCATGCGCGTCGAGAGCCACTTCCAGATCGTCCACGGGATCGGAATGATGAGGATCGCGGCGACAAACCACCAGAAGTTGCTCCACTGGCTGGGCGTGCCCTCCCAGAGCGTCTGCTCGCTCGACGCGAGCGGGTCGGCGGCCGCCGCGGCGGACACACGCTGCGATTCCTTCTGTACGCTCTCGACCGTCATCCCCATCGCCTTCGCTGCCTGCGCGGCCTGCTCCGCGGTGTCGGCTTCGATCACCCGCCGCGTCGCTGTGCCGTCGCTTCCGTTGGTTCCGCTCACGATGAACTTGGTCGACACGTGCAAGCCTCCTGCGCATTCGTCGCGCGAGTGCATTCTACGAAAAACGCCCGGGCGGGTTTCGCTCCGGACGTCGTTGGTGTTCTCGGACAGAGGTTCTTGACCAAATCGCCACGGCCGGACGCGCATCACACCGTGGCAGCTACGCCGAGCGGGTCGAGCTGCGCCGTGCTCTCCATTCCCAGTACCGCACGCGAGTTGGTACAGCGTGCCGACATCTCGCGGCACCAGAACTCGAGCACCAGCGCCTTGTAGAAGTTCGGCGGCCACGCGCTGAAGCGAGACTCCGCGCTGGTCATCGTGCGCACCACGCGCTGCTCGAAGAACCCGCTCTGCACCAGATAGCCGTCTTCCAGCGCCTTGGCGTAGCGGTCGCGCATCGCCTTGGTCCAGTTCTTGACCGGCGGCGTGAACCCTCGCTTGGGCCGGTTCATCACCCACTCCGGCAGCACGTCCTTCACCGCTTCCTTGAACCACGCCTTGTGACCAAGCTCGTGATCCGGATACGACTTGCGCAGACCGACGAACAACTCGACAAGCTTGTAATCCACCAGCGGCAGACGCAGCTCGATCGACGATGCCATCGACAGACGATCGCCCTGCGCGATGCCGTTCTCCAGCAGATAGATATCGCACTGCAGCTTGGTGATCAGATTGGGCACATCCTGCCACGGACGCGGCACACACAAGATGTCCGACGCGTCGGTGCCCGCGAGCAGCTTGCGGAATCGCTGCGTGTACAGGTGACGGGCCGCGTACTGGCCCTGCTTGTAGACGTTTTCGAGGTCGTAGCAGAGCAACTGCTCGGGACGGGCATGCATGTCCGGCAGGATTCGGTTCCAGCCGTGCAGCTTGCCGCCCATCATCATCGCGTAGCGCAGCAGGTCGTTGCGCGCAAAGCCGTCCGGCAGAAGCTTGCGCAGTTCGCTGAGCACGCTCAGGCGGCCGTCGTTCTTGAGGATCGACAGACGCGCCGCCTCGCGGGCCCAGTGATAGCCCCAATCGAGTTCGTCCAGGCCGTGGCCCTGCAGCAGCACCGGCACGCGATGCTGGCGGGCGATCTTGCTGACGGCGTAATAGCCGTTGCCCGAGATATCCGCGATCGGATCATCGCGGAAGAACTGCCGCTCCGCGAAGGTGTCGACCAGATCAGTCTCGCTGATCTCGATCTCGTGGAACGGCATCTTCAGATGGTCGGCAAGCACCTTGGCCATGGCGCGTTCGTCCTGCCGCGGCCGACCCGGGTAGCCCACGCTGAACGCGTGCATGGTGCCCGGATACTTCGATGCCGCGAGCGCGGCGATCGCCGACGAGTCCAAACCGCCCGAGAGAGCCACGCCGACCGGCACATCCGAGCGCACAATCAGTTCGCTGACGCGATCGAGTTCTTCGCGGATGAGCTTGGCCGGGTTGCCCGTCACCGGGGGCGCATCGAGCATCCGCCAGTAGCAGACCTGCTGCACCTTCCACGGATCGACGTCGATGATCAGGATGTGACCGGCGGGCAGCTTGCGCACGCCCTTGATCGCCGTGCGCGGCTCGGGCACGTACGAATAGTGCATGAACTCGTTGACCGCCACCGGGTCGAGCTCAAACTTCACCATGCCGCTGGCGATCAGCGCCTTCATCTCCGACGCGAAGACGATCTGCGGCCCGTCGGGCGTCTCGCGCTCGAGCAAGTAGATCGGCTTCTCGCCCATGCGATCGCGCCCGACAATCAGCCGGCGCTTCTTGGAGTCCCACAGCGCGAAGCCGTACATGCCGCGCAAGTGCTGCACGAAGTCGAGCCCGTACTCCTCATAGAGATGGGCGAGCATCTCGCAGTCAGAGTGCGTGTGGAAGCGATGGCCCTTGGCGGCCAGCATCTCACGCAGTTCGACGTGGTTGTACACCTCGCCGTTGCAAACCAGCGCGATCGTCTTGTCTTCGTTGTACAGCGGCTGCCATCCGCCGTTGAGATCGATGATGCTCAGGCGACGCATCGCCAGATGCACATGGCTGTCGCGGAACTCGCCCGAGCCGTCCGGCCCGCGATGGAAAAGCGCCTGATTGACAGCCTGCATCACCGGAGTGAGGCCGGGCTGGATGGGACGGGCGCTGACGAGTCCACAGATTCCGCACATGACCGAGCAACACTCCTGACCAAGCCGCACAACGCGGCCCCCCACGACCCACTCGACCCTTTCGACCCCCGACGAGCGCCGAGACGCTTGATCTCACAACGCCGCCGCCTCGCCCGTTGATCCGCGGCGCACGCTCGCACGCCGCGAAAACTCTGCCGAGGCCGGAGTCTCAGCTCCGAACACCTTCCTCACGCGACATCTGCCAAACACCAAGAGCCTAGCGGAGCAGATGAGCCCGCGTGATTGAGTGTCGGCAGACTCACCCGCCGGACTTTCAACCCTTCGGCGAAGCATCGCGAACAGTTTGCGACGGCTTCGTCGCAGCGCAGCTATCGCGTCTGATAATCGCCGCGCACTTCATACCGCGCAATCGTCAACTCCTCCAGTCCCATCGGCCCAAACGCGTGGATCTTCGACGTGCTGATCCCGATCTCCGCCCCCAGCCCCAACTGAAACCCGTCGTTGAATCGCGTCGACGTATTGACCAGCACGCAACTCGAGCCGACGCGACGGATGAAACGTTCCTGATGAGCGGGCGTCTGCGACACGATCGCGTCGGTGTGCAGCGAGCCGTACCGCTGGATATGTCCGATCGCCTCATCCACGTCGCTCACCACGCGACATGCCAGCGTCAGTTCCAGGAACTCCTTGCCCCAGTCCTCGGCCTGCGCACGCGACGTCGTCGTCGCCCGGCCGCTCGGCACCGCCAAGTCAAACGCCTCCGAGTCCGCGTGCAATCGCACGCCCGCAGCAGCACACATCTCCGCCAGCCGCGGCACGAATCGCTCCGCGATCCCACGATGCACCAGTACACACTCCAGCGCGTTGCACGTCGCCGGCGCGGAGGTCTTCGCGCTCACCACCAACTGCAACGCCCGCTCCAGATCCGCCGAGTCATCGACGAACATGTGGCACACGCCGTGGTAGTGCTGGATCGTCGGAATCCGTGAGTGCTGCGCGACGAACCGAATCAGTTCCGTTCCGCCGCGCGGAATCACCAGATCGATCAGCGTGTCCAGTTGGAGCAGCGCACGCAGATCATCCCGTGAAGTGTCCGAGATGCTCGCCAGTGCGCCGCTCGGGAGCCCGTGCTCGCGCAGCGCCTCATGCGCGATCGATGCGAGCACGCCGCTCGCGCCCGCCGCCTCTCGTCCGCCCTTCAAGAGGCACGCGTTCCCCGCCTTGAAGCACAGCGCAAACGCGTCGATCGTCACCGCGGGCCGCGCCTCATAGATCATCGCGATCACGCCCAGCGGCACGCGCACCTTGCGCACCAGCAAGCCGCTGGGCACCGTCGATTCCTTCACCACCTGCCCGACCGGGTCGGGGAGCGCCGCCACCTGCCGCACGCCCTCGCTCATCTGCTCGATCGACTTTGCCGTCATCTGCAAGCGCTGCAGTTTCGCGGCCGCGAGTCCCGCGCCGCGTGCTGCCGCCACATCCGCCTCGTTCGCCGCCAGGATCTCTGTCTGCCTCGCCATCAGACGATCCGCCAGATCGCGCAGCATCGCGTTCTTTGCGTCCGTCGGCACAAACGCCAGCGTGTACGAAGCCTCCCGCGCAGCGCGAGCCGCGGCCAAGATCGGCCCGGGCACACCGGCATCTCCCCCTGCGCTGTTCGCCGCACCGCTCATGTGCCGTCTCCCACCAACATCAGGTCATCGCGATGCACCACCTCATCGCGATAGTTGTACCCCAGGATCGTCACAATCTGCGCCGCCCGCTTGCCGCGGATCTTGCGGATCTCCTCCGCCGAGTAGGACGCCAGCCCGCGCGCGATCGGCTTCTGATCCGGCCCCAGGATGTCCACGGCCGCGCCCGCGCTGAAGTGTCCCTTCACGTCCACGATGCCGCTCGCAAGCAGGCTCGCCCCGCGCGAGACCAGCGCCTTCCGCGCCCCCTCATCGACGACGATCTTTCCCTTCGCACGCGTCGATTGCCCGATCCATCGCTTCCGCAGCGGCACGCGCCGGCGCGGCGCGGGGAAGTACGTCCCGATCTCCTGGCCCGCAAGCACGCGCTGCAGCACATCGGCCTCATTGCCACCAGCGATGACAACCGGAATCCCCGCGCTCGTGCAGATACGTGCCGCGGCGATCTTCGTCGCCATCCCGCCCACGCCAGTCGCGGACTTCTCCGCCTGCACATGCCCCGACGGATCGTCCTGCGGCGGGATCACCGAGATCACGCGCTTCGCATCGCCGCCTTCATAGACGCCCCGCACGGTTGAGAGAATCACCAGCAAGTCCGCTTGCGTGTGCGACGCAACCAACGCACTGAGCCGATCGTTGTCGCCGAGCTTGATCTCATCGAACGAGACGCTGTCGTTCTCGTTGATAATGGGCGTGACGCCGTGCTCCAGCAGCGCGGCCAGCGTCCGCCGCGCGTTGAGCACGCGAGCGCGATGATCCAGATCGTCACTCGTCAGCAGCACCTGCGCAACGCCGCGCTCCGCGCCATTGGCGCGGGCCGCCTCGGCAAATGCCGCGGCATACGCACTCATGAGCCGCGATTGCCCGATTGCCGCCGCCGCCTGCTTCAGCACAATCGTCTTGGGCGAGGCGCTCAGCCCAAGCGTGCGAAAGCCCGACGCCACCGCGCCCGATGACACCAACATCACCTGTCGCTGCGGCTCACCGGCGCGTCCGCCCTGACACAGGCCGACGATGCCCTGCGCCAGCCGCGCCACCGCCGCCGCTTCAAGTTCGCCCTTGGGCGCGAGCACCGCGCTGCCGACCTTGACGACGACGCGCCGGACACCGGCGAAATCACGCGGAAACGGATTCGAGCCACTCATGACGCCGACTGTACGCCGACGGCGTATTCTGGCGCAGCACCCGCCCGTTCCGCCGTCCCTCTCTCCACGAGCCACGCCATGTCCAACGCCACCGCGGTCTTCACCACCGACCTTGCGCTCCCCGACCGACGCGGCGGGAAAGTCCGCGACGTCTACACGCTCGACGCACAGCGTCTGCTGGTGGTCGCGACCGATCGCATCTCGGCCTTCGACGTCGTTATGCCCACGCCGATCGCCGGCAAAGGTGCACTGCTCACAGCGATGAGCCTGTTCTGGCTGCGCTTCATCGAGTCGCGCGGCATCTGCCGCACACACCTTCTCTCGGATGACGTTTCGCTCGTGCCCCACAACGCATTCACAGCGTCCACCACGCGTGAGATGCTCCGCGGCCGCGCGATGATCGCGCGCCGCTGCCGCGTCATTCCGATCGAATGCGTCGTCCGCGGCTACCTCGAAGGCTCGGGCTGGAAGGAGTACCAATCCGCCGGCGCAGTCTGCGGCGTCACGCTGCCTTCCGGCCTGTCGCAGTGCGCCCGCCTTCCCCAACCGATCTTCACGCCTGCCACCAAGGAAGAGATGGGCAAGCACGACGAGAATGTGTCCTTCGAGCGTGCCGCCGAGCTTGTCGGTCGCCCCCTCATGACGCGTCTGCGTGACCTGAGCCTCGCGATCTACCACGCCGCCGCCGAACACGCGCTCGCCCGCGGCATCATCATCGCCGACACCAAGTTCGAGTTTGGCATCCCGCTCGATGGCTCGGGCGCGGCCGATGAGCCAATATTGATCGACGAAGCACTCACGCCCGACAGTTCTCGCTTCTGGCCGGCCGACAACTACGCGCCCGGTCGCCCGCAGCAGAGCTACGACAAGCAGTATCTGCGGGAGTACCTCGAGTCGCTCGTCGCGCAAGGGAACTGGAACAAGCAGGCACCCGGGCCGCACTTGCCCGATGCCGTCGTCGCGGCCACCCTCGCCAAGTATCAGGCGGCGCTCACTGCCCTCACGCGATGATCGCCACAGCCGCGCCGCGTCTCCTATCCTCTCGCCTTCGTTCCAGTGCTTTCCGCCTCACGTCTCGCGACGCGTCCCCTTGCAGGATTTCCGTTCATGAAGATCCACGAGTACCAGGCCCGCGACCTCCTCAAGTCCGCCAACGTCCCCGTCCCCGCCGGGCAGATGATCGAGTCGATCGAGCAGGCGGCCGCGGCGTATCGGGCCGTCACCGAGGGCTCGGGGTCGAACCTCGCCGTCGTCAAGGCCCAGGTGCACGCGGGCGGTCGCGGCAAGGCGGGCTTTGTGAAGCTCGTTCGCTCCGCGGAAGAAGCCGTCGAAGCCGCACGATTCATGCTGACGCATCGCATGGTCAGCCCGCAGACGCCGCCCGAAGGGCTTGAGGTGAAGAAGCTGCTCATCGCCGCCGGCGTGGACATCGCCGATCGCAACGGTGGAGGCCCAGGCGCAGCCGCAGGCAAAGAAGAGTTCTACGTCGCGATCACGACCGATCGCAAGAGCCGCCGCAATGTGCTCATCGCGTCGCGCGAAGGCGGCGTCGAGATCGAAGAAGTCGCCAAGCACAATCCCAAGGCGATCCTCAAGGAGCCGCTGCACCCGCTGCTCGGGCTGCAGGGCTTCCAGGCACGGCGGATCGCGTTCGAACTGGGTTTCAAGGGCAAGCAGATCGGGCAGGCGATGCAGGTGATGATGGGCCTCGCCAAGCTCTTTGCCGACAAGGACTGCGCACTGGCGGAGATCAACCCGCTGATCATCACGCCGCCGAGCGCGCAGCACCCCGACGGACAGGTGCTGGCGATCGACGCGAAGTTCAACTTCGATGAGAACGGCCTGTTCCGTCACGCCGACGTGCAGGCCCTCGCCGACCCGGCGGAAGAAAATCCCGCCGAGGCCCGGGCCCATCGCTTCGGCCTCTCGTACATCCAGCTCGACGGCAACATCGGCTGCCTGGTGAACGGCGCGGGGCTCGCGATGGCCTCAATGGACATCGTCAAACTCCACGGCGGCGAGCCGGCCAACTTCCTCGACGTCGGCGGCAGCGCGACCGAAGAAGCGGTGACGGAAGCCTTCTCCATCATCCTCAGCGACTCGCGCGTGAAGGGCGTGATGGTGAACATCTTCGGCGGCATCATGAAGTGCGATGTCATCGCGCAGGGCATCATCAACGCCGCCCGCGGGTTCAAGAACCCCGACGGCAGCGTCGGCTTCAAGGTGCCGCTGGTCGTTCGCCTCGAGGGCACGAACGTGCAGGCGGGTCGTGAACTGCTGGCCGCGGCACAGAAGGACATCCCAACGATGCAGGCCGCGACGGATCTGACCGACGCTGCGTCGAAGGTGTGCGCGGCGGTGAAGTGACCGCGTATGCCTCGGTGCTCGGCGGGTTATGGCGAGTCTGGCAACTCCGCGTTGCCGGACAATGACTGCAGACCAGCGAAGCACGCCCCCCGTGGAGCCGAAATGCCCGCACGCGCCCGCAGATGTGAACTCAGCTGGAGGGCAAACGTCCGGAGGCAGTTCGAGAGCGGCCAGTCGGAAGGCGAAGACTTCTGATGCGTGCTTCAAGGAGGCGCCGCATCACCTTGATCCGCGGCCAAGACTTCATGCCAAGATACGATCCGTTCACCACGACGCGCCAATGGGACTTGTCGAGCGATTGAGCGGCGTGAGCGGTGCGAATCCGACCGGGTGAGCCCGACGGACGGGCACGGCGAGCACCGACGACCTTCATCGGGCAAGATCACCGCTGAAACCGATCAAGCCGCCGATTCGGAAAGCATTGAGCACTTGCGAGAGCCTTGAAAGGCACAACCATGACAACGGCGGCGAGACCGGCGCGACTCCGAGTGCTGCTTGTCAGCGTGATCCTCGTCGGCGTGGCAACACTGCTCCTTCTGTACAAAGCGCGCGACAGTTATCCATTCCAAGTCACGGGCGCGCCTTTCACGACTCCGGAATATGTGCCCGTCATTGAAGGCCCCGACTGGGACTCCACTGTCACTGGCAAACAGAACCAGATGACCCGGTTGACAACGCGCGCTCGCGAGTTGACACCGAAGGGTTCTGTTGCGATCTACTCCCGCCTTGGCGAGGCCTGCGTCATCATCCCCGAGGATCAACGTCTCGCAGTCGCAAATGGACCGTCCACCGCAATCGTTTTGTGGAGTGACGGGAAACGATTGGATGTTCATCACAAGGCGTTTGTTGAGTTTATCGGCGCAGGTTTCGGGCTCTTTTCTGACCAGGCGTTTGGCCTCAGTGTGATTGGCGCCGACGGCAACGAGATCAGCGTTGCTTCAAGGCACATCGCCTTCTCGCCAAGAAAGTCGGTTGCAGACGTCTCCGCCGATCTGCGCACGGTGCGGGTCTGGCTTTCCTTGTCAGAGATGAATCAGGGAAATGAGCCCCTCGTGCAGATTTCTGGCAAGGACGACGCTCAGGTGGACACGCTTCATTGGATCGGCGATCAAGCCATTGCATGCAACTGGAAGCGTGGAAACAACTCAAATGTCGCCATCTATGACGCGGCAACTGGATCTGTCTTGCGTTCGTTCGATGACTGCGACCTCGTGAGCCGTCGTGACGCCGTGTCGGCGATCGTCGCTTCGCGAAGCACGAACATCACCGCCTTGTGCTGTCCCGATCAGAGATCCCAAAGACTCAGCTTCATGACATTTCGGATGCTCCGCGGGGATCGCATTACGTCGGCGACACCAGATGGCGCCTACGTCACGCTTTGCCGCGAGCCCAATGGTGTGGTCGGTTGGCCCGAATGCGATGTTTGGAGTTCTGGCCCCTCGCCAACAAAGTACGGGGCGATCGGCGACGGAGACAAGTTCTTGTTCTGGCGACGGTCTCAAGACAGCAGCACAGTCACGGATCGATGACGCGCGGCCGCCACAGCCGATGCACAATCCACATTGCTCGCGCCGGTCCATTTGCGTTCGAAGCAAGAGCACGATCATCCTCGCCGAGCCTCGGATGAATCGTGGCACAAAGGCCGCGACGGACCTGACCGACGCGGCGTCGAAGGTGTGCGCGGCGGTTCGCGGCTGATGCATTGACTGCGCCGACGCCAGTGATTTCACTGGCGATTGATGCGCACGCACTGCTCCCACGCAGCAAGGGCGCAATACAGACGAGGGCATCTCTTGGGCGCACGCTTTTCCGCGTCGCGCCTTTCTTTCGTTGGCAGTCTCGCACCGGGCGACGAGTGTCTCGGGCCGCTCTGCAACGAAAGGAAGGTTCTCATGCTTCGCTGGGCCCTGAGTTTCCTGATCGTGGCAATCGTGGCCGCCGTCCTCGGCCTCTCTGGCATCGCGGGGCTCTCGGTTGATATCGCACGCCTGCTCTTCGGCGTCTTCATCGTGCTGTTCCTGATCAGTCTGATCGCGCATCTCGTGACAGGCCGCCGTCCGCCCGTGCCGCCGGTGTAAAGCAATCGCTCGCACGCTTTGCAGTTCGTCAGGCACGAGCCCCTCACACGGGAGTCTGAATCATGAACAAGTCTCACAACGTCATTCGCGTGCGCACGCCGTCACTCTCGGCACTGCTGCTCGCCGCGGCGATCGTCAGCACGACGCTGCTCGCGGCGTGCAACACCGTTGAAGGCGCAGGCAAGGACATCGAACGCGCCGGCGAGCACATCCAAGACGCGGCCAAGTAGCACAGCGTGAAGCCCAGATGTCGAAGCGCGACATCGTGTCAATCGCTCGCGACGCTTCCATTCACAAAGGAGTTCACCATGCGTGACGCAGTTCGCGGCATTATCGCCGGGCTCGGAGCGTGGAAACTGGGCGGCGGACTCATCTCCACCATCCTGATCTTCCTGCTGCTCTTCTGGCTGCTCGGCAAACTCTGAGTCGTCTCATCTCTTCACGTCTCGCGCACCGACTCCACGGTGTGCGAGACATTTTCGCTCTCGCCTCGACGCCCGCGCTGCTCACGCCAACCAGCGCCCGCCGTCGACGCGCACGATCTCGCCCGTCACGTATCTCGCCTCCAGCGCGAGCCACGCCGCCACTTCCGCGGCGTCTTCCGGCGTCCCCGAACGCTCGAGCGGCACGCGACTCAGATACGCCGCCTGCATCGCACGCGCCGCCTCCGGTCCGCTCGTCGGCCACGCAACGACGCCCGGTGCAACACCATTCACGCGCACGCGCGGCGCCAGATCCCGCGCGAGCGAACGCACCATCTCCACCAGCGCGGCCTTGGACATTGCATATGACGCGAGGTCACGCCGCGGCCTGCCAAGCACATGCATATCTGTCATCGCGACAACCGCCGCGCCGCCCGCCAACCGCGACTTCTTCAGCAGCGGCACCAGACCCTGCGTGAGCAGCAGCGGCCCGAGCGCGTGCGCGCGATAATCCGCCAGCACCTGTGCCGCTGTGATCCGCCCCAGCGGCGACGGCTCGTAGCGCGAGGCGTTGTGCACCAGCACATCAAGCCGCGGCAGATGCTCTCGCAACGCCCCCACCGCCGCTTCCACATCGCCTTCGTCGCCAAGATCCAGCGGCATGGCTCCCGCCGCGACGCCCGTACGCCGCAGCGCCGCGACCGTGCGATTCGCGTCGCGCTCGCTCGCGTTGTAGGTGATGAGCACATCGCAGCCGCGCTGCGCCAGTGCCTGCGCGATCGCCGCGCCCACGCGGCGTGCACCGCCCGTCACCACGGCGATCGGTCGGGCTGTCTTCATCGAGCGTCGTTCTCCGGTCCCATGTGGCGATCGGTCGCCGCGCCACCGCCATCAGGATCCGGCGGCGTCGGCATGCGGCGTCCTGCTTCAAACCACGGGTCCGGCCCCGCGGGCGCCTTGTCGCGTCGCACGGCCGCCTGACGCCCCTTGGCTGCCCGCCGTGCCGCACGCAGGAACGCCGTGACCAGCAACGCCGACGCGAACACCGCCAGCAAGATCAAGACCAACAACGCCCCGCGCATGCGATCGGCGGCAGCCTGCTCCGCCAGCACGACCGACATGAAATGCGCTGCCACGTCCATCGAGCCCACTATACGAAACGCCCCCACCGATGTGTTTCCGAGATGTCTTCGGATCCGCCGAGGTCGTGCCCGTCCTGCGGGCTAAACTTGCCACCCGCGGCCCGGGCTTGGTCCGTCGCCGAAGTGGCTTTCTCGGAGTCTCCCATGAACTACGACGCTCACCAGCCGGTGATCGACGATCTTGAGGCGCGGATCGTGACCATCCGCGACTCTCTTTGACTACCCCTCCAAACTCTCCAGCCTGAAAGAGTTCGAGGCCCAGATGGCCGGCGACGGCTTCTGGGATGACCAGAGCCGCGCACGCAAGATCGTGGGCCAGGTGAAATCGCTCAAGGCTCAGCTCGACGGGCTGACCGGCGTGATGCGCGACTTCGAGGACGCCAAGCTGGCGTACCAGATGTCCAAGGAAGCGGGCGACAAGGACCTGCTCGCCGAGGCCGACGCGCAGCTCTTCGGGCTTGTCGAGCGCATGAAGAAGGTCGAACTGCAGTCGCTGCTCGCCGGCAAGCACGACGCATCCAACTGCTTCCTCACCATCTCCGCGGGCGTGGGCGGCACCGAGGCCAACGACTGGGCCGACATGCTCCTGCGCATGTACATCTTCTACTGCGAGAAGATGGGCTTCTCGATGGAGGAAGTCGACAAGGGCTTCGGCACCGAAGTCGGCATCGACTCCGTCACGCTCCACATCAAGGGGCCGTTCGCCTTCGGCTATCTCTCGTGCGAACGCGGCACACACCGTCTCGCACGCGTCTCCCCATTCAACGCGCAGGGCAAGCGGCAGACGTCGTTCTGCACCGTCGAAGTTATTCCCGAGATCGCCGAGTCGGAGATCAACATCCCCGACAAGGACATCGAGGTGGTGGCGTTCGTGCGTGCCAGCGGCCCGGGCGGGCAAAACGTGAACAAGGTCGCCTCGGCCATCCGCATCACGCACAAGCCGACCGGCATTCAGGTCGTCGCATCGACCTATCGCGATCAGCCGCAGAACAAGGCGCAGGCCCTCGCCGTGCTCGAAGCCAAACTGCAGCAGATCGAGGACGAGCGCCGCGAGAAGGAGATCGCTTCTGCCGCAGGCGGCGCGCTCTCACAGGGCTGGGGCACGCAGATCCGCTCGTATGTCTTCTATGACAATCGCGTGAAGGACCATCGGACCAACCACGAGCGCACGGACTACGAGACCGTGCTGCGTGGCGACATCCAGGACTTCATCGATGCCGAGCTCAATCGTCGGCGTGCCGAGCGCGAGAAGGCGGCCAAGAAGTCGTAAGTCAGACTCTGCCGACGCTTTAGCGACACCTCCAAACAAGCAGCGAATCAGCCTCACAGCTTTTGGGGTTCGACGACGGCAAAGTCCGAAAAGACAGCGTAGAATGGGGTTGCAACCCCGATCCTCGGGAGTTCGCCCGATCCATGGCAGATCGCTCGGAGCGACGCTGTTCTGAACTACGAGGGTCTGATGCGGCGGAGCCGCGGTGAACCAGTCATGTTCTTGCACGTCGCGTGGGCGTGCGGGTGAGTCTCGAACAACGCAGGGCCAGGGGGCGCCGCTCATCGGCGCGAGACCGGCAGCAAACCTGCAAAACGGCGTAAGGCACTGGGGCCGAACGCTGATGCACCTCTCCCAGTCGATGTCGAGGAAATTCAATGCAAAGCGTTCAGGGGATGGGAAAACTGTTGGCTCTGGTGATGGTCGCGGGCAGCGCGATGGTTCTCGGCGCGTGCGCTGAGGGCAGCGGCTCGAGCGCCAGCAGCCAGAACTCGGCTCTCTACGTGATGGGCGGCAACAGCGGCGCGACCACCAAGCCCGCGGCCAAGCCTGCCGCCAAGCCCGCGGCTCCGGCCCCGGCCGCGGCAGCGCCCGCCGCCAAGCCCGCCGCTGCCGCTCCGGCTCCCGCTCCCGCCGCCTCGACCGGCACCGCTGGTTCGGGCTCAGGCGCGACCTATCGCCCCGCCGTCCCCGCTGGTTACTCCTACACCAGCATGGCCTTCCCCACCGGCGATGCCAACAGCAGCGCGATCATGGTCCATCAGGTGATCCCGCAGCAGGTGCGCGTTGGTCAGACCTACGGCTATGAGCTGCACGTCACCAACATCACCAACGCGACGCTCCAGAACGTCGTCGTCACCAACAGCAACCACCAGAACTTCTCCGGCATGACCGCCAGCCCCGCCGCCAGCAAGGCGACCGACGGCTCGGCCATGTGGATGCTCGGCGACCTCGCCGCCGGCAAGACCCAGGTCATCAAGGTCACGGGCAAGGCGGACAAGGTCGGCACCAGCAGCAACTGCGTCGCCGTCTCCTACAACAACCTGCTCTGCGCCATGACCAACGTCGTCCAGCCCGCGCTGACGATCACCAAGACCATCACCCCCGAGGTCACCATCTGCGACCCGATCACGATGGTCATCGAAGTCAAGAACACCGGCTCGGGCGCGGCGGACAACGTCCGCATCACCGATGCCCTCCCCGCCGGCCTGACCACCAGCGATGGCAAGACGTCGCTTGACATCCCGGTCGGCACGCTGGCCGCGGGCGAGAGCAAGCAGGTCTCGACCCAGCTCAAGGCGAGCAAGACCGGCAAGTTCGAGAACACCGCGAACGCCAAGGCCGACGGCGACCTCGCCGCGACCAGCCAGACGGTCGCGACCGTCGTTCGTCAGCCCGTGCTGGCGATCGAGTGCAAGAGCCAGGGCAAGGTCTTCGTCGGTCGTGACGTGACCTACACCCTCACCGTCACCAACAAGGGTGACACCGCCAGCAACGCCACCACCGTTTCGGCCCCGATCCCCAGCGGCGCGTCCTTCGTGAGCGCCACCGAGGGCGGCACCGCGGGCGGCGGCAACGTCGCGTGGAACGTCGGCAGCCTCGCCGCCGGCGCCACCAAGTCCTTCACCTTCACCGTCAAGCCCAGCGGCCTGAGCAACCTCGCGATCAACGCGACGGCTCAGGGCACCTGTGCGGCCCCGGTGTCCACGAGCTGCGCGACCGAAGTCGTCGGTATCCCGGCCCTTCTGCTCGACGGCGTCGACGATCCGGACCCGATCCAGATCGGCGAGACCACGACCTACACGCTCAAGGTTACCAACCAGGGCTCGGCTCCGCTGACGAACGTCAAGCTCGTCTGCACCATGGAGACCGAAGCCATGGCGCTGGTCTCCAGCAGCGAGCAGGGCTCGGTCAACAACGGCGTGATCTCCTTCCCGGCGATCGCGACGCTCGCGCCCAAGGCGAGCAAGACCTACACGGTCACCGTCCGCGCCACCAAGGAAGGCCAGGTCCAGTTCAAGGCCGAGGCTTCGAGCAACGAGATCACTCGTGCTCTGATCAAGACCGAGACGACCAACTTCTACAAGTAAACCTTGGCGAAGTGAGTCTCAAAAGTATGTGAACGCGGGCGGACGAAAGTCCGCCCGTGTTGTTTTTGTAACCCAGCCGCGACACAAGAAATCGCTCGTCAAGCGTCACCGCGAGCAAGCGACCCGATACGGAATCGGTTCGAGTTCCTCACATTACAACGCCGAACCTGCGTCGCAGCGAGGAGCAGAGGCGGCGAGTTCATTGCGCGGGATTCAGACCGAAGCCGCATCAGACCGGATCCGCATGCTTGCTCGCCCCGCCGCGGATGGTCCTGCTCATCAACGCGAGGGTCTATTCGCCGCGACGGGCGAATGCCTTGCACGGCGAAGCCGTGCGGGTGATTAGCGTTGGGTCGTCGCGCAGCGACACCCAACGAAAGCGTCGCGAGAATGTCGTGCATCGCGCAGCGATGCCGCACCGCGGCGCGGTGCAAGAGTTCAAGCGGTTGTCTCGTTGGCTGCGGCTTCGCCGCGACCCGACGCTATTCATCTCCACCGCTTCGCGGTGACGAGATAAACATCGGTGAAGGAAATTTCGCCTTCGCTGCTGAGGCCGATTCGGCTTGAGTGCCGCGCTCTGGGACGCCGAGCTTGAGGTACTGCGAAGGGCCGAGGCAACGACGCCAGGGCGCGGGTTTCATACTGAATCCGTATGACAACGCTGAGTTTGCCCTTGGCGCGTTCTCGTCGCTCACGCCGCGACCGACGCCGCCGCGTCCGGCTCGTCGTGCGACGCGATGCGTCCCATCTCGAACGCGCGGATGAGCATGTGCATTCCGCCGCAGAACCACCCGCCGAGGAACACGACGAGCGTCAGCCCCAAGCCCACGCGCAGAGCGGCGGCCCCGCCCGAGTCGTTCACATGGCCGTGGGTCGCGATCGCGAGCAGCACCACGCACCCCAGCGGGAACATGTGCAAGAAGAACCGTGTCAGCGCGCCGCTGTAATCATGCTCCTCGGCCATCGCCGAGCGCACGAACGCAAACACGCTCGTCACCGCAAAGCACGCGGCACACAACCCAAGCAGCGCCACGCCAGTCACGCCGAGCGAACCGCCCTCCGGCCCCGCGAACCAGTTGCCGTCGGTCTGACGATGCAACAGCGCCAGCGTCGGACCCGCGCCCGCGAGCGCGGCACCGTGAATCGCCAGCTTCCACGCCCGCTGACGACGACCCAAGACGAGTGAGGCGGCGAAGAACGCCAGCACGCCCGCCAAGACCACGCGCGACGCCAGCAGCATGCGCACCTGACCATCACCGGCTTGGCCGCGTGAGCCGCCCGCGAGGTACGCCAGGCCGCTCGAGACGAGAATCGTCCCCGCGATGCACGCCAGCGCCAGCCCCGGGCCGCTGCGGAAGCGGTTGCCCGCCATCACCAGGCCCAGCACGCCCGTCACCAGCGTGACCAGTTCAAAGCCCACCGCAGTCCATGCCGGCTTCTCCGGCAAGAGATACGCGGCGATGCCGCCGCCGACGGCGGTCAGCGCAATCACTGCACACACGACGCCAATGGTCACTCGAACGGGTTTGGAGATCGGGTACATGCGTGCTCCGTCATCGGCGGTTGTACGCCGCGGGTGTGAGGCAGGGTTCGACTTTGCCGCGGGCGTTCGTGCCCAGGCCCTCCATCCGTCCGCCCCCCGAAATCGCCGGAGTGGTATGCGGGTTGCGACAAGCCCGCCCGGCAGACGGTGCGCCCCCACTTCGCTGGCAGACCCGGCGAGGCGCGGCTAGCACGGACAACTGTAGTTCTCGGACCTCGACGTCGAGCGGGATCGGCCAGGGAGCGGCATTGTGCCGCGGCCCCGGCACAGACGCCCGCCGACGAGCGTCCGAGAACCTCGATCGGTGCAGCCAAGTGCCGATCGGACCGATGTTTGAGGCGATGGGTTGCGTTCGCTCCGGCGCCCGCAGCCCGGTGGAGTACGAGTATGAGCGGCATCACCAGCAGCACGGGCATCTTCAGCGGCATCGACTCGGGCTCGATCATCGAGCAGTTGCTCGCCATTGAAGCCCGGCCCAAGCAGGCGGCCCAAGCCCGCAAGGCCGGATTGCAGTTGCAGCAGACCGCCTTCCTCGATCTCAACTCGCGCCTCGCCAACATCCGCGATCTCGCCAAGGCCTTCCGCACCGACAAGGCGATCCGCAGCCAGTCCGCATCAAGCAGCAACACCGACGTCCTCACCGCGACCGCCGACACCAGCGCGGCGGCCGGCGTCTACTCGTTCATCGTCGACCGCCTTGTCAGCACGCAGCAGAGCCTCAGTCGCGGCTTCGCCGACAAGACCACCACCGGCCTCAACGCCGGCACGTTCACGTTTGAATCTGCCAAAGCACGCCTCGACCGCGACGTCTTCCTCTCGGATCTCAAGGGCGGCGACGGCATCTCGCGCGGCAAGATCATCATCACCGACGCCGCCAACGCGACGTCAACCATTGATCTCTCCAAGGCCGTCACCGTTCAGGACGTGCTCGACGCGATCAACGGCAACGGCACCGCCAAGGTCAAGGCAAGTATCGTCGACGACAAGTTCGTCCTCACCGACACCTCGGGCGGCGGCGGCACGATGCGCGTTGAGAACGGCGTCGACTCCTCCACCGCCAGCAGCCTCGGCATCGCCGGCAGCGCCGTCGGCGGCAAGGTCACCGGCTCCTCGCTGACGACGCTCACCACCGGCACCACGCTCGCCTCGCTCAACGACGGCAACGGCGTGCTTATCAAGAGCACCGTCGGCCTGACCAACTCCCAGTTCACCATCTCGGAGCTTGGCACCAGCGTCGACATCAACCTCGGCGACGTCTACACCGTCGACCCGCAGGACAACACCAAGTTTGTCAAGACCTCGGGCGCCGTCTCCACGCTGGGCGAAGCCGTCACGCGCATCAACACTCAGCTCGCCGCGGCCGGCAAGAGCAACATCACTGCCAAGATCTCCTCCGACGGCAAGCGCCTGGAACTGAGCAACGCCAACCCCGAAGAGATCTCCATCGCAGACAAGAGCGGCAGCACCACCGCCAAGGATCTGGGCATCGCCGGCGACTCGCTCGGCGGCGTCATGGTCGGCCGTCGCGTTGTCGGCGGATTGAACACCACGCTGCTCTCCTCGCTCAACGGCGGTTCGGGCCTGGGCGGCAGCGGCGCCATCAACTTCACCACGCGCGACGGCTTCACCGGCTCGGTCACGCTCAACGCTGACACCACGCTCTCTGATGCCATCAATGCGATTCAGACGGCCTCGGGCACCGGCGTCAACGGCAAGTCGCGTCTGAGCGTCTCGCTCAACCAGAACGGCACCGGCCTGGTCATCACCGACAACACAGGTTCAACCTCGAGCAACCTGATCATCACCGGCACCACAGGAAACGACACCGCCGCATCGCTGGGCATCTCGACCGGCGCGTCGGGCGTCGCATCGACAACCGTGAGCGGCACGAACTTGCAGAAGCAGTACCTCAGCGGCGCGACGCTTCTGAGCTCGTTCAACAACGGCAAGGGCGTCGGCACCGGCAGCTTCACGATCACCGATTCCACCGGCGCGGTTCAGACGGTCAGCCTCACCGACGACATCAAGAACGTCAACGACTTGATCGGCCTCATCAACTCGCGCCCCCTCGCCATCACCGCTCGCATCAACGCCGACGGCGACGGCATCGAGATCGTCGAGAAGCCCGGCACCAACGGCACGACCAAGATCAAGATCTCGGACACGAGCGGCAGCGTCGCCAAGTCGCTCAACCTTTCCGGCGAGGCCACCAGCACCGGCGTCGACAACAAGATCAGCGGTAGTTTCGAGCGCAAGCTCACGTTTGACGCGACCGACACCCTCCAGAAGATCGCCGAAAAGATCAACTCCGCGGCCATCGGCGTTTCCGCCGCGATCGTGCAGGACGGCAGCGGCGCGACGCCCTTCCGCCTCTCGCTCACCGCGACCAACGCGGGCCGCTCAGGACGCGTGCTCATCGACACCGGCTCATTTGACCTGGGTCTGCAAACCCTCGAAGCGGGCGAAGACTCGCGCGCCTTCTTCGGCTCGACCGATCCGGCCAAGGCGGTCGCAATCACTGGCACCAGCAACACGCTCGACAATGTGCTGCAGGGTGTCAAGATCGACCTCAAGTCCAAGTCAACAACGGCGGTGAATCTCACCGTCAGCCGCGACCTGGCGACGGTGGAGAAGAAACTCACCGACTTTGTCACCGCGTTCAACTCGCTCGTCGACCGTCTGAACACGCAGACCAAGTACGACACCGAGACCAAGTCCAGCGGCCCGCTGCTGGGCGATTCGACCGCGCTCTCCATCCGCTCACAGATCTATGACGCCGTGCAGGCCAAGCCCAAGGGCGTGACTGGCAAGTACCAGAGCTTCGCTTCCATCGGCATCAGCGTCGGCACCGGCGGCAAGCTCTCGCTCAACACCGACACGTTCCGCAAGGCGCTCGCCGATGACCCGGCCAACGTCGAAGACCTCTTGGCCGCACGCGACGCGACGCTCGCCGTGGACACGCAGGTCGCCGACGGCGTCAAGGTCATCAACGACCCGGATGCCAAGGAGACCTTCACCAAGCAAGGCGTCTTCAGCATCATCGAGGAGCTCGCCAAGTCCTTCGTCGATTCGACCAAGGGCGTGCTCGCGACCCGCAAGAAGACGCTGGACGACAACATCAAGGCCCAGGATTCCCGCATCGCCGCAATTGACGCCAAACTCGAGAACAAGCGGCAGATCCTCCAGGCCCAGTTCCTGAACATGGAAAAGGCCATCGGTTCGCTCAAGAACCAGCAGAACAGCCTCGGCACGCTCGGAACGTGATCTGCACCCCCTCCGGCCGCTCCGGGCCGGGCGCGAACCGTGAACTTGGACTGAATCGACGCCTCGAAACGCCCGATGTTCTCGGAGCATGACCAGCGGCGCATACTCCAAGCCTTCTCCGACGATGAACGACCAGGCCAACGCCTACCTCCGCACGCGCGTGATGACCGCCTCCCCCGAGGAGCTGCGGCTCATGCTGCTTGACGGGGCGATCAAGTTCGCCCAGCAGGGTCGCGAAGGCCTCGCCACCAAGAACTACGAAATGAGCTTCAACGGCATCGATCGCTGCCGCAACATCGTTCTTGAGCTGATCGTCACCATCCGCGAGGATGTCGCGCCGGAACTGGCCAAGAACGTCAAGGCGCTCTACACCTTCTTCTACAACGAGCTCACTAGCGCGAGCATGGAGAAGAGCGTCGCCAAGCTCGACAAGGTGATCGAACTGCTCAACTACGAACGCGAGACCTGGGTACTCGCGATGGAAAAGCTCGCCGAGGAGCGGGCGTCGGGCCTCTTGCCCCCCGCGGCTCCCGCCGCTGCCACTCGCAAGCACGAGCCTGTGCCGCAGGGCGCCCCGATCAGCTTCGAAGCCTGATCCACACCCGGGTTCACCGCTTTCAATCAACCACAATCATTCTCGGGCGTCCGCGCGTCCGAATGCGACGCCGCTCGCGGTGCATCTGTACCGCGTGTGTCGACACGTTCGCGCGACACGGCGCGGCCGAGCGTCTTTCGACGCCATTGAGCCTTCGATCCGGGCATCGTCTCGCTCCGTGAGGCATGGTTGAGTGTGGTACCCCGAAGGGTGCCGCATTTCCACACCTTCACTGGAGGGAGCCACATGAACAACCTGAAGAACAGCATCGTCGCCAGCGCCATCGCCTTGACCGCGGGTCTGAGCACCATCGCGGGCGCGGCAACCATCAATGCGACGATCACCGCAGACAATCACTACGCCCTGTATTCGTCCACGGGCGGTTCGTTCAGCTACCACGGCGGCAACGAACTGGGCTCGGGTGGTGCACCCGGCACGTACAACTGGTCGCTGCCCGAAACCTATTCGTTCGAAGCCGGTGACTTCATCTACATCGCCGCGTGGTCGGACGACTCGGTCGCCCAAGGCGTGCTCGCCACTATCACCGCCGGTGGCAACGACCTCAGCTCGGGCCATCCCGCGTGGCAGGTGACGTCTGTGAACGTCAACATGGGTGACGGCTCGCCGCACCCGACCGCCGGCGACATCGGCTCGCGCGTCGCGTTCGCCGATGCCAACAACCTGTGGGAAACGCCCTATGTCGGTGGTGCCAACGGCATCAGCCCCTGGGGCACGGTCCCGGGCATCGATTCGAACGCCAAGTGGATGTGGCGTGCCAACGACGGCATGGACACGCTTCACGGCGGTGCCAACCACGGCGAGTTCCTGATCTTCCGTACCACCGTCCCGGCCCCGGGCTCGCTCGCCCTCGCCGGCCTCGGCGGCCTTCTCGTCGCCCGTCGCCGTCGCTGAGTGATCGACGGACGAAGGATCAAGTCCAGCATTCTCCGCAAGCCCAAGCCGCAAGGTTTGGGCTTGTTTTCTTTGCCGCTTCGCTGTTGCCCTGCGTCGTCGATCGTCGTTGGGTCGCGTCCGGCGCGGCCGTGCCCGTTCGACACGCCGTCTGATCCCGCCCCTGAAAAACCCGCTATTCTTGCCCCATCTCGCCTCACTTGGGCGATGTTGACATCATCGCTTCGTTGCTGCCATGGAGGGCACGCCCGTGACCGCACTCGCCTCTCGTTCCGACACGCTCGAGGATTCCGTGAAGCCATCCAAGTCCGCTCCCCGCGCCACCGCCGAGACCATGGCGGCCAAGCAGCGCGATATCTCCGTCTCCGAGTTCTTCGCCAAGAACCGCCACCTGCTCGGCTTCGACAACCCGCGCAAGGCCCTACTCACCACCGTCAAGGAAGCCGTCGACAACTCCCTCGATGCCTGCGAAGAGGCTGGCCTGCTCCCCGACATCACGGTTGTCATCGAAGACCTGCAGCCCGATCGCCCCGCCAGCGCCAAGAGCAGCCGCTATCGCGTCAGCGTCGTCGACAACGGCCCCGGCATCGTCCGCAAGCAGGTCGAAAACGTCTTCGGGCGTCTGCTCTTTGGCTCCAAGTTCCATCGCCTCAAGATGTCGCGCGGCCAGCAGGGCATCGGCATCTCCGCCGCGGGCATGTACGGCCTCATCACCACCGGCAAGCCGATGGTGATCCACACCAAGCCCAAGGCCAACTCCGCCGCGCATCACATCGAACTGGCGATGAACACCAAGACGAATCGCGCCGAGGTCACGGTCGACGACGAGACCGATGACTTCCCGCCGCGCCGATTCGCTGGTCTCGTCAGCGGCGAAGCCGCCGCCACGCTTCTCCGCCCCGCCGAATACCCGACGGGCACCAGCGTCAGCATCGAACTTGAGGGCAAGTACCAGCGCGGCCGCGGCTCGGTTGATGAGTTCCTCGAACTCACCGCCATCGCCAACCCGCACGCGCGCATCACCTTCGTCCGCCCCACGCGCGAAACCGCCGAAGAGGAAGACGCGCCGCTGATCAAGCGTGGCAAGGCTGCGATGCCGGTGCCGGCGCCCGCCGCCGACGCGAACGCCGCAACGGAGCCTCCGGCGCAGCCGCAGGTCACCCAGGACTTCGGCCCGCTCGTGCTCTTCCCCCGCGGCGTACAGGAACTTCCGCCGGAAACCAAAGAGATCATGCCCCACCCCAAGGGCATCGAACTCGGCATTCTTCTGCAGATGCTCAAAGAGGCCGAGATCGAGAAATCCGGCTACACGCTCTACAACTTCCTCCAGGAGAAGTTCTCGCGTGTTTCTCCCTCCAGCGCGGCCGACTTCTGCAAGTCCATCGGCGCGACCAGCCGCACCAAGGTCACCGACATCGACCACGCGCAGGCCGAGAAACTCTTCAAGGAATTGCAAGACAGCAAGCTCCCGCCGCCGCCCACCGACTGCCTCGCGCCCATCGGCGTGCGCCAGTTGCTCGCGGGCATGCTCAAGGGCGTGCGTGCGGAGTTCTACGCCGCCAGCAGCCGCGAAGCCGCCGTCTATCGCGGCCGCCCGTTCCTGATCGAAACCGCAATCGCCTTCGGCGGCGAACTGCCCGCGGATGACTCGTCGCGCGTCATCCGATTTGCCAATCGCGTGCCGCTGCTCTTCCAGCAGAGCGCGTGCTCGTCATTCAAGGCCGTGACCGAAACCAACTGGCGCAACTACGACCTCCAGCAGCCGCGCACCGCTCTGCCGGTGGGCCCGCTGGTCATCATGATCCACATGGCCAGCGTGTGGGTCCCCTTCACGAGCGAGAGCAAGGAAGCGATCGCCGACTATGACGAAATCCGCAAGGAGATGAAGCTCGCGCTCATGGAGTGCGGCCGCAAGCTCGGCACATACCTCCGCAAGCGGGCCAAGATGAAGCGTGAGAGCCAGCGCCGCGACATCTTCGAACGCTACATCGGCGAGATCGCCAAAGCCGCCGCCGACATCACTGGCGATGACCCCAAGCACCTCTACGCCGCGCTCCAGAGACTCGCCCAGGCCAAGACCGCCATCGCCGACATCGAACTCGACGATGAGGGCAAGGCCGTCAAACACGACGAACCCGACGATGAAGACGGCGTGATCATCGTGCAGAGCGCCGTCACCGGCACCGACAACGCGGACGCGCCGCCCGCCGGCGGCGTCTCCCGCGCCGAGGCCGCCGCGCTCAAGGTCGCGTCGCTGGCCAAGGGCGACGACGATGACCAGCCCGCGCTGATGGAAACCCGGCCCGTCGAGCGTACATCGCGCAAGAACGCGTCTGGCAAACCCGCGGCAAAGCAGGCCGGATCCGCCAAGACTCCCGACAAGAAGCCCGCGCCGACAAAGGCCGCGTCCAAGCCTGACGCAAAGCCCGAAGCCAAGCCCGAAGCCAAAACCAACGCCAAGTCAGAGAAACTGCGGATGCGCCTGAATCCCAAGACCGGCAAACTCGAACGCGTGGACGAGCCCAAGTTGTTCTGACAAGCCGGTTCGCACGCCGCTCGCGTTTCACATCCCGTCAAAGCCGATCGTGCGTGCGGCAAGGATCAGCGCCGGGATTCCCGGATGCTCGGCGTCCGCGCGATTCGCAAGCTTGACATGCCGCATGATCTTGCCCGCCCCGTGAAGCAGGCGGTCTGGGTCCGCGATCGTCGCCCCCGGAATGCCGAGGTTCACACCGCCTTTGGTCTCGTAGAGCACGGCAAAGGCCCGCTCATTCTCGAAGTAGCACGCGTTCCCCCACTTCACCTTCGCGATCGCGCCGGGGACAAGCCGCAGAATCATCGCATGGATATGGCGTGCGGCCTCGCGCTTCTCGCCCGGCAAGCGCTCGATCGCCACCTCGCCCGGCGCGTTGAGATCCGCTCGCTTGGCCACCATCACCGGGCCGGGCTTGCCCTTCTTCATCACGTCGCGTGCGCGGCTGACCTTGTTCTTGGCCGCGACAAAGCCGCCGCCCACGGCCTTTGTTTTCTTCGCGATCTGCTGCTTGCGTGTCTTCGCGATCGCCGCGGCCGCGGGTTTCTTCGCTGTCTTCCTGCCTGTCTTTTTGGCTGTCTTCTTCGCGGGCTTTCTGGCCATGGACCGCTCCTTTTCCACAGCATACCTGCCGCTCTTCCGCACGCGTGATACGCTCCTGCCTCACCTCGGCAACGGAGTGCCCGATATGTCCAAGAAGCCCGCCCCCGCCACCGGAAGCAGCAAGCCCGCCTCCAAGTCTTCCGGCCGCCTCAAAGATCGCGACATCAAGACCCGCGAGAAGATCGTCACCCTCGCCACCCGCGTCTCCAAGTCCGCCCTCGGCGGCAAGGACCCGCAGTTCGAGATCCCCACCCGCGCCAAGTCCAACACCATCTGGAACAAGAAGCGCGGCATTCTCGAAATGGGCGACGCCAAGGCCGAGCGTCCGCTCTTTGACCTCAAAACCGCCAAGCAGTTCATGCAGACGATGCTGCACGCCAGCACCATCAAGGACCTGATCGAGGCAGACAAGACTTCGAGCCTTCGCGGTGTCTTCTACAAGGCCAAGCACACCGTCGCCGGCACCAAAGAGAACACCTTCGACCAGCAGGAAGAGTCCGATCCGATCCTCGAAGACTTGGAAGTCACGCTCGGCGCGCTCCGCGAAGAACTGCACGTCTTCGCCGAGAACCGCGGCTCGATGGTCGGCAACATCACCATCGTCGACAAGGGCGACGAGATCGACTGCCGCCGCATGGGCAGCGGCGGCTACGCCCTGCCGTCGATCGTCGAGCCCGACATCATCCAGTTCAAGAAGTGCGAGGCCAAGTTCGTCCTGCACGTCGAAAAGGGCACGGTCTGGAATCGCTTCAACGAAGACCGCTTCTGGGAAAAGAACAACTGCATCCTCACCCACGGCGCGGGCCAGCCCCCGCGCGGCTGCCGTCGCCTGTTGCAGCGGCTCAACCAGGAACTCAAGCTCCCCATCATCTGCGTGCTCGATTGCGACCCGTGGGGACACTACATCTACAGCGTCATCAAGCAGGGCTCGATCTCGCTGGCGTTCGAGTCCTCGCGCCTCGCGATCCCCGAGGCCAAGTTCTTGGGCATCCGCGCCAAGGACTTTGACGAGTGCGAGCTCGACGACGCGGTCAAGATCGACCTGACCGACAACGACAAGAAGCGCGCGAGCGAGATCGCCGCGTATCCGTGGTTCGCCGAGAACAAGGCGTGGCAGAAAGAGATCGACCGGATGCTCCGCAACGGCTTCAAGATGGAAGTCGAATCGCTGATCACCAAGGACATCTCGTACGTCACCGAGGAATATGTGCCGCAGCGCCTGCGGGCGAGGGATTGGTTGGACTAAGCGGACGATCGAAACGCGTTTCGCACTCTGCGAAGTGCGTCTCACGAGTCGAGACGCCGCTCAGATTCTCCCCCCACATCCCCCGCCCGGCTTGCCACACGGGCAGCAGCCGCCGACGTGGACGTGCTTGCCGCCGCCGCCCGGACCCGCCGCGCTTGCCTCGCGCGAGCCCGTCGCGGCGAATGTCGAATGCACCCGCGTAAACACGCGGCCCTTGCCCTCCGGGTCTTCCACAGGGGCGTCGGCCTGGCTCATCGGACGCAGCAGTTCCAGCCGCGTCCCGTCACGCTCGCAGACATACTCGTAGATGGGCATGACGGATTCTTCGCCGCTCGGCACGGCGTTTCTTGCCGCGCCGTTTGCACACGCCGCGCCGCCACGTGTGGGCGTCTCGATCCCTGCGCGTGCCCGCGCACGACGCCCACGCCCGCGTGCCGCACGTCTTGCCCCGTCTTCCTGATGCCCGGTGCCTGATGCCCGATGCCTCGCCTTGTCTTCCCGATGCCCGATGCCTGATGCCCGATGCCCTTTGTTCCTCGCCTTTCAGCCGAGTTGACGCCGGGCACCGAATCCGGGAACCTGTGTCAGAAATCCCAGCCGGGTCCGGGACGATGCGCCTGGGGGCTCTCCTTCCGGGGCCGGGTTTGTTGTCGCATGTTTGCGGCGTCGCCGTCGCGTCTGGAGGCCAAGGATCTGGCCACGCGCCCGCGGTCGTGGGCGCGCGATTCACGACGGAGAAGGAACGGCAGCATGGCCAAGTGTTCGATGTGCGCACGCGAAGTCCCGGCGGACAAGCAGTTCTGCCCCGCGTGCGGCGGCATGCCCATGCCCGACGCCTCCCTCTCCGACACCATCCCCCCCGCCACCCCCGGAAGCCCTACCACCGGAGGCCCGGCCACCGGACGCACCGCGCCCACGTCGGCCCAGCGCAACCAAGCGCCCCCCGCCCCCCCCCGGACCCCCACCCCCCCCCCCCCCCCACCCCCCCCCCCCCCCCCCCGCGCGCCCAAGGGGGCCCCGGCCCGGCGCAGGCCCCCCCCACAGGCCCCCCCGCCACCCACCCCCCCCCCCGGGCACC
>JANRKB010000022.1:0-36539 GCA_033763695.1 Planctomycetota bacterium | reverse complement strand
TTGGGCGTTGGCATCTGGGGAAGATGTTGCCTGCTTCTTCGGGCTTGCTGTGGCGGTCGGGGAAGCGGTAGCGTCCTACCGCCCCCTGAGGCCTCCGCCGCTTGGACTGAAGGTTTAAGCGGTGGAGAATAATCTCCGCTTCGACAAGAGACCCACCTTGCGTGGGTCTTTTCTTTTGGCGAGTTATCGCGCTCTGGCGCGCAAGCCGCTCGCGTTTGCCGGGCGGCGTCACGAGAAAATCTCGCAGCGACGCAACATGCCGCGACAGAGCCGTCGAGAGTCTCTAGGGCTGAAAAGTCCAGTTCGACTTTTGTGCATGCTTGCCCGATCTGCCAGCCGCACCTGCGGTCGCACGATCAGCGTGGCAGTTCTCGAATCTCCGGCCACAGAGTTAACACATGCTCACGCCGCCGCTGACGCGACGCCCGCCATCGCCGGCGGCATCACCAGCGCGACCGACTCCACATCCACGCCCGTCACGATCTCGTTGTACCCCAGAACCGCCACGCCCGGCAGGTTCGGTTCAACGATCTGACGAACCACCGCCCGCACCTGCGGCGAAGCAATCACGACCGGCGCGGCGCCCGCGCTCGTCACCATCCCAAGTGCCGTAACAATCTGCTCGGCAACCTTCGCCGCCACGCGTGCGGGGATGCTCACCACCGTGCCGCCCGCGCCGCGATCGATGTAACCGTTGATCAGATCCTCCAGCGTCGGATCGAGCGTCACGCACAGCAGCTTCATGCGCCCGTGATCGCCCGGCTGAGCATACTGCTGACAGATCGAGCGGCGCAGGCCGTTGCGCACGTACTCCGTCAACACATCGAGGTCCTTGGTCTTCGCGCCCCAGTCCGCGAGCGTTTCGAGGATTGTCTCCAGATCGCGGATCGGCACGCGCTCGCGAAGCAGGTTCTGCAAGACCTTCTGCAAGTCCGCCGCCTTGATGATCGCCGGCACCGTCTCCTCGACCAGCTTGGGCGTCTTCTGCTTGAGTTGCTCGAGCAGGTTGCCCACTTCTTCGCGCGTCAGCAGTTCGTCGGCGTGACGCTTGACGATCTCCGTCATGTGCGTCGCCAGCACCGCCGACGGCTCAACCACCGTGTAGTTCATCGTCTCCGCGCGGCTGCGCAGGGCCGGCTCAATCCAGTACGCATCCAACCCAAACGCCGGCTCGCGCGTGCGCTCGCCCTGGATCTGGCCGCTTGCGATCCCCGAGTCCATCGCGAGCAGCTTGCCAGGCCGCGTGTCACCCTCGGCCACCACGCTGTTGCGGATCTTCACGCGATACTGCGTCGCCGGAAGCTGCATGTTGTCGCGGATGCGCACCGGCGGCATCACCAGCCCCAGTTCAACCGCGAGCGAGCGGCGAATCGCCGAGATGCGATCCAGCAAATCGCCGCCCTGATGCGTATCCACGAGCGACACCAACGCGTACCCGACCTCAAGCTCGAGCGTGTCCACCTTGAGCAGCGTTTCAACCGGCGGCGGCTCATTCGTCTTCGGCGCGGCCGCGGCCTTCTGCTGTTGCTGCTGCTCCATCCCCTTGCGCCGCGCCGACGTCATGATGTATGACAGACCCGCCAGCGCGCCCGCCGTCGCCAGTAGCGGCAGCGAAGGCAGCGGCGTAAACGCCAGCGCCACCAGGAAGCCCGCCGTCACCATCAGGCCCTTGGGCTGACTCACGACCTGATCCGCCAGCTCCTCGCCCAACTGCTCCTTTGAACCCGATCGCGTCACGATCAGCGCCGATGCGATCGCGATGATGAACGACGGAATCTGGCTCGTAAGGCCGTCGCCGATCGTGAGTTTCGTGAACACCGACGCCGTCTGATCTGCGGGCCATCCGCGATCGATCATGCCCACGGCAAAGCCGCCCACGACGTTCACCGCCGTGATGATCAGACCAGCGATCGCATCGCCGCGCACGAACTTGCCGGCACCGTCCATCGCGCCGAAGAAGTCGGCTTCCTGCGCGACGCGTGCACGCCGACGACGCGCCTCATTCTCATCAATCACGCCCGCGTTCAAGTCCGAGTCGATCGCCATCTGTTTACCGGGCATCGCATCGAGCGTGAATCGGGCGGCAACCTCAGCAATGCGTGTCGCACCCTTGGTGATCACCACAAACTGCACGATCACCAAGATCAGGAACAGCACCACACCAACAAACAACGACTTGCCCGCGACAAACTCGCCGAAGGCCATGATCACATGCCCCGCGACCGCCGCGGCAGCCTCGGGCGTCGCCGCATCCGCTGTCAAGATCAATCGCGTCGAAGCGATGTTCAACACAAGCCGGAAGAGCGTCGTCGCCAAGAGCAGCGACGGGAACACGCTGAAGTCCAGCGGGTGCTCCATGTAGATCGTCGTCAGCAGAATGATGATCGACAGGCTGATGTTCAGCGCGATCAAAACGTCCATGATCACCGGCGGCAGCGGAATCAGGATCACCGCCAGCATTGAAACAAACGCCACCGGCACGAACAGTCCGCGATAGCTCTTGAGCTTGTGCAGCCACGCCGGCAACACGAGCGGCGACGCCGCCTCACTCGGAGCGGCCGCAACTGCGGCGGGTTTGGGTCGTGCCTTCGCCATGCTCACTCACGCGCGCATCACGCCGCCTGCTTCTCCAGTCTGTACACGTACGCCAGAATTTCCGCGACCGCCTGATACTGCTCCTCAGGAATCTCGCGCCCCACTTCGACGCCGTAGTACAGCGCTCGCGCCAGCGGCGGGCGTTCAACAATCGGGATCTCGTGCGTCATCGCGATCTGGCGGATCTGCATCGCCAGATGATCAACACCCTTCGCAACAACCTTCGGCGCCCGCATCTTCTCCTGGTCATACTTGATCGCCACCGAGAAGTGCGTCGGGTTGGTGATGATCACGTCCGCCGTCGGCACGGCCTGACGCGTCCGCTGCGCCAAGATCTCGCGCATGACCTTGAACCGCCGCGCCTTGATCATCGGATCGCCGTCCATGTCGCGGCGTTCTTCCTTCACCTGCTGCTTGGTCATGCGCAGATCGCGCATGTGCTGGAAGCGCTGATACAGCCAGTCCGCCACGCCGACAACCAGCAGAATCATCAAGATCCACGCAGTCAACTCTGTGGCCAGCGCACCAGCCATCGTCAGCGCGGGCACCATCTCAAGCTGCGGCAGCGCGATGATCATTGGAAGCTGCTTTGCAATCACCAGCCCGCCGATCCCCATCGCCACCGCCATCTTGACGGTGTTCAGCCCCGTCTTCACGACGTTGCGCATGGCAAAGAGCTTGCCGAACCCCGCGATCGGATTGAGCTTCTCAAAGTTCGGCTCCAGCGGTTTGGTCGTAAACAGAAAGCCGACCTGGATCATCTGCGACAGCAGCCCGATCACCACGAGGCCAACCAGAAACGGCGCGAGCGTGATCAGCGACTGCGCCATCGAATGAGTCAGTGTGTCCAACATCGCGTCGATGTTGGTGACGACGAGGCCGCTTGGATCCTGAAGGATCTGCCGCATTGCCACGCCCATCGACTTGAGAAGCAGGCCGCCGAACACCACGATGAGCAAGGCTGCACCGATCAGGTCGATCGCACCCGAGAGATCCTGGCTCTTGGCGATCTGGCCGCGCTCGCGGGCTTCACTCAGCCGCCGCGGCGTCGGGTCCTCGGTGCGTTCTCCCATCTCGTCGGCCATCGAACCTCAATCTCCTGCACAGTTCTCGTCGCGCGTTCCGCGTCGCTCGTTATCGAGCATCTGCAATCTGCGTTGGCGTCGTGCCAAGGTCATGCACCCAGTGTTCAACCGCCCGGAAAGCCCGCGTCACACCGTCGCCCGCGGCATCGGCCATGCTGTACGTCGCCAGCGCGATCACGCCCAACCCCGCCGCCACCTTGAACGTGAACGCGATGTTCATCACATTCATCTGCGGCATCGTCTTGCCAATCACACCAAAGATAATGACCAGCAGCAGGATGATCGCGGTCACTGGCGCGCTCACACGCAGCGCGAGCTCAAGCCCCGCGAGCAGCAACGCGAGAAAACCCTCCAGCGGCGCACTCACAAGCCCGCTCCCGCCGATCGGAACCCGCCGAAACGTCTCGATCACCGCGCCGACAAGATGGGCAAGGCCGCCGAACACCAGAAAACCGCCAAATCCCAGGTAGAACATCAACTGCCCGAGCAGATCGACTTCGGCATCAAGCTCGGGGTTGTAGATGCGTGCAAGACCAAAGCCCATCTGCTGGCCCATCAGTGTGCCGCTCGCTTCCAAACATTGCAGCGGCACCGATGCCAGCACGCCGATCACGAACCCGATGAGCGCCTCCGCCACCGCCATCGGCAGCAGCGCGAAGACGTCCATCGACGGCGACATCTGCATCGCGCTCGGCAGCGACGGATACACCACCGCCGCAAGCATGATCGAGATCATCGCCTTGAACCGCATCGGCACCATCGTGCTCGACAGCAGCGGCGCGGCCAAGAACACCCCCGCGATACGGAAGAGCACCAGAACAAACGGGATGGCGTGCTCAAGGAGTGGCATGACAGATGCAAAGTGCCCGCGAAACCAAAGACCTCAACGTCAGAACAGCCGGAACAACTCCTGCGTGTAGTCAATCAGCCGCTGCGTGATCCACGGAATGAGCACCACCGCCGCCAGCACCATGATCACCAGCTTGGGCACAAGGCTGATCGTCTGATCCTGGATGCTCGTCACCGATTGCAGCAAACTGATGACCAACCCCACGACAACGCCCGCGAGCAGAATCGGAGCCGCGATCTTCAGCGAGATGATCAGCGCCTGTCGCACAAGTTCAATGGTCGTCTCATCACCCATGACGTTCAGTCCCTTCTGACCACAGCCAGCCGCTCAAGACTCCGCATCCAACGCGACACCGTCACGCATACCCCATCAGCCACGCAACTGAGTGCTGCGCCGTCGGCAGCAACTGCGATACGTTCGCAACCGCCTCCACCGTCCACGGCACCGCCATGCTCACTTTCGCTCCGCCCGCCGTGGCAAAGCTGTGCATCAGGCTGCCCGCGAGAAGCGTCCAGCCATCAACCAGCACAAACAGCAGCAGCTTGAACGGCAAACTGATCAACACCGGCGGCAGCATCATCATGCTCATCGAGATCAGCAGCGTGCTGATCACGATGTCGATCACCAGGAACGGCAGATAAACGCGGAACCCCATCAGGAACGCCGTCTTCAGTTCGCTCAGCATGAACGCCGGAATCAGCGCGACCATGTCGACATCAGCGCGGGTGAGTTTTTCCGGTTCGGAGATGTCCACGCCGCGATACTCCATCACCATGTAGAGCGACGACCAGTTCCCCGTTGCATCGATCTGATCGAACATGAAGTCGCGTACCGGCTGCTTGGCCTTGTTCCACAGCACTTCCGGATCGCGAATCTCGCCCGCGCGATACGGCGCGATCGCCTCGGTGTTGATCCGATCAATCGTCGGCGACATCACCAGCAGCGTCATGAACATCGCCAGCGCGGTGATCACCTGCGGCGGCGGGATCGACTGGGCTCCAATCGCCTGTTTCAGCAAACCCAGCACGATGATGATCCGCATGAAGCACGTCGTCATGAGGATGATCGACGGCGCGAGCGTGATCACTGTCAGCAGCAGCAAAATGCTGATCGGTCCCGAAACACCGCTGCTCAACCTACCTTCGCGTGATGGGACATTCGCCGCGCTCTCGCTGCCGCCCGCCCCACCACCCGGCATCGCCCGCGCAACACTGTCGAGCACCAGGATCGGATTGATGTTCGCCAGTTCGCCCGGCGCGGCAGAGCTCGTCGCCGCGGGCCCGTCAATCGGCGGCCCGAACTGCTGCGCCGAAGCGACGCTTGGGCCCGACAAGAACGTCGAGCACGCGAGCACGATCGCAGCCAGCGGCACACGCAGTCGGCACGCGGCATTCATGCACGCACCCCCGCGAATGCCCGCGCCCGACGCTGCGCCTGCGTCCGCATCTCGTTCAACCGGCGACGAATCGCCTCGACAGATTCAGCCCCCGTCCGTGGCGTTGCACCAGTTGTCGCGGCAGACACCGCAGCTGGCGCCGCGACCTGCACAGGCCGTACCGCCCGCGGCGTACTCGGCAGCACGTTCGCGGCCGCGATGCTCGCCGTCTGGCGAACACTTTGACGAGCGGTTTGACGCATCGTCTCTCGCTCGTTCGTCGCTGCCGCACGCTGCGCGGCCGACGTACGTCGAACATCCACGACCGGCGCAGGTGCCGCGGCCCGCGCGATCACCTTGTCCGTGTCATGCTCCGATGCACGCAGCACGCGCTCAAACGTCCGCGCCAGAGAGCGGCCTTCTTCATCGCTCGCCTTGCTCAAGATCGACGCGACGTCCTCCGCCTCGGTGATCTCACACAGCGTGCTCAGATTCACCGTCGATCCAAACCGCCCGCTCCGCGTCTGGCTCAGCAGCAGCACGCGGCGATCAACCTTCAGCAGCACCAGCGTTTGACCGCCCGCAACCGGATAGCGACCGAGCACCGCGAGCAAGCCCGCCGGCGAGCGTCCGCCCGCTCCAAAGCCCCCCGCCAGCGACCCGTTGTGCTTGGCAAGCTTGCGAAACACCGACGCCGCGGCCAAGATCAGCGCGACCACCAGAATCAACGCCCCCACCGTCGTCATCGCCTGGCTCGCTGCCCCAGCCGTCGCCGCCGCACTGCGCTGTTGCTCGCCCGGTGCGGCCGCCTTCTCGCTCCGCTCCACCTTCTTCGCGGCGCCAAGTGGCCGCGTCTCGATCGGCGCGCCGCTTGCGACATGCTGCGCCGTGGAAGGCACTGCCGCAGAACCAGACGACTTGGGCTCCGTCGCCTCAGCCGCTTCCGCTGGCTGCACGACGAGCGCATCAGGAATCGGCGGCCCGACCAGATCCGCCTGAGTCGTCATGCACGGCGCACACCACGCCGTCGTGCACACGACGAGACAGCACCAACCTCGGTTGAACCGCATCCGCCAGCCCATGTCGCCGTCCTGGCTTCTTGGCCGCAACGCCTCAGAATGAGGCGAGAGGGGCGAGAAACGAATGCCGCGCCCGCGATGAATCGACCTTGCCCCGCGTGCGGTGCTTGGCGAATCCTTCGCCGACGCCGCACGCCACACCCTTCAATCCACGATCCACAAACCCTGCAACCCGCACGCAGGCTTTCAGCCCGCCTTCGCCTCCTTGCCTTCCGCATCCTTGAGAATCTCATGGATGCGGACGCAGAAGTTGTCGTTCAGCACGAGCACCTCACCGCGTGCGATGTGACGCTCATTGACATAGATATCAACGGGGTCACCCGCAAGCTTGTCGAGTTCAACGACCGCGCCCTCGGCCAGCCGCAGCACATCCTCGACCAGCATCCGCGTGCGGCCCAGTTCAATCTTCACGTTCAGATTGACGTCGCTCAGCAGATCAATCGCCTTCGCCTGCTGCGCCCCCACCGCCGCCGCGAGATCGGCAAAGTTGAACGGCTTGGCATCCGGCGGCAGCGGCGTCATCGCGGCTGGGGCTGGCGCAGCAGCGGCAACAGCCGGAGCCGCAGACGCTGCGGGAGCGACCACCTCTGCAACATCATCATTCAGACTTGCGATCGCGGCTTGTGCCGCGCGGAGCGCTGCCTCGGCAGCATTCTCCTTCGCCGACTTCTCCGGCGCATTGCCCGCGGCTGCTTGGTCAGCAGGGAGATCGGCTGGATTCTGGGGCGCATCGCCCGGCGTCTGGTCGGCCATCCTGGCCTCACTTTCGTTGGTCGCGCGTGCAACGGGTGGCCGACCCGCAGACGACACGACTCCCGGCCGGGCTCCGCCCGACCGCCCAAAGGCACGAACCTGCCCTCAAGCAATCGCCGTATCGGCCTCTGACGCTCCAGAACGCCACTTTTCCGCGCAATGGAGTCCACATTCGCGCGACATTCGCGCGAATGCACAACCCCAACCCAATCACATGCGCAAGAAATGCCGAATCGAGCCGCGCCCTTCGGCTCACTCGCTCAGGTTTCGCGGGTTCACGCTCGACACAAACCGAATCGTGTTCGCCGTGATCGACGAGTGCACCTGCGTGTCCTTCAGGTCCTGCGGCTGCACGGTCATGTCCACCGTCGCCTGCCGCAGCTGCGGCCCGATGTCATACTCCAGCGTGAACTCCAGGTCCGTCAGCCCCGAGATCAACGGCCGCTCCTCGCTCGCGGTCTCCGTGCTGTTCGTGAAGTCCGTCTGGACATACCACATCTCAAACGGGCCCGGGCGCCCGCCCGTCGCCGCGCGCCGCTCCAGTCGCACGATCCGCGACTTGAGCGTGTCCGGATCGTTGAACGCCTCGAACTCGACGAACGTGCTGCGCACCGGGTTTGACGCGGTATCCAGGACGTCCGCCGGGAACGGCCCAAAGTTCCGCCCGGTGCGGATCAGCGACATCATCCGGTGCATCACCAACCGCGACACCACGTTGGTCGACGCGGTGTCCGTCGCCTGCTTGTAGCCCTTGAACGACGCGTCCAGCGCCGCGAGAGCCGCCGTAAGAAGCGTTGCCGTAATCGTCAGCGCGATCAGCATCTCGATGATGCTGAAGCCGCGACGCACGCGCGTGTGGTTCATCAGTTGTCGCACGCGGCACCCTCCTTATACGTGTTGGGCACGACGTCCACCTGCATCGGCAGCATTATGCCATCGGGCAGGGTCATCGTCGGATTGAAGCGCAGCGCGCACCGCCCGTAGCCATTGAAGTAGATCGGCGTCGAGCCCGCAGGCTGCGCAGTCGTCGACGGCACATCGAACAGGCCGTCGCCATCGGTATCCCAACCCACCACCGGCTTGCCGCCGATCTTGGGCAGCTTGCTCACGTCCATACCTTCCGCGTCGCCGTCGTCGGGGCCGAAATAGCCGATCGTCGTGTTGAAGTTCGCAGGGTTGCCCACCGCATTGCCCGCGATATCCACCATCGGGCCCTGGCCCGGCGTCGGGTCAAACGTCAACATCAGCGAACCATCGATCGACGCGTTGCCGCGCACGTCCAGCACGCCCGCGATGATCGCGCCCGACAGACGAACGTCCTGCGACGGCGGGCTGTTGAATGTGCCCAGATCCACCGAGTAGTTGGGCAGCATCATCGAAGACTTCTTGATCAGGCTCTGCTGCGAGCTCGTCGGATTAAAGAGCGGGTCATCAGGGTACTGCGGGTGCTTCTGCACGATCTTCGTCGCACCCGTGAACTGGATCTTGTTCCGCGTCTGCGTGTAGCCCGTCGGCGTATCGCTCACGATCGAACCAACGAACAAGCAGTCGTGGAAGCGGATGTTGTTGCTGTACTGGCGCGTATCGGTCACGCGCAGACCGTTGATGATCAACGGATCTGGCAGACTGCTGTAGTTCGTCCACGAACCCGTCTGATTCGACGGGATATCCGCCTTGTCCAGCGGCGCACTCGACGCCATCATGATCATCTGGTTCGGCGGCTTCGCCGTGCTCGGCAGCATCGTCGGATAGAACGTCTCGCCCGAGTCATCACCATAGATGATGCGCGTGCTCGCCATGATCGGCTTGCCGTCGGTGTGCAGCTTCATGCGCCCGTACTCAGCCCACAGGCGGCTCGTGTTGCCGCTCTCGGTGCGCACAAACGTCACACCGATGAACGTGCAGTTGCGATACAGGCCGTTGTTGCCCATCGGGATCTGCACGTTGCGGAACACCATGTTCTCGTAGACCGGCCGGAAGTAATAGTCACTGACGTTCGGCGAGTTGAAGGGCATCTTCTCCCAGTACGCCGTCGACCAGTTGTCCGGTCGCCCGTCCGAGTTGTTGTCCGGATCCACGCGGAAGTACCGCACCGTGCCCAGGCCCGCCGCCTTGGTCTCCGTGTACGTCCCCAGCGCGGCGACCGACACGCCCAGCTGATCCGCCACCTGCTTGCTGAATGGATCGCCGCTCGCCGCCGCACGCATCGAGTCCGCCGCCTGCGAGAACGTGCTCGCCGTCACCGCTGGCAGCTTGCTCGTGTCCACGCCATACGCCACCGGCGCGTTGCCCTTGCCAGGAACGACCGGCCCGCGAACCTTGTCCGCGATGTTGCCCTGGGCCGTCGTCCACGCAGCCTTCGTCACGCGATAGATCAGCTTGCCCGCGACCTTCGCGTACTGGTCCTTGCGATCAATCGCGCCGTCGCGATAGCCCAGCACCTGATCTGCGTTCGTGCTCACACCGTTGACAATCTGAACGTCGGCGAAGACTTCACCGTCGTCCCAGTAGCCGTTGTTGTTCGCATCAGTAAAGCCCGAGATGCCGTTCTTGTTGCGGTCCGGGTTCGCCGAGTCGATCAGCAGAGCGAGTTCGTTGTCGACCTCAAACTCCGGCCCCGACGATTCATTGGGCGTACCGATCGTCAGCGACGGCGTCAGCACCAACCTGCCATCGCCGTTCTTGTCAAACGAACGGATGAAGATGTCAAAGTCATCGACGTACCCGTCGCCCGTCGCGTCCATGTACGCGTTGTCCGCGTTGCCATCTCCGTCAAGGTCTTCGTTGTTCGACGGGATCGACGCGCCTTCAACCGGGTGCCGCACCCGCAGGCGATTGTCACCATCGGTGTCATACTGGCGCACCGCGGCAAAGAACTTGTCCAGCCGCTTATCCAGGTTCGCCGACAGGCCGTAGAAATCGCTCTTGAGCACCAGCGGATCGCCGTTGGTATTCGTCACCTTGTCCCAGTTGCATCCCAGGTCGCCCGACACCATCACGTTCTTGCCGATCATCACGCGCGTCGGACTGATCACCGCCTGATTCACGCGCTTGGTCATCCGGAAGTCCTGCGTGATCTTGCGCGCCAGCGGCTCACTGTTGCGGCTATACCCAAAGTCAAATCCCGTCACGATCGCCCGGATCGTCACGCCGTCGTTCAGCGGGGCATACGTCACGCTGAAACACACCGGCGACGACTCATTCAACTGCGCGGAATCAACCGCGATCGCCGGCGTGAACACCCAGCCCGACGACGCAAACTCCGTCAGATCCGTCCCCGACGGCGCATTACCAATCGTCGGCGACGACACGCCCGCGGCGGTCACCACGTTCTGATCCGCCGCGTGGCGATTCGCGAGTGCCTGCGCCACGCCCGAAGGGCTGCTGCTTTCCGTGTATCCCGTCGGCCCCAGCACCGTCACCGTGCCCAGCGAGCTTGTCGAACCCGTCCACAGCGCCGTGCCGAACGACGAGTCCACTTCGCTCTTGGACACGATGAAGCGCGCAAACGCCTCATTCAGACGCGCCCGCGCCACCGCCAGCCCCGTCTCCGCGGCACCCTGCGCCCGCATCACGTGGATGTGCGTCGCCGCCGTGCGGATGTTGCCGCGCGTCGCGATCGCCATCGCCGCGGCCAGCGATCCAAACAGGATCAGGAACATCATCGACAGCACGGACGCGACGCCGCGCTCGCGCGCAGCCCCGCTCACGCGCGCACGCTGGCGACCGAGACGACGCTCACGGAAGTTGAATTGGCGATTCATGGTTCGACTCGTGCGAAACACTCGGTGCATCCCGCGCCGGGGAAGCCCTGGCCAGAACAGACCGAATCAGGGCGGCACAACCCACGTCACCCGTGCCACTTCTTCCGCCTGCGCATCCAGCGGCCCTTGGTGGCGAATCACCACCGTCACCCGCAGCGGGAACTGATCCACCGACGTCCCCGGGTCCGTGCCGTTGGCCGCCACGAAGTACGTCTTGGCGCGCGTCGTCGCAAAGTTCAGCGGATCGACCTTTTCCACCGAGATCGTCTGCGACCACTCGGTCAGCGCAACCGGATTGCCATTGTTGTCTGTGACGGCATTGCCGCTCGCATCAATCGCCGGAATGATCTCGCCGAACGCGTTCACCGGTCCGTCGGTCTCACCATCGAGCCCGAACGTCTTGCCGTCAAGATCATCCAGGTCGTTGTAGTCATCGACGCTCAGTTCGCCCGACTCGGTACCCCAGCCCGTGATCACCGCGCTCGAGCCCGTGCCCGTGATCGACAGACCCGTCACCGGATCGTGACGCGAGAACCGCTTGGTCATCTCGCGGATCTCATTCGCCAGGAACGTCGCCGTCGCCGCGCGGCTCGACCAGTTGTTGTTCTGGATGAACGACTTCTGCGCCTCGACGAACGCGAGCACGCCGACGCCGATGATCACCAGCGCCATGCTCGTCTCGAGCAGCGTGAAGCCGCCGCCCATCCGACGTGCCCGTCGCACCCGCTGTCCCAGTCTGATGTGACGCCCCGTCATCGCATCCTCCGAACGCGGCACGTCCGATCACGCCTGACCGGCACGCGCAGGTGCGCTCAAGAGAAGCATCGGTTACTTCACAAGCTGGCTCATCTTGAAGATGGGCAGAATGATCGCCATCGCGATGAAGCCGACGACTGTACCCATCAGGAGGATCATGATGGGCTCGATCATTCCGGTAACTGCCTTGATGTTGTCGCGCAGCTGCTTGGCGTAGTACGTCGAAATCTCGTCAAGCACCTCGCCCAGCTTACCGGACTCTTCACCTGCCGAGATCATCTGCACCACCGCGCTCGGCAGGATCTTGCTCTGCTGCATCGGCTGGGCAATCTTCTTGCCCTGCTTCACGCTGGTGTAGACCTTCTTCCACATGCCCTGGTAGATCTGATTGCCGCTGATGTCGCCCGTGATCGCCAGCGTGTCCAGCATCGGCACACCCGCGTTGATCAGCTGCCCCATCGTCTGCAGGCTTCGGCTGATGTACAGCGAGCGGAACATCGTCTTAAGGATCGGGATCGTCAGCTTCATCTTGTCCACCCAGAACGAGCCGACCTCGGTCCGCGTGAACGCAAAGAGCGCGCCGCCCATCACCACAAACCCGCCCAGGATGTACGGCCAGTACAGCACCGTGTTCTTGCTGACGCTCATCAGGAACGTCGTCGCCCACGGCAGCACATCTTCCTTGCCCTCGAACACCGACGCAAACCGCGGCAGCACGAAGGTCAGCAGGAACACAGTCACCGCCACCGCCAGGCCACCGATGATCGCCGGATAGATCGCCGCACCGACCACCATCTTCCGCGTCTCGATCTGCTGACCGATGTAGCCCGCGATTCGATCGAGCATTTTGCTGAACGAGCCCGACATTTCCGACGCCCGCACCATGTTCACATAGAGCGAGTTGAAGAGCTTGGGATGCCGCGCGATCGCCTCCGAGAACTGCTTGCCGCCTTCCACGTCGTTCTTCAGACCCATGATGATCTTCTTGAAGCCCAGATGGGTCGTCTGCTCGGCGATGCCCTCCAGCGCCGCGCGCAGGTTGATACCGGCGCGGATCATGACCGCCAGCTGCGTCGTGAAGTCCAGCACGTGCTTCTGATTGGGCTTGCCGGCGTTGAGTTCCTTGAACCTCGCCGCCAGCCCGCTCGTGTTCTCCAGCATCGACACCGTGGACACGCTCAGGACGTGCGCACCTTGGTTCCGCAGCAGCGCGGACGCCGACTGGGCCGTCTCGGCCTGCACGACGCCGACCTGGATCTGCCCGGCCGCGGTCCGGATCTGATAGCGATAGTTGGGCATGGTCTTCTCGTTGCTTCGTGACGTGCGTTAGGCGGCCAACTGACGATCAAGCTTGTCCGGATACGCGGCCTGCGCAATCGCGTCCTCGCGACTGATCAGACCGTTGAAGTACAGCTCCGCGATCGAGCTATCAAGGCTCGTCATGCCGATCGCACGATTCGTCTCAATCACGTTCGGGATTTCGAACGTACGCGCTTCGCGGATCAGGTTGCGCACCGCGGGCGTGCACAGCAGCGTCTCAACCGCGGGGCACATGCCCGGCTTATCGATACGGCTGAAGAGCGTCTGGCTCACCACCGCCTGCAGCGTGTTGGCGAGCATCGAGCGGATCTGGTTCTGCTGACCCGCCGGATACATGTCGATGATTCGTTCCACCGTCTGCGACGCGTTGACCGTGTGCAGCGTGCTCAGCACGAGGTGGCCGGTTTCCGCCGCCGAGATCGCCAGCGCCGTGGTCTCCAGGTCTCGCATTTCGCCGACCAGGATGATGTCGGGGTCCTGACGCAGCGCGTGCTTCAGGCCCGACGCAAACGTCGGCATGTCCTGCCCCAGTTCGCGCTGCTCGATGATGCACTGATCGCTCTTGAACGTGTATTCAACCGGGTCCTCGAGCGTGATGATGTGCTTCTTGTACCGCTGGTTCATCGCCTCGATCATCGCCGCCAGCGTCGTCGACTTGCCCGAACCCGTATCTCCCGTCACCAGCACCAGCCCGCGCGGCAGATACGTCAGGCGTGCGATCACCTCCGGCAGGTTCAGCACGCTCAGCGGCGGCACCTTCGTCTTGATGATTCGCATCGCCATGCCGATCATGCCGCGCTGCATGTGGGCATTCACGCGATAGCGCGCCAGCCCCTCGGCCTGATACGAGAAGTCCGAGTCCTTCTGGCGATCAAACGTCGCGACGGCTTCCTTCGACGCCATCGTCTCAAAGAACTTGCGCACCGTGTCGGCCGCAAGCACCGGGAACTCCATCGGCGTCATCACCTGATGCACGCGCATGACGGGAACCTGACCCGCGATGAGGTGAACGTCAGACGCGCCGGCCTCATACGCCGCCTTGAGAATCGTGATCAGTTCCACGTGATGCTCTCCGCCGAAGGGTGCTGCACAGACTCGCGTCTGACATCGGACCGACGCGTCCCTCTGTTGAGTTCGGTTCCCAGACGCGCCACCCGCCGCCGCTCGTACCCACCCCCGCACAAACAGGCCAGCGCGGCACAGTCGCTACAGACCGCACACACCGACCAGCACGCCGCTGGCACCCGTTTTCTCTTTGAGCTTCCACGCTTCTCTGGTATGCTCCCCCGCCGTTGGCCGGGGCCACTCCATCACACGGAGACTCGAGCATGATTCACGGAACGCCTGCATCCGCGGCACAGCGCCTCACCACCGCAGCAGTTGCACTCGCCGCCGCGTGCCTTGCACCCAGCGCCCTCGCCATCCAAGGCGGCACACTCACCGACAACGGCGCGTACTACCAGCACCTCGGCTACGACGTTCCCTTCGGCGACGGCTGGTGGAAGGCCCCCGGCAATGTCAGCACCGGCCTCGATCAGCTCTACAAGAACCAGTGGTACTACCGCGTCGGCAACGCCAGCGGCACATGCCGCCGCTTCGCCGCGCTGCTCACCCCCGTCGAAACCTGGAGCGGCAACCTCCACACCGCCACCTTCACACGCAACGGTGCCTTCGACAACTTCTTCGACGCCAAGTTCGTCACGCGCCTCGTCGGCTCCGGCCCCAGCGGCACACAAAGCCTCCTCTACACCACGCTCACCATTACCAACGTCATGTCCTCCGCCCGCACCTACGACATCTTCCACTGCGTCGACATGGACCTCGGCGGCTGGGACGGCCTCTCCGACGATCAAGTCACCATCGATCCCGCCGACCGCACGCTCTACCGCTTCACCGACCCCGTCGACAACCTCTGCGAGGTCCGCGGCATCGGCGCCACCTTCTACCAGCTCGGCCTCAGCACCAGCACCTGGAAACCCCTCAACTCCACCGCCACCGTCAACTTCACCAACCTCGGCAGCGGCACCACCGGCGACGTCAGCGGCGGATTCCAGTGGCGCTTCACACTCCAGCCCGGCCAGAGCAAAGTCATCCAGACCGTCGTCGCGCTCAACCGCACCGCGCCGATTCCCTGTGCCGCCGATTACAACTTCGACGGCTTCGTCGACTTCTCCGACTTCGATACATTCATCGCCGACTTCGAAAGCGGCAAGCCCAGCGCCGACGCCAACCTTGACGGCTTCCTCGACTTCACCGACTTCGACACCTTCGTCGCCGCGTTCGAATCTGGCTGCTGAGCCAACACACTTCGCAGTTGGCTGCACACACGGCCTCCTCGCGCCGCGGGTCGGCTCGAGCCGCTTTCCACACCCCGTCTCCGGCTGCCGGCCAGATTCAGTGGTTCGCCCGAGACTCCCCCAAAACCGCGTTCTGGACGTCCAGAGGGCGTTTTTACACCCTCGCGACCCCTTCCTGGCCCGCCGAGCACGAACTTGACAGAACATGCATGAAAATCGCGCTTGGCGCACATCCCATCGGCTGGTAGATTCTAGAAGTCCGCACGGACAGATACCTTTCATTCGGCCCTACCGAGTTCAACTCACATCTTCATCAGCCGCGCCGCACGCGGCTTGTTCACGACACACGCCACCGCGCGTGCCGCGAAGTTCAGAACGCTTCTGTTGTGCGTCGGGGGAGTTTGGGGTCTCGGGCCGCGAAGCCCGAGGGTTCGCAAGCAAGCTCAGATCCGCCGTGTCGGTGTGCGGCACACGGTTCCGAGCGGAGACCATGGCACATGAAGATCTCGACTCTCTCGGCGGCGGCTCTCCTCGTGTATGGCACCGCAGCGTCCGTCGCGTCGGCAATCGACTACGGCGGCACGCTCACCGACAAGGGCGCGTACTACAACACCATCGGCTACAGCGCAGTCTTTGGCGACAGCGCGCTCAAGGCACCCGGCACCGTCTCCACCGGTATCGATCAACTCTACAAGAACGCCTGGTACTACCGCCCCAGCTTCAGCAACCAGTGCCGCTCCTTCGGCAACCTCGGCGACCCCGTCAGCACCTACGTCGGCAACACGCACACCGCCACGTGGGCCAACACCGGGCCGTCCGGCGCGTTCTTCTCCGCCAAGATCAAAACCGTACTCACCGGCTACGGCAGCGCCAGCAACCGGGCGATGCTCCAGACCACCGTCACCATCACCAACCTGATGTCCACCGCGGTGACGCACAACATCTACTACGCCCTCGACGCAGATGTCGGCGGCTGGGATTCCATCAGCGACGACACCGCCGAGATCATCAACGGCAACAAGAGCAACTTCCGCATTTACGATCCCGTCAACGGCTCCTTCGAAGTCCTCACCAGCGGCGTCACCCGCTACTGCATGGGCCTCGCCGCCGACACGTGGAAGCGCATGAACGCCGTAGGCTTCGTTGACTTCGCCAACACCGGCTCTGGCACCGTCGGCGACGTCAGCGGCATCCTTCAGTGGACATTCACGCTCCAGCCCGGCCAGAGCAAGACCATCCGCCTCGGCGTCGGCGTCAACACCCCGCCCATCGTCCCCTGCGATGGCGACTTCAACAAGGACGGCTTCCTCGACTTCAGCGACTTCGACAGCTTCGTCAACGCGTTCGAAGAAGGCTCGCCCTCCAGCGACTTCAACGCCGACGGTTTCCTCGACTTCAGCGACTTTGACGGCTTTGTCGCCGCCTTCGAAGCCGGCTGCTGACCCGCTCTGCCTCTGACAACACACAACCCCGCCGCCGGACACGGCCGCGGGGTTTTTCGTCAAGATCGTCCGCACCTGTTCTCGCTCGTTTCTGGAGAGTCTCCGCAATGAAGGTCACGTCCCCCGCTGCTCTGCTCGCCGCCTGCACGCTTGCCGCCTGCTCGACCGCGTTCGCCATCGACTTCGGCGGCACGCTCACCGACAACGGCGCGTACTTCAACTCCATCGGCTACAACGCCACCTTCGGCGACGCCGCACTCAAAGCCCCCGGCACCGCCAGCACCGGCATCGACCAGCTCTACAAAAACTGCTGGTACTACCGACCCTCCTTCAGCACCACCATCCGTCGCTTCGGCAATCTCGGCGACCCCGTCAGCACCTACGTCGGCAACACCCACACCGCCACGTGGAGCAGCACCGGTCCCTTCGGCGGTTCCTTCAGCGCCAAGGTCAAGACGGTCCTCACCGGCTACGGCCCCTCCGCCGATCGCGCTCTGCTTCAGATGACCGTGACGATCACCAACCTCGAAGCAACCACCATCACCCACAACATCTACTACGCGCTCGACGCCGACATTGGCGGCAGCGCCTCCCCCACCGACGACATCGTCACGCTCAACTCCCCCACCGACAAAAACAAGTACCGCATCACCGACTCCAGCGGCGGCTTCTTCGAAGTCGCCACCAGCGGCGTCAATCGCTACGCCCTCGGCCTCTCCGCCGACACATGGAAGAAAGCCAACACCAACGGCTTCCTCGATTTCACCAACACCGGCTCCGGCACCTCCGGCGACGTCAGCGGCATCCAGCAGTGGACCTTCACACTCGCCCCCGGCCAGAGCAAGACCCTCAAGGTCGGCGTCGGCCTCAACACCGCCGCCATCATCCCCTGCGATGGCGACTTCAACAAAGACGGCTTCCTCGACTTCACCGACTTCGACGCATTCGTCACCGCCTTCGAAGAAGGGAGCGCGTCAAGCGACTTCAACGCAGACGGCTTCCTCGATTTCACCGACTTCGACGCATTCGTCGCCGCCTTCGAAGCGGGCTGCTGAGCAAAGAGTCTGGCATCGGCTCTTGACGCCCCTCCCCGGAGGGGAGGTGATGCGGAGGGGTTCGTGTACCCCTCTCATCACCCGCGGCACAGCAACTCCACGTACATATCCGTGCCATCGATGTCCTCGTCTTCGAGGACATCGATGCTGCTTTTCTCCTCACACGTGCGACAATGCGTGATTCAACCGCCCTCTCTTCCACCTTCTCCCCGCCCCGCGGGGAGAAGGTCCGGCGCAGCCGGGGATGAGGGGGCTTTCCATGTGCCCCAATCCTCGTGCCACCATCAGCCGCTGCTCTGAGCGGATGATGGTGCTGCCTTGAACGGCCGCGCCTCACAAACCCGCGGCTTGCGAGGCGCACCCAACGAAGCCGGCTGCTGATCCCCCGTACGATCGCGGCATGCTGCTCTACTTTGCCGCCGATCTGATCTGGGCCACCAAGATCAAGGCCATTGCCGAAGACCTCGGCGTCGCCGCGCGCCCTGTCCGCAACGTGGACATGCTCCGCGCCCGACTCGCTGACTCACCGGTGCGTGCCGCGCTGATTGACCTCGACAATGCCGAGGCCGCGCTCTCGATCATCGATGCGCTGCACGCGGCACGAAACGCCGCCGCGCCCGAAACGCCGCTGCGATCCATCCGCATCGTCGCCTTCGGCCCGCACGTCCTCAAAGACCTCTTCCAGACTGCACGCAACCACGGCTGCGACGAGGTCCTCACCCGCGGCGCACTCGAACACAACCTGCCCGAAATCGTGATGAATCTGGCGTCGTCCTAAACCCGACCGCGACAGTCCAAACCTCGCTCGTTTGGCTATTTGGCCAGTTGACATTTGGCCATTTTGGCTCTGTTCACGCCATCGTCATGCCGCCGTCGACGCAGATCGTCTGACCCGTGAGGAAGCCCGCCTCATCGCTGGTCACATACGCGACCGCGCTGGCGATGTCTTCCACCACGCCCAGTCGCTTCACGACGATCAGCCCCAGCACATGGTCCTTCACCTGCTGCGGCAGATTGTCGGTCATGTCGGTCTGAATGTACCCCGGCGCGATCACATTGCACGTGATTCCCTTGCCGCCCAGTTCGCGAGCGATCGTCTTGCTGAAGCCGATCAGCCCCGCCTTGGCCGCGGCATAGTTCGCCTGTCCCGCGTTGCCGATCACGCCGCTGGTCGAACCGATGTTGACGATGCGTCCGAACTTGCCTCGCATCATGTGCCGCGCCGCGGCCCGCGTCGCGACGAACGCGCTGGTCAGATTCGTCTGGATCACGCTGGCCCAATCTTCGTCGGACATCCGCAGCGCAAGCCCGTCCTTGGTGATGCCCGCGTTGTTCACGAGGATGTCCAGGCGGCCGTGCTTCTCGGCGACGCCGTCGATCGCGGCGGCCATCGCCTTGTTGTCGGCGACATCGCACGCGATCGCGCTCGCGCTGCCGCCCGCGGCTTCGATCTGATGCTTCAGGTCGTTGAGCGGGCCTTCGCTGCGCGCCATCAGCACGACATGACGGCCATCGCGGGCCAGACGGAGGGCGATGCCCTTGCCAATGCCGCGGCTTGCGCCGGTGACGACTGCGACACGCTTGGTTGTTTGATCCATGATGCGTCCAAAGAAAGCGAAACGCTCAAAACGAAAAGCTCAAATCAAAAACTTCCACGCCGAGAGACTCACGAGCGGCGAATCACTTCGTCGGCTCAGGTCCGCCGGGCTTGCCGCCGCCATCACCCTCGCCCGCGGAGCCGGGCTTGGGGGCTTCGGGCACAGGTGCAGGCACCGCGCCCGAGCCGGCGACCGGAGCGACATAGTCCCAACCGCCGGTGTCCCACTCGTCCGCACGCCGGCGCACTTCACGCGGCGAGCGCATGCCGTCGAAGATGTACGAGCCGTCGGCCAGCACGCCGGACCAGTTGAGGACATAGCTGCCCTTGCTGTCCTGCAGCGCGAGCGACACGATCACGCTCGCCGGGGCCGACTCCTCGCCGGTGCCTTCAAGACGCACGACGCGCACGGCCTCGATGTTCTTGAGGGCTTCGTCCCACTCACCGCCGGAGGTCAGCGCCGACAGGTCGGACTTCGCGTCCTCGGTGATGAGCTTGCCGAAGGCATCCGAATCACCCTTGGCGATCGCGTCAGCCAGCGCGATGACCGCGCGGGCCAGCGGTTCGCTGCGGGGTGCCTTGGCGGAAGGGAACTGCACGCGGGCATCCGGACGCACCGTCTGCATGAGCGCGTCGACATCCACCAGCGCTGCGACCGGGGGCGGCGGCGGAGGCGGCGGCGGAGCCTTCTTCTCTTCCTTCTTGTTGCATGCCGAGAGCATCGACACCGCAAGCACGGCGGAGAGGACAGCGACGCGCGAGAGCAGCGGACGACGCCCGCCGCGATTGGCTTGTTCAGCTCGGTTCTTCATTCGAGTTCACCTTGATGAGTTTGTCGATGCGGCGCATGAGGCCCGCGAGCGTGCGGCCCGGCGCGAGTTCCTGATATTCACCCTTGGCGTTGGCCGCCGCCCACTCGCAACTCTGCGACCAGCGCACGCTGCTCGTGAGCTGCTCGAACAGTCGCTTGCGGACAGTGTCAGCGAACGAAAGACCATCGCCCGCGGCGTGCGGACGTGCCGTCACGTTCGACACCACCGTGCAGCGCGGTTCCTTGATCGTCGTCTTGGCGAGCGCCTCGGCGAGGCGATCGGCGGCGGGCTTCATCAGCGGCGAGTGGAACGCGCCCGCGACCACCAGCGGCGTCGCACGCAGGCTCATCTCCGCCGCGATGGTCGCCGACGCTTCGCACGCTTTCTTGCCGCCCGAGATCACGATCTGTCCCGGCGCGTTGAAGTTGGCGCACACGATCGGCTCACCGGTCTGCCACGCGGCCTTGTCGCACACGGCCTGCGCCTGCGTCTCGTCCGCGCCGATCAGCGCGACCATCGAGCCGGGGTTCGCGACCGCCGCGTCTTGCATCGCGCGGCCGCGGAGGGTGACGAGTTCAAGACCCGCCGCAAAATCGATCGCACCGGCGACGCAGAGCGCCGTGTACTCGCCCAGGCTCAGGCCCAGCGTAGCGGCGAGCGGTGCATCGCTGGCGGTCATGCCGCGGCGGGCGAGCATGCCGCGCCAACAGGCGATGGAGGCGGTGTAAATCGCGGGCTGAGAAACGTCGGTTTGGTTGAGCCGGTCGGCGGGACCATCAAAGCAGATGGTCGAGAGCCGCGCCCCCAGACGATCGCCGAGGATCGCATCGGCCTCATCGAAAACGGCCTTGCTCTCGGCACAGGTCTCGGCCCATGCGCGGGACATGCCGAGGGCTTGGGCCCCCTGACCCGGACAGAGAATGACCAGCGGCGTGCTCATGAGGGAGAGGATACGCCGCCGGGGGCGGATTTGCCCGGACGGATCGCGGCCGTTCCGGGTCGGGCAGGCCCGCACGCCTTCGATATCGCGCAGCGATGGCGATGCGAACGTGAGGTGGTCTCGGGAACGCTGTTTGGCATCAACGGACGCCGAAGTTGGGACGCGTGCGGGGGCGGGTGCGGGCGGTGTCGCCGCATCGGGGTGTGCGAGCGCGATGGTGGCCGCGGGCGGTGCCGGGGGTGGTGTTGGAGTCGATGTCGGATGTGATGTCGGGTCGGGCGCGGGGGGTGCGTTGAGGAGGGGCAGGTACATGAGGCAACGGATGTAGGACGTTCTCATGGGCGTTCTCCTGGAGGCGCGGGGTTTGGGGCTAAGGGGGCCCTGGAGTGCGCCTCCATAGAGACGGGGGGCGGACGCGTTTGCGCGCGCAGAAGTGTCCGGTGGGACGACGCGGCATGACGTTGGGGCTGCAAAAGAAGGGAAAAGAAAATCTTGGAAAATGTGCCGCGGGATGGGCGGTTTTCACCACGGCGCGCGCGCAAACGTGGATGTACCGGGAAGGTGTGGGCTTTGGGCATTGGGCATTGGGCGCCGTGGTCGTTGAGTTTGGGACGACGGATGCGAAGGCGGCATCGATGTCCTCGAAAGCGAGGACATCGATGGCACGGGTCGCCGTGGTCAATATGGGCAAGTCGAGTCATCACCATCATCCGCCCAGAGCGGCGGATGATGGTGGCACAGAAAGCCCCCTCATCCCCGGCTGCGCCGGGACTTCTCCCCGCCGAGCGGGGAGAAGGTGGAAGAGAGAGACGAATCAGATCGGGTTCGTCGCGCCGCATTCGGGACAGACGACCTCTGTCGCATCGGACGACGACTGCGGGCGAAGACCAACGAGCGGATACCCGCAGCGGCAGGTGAGATCGGCCAAGACAAGATGCAAGTTCCGATTCACCCACCAATCACGGATGATCAATGGTCCGCCAGCGGCGAGGACGACGGGAATACTGAAGAACAGCAGGTTCAACAACACCATCGAACTGCCGAAGAGGTGTGTGAACAGTTTCTGGAGCGACAGAGCGATCAAGGCTCCGACGCCCATTCCAAGAAAGAGCGAAAGTGCCGCGGCCATGATGACAACGCCGGAGGCGACTGGCCGAATCTTGGAGATCGCTTTTTCGGCACGCTGCCAATCAACGGCGATCATGCGATCGTCGGATGCACTCTTGAACGCGGGTTTGGGCTGCGTCGATTCCACTCACTGATTCTGTACGGCCGATCGCGACGGCGGTTCTGCAAGCATCGCTGTTGTAGTGGTACGTGGAACGGTGCTTCCGCATTCGGGAAAGACGACGCTCGGCGGATCGATACCGGGCGCGGGCGGGACATCGCGGAGTGGATAGCCGCAGGAACATTGGCATTCGCTGATTATCTTGGCAACGCTTTCTCGGAGTCGCCGTGTCTCAACGCGCACGGTGAAGACGATCGAGATCATCGCGATTACAGCGCTGAGCCCAAGCCCGAGTGGCGGTTGTGCATGGCGGCTGGGCTGGGTGTCGTAAATCAGCAGCGGCACGCACACGAAGAGTTGAATGAGGATGTACGGCCAGACGCCGCGGAGGGTCTCAAGCCGCTCCGCACTCGTCGCCTTGGCACTTGCCGCACGCTGATAGATCTCGTCGGCCTGGGCGTCGGTCATCCCCGCGAACTCGGGCCATGCGCGATGCGGCTTGCTCATGTCCGAGGGCAAGGCACCAAGCATAACCCATGCGAGGTCGCTCACACAACGCTGGCTGGTTGGCGACGAACAATCAAGTCAAGGATTTTTGTCGCCCGTGCGTTTCGCCAGTTGTGGCACGCTTGGCAAAGAGACTGTGACTTGCACGTGCTTGCCGCATTCGGGACAGACGATGACAGACCCGGTGGGACGTCTCTGCTCGGGCAGGCCAAGCAAGGAGTATCCGCAGGTGCAACGGCGATCGCCGATGAGGCTGCGGAGGCAGTCCCGCAACCAGCGGTCACGCAACCGGAAAGACACCACAACGGTCGCGATCCCGGGAAGCAGTGCAAACACGATCAGCACGGCGAAAAAAGCGCCGTTTGACAGAGCGAGTAACTTCTGAGAGTGATCGAATGCGAAGAGAATGGTGAGGATGGGAGCGATGATCGGAATCGATGCGATCGCGATGCCCAGCGGAATCATCATGGCGATCAGGAGGCGTTGTCGCGGCCGATAGCGCCACGAGAGTCGCATCCAGTGCTCGCATTCTTCATCGGTGAACGCGTCGAACTCAGGGAACGCGCGATAAAACGGCGTGAATCTGTCAATGACTCGTGTCGTGGTTGCGGGCTGGCCCAAGGAGCTTCTGAGGTACGCGTCGCGATCCGCGAGCAATCCAATCATGCACTGCTCGATGGAACCCGAGAAGCCACATTCCGGGCATCGCAGATGGGGCGGATCTGAGCCCGGTATTGGCGCGATGTTCTTGAGCGAACAACCACAAGCGCAGAGTTTGTCTTGAAGTATTCGACGCACGCGTTTGTGAATGAGGGCATCGTCGACGTCCGTCGCAAATCCGCCCCGAGCCACGCTAAAAAACAGCGTCGTCGGAATACTCACCAGCAGAAAGAAGACGCCTTCCTTCATCGAGCGGGTCATCATGGTGAACACGCCGCAGCAGACGCCGACGCACGCGAGGACCCGCCAGAGCCTCCATGTCGCTTCAAGCATTTCGGCGCGGGTGATTCCCATCAGCTTGGCACGTCGATAGATCGCGTCGGCCTGGGCGTCGGACATCCCGGCGAACTCGGGCCATGCGCGATGCGGCTTGCTCATGTCCGAGGGCATGACTTCAAGCATAAACCATGTGGGATTGCTCGCAAAGCGCTGTCGGGCGTGAGCGGCTCCTATCCTTGGCCCATGTTCGTTGATCAAGCACTCATCACGGTCCGTGCCGGCAAGGGCGGCGACGGGGCGATTTCCTTCCGGCGCGAGAAGGCCGCGCCCAAGGGCGGTCCCAACGGCGGCAACGGCGGTCGCGGCGGCTCCATCGTGCTCGTGGCCGAGGACGGCATGAGCACGCTCTATGACTTCCGCTATCAGCGGGAGTGGGAAGCGCAGCCGGGGGAAGACGGCGGAAAGAAGCAGTGCAGCGGCGGCGACGGCGTGGACTGCATCGTGCGTCTGCCGCCGGGCACGCTCATCTTCAACGCGGACACGTCGGAACTGATGCATGATCTGCGTCCGGGCGAGCGGATCGTGATCGCCAAGGGCGGCAAGGGCGGCTGGGGCAACGAGCACTTCAAGACATCGACGTATCAGACGCCGCGCGAGAACACGCCGGGCGAGCCGGGCGAGACGTTCAACCTGCGGCTTGAACTGAAGCTGATCGCGGATGTGGGGCTGGTGGGCAAGCCCAACGCGGGCAAGTCCACGCTGCTCAAGGCGCTGACGCGGGCAAATCCGAAGATCGGCAACTATCCGTTCACGACGCTTTCGCCGCAACTTGGCATCGCGGAGATCGACGCGATGCGGAAGATCGTGTTCGCGGACATCCCGGGATTGATCGAGGGCGCGTCGACCGGCGCTGGGCTGGGGCTGGAGTTCCTGCGGCATATCGAGCGCACGCGCGTGATCGTGCATCTGCTCGACGCGCGACCTGACGACGGGTCATCGCCCGCGGAGAACTACACGGCGATTCGCGCGGAGCTCAAGGCGTATTCGGAAGCACTCGCCGATCGTCAGGAACTGATCGTGCTGAACAAGGTCGATCTGATTGACGACCCGGCGGAACGCAAGAACGTGATCAACGGCGTGGCGCGGGCACTCAACGTGCGCGAGGGACGCGAAATGATGGTGATCTCGGGCGCGACCGGAACGGGTTTGAAGGCGCTGCTGCAGAAGCTGTGGTCGATGCTGCACCCCGAGGGAGCGGATCGCCCGGGCTGGACGCCGGATCAGGCGACTGCGTGAAGTCAGGCAACCGCGTGAAGTCAGGCGACGGCATGAACGCACGCGAAGGCGTGCGGAACGTGCGAAGCTGAAACAAAGAGGGGAAAGCGGGCGAAGGGATTCGAACCCTCGACATTCTGCTTGGAAGGCAGATACTCTACCACTGAGTTACGCCCGCATGGACAGGACATTCTAGGCTGTGTCCGCCGGATTAAAACGCGACAGACGAAGTCTCCGAATGGTGGCGTGTGCGTGAGAGGTTGTTCGCTCAGCGGCCCGGCTCGGAGGTCCGGGCCACCAAAAGCAAATCTCGTTTCTCGCGTGATTGGTCTTACATCACGAGACGCAGCGCCGCGGCGCGGGCCGTGGCGATGGAGTCACGCAGTTTGGTGGTGTCGGTGCCACCGCCTTGAGCGCTGTCGGGCTTGCCGCCGCCCTTGCCGCCAACGACGGCCGCGGCTTCGCGGACCCAGTCACCGGCCTTGAGGCCCTTGGCGATCAGCACATCGGGCACGGCGGCGACGATCGAGACCTTGCCGGGCTCGCCGCCGGCGGGATCGACACTGCTGAGCAGCATGACCGCGCTCTTGACGCACTTGTCGCGCACGACCTTGAGTGCGGCGTTCATCGCGTTGCGATCGTCGCCCGCGTCGATGGTGGCGACGATGACGAGTTCGTTGGCGTGCAGCGCGCTCTCGGCGATGCCGCGGGCCATCTGCACGGCTTCGGCGGCCTTGCCCGCGCTGGCGGCCTTGGCGGCGGCCTTCGCACGTTCCTGGAGCGCGGCGACGTGCTCGCGCAGGATGCCCTTGCGCGGCACGGGGATGGTCGCGCTGTCGATCTGGGCCGTGAGCGCGACGAGTTCCTTGGCGAGTTGATCATCAGTGAGCGCGGCGACGGCCTTGGCGCGGCGATCGAGTTCGTCGGCGGCGTGATGCGCTGCTTCGGCGGCCTTGCCCGTCACGCCCACGACGCGGCGAACGCCCTTGGCGACGGCTTCCTCGGCGATGACGGCGAAGGAACCGATCTGGCCGGTGCTGTCAACGTGCGTGCCGCCGCAGAACTCGATGCTCAGTTCGCCCCACGCGCTGTTGGTCGGCGAGGAGACGAGATCATCAACGGGCTGACCGATGGAGACGACGCGGACGGGGTCGGGATAGACCTCGCCGAAGACGGCGCGGAGCCCAGTGATCTGCTTGGCGCTGTTGAGCGTCGCGACCTTGGCGTAGACGGTGAGGTCCTTGCGCACGGCGTCGGAGACGATGCGCTCAACCTCGCCGAGTTCCTTGGGACTCGCGGGCTGGTTGTGCGAGAAGTCGAAGCGGAAGCGATCGGGCGCGACGAGCGAGCCCTTCTGATCGACATGCACGCCGAGCACCTTGCGCAGACCGAAGTTGAGCAGGTGCGTGGCGGTGTGGTTGGAGGCGATGGGCTGGCGGCGCGTGCGATCGACGTGTGCGACGACGCCGTCGCCGACGCGGATCTCGCCCTTCTCGACGTAGCCGACGTGAAGCACGTAGCCGCCGAAGGACTGCACGTGGGTCACGACGAAGGTGCTGCCCTCGTGGTGTGAGCCGGTGCCGGTCTTGGCTTCACCAGAGACCTGGATGCGGCCGTGGTCGGCTTCCTGGCCGCCCATCTCGGCGGAGAAGTTGGTGCGATCAAGCACGAGGCCGACCTGCGTCTTGGCGGGGAGCAGGCTCTTGGCGTGGTCGTCGAAGCTGTGGCCGTTCCAGATGGCGCGGACGCGGGCGCGGCAGTCCTTGGAGTCGTACTTGGCGCTGTCGTCGGTGGCCTCGACGTTGAGCGTGCGGAGGCGTGCCGCGGCGTCGCCGTCGAGCGCGAGCGTCTTGCTCTCGCCCTTGCCACCGCCGGCGCGGCTCATGTCCTCGGCGCGCTTGCGCTCGGCTTCGTAGCCGTCCATGTCGACCTTGAGGCCGCGTTCTTCGGCCATGAGCGCGGTGAGGTCGATGGGGAAGCCGTAGGTGTCGTAGAGCTTAAAGGCGTCGCTGCCGGAGATCATGCCATCGACAACGGCGTCGCGCGCGGTGGCGTCGAAGAGTTTGATGCCGCGATCGAGCGTCTTGCCGAAGGATTCTTCTTCCTCGCGGATGATGTCGATGACGCGGGTGGGGTTGACGCGGAGTTCGGGGAAGAACTCGCCCATATGACCGACGACGACGGGCACGAGGCCGCTGAAGAAGCCGGTCTTGGCACCGAGCATCTGACGCCCGTAGCGTGCGGCACGGCGCAGGATGCGGCGCAGCACATAGCCGCGGCCGACGTTGCTCGGGAGCGCGCCGTCGGTGATGGCGAAGGTGAGCGTGCGGATGTGGTCGGCGATGACGCGATAGGCGGTGTCGATGTTGCCGACGTCCGCCGCGCCGAGCTTGCCCTGATAGGGGCGTGCGCCGGTGGCCTGTTCGATGGCGACAAAGAGCGGGGCGAAGACGTCGGTGTCGTAGTTGCTGCGGACGCCCTGCAGCACTGAGACCAGACGCTCAAGGCCCATGCCGGTGTCGACGTGGTTGGCGGGGAGCGGGCGGAGCTTGCCACCTTCGAGACGCTCGAACTGGATGAAGACGTTGTTCCAGATTTCGAGGACGTCGGGATCGCCGGTGTTCACGAGCGCCGCGGCGTTGCGGCCGCCGATGCGATCGAAGTGGATTTCCGAGCACGGACCGCACGGGCCGGTGTCGCCCATCTCCCAGAAGTTGTCCTTCATGTTGCCGGGCAGGACGCGCTCGGGCGGGAGGAACTTCTGCCAGATGTCGCGTGCCTCGGTGTCGGGCGCGAGACCGGCGGCGGGGTTGCCGCCGAAGTAGGTGGCGTAGAGGCGATCGGCGGGAATGCCGTAGACGTCGGTGAGGAGTTCCCACGCCCACGCGATGGCTTCGGCCTTGAAGTAGTCGCCGAAGGACCAGTTGCCGAGCATCTCGAAGAACGTGTGGTGGTAGGAGTCCTTGCCCACGTCTTCGAGGTCGTTGTGCTTGCCGCCGGCGCGGATGCACTTCTGGCTGTTGACGACGCGGCGCCAGCGGCCCATGTCCGAATCGGGCGCGGCCTGGCCGAGGAAGATCGGCTTGAACTGGTTCATGCCGGCGTTGGTGAAGAGCAACGTCGGGTCATCGACGGGCACGGCGGGGCTGGAGGGCACAAAGATGTGTCCATCGGGCTGGCCGTTGCCGCGTCCCTTCTTCTTGAAGAAGTCGATGAAGGTGGCGCGGATCTTGGCCGCCGTGAGTCCCGGGCGGGCGTGGTCAAAGCCGGAATCTTCGAACAGGTCGGTCATCGCGAAGGCACCCTCAAAGGCAAGAACGCGGAGCGCGGGCAGGCGTCCATTGCGCTGCCGCGGCACGTCGCGGAGTATCAAGGGGCAATGATAGGGTGCTGGGCGAGGGCCCCGGGCGCACGCGGAAATGAAATACCGCCTGCGCGAGGGCGTGGGGAAATAAGCCGTAAGCAGTGCTGCAGAATCACCTTAGCGAGGGGCGACGACAACGCGTCGCTTGAGGTTGGGCACCCAGGTGCCGCCCGGCTCCTCGATCGTGACGGCAAAGAGCGCGACCTTGCGGACGTCGATCGCCGGGGTGATCGGGACGACGACTTCGCCGGTGGCGAGGGCGTTGAAGACGCCGCCGCTGACCTTCTGCTCCATGCCGCGCTCATCGATGACCCACACCTGATACTGCTCGGTCTTGGGGTCGTTGACCTTGAGACCCTCGAAGCGCAGGAAGCCCTGCTTGAGGTCGTCGTTCCAGACGACGTCGCCCTTCACCTCGCGCTGCTCGGACGGCGCATCGGGCAGATCAAACGGAGCCCACGCGACACGGACCGTGCCGGGCACTTCGAGGAGTTTGCGCCGGTTGGTGGCGAGTTCGATGGGATCGACGGGGGCTTCGAGCTTGGCGATCTTGAGGGTCGCAGCGTCGAGCTGCATCGTGGCGTCGTGGAGCTGCTGCGCCAGCTTCACTTCGCGTGCGGCGGTCTCGGCCAGGCGGCGATCGAGTTCGGCGACGCGGGTGTCGGCGGACTTGGTGGCGTCGGCGAGCTTGGCCTGCAGTTCGTTCGCGCGGCTCTGGGCGGCGGCGAGCACGCGGGTGTTCTCTTCGCGGGTGCTCGCAAGTTCGCGCATCAGGCTCTCGCTCTGGGCGATCGCGGCCTGCCGCTGGGTGTTGAGCGTGTAGGCGTAGTACCCCACGCCGCATGCAAGGAGCAGACTGGCGGCGACGAGCAATCGCGGCAGGATGCGTGACGCAGAGCTGGCGGGAGAGATCCGACCAGCGATCGCGTCGCTCGATGTGCCGACGATGCGCTGTCCCTTGGCGAGCAAGCGCGCCCGCACGTCGGACGGCAGGCTGCCAGCCGAGGCCGCCGCACTGCCAACGCGCCGCGTCAGTTCGGCGATCGGGTTGTCCTGCGGCAGAGTCATCCCGGACATCTCCAGCAGTTCATCGAGTTCGGCGCGATCCTCAATCGACAGCTGATCGAGTTGCTCGTCGGCGAGCAGTTCGCGCAAGCGCAGTGCCTCGGCATCGCTGAGCGCTCGCGAGCGATCATTTCCGGGCGTGTTGTGAGGAGTGGGCGTCATGCCAGTTCCTCCATGCGTCGCGATGCGAGCGAACCCGGACCGGCACCCCAAAGCTCCTGCAGGCGCATGACCGCGCGACGGAGGCGGGTCTTCACGGTACCGATCGGCGCACGGGTGGCCTTGGCGATCTCGCTGTGCGACAGGCCGCGCGAGAACGCGAGCCACAGTGCGGTGCGTTCATCTTCGGGAAGCTCGCCAAAGTCCTTGCCCAGACGAGCGACATCATCGGGCGCGGGCGCGAGAGCTTCGGGAGCGGCGTGCTCAAACTCGCTCGCGTGGGCCTTCTCGGTGAGCAGGCGACGGCGATAGTCGATCAGACGGCGACGGGCGATGGTCGCGACGAACGCGGCTTCGCTGCCCTTGGCCGGGTCGAACCGAGATGCTGAGGTCCACACACTCACAAAAACTTCCTGCACCGCGTCCTCAACATGGCTTCGCTCTGCCCGCAGGTATCGCGATGCGAGAGACCACACCAGCCCGCCGTACTCGTCCAAGCAGCGGGCGACGGCGGATTGATCCCCGGCGGAGATGTCTTGAAGAATCGTTCTCAAGGCAGGTTCGCAGAAGAATGAAGTCCGCTGGCGGCTTCGGCGTGGCGGCGTGATCGGTTTTTGAAGTCTAGCAAGAAACGTGCAGCACGCCGGTCGTCTGATGTGCGACGGTCGCCTCGACGGCCAGCCTCGTTGACAGCCCGGTAAAACTCCGGGGCTGGAGATCGCTGGGAGCCGCGGGCAGCGTCGCCGGGGCCGCCCCATGGCCCGCTCCTCCACCGCTGCGGCGGACGTCTCCCTACCCTTGTGCCCCATGAACACCAGCGTCCGTTGGCTCAATGACTACCTGACCACCGCTGCGGGCACGCCCGTCGGCGTCACGCCCGACGAGGCCGAGCAAGCCCTGATGTCCGCCGGGTTCCCGATCGAGTCGCGCGAGACACTCACCGACGGCGACACCCGCATGGACGTGGAGATCACCTCCAACCGCGGCGACTGCATCAGCCACGTGGGCTTGGCCCGCGAAGTGGCGGCCAAACTCGCGGGGGCGGGTCGCGACGCACGCCTCAAGCTGCCGTCGTTTGAACTGCCGGCGACAAGCGCCGCCAGCCCTGTCGCTTCGGTGCTCACGCTCCGCAACGAAGCCACCGATGTGTGCCCACTCTTCACCGCCCGCGTCATCCGCGGCGTAAAGGTCGGCCCCAGCCCCGCATGGCTTGCCCAGCGTCTCGAAGCCGCCGGCCAGCGCAGCATCAACAACGTCGTCGACGTCACCAACTTCATCGCGCTTGAACTGGGCAACCCGTGCCACGTCTTTGATCTGGCGAAGTTGGAAGGCGCGACGCTGGTCGTCCGCCGCGCGTATGAGAATGAGCCGCTGCTGACGCTTGACGGCAAGAAGCGTGTGCTCAAGAGCGATGAAATCGTGGTCGCGGACGCGCGACGTGCTCAGTCACTCGCCGGTGTCATCGGCGGCGGCGAGTCTGAAGTCTCGGCATCGACGGTTGACGTGGTGCTGGAAGTGGCGACGTGGGATCCGGTGGCGGTCCGCCGTGCCGCGCGTCGTCTGCAGATCCGCACCGACGCGAGCCATCGCTTTGAGCGCATCGTCGATGCACGCACGCTGGAGCAGGCCTCGCGCCGCGCCGCGGCACTGATCGTGCAAGTCGCCGGCGGCTCGCTGTGCGACGGCGTGCTGACGCAGGGTCGCGACTTGCCACGGACGCTGAGCGTCACGCTTCGCGCATCGCGCTGTAGCGCGATCATCGGTGCGACGCTGACTCCCTCCGAGATCGCGGCGTGTCTGCGTGCGCACGAGATCGTCGTGCGCGAGCAGGGCGACACGCTCCACTGCGAGATCCCGGCGCATCGGCCCGACCTCACGCGCGAGATTGACTTGATTGAAGAAGTCGCCCGCACGCGCGGCCTGGATGCGATCGCGATGCTCGAGAAGCTGCCTGTCGCCGTCAAGCCGCCGCAGGCATCGCAGGTGGCGATGCGTGAGATCGGCAGCACGCTCACGGGCATGGGCTTATATGAGGCCGTCACGTTCAGTTTCATTCGCCCCGAGCACGCGGCTCTGTTCCTGAACGCGGGCCTGGCTCGCGTCGATGTCGACGACGATCGACGCGGCGAAGAGCCGACGCTGCGTCCGTCGGTGATTCCGAGCCTGCTGCAATGTCGCAAGAAGAACGCGGACGCGCAGGTGCACCCCGAAGGCGGCGTGCGTCTTTATGAGGTGGCTGCGGTGTTTGCTCAGGCCCCAGGCTCGAACACGCACGTCGAACGCCGCACGCTCGCGATGCTGCTCGATGTGCCAATGGCGGGCAAGAAGGTGACCAGCACCGAGCGGCAGTTTGGTCTGCGCCAGATGCGAGGCAGCATCGAGAGCCTGCTGCGCCAGCTCGCGGGTCCGGCCGCTCGCATCACCGTCACCCCCGCGGCTTCACCCAACGCGGGCTATGAGGCTGGCGGCGTTGCGGAAGTCTTTGTGCAGCACGAGGGTGTGCAGCCGCGTCGCATCGGGTTCTACGGCCTGACGAGCGAAGCCGCGCTCAAGGCATTCGGCCTCGAAGTGCCGACGATCGCCGCCGAGCTGGACATCGAGGCGCTGCTGGCGGTTTATCCGCCGCGGGCCGCGATCACGACGCTGCCGAGCTTCCCGTGCATCGAGCGTGACCTGTCGGCGATTGTCGCCGATGGCGTCGCGTGGGATGCACTGCGCAGCAAGATCGAGGCGACGAACACGCCGCGGCTTGAGGGCGTTGAGTTTGTGGGCACCTATCGCGGCAAGCAGATCGGCGCGGGCAAGAAGTCGCTCACGCTGCGTCTGCGTTTCCGCGATGCCGGGCGCACGCTGCGCCACGAGGAAGTCGACCCCGAAGTCGGCGGCATCACCACACTGCTGCAGCGCGAGTTTGCGGCTGAGTTCCGCACCTGACGTCGCGGCGGTTCATCGATCCGTGTTTCGTTCCTTTTCCTTTGATTGGATTCTGCGCACATGCCCCTGCTGGCCGCCGTCAACATCTCGCACGCCTTCGGCGACCGGATCATTCTGGAGAATGTGTCGCTGTCGATTGAAGCGGGCGAACGCATCGGCGTCGTCGGTCGCAACGGCGCGGGCAAGTCGACGCTAATGAAGATCCTGACCGGGCAAATCGCGCCCGACAAGGGCGAGGTGCAGTTGCAGCGCGGCTGCCGTGCGGGATATCTGCATCAGGATCCGAAGTTTGATCCCGACGACACGCTGCGATCGGCGGCGGAGCAGGCCTTCAAGGAACTGCACGACCTGCACGCCAAGCAGCACGAGATGTTCGACAAGATGGCGACGCTGCAGGGGGCCGAGCTCGACATCCTGATGAAGCAGCAGGCCCAGATCGAGGCGCGGATCGAGGCGCTGGGCGGCTATGCCGTGGATCACAAGATTGACGCGGTGCTGCACGGCCTGGGCTTTGTCGATGCGCAGTTCAGCATCCCGGTGAAGGGGCTGTCGGGCGGGCAGAAGGGGCGGCTCGCGCTGGCGCAGTTGCTGCTGGAAGAGCCCGATGTGCTGCTGCTGGACGAACCGACGAACCACCTGGACATCGACGGCCGCCTCTGGCTCGAGAACTTCCTGAAGAACGAGTTCAAGGGCGCGGTGGTGATGGTGAGCCACGATCGCTATCTGCTCGACAATGTCGTGACGCAGATCATCGAGACTGAGCAGTGCCGCCTCGTGCATTATCCGGGCAACTACGCGGCGTTCCGCGAGCTGCGAGCCGAGCGGCGACTTGTGATGCATCGCGCGTATGAAGCGCAGCAGCACAAGTTCAAGAAGGAAGAGGAGTACATCCGGCGGTTCAAGGCCGGGCAGCGTGCGCGCCAGGCCAAGGGGCGCGAGACGCGACTGGATCGCGAGAAGCTCAGCAACACGCTTGAACGCCCCATGGAACTGGCGACGCTTGCGCTGGAGCTGCCCAAGGCGGAGCGCAGCGGCGATGTGGTCGTCTCGTGCCGTGAACTGTGCAAGTCTTACACGCAGGACGACGGCACGACGAAACTGCTGTTCAAGAATCTGACGCTCTCGATCTCACGCGGCGAGCGCTGGGGCATCATCGGCCCCAACGGCGCGGGCAAGTCGACGCTGGTGCGCACGCTGCTGGGCGAGCAGGCGCCCGACTCGGGCTCGGCACGCATCGGCAGCAACGTCAAGATCGGGCACTACAAGCAGACGCACGAGCATGTGAACGGCGAACTGCCGGTGTACCGCTACCTGCAGAATGTGATTCTCAAGGAAGCGCCCGGCTCGGCGATGAGCGAGCAGGCAGCGCGAAACCTCGCCGGCGCGTTCCTCTTCAGTGGCGACGAGCAAGAGCGGCAGATGGGGTTCTTGTCCGGCGGCGAGCGGAGTCGTGCGGTGCTCGCGGGGCTGCTGGCCAGCAGCAAGAACCTGCTCGTGCTCGACGAGCCGACGAACCACCTGGACATTCCGGCGGCCGAGCGACTGGAAGATGTGCTCAGCGATGAAGAGGGTTACGAGGGCACGCTGATCCTCATCAGCCACGATCGCGCGCTGATCGACGCGACGTGCGACCACCTGCTCATTCTCGATGGACAGGGAAACGTCGAGATCTATCTGGGCGGGTACACCGATTGGCACGAGAAGCACACGGCGCGGCAGGCCGAGGCCGCGCGTGCTGAGGCGGAGGAAAAGCGGCGCCGCGACGAGCGCGAACGCCAGCAGCGTGCCGCCGAGGAAGCCAAGAAGAAAGCCAAGCCAAAGGTCAGCGGCCCGAGCGCGAACGCGCTGGAGCGGCTGCGCACTGAACAGCTTGAAGAGCGGATCCAGAAGATCGAGGCGCGGCTGCGCCAGATCGATGAATCGCTCAACGACCCGGAGGTCTGGCGCGATCACGCCAAGTCGCACAAACTGGGCGAGGAACGCCAGAAACTCCAGCAGGATCTTGAGCCGCTGGAGTTTGAGTGGCTGCGTCGCGCCGCGGACTAAGTCTCGCTCGCTGATTTACTGATCGGCATCGCCGTTGGATTCATCGACGATGTCGATGCGGCCGCGCTCTTCGCCGCGCACGACCGACAGTCGCACGCCGCGGACGAAATCAGCCCGCGAGAGTTCCTTGTCGAATGCGTCGGAGGTCGGGGTCGGCTTGCCGTTGACGGCGGTGATGATGTCGCCGGGTTCGACGCCAGCGGCATCGGCGCGGCCGGCGCGGATGACGTCAACAACACGCACGCCGCGCATCTTTTCAAGGCCCAGTTCCTTCATCTCTGAGGGCGCGACGTCCTGCACCGCGACTTCGATCGGCTCAACGACGATCGCAGAGGCGGTGTCCCCAAGACCTGCGGCGTAGTCGCCCAGTTCAACGTTGAGCGTCTGCGGCTTGCGATCACGTTCGATTTGCAGCGGCACAGTCACGCCGGGCTTGGCGAGTGAGATGGCGGTCTTGAGTCGCGTGACCGAGTCGATGGGCACGCCGCGGAAGGAGACGATCACGTCGCCCTTCTGGAGGCCCGCGCGGGCGGCGGGGCCACCGGGAACAACGCTGTCGATCATGACGCGGCCGGGGCGCATGCCGGGCGCGTTGATGCCGCGCTGGGCGTTGCGGCGGACGACGCCCTGGTCTGAGTCGAGCAAGTCCGCGCCGAGCCAGCCACGCTTGATCGGCCCCTTGTTGATGATGCGATCGACCATGTCGCGGACGAGGTTGGCGGGCGTGGCAAAGCCGACGCCTTCGCTGCCGCCGGCGCGGGTCGCGATCGCGGTGTTCATTCCGACGATCTTGCCTTCAAGATTCACCAGCGGCCCGCCGCTGTTGCCCGGGTTGATCGAGGCGTCGGTCTGGATGAAGTCTTCGTAGCCGGTGAGGCCGACGCCGGTGCGGCCGGTGGCGCTGACGATGCCGGCGGTCACGCTGTTGCTATAGCCAAACGGACTGCCGATCGCCATGACCCACTCGCCGACGCTCACCTGATCGCTGTCGGCAAACTCCGCGGGCGTGAGGTTGTCGGCCTCGATGCGCAGCACCGCGACATCGACGACAGAGTTGGGCCGCCCCACCACCTTGGCGTCAAACTCGCGCCCGTCGGTGAGGCGCACACGCAACTTCTCCGCGCCCTTGATGACGTGGTAGTTGGTGACGATGTAGCCGTCCTTGCTGATGATCGAGCCGGAGCCGAGGCCCGTGGGCTGCAGCGCGCGGCGACCGACCGGGCGACCCCAGAAGTCCACCACCGTCGGACGTTGCAGGCTGGTGATGTGCACCACCGACGGCTCCAGCTTGGCGGCGACGCT
>JANRKB010000021.1:0-1639 GCA_033763695.1 Planctomycetota bacterium | reverse complement strand
GCTGTCCGAGTAGGTTTGGCTGAGGAGGTCGCCCGTCGCGCTGTCGTAACCGTAGGTCGTCGTCACCCCGCGCGCGAGCGTCCGCACCGCCGTCTGCCCCCGCAGGTTGTAGGTCTGCGTCACCGCCCGGCCCAATGGAGGCAAAAGGGGTCAGGTAACATGAGCGGCAAGTCGGGATACCCCCGCGCGAGCAGTGCGGTGGTATACTGGCGAGCGCCATGATCTACACGGGAATCGACTATCACAAACGTTACTCGGTGGCCTGCACGGTGGACGCGCAGGGCCGGAAGCTCCACGAAGCGCGGATCGACGGCAACGTCCCCGCGGCTTTTGCCGCCTACTTCAAGAAACTCGGCACGCCCAGCGAGGTGGTGATCGAGGCCTGCTGGAACTGGGGCATGCTCTACGATCTGCTCGAAGACACGGCCGGCGTCGCGAAGGTGGTGCTCTCCCACCCGGCGAAGAACCGCATCATCGCGGATGCGCAGATCAAGAACGACCGCATCGACGCCAAAGCCCTCGCCACGCTCCTGCGGGGCGACTTCGTCGCGCGCGTGCACGTGCCGTCCCGCGACGTGCGCCGACGCAAGAACGTCGTGCGCCAACGCCTCTGGCTGGCCCGGATCCGCACGATGATCCGCAACCGCATCCACTGCGTGCTCGACCGCCACCCGCACCTCGAACGGCCCGCGGTGAAGGACATTTTCAGCAACCAGGGCAAAGCGTGGATGAAGCGTGCGGCGTTGCCGTCGGCCGACCGCACGCTGCTCGACGACGACCTCGCCTTCCACGCCTTGCTGCAGACGCAGATGGATGCGCTGGAAAAAATCATCGTCGCCGACAACGCCGCGAACCCGGCGGCCGTGCGGCTGCAGACCCTGCCGGGTGTCGGCAAGATTCTGGCTCCCGTCCTCGCCCTCGAGATCGACCGGATCGAGCGCTTTCCCACCGCCGACAAACTCTGCGCCTACGCCGGGCTGGTGCCGACGACGCACGCCTCCGGCGGCAAGATCTCGCACGGCCGCATGCTGCCGTTCTGCAACCGCTGGCTGAAGTGGGCGTTCATCGAAGCTGCCTGGGTGGCGGTGGGCTGCTCCGACTACTTCGGCAGTTTCTACCGCAAGCAGCGCCTCCGCGGCAAAGGCGCCAACGACGCCATCACCATCGTGGCCCGGCGCATGGCGATCATCGCCTGGAAAATGCTCGCGCAGGAGCGCGACTACACCCCGCAGGCACCCGCCGCCCCGCCCGCCCCATCGATTTCCCCGGCCGCTCTCGCCAAAGACTGACGGCATCCCCGTGTGATGCGCGTCTTGGGTCAGGATAGAGGGCCGGGGATCTGATTCATTACCCTGCCGGAGGCCAAGGTGCCTGCCGCTGAGAGAAGTGTGATCACGGAATCTCGCCTGCGACCCAAACCCGGTGACGCCGCCCGTGCGCAACCCGCGCGGGACACGCCCGCCTGTCCCCGCTCCGCGACCCCGCGAAACCCGGCCGCGGAAACAAGGTATCCGAAAAAGAAATACCCCTCAAATTCCCACTTGACCGCAGCTACTCAGAGAAGGACCTTTTGGCTCCGATACGAGTCCCGACGGTCGACGTTTCGCCGCGAACAGTGGAGGCGGTGCAGTCCAAGTAT
>JANRKB010000020.1:0-80614 GCA_033763695.1 Planctomycetota bacterium | reverse complement strand
TCCAACGTGGGGAGGGGTTGGGGGAGGGGTTCGTGCGCTACGCGTGCGATGTGCGACCCAACACCGGATTCGCTCCCCCGTGCCATCGATGTCCTCGTCTTCGAGGACATCGATGCTGCCTTGTCGCGTGCCAACACGCAGCACTTTCGCTGAGCTTTCTCTGCCACCTTCTCCCCTCCCCGGGGAGAAGGTCCGGCGCAGCCGGGGATGAGGGGTGCTCCTTCCTTTACCTCAACTCGTCATCGAGCCAATCACACGACGACTCACCATCGCGCCTGCACTCACTGATCACCATCCGGCCGCGGAGCGATAAACTCTCTCCTCAAGAATGTCTTCGTCGCAACCATCACGATCTTTGCTCATCTGGCATTGCATCGGGGCGATGTCGCTTCACCCCGGTTGGGAGTCCGTGGCACGTCTCTGGGTTCCCTACGACGTGGTCGCATCCTCACCCGGGATACTTGAAGTCCGGGTGTCGCGCAAAGCCAAGCGGCGTGCCGTGCTCGCGTCGCTCGGCGCAGTCTTGGCGTACTCGTGTCTGTGTGTTCTTGGAGTCAACGCGTTCCGGCCGTTCTTCGTCGAACCAGACGGATTGGCTTTCCTCGCGGGCTTCCTGATCCTCTGGATCGTGTTGTTCTGTCTCATCGCCGTCGGGAAGCATCTCTTTCGAATCCGCAACTGCCTCCGAGAGGCGAGGTTGCCGCCCACCATTGTGTTCAACACCGCATCGCGCACCTGCGTGTTTCCGCGGCTTTCCGATGAGCCTGTGCCGTACGATCGTGTCACCATCTGCTCGCTCAAGACAGTGCAGAAGGTCATCTATCTCGAAGACAGCCGCACCCGCACCGGCAAGTTTTGGTACAACGGCATCTACGCTGTTGTCGATGCCGGAACCAACGCCGGGTTCGCCGTCGTGATCGATCAAGGTATGACGAACTGGTCCATGCGTCGCTTCCTCGCGTCCTATGCGAGCCATGGGCTTCCCGAAGTGGTTGATCTCGGAAATCACGAGATCAGTCAGGATCGCCGAGGAACACCGAAGCCAGACAATTGACCTGCAGGACGTCGGTCCTTTCACCGCACCAACGCCCACACAGAACCGCGATATCTCAAGCGAGTGATCGGATCGGGCTCGTCCTCAGAAGCGCGGTTGTCGCGGGACGCGCGGCCCTCAGTGCCGAAAAGCTTGCGTGATGCTCCCCCGCGATTGATCCCGTTGCTGGGTTGTGGGCTGATGCGGTACCACGTGACATGGCCGTCGCTGAAGCGAGCGCGATCTCTATAGCGATCCTGTGTGCTCGCCTAGGGAATCACCTAGGTGCGTGGCTGCGTCCATGCGTGAACATCGACCGTCGCCACCGTGGAAGCCATCGGGCATATGTAAGCCTTGACGGCATTTGTTCTTGTGGATAGGCTGCGTGTTGCCTTTCGCGAATCCCTTCCGGAGACGATGTAATGCGAACGCCGATTCTCTGTGTGTTGATGATGTGTTCTCCGGCGCTTGGCCAGTTCAGCCTTGAGCGCCGCTTTTCGTCTGCGGGTCAGGTGCCGGACTACCCCTCGGGCGTGACATTTTCGACGGTCGGCTCGTATGTCATATCCAACAGTGGCGATGTTTTCGTCAACTGCCGGATCAACAATCCTCCAGAATCTCGCGGGGCGAATGCGACGATGCGAGTTGCTCCGAATCGCATTATCACCACCGTGCTCAAGGGCGGTTCGTTGCAAACGGGGACACCCTCAGGAACGCTCCTTGACGAGTTCTCGCTTGTGGGGCTCGCTGGCGATCGTGTCAGCGTCGTTGGCAACTTGTACTCGATCGCGACCGGAAACCCTACCGGTCGGGCTGCAGTCTACTCAGGCAATGGATCGCCATTCGTGTTCGGCTTGCAGACGGGGACGTCGGCAGTCATCGCGAGTGGCGCGTACATCTCCACGTTCGATTCTGGTTCAGGTGGTCTTCCTCGCGCGATTGTTCAAGGCGACGACATCGTGTTTTGGGCCCAGCTGGCCGGGGCATCCGTGACTCCGGCAACCGATTCTGCACTGGTCAAAGCTTCTGGCGGTACGTTCACCACCATTGCGCGTGAGGGCTTTCCCGCTCCCGGATTTGCCAGCGGAACTGTCTTTGGCAGTATGCAATGGCCGGTGACTGTTGACGCAACTGGTGCAGTCTGGTTTACGGCGAGTGTCAACGGGTCGGAGACCGCGCACGCCTTGTTTCGACATGCAAACGGGCAGACAACGTTGCTCCTCCGTGGCGGCCAGCCTGCAACAGGCGCCCCGTTTGGTTCGGTGTTCAGTAGTTTCGGCCAGCCGCGTGTGAATGCGCGCGGCGAAATTGCGCTCACTGCGATCTTTGACTATTCGGGCCGCTCCTTCACGGGCATCTGGGCCGGCACTGTCCCCGATCTCTCTTGCGTCCTGTACGTTGGTGCTGGCGCTCCGGGGTTTGATCCGGCGATCAAGATCAGTGGGCTGGTACTTAGCGGTATGGACAATGTCGGACGTCTGTGTTTTGGTGCAGAACTGGACGGCCCAGGCATCAGCTACTACGCGAACCGCCTTGCGATCTACATGGGGCGCCCCGGCTCGTTGCGCGTCGTCTCACGAATGGGCGATTCAATTGAAAGCACGTTGCCAAATACTACGATAAATCAGTTCATCTTTCCGGCCATTATGAACGAACGCGGCCAAGCCGCCGTTCAGGCAGTATTGGCAACAAATGGAAACGTGTCGAGCGTGAACTCGAGCGCAGTTATACTGCTGGGTGGTGCGAGGCCGGGTCAGATCCTGCTCCGCGCCGGCGATACCGTCTCCTTCCCCGACGGTTCTTCCGGAGCATTGCTCTCGCCCGAGATTTCAAGATCATCTCGAGGCAATGGAATGGTCGGTGCGTCCGCAAATGACAACGGCGAGTTCGCTATTGACTGCGGCGTATTCGGGTACGGGCGATCAATTATTGTCGCGCACGCCCAGTTGCCGTGCGAAGCAGACTTTAACGGAGACGGATTTGTTGACTTCACAGACTTTGACGAGTTTGTGAGTTTGTTCGAAGATGGGGCGAGCGGGGGAGACTTCAACAACGATGGCTTCATCGATTTCACTGATTTCGATGCCTTCGTCACGGCGTTTGAAGGCGGTTGCAACTAATCTGACTCCTCCACCTTCTCCCCGCTCCGGGGAGAAGGTCCGGCGTAGCCGGGGATGAGGGGTGTCTTGCCGTGCCACCGATGTCCTCGTCTTCGAGGACATCGGTGCTGTCTTCGCATTCACTCCCCGCGAACCTTCCGCGTACATCCACGTTTGCGCGCGCGCCGTGGTTCAAACCGTCCCCGCGGCACAAGATTCTTCCAGATTTTCTTTTCCCTGCTTTCACAGCACCAAACGCACATCACGCGGCACGGCCGGACACTCCTGCGCGCGCAAACGCGTCCGCCCCCCGTCTCTGTAGAGGCGCACCCACAACCCGCGCCTCATGGAGACAGCCCATGCGCACCTCATACTTCCTCTGCATGATGTACGTCGGCCTGCTCGATGCCCCCGCGCGGCCCATCGACGTTGCCCCCGCCGCACCGCCTCAGGCAGCGCCCGCCGTCTCACATGTTCCGCAGCTTGTTGAGCGCGTTCATCGACGCGACCTTGTAGCACTCGGCGAGCGTGGGGTAGTTGAAGACCGTGTTGACGAAGTAATCGATCGTCGCGTTGAACGCGATCGCCGCCTGCCCGATGTGCACCAGTTCGGTTGCGCCCGTGCCGATGACATGCACGCCCAGCACCACGCGCGATTCCTGATGGATCAGCAGTTTGAGCATGCCGATCTCGTCGCGGATGAGTTGCCCGCGCGCGATCTCTTTGTACTGCGCGATGCCCGCCTCGTAGGGGATTCCCTCGGCCGTCAGCTTCTCCTCGGTCCATCCCACCATCGAGATCTCGGGGATCGAGTAGATTCCGTAGGGCAGCAGCGTGTTCACCATCTCACACTTCTCGCCGAACATGTGGCACGCCGCCAGGCGGCCCTGCTCCATGCTCGTGCTGGCCAGTGCCGGGAAGCCGATCACATCGCCCGCCGCATAGATATTCGGCACGCTCGTCTGGTAGTTCGCGTTGACGCTGATCCGCCCGCGATCATCCGCGCTCAAGCCCGCGGCGGGAAGCGCGAGCGCATCAGTCGCGCCCTGTCGCCCAATGCAGTACAACAGGCAATCGGCCCGCAGCGTCTTCCCGCTTTCCAACGTTGCCTCGGCCTGCGCCGTCGCGTTGGAGCCTTCGGGCGCTTCGACGCGCCGAATGCTCACGACCTTCTCGCCCATGCGCAGGGTCATGCCGCTCTGCCGCAGGTGATACTGCAGCGACTCGATGATCTCCGCATCCACAAAGTCGAGCAGCCGCGGCCTTCCCTCAATGAGCGTGACGCGCACGCCCAGCAGTTGCAGCATCGAGGCATATTCGGTGCCGATCACGCCGCCGCCCACGATGATCATGCTCTTGGGCAGATACGGCAGCGTGAGCAGTTCGTCGCTTGTGATGATCGTCTTGCTGTCAAACTCGGTGCGATTCTGCTTCGCGGGGCGCGTGCCGGTCGCGATCAGGATGTTCTCCGCGCGGATCGCCTCTTGCGTGTGCGAGCCGACGACGTTGACGGTGTGCGTGCCGAGCAGTTGTGCCGTGCCGTTGAGCAGTTCGATGCCGTTGCTCGAAAAGTGATTGCGCACCAGGCCGATCTCGGCCCGGATCACTTCGTTGCACGACGCGAGCAGATTGGTGAACGTGGCATTTCGCGCGGCACGAAAGTCATCGGTGTGGGGCATCGAGCTGTCGCGCCCGATGAAGCGCAGGATCGCTTCGCGCAGCGCCTTGCTTGGGATCGTGCCGGTGTTGATCGCGACGCCGCCCGGCGCTTCACGCTGCTCGACCACGCAGACGCGCTTGCCGAGCTTGGCCGCCTGGATCGCGGCCTTCTGGCCCGCGGGTCCCGATCCGATGACGCACAGGTCAAACTGCCTCATCCGCGCACGTTCCTCTCTGAGCAGGAGCGAGCCTGGGCAGGCATGGCGCACCGATCGCCCGGACTGCCCAAGGCAGAGTGGTTATCGGCTATTGCCGGGGGGGAACTCGCGTCCAAGCCGCCTGCTGGCCCCTCGATTGGGGCCAACGCAGTTGAGTTGTCTGGCTCAGCCGCGCTTCCAAAACGCCAGCGACGGCTGCACAGTGGCGGCGACCATCGTGCCTTCGGCGTCGACCATGAGTTTGGTGCCGGGCGCGACGTACTCCCATTTCACTTGGGCGAGGCATGCGGGCCGCGCACCGAGCATGGGGCTGATCGTGGAACTGGTCACCGCGCCGATGACCGGCGGGGCGACGCTTGCGTCCCCACCCGCCGGAACAGCAAAGACCGGTGCGCCAGTCACGGGCAAGTGCGGCAGGTGCACATCGGGGTTCTCGCGCGACGCGACGGTGGGGGTGTTGTCTGCCAGGCGGATCGCCACCAGACACTGCTTGGGATGGCCGCGTGCGTGCATGCGCGCGACGATTTCTTGCCCGAGGTAGCAGCCCTTCTTGAAGGAGACGCGATCGTCGATCACGCCGCTCTCGGCCGGGAGCGAATCCGCGCCGAAGTCGATGTTGTACAGCGGTGTGCCCGCCTCGATGCGCGCGATGTTGTACGCCAGCCAGCCCGCGGGCCGCAGTCGCACGCGCGAGCCGAGTGTCTGTGGACGCGAAGGGTCGCGTTCGGGATGCGGCACATCCGCGTCGGGATCGCTGCCCGCCTGCAGCAGTTCGTCATAGACGGCGACCGCCGCGCCGACGGGCATCGTCAGTTCCAGCCCGATCTCTCCCGCGCTGTCGTCGCGATCGATGACAACTTCGTGGCCCGCGACCTGCACGACGCACGCGCGGCCTGCGAGCAGTTCGGCGAACGCCGGGCCGGACGCATCCGCGCCGGAGGCGTGGCGGGCCAGTGCGCTGACAAGCGCTGTCGCGGTCGGGCCGTGCAGCGCGAGGCGGTGGGTCTCCTGCGTGATGTCGCGCAGTTCGACGTCTTCGGAGATGATGTAGGACGAAAGGCCGTCGAACCCGCGCTTGAGCGCGAGCACATCGACATCGAGCAGCGTGCGGCTGGGCAGATCGATCACACGGAAGTCGGCGTCGATGCGGCCCTTGCGATTGAGCCAGAATGAGCGGCGCGAGGAGAACGGCGGCAGGTTCTTGAGTTCCTGCGTCAGCATGCGATTGAGGAACTCAAGGCGCTCGCGGCCTTTGACTTCGATCACGCCGCGATGCGGCTGATCGAGCAGCACGCACCCCTTGCGGAGAGCGGCGTACTCCAGTTCGAGATCGCCGAAGGTGCCGACGACGTCAATGACAGGCGTGCCGTCCGCGCCGCTGCCGTAGGACAGCGTGGCGGCCTCGGCCTGATGATGCTGCGAGGCGATGGGGCTGATGGTGGCCATGGAACGCCGGTCAGATCTCGAGGATTTCCTTGCTCTTGCCTTCGACGAGCTTGTCGATCTCGCCCTCGAACTTCTTGAGCAGGTTCTGGATCTCTTCCTTGAGCGTTTCGATCTCGTCCTCGGGGACGGTGTGGCCCGCGGCCTTGCTCAAAGCTTCGGCGTGCTTGTTGGCGTCGCGGCGGCTGTTGCGGATCGCGACCTTCTGCTCTTCGCCGAGCTTCTTGACGCGGGTCACGAGCTGCTGGCGGCGTTCGGCCGAGAGCGGCGGGACATTGAGGCGGATCTGCTTGGCTTCCTGGATCGGGTTGATGCCGAGCTGGGCCTGCTCGATGGCGTGCTTGATCGCGCTGATCGAGCCGGTGTCGAAGGGCTTGATCAGGATCTGCGACGGCTCGGGGATGCTGATCGAGGCGAGGGCCTTGAGCTCGGTCATCGCGCCGTAGTAGTCGACCTTGAGGAAGTCGACGAGGGCGGTGGAGGCGCGGCCGGTGCGGAGGCCACGCATTTCGTGCTTGAAGTAGTCGACGGCCTTGGTCATGGCCTCTTCGCATTCCAGCAGAATCATGTCGGGATCGGTGCTCATGGATGTCGTCCTTCTTCCGGGTCGTCCGCGCTGCGACGCGCGAGGCGACGGCAAGAGATGAGGGTATGGGGCTCAGGCGGGATGAACGAGTGTGCCGATGCTCTCGCCCTGGACCACCTTGCGGATGTTGCCGGTTTTCTTGAAATCAAAGACCAGCACAGAGATGCGATGCTGTTCGCACAACGTCAGTGCGGTCATGTCCATGATCTTGAGGCGCTTGCTGATGGCCTCGGTGAAGGAGAGCGACTCGTAACGGGTCGCGGTCGGATCCTTCTTGGGGTCGGCGGTGTAGACGCCATCAACCTTGGTGGCTTTGAGGAGCACATCGCAGCCCAGTTCGGTGGCGCGGAGCGCGGCGCAGGTGTCGGTGGTGAAGTAGGGGTTGCCGGTGCCGGCGGCGAGGATGACGACGCGGCCTTTTTCAAGATGGCGGATGGCGCGGCCGCGGATGAAGGGTTCTGCGACAGCCTTGATCTCGATGGCGGACTGCACGCGGCAATCGACGCCCATGCTGACGAGTTTTTCTTTGAGAGCCAGAGCATTGATGACCGTGCCGAGCATGCCCATCTGGTCGGCGGTGGCTTGGTGGATGTGGCCGGCGGCGGCGAGGTCGGCGCCGCGGATGATGTTGCCGCCACCGACGACGACGGCGACCTGGGTGCCGATGGTGGCCGCACCCTTGACCTCGGCGGCGATGGCGTCGAGTTCGGCGGCGTCGATGCCGAAACCGCCCGGGGCACAGAAGGATTCGCCGCTGAGTTTCAGGAGCACCCGGCGGTACTTCTGGTTGGTGCGGCGTGCGGCGGCGTGGGTGTCGGCGGCGGTGGATGCGGGTGACATGGTGGGCTCGCGAAGGAGGAAGGGTGGAAGGGCGGGCGGAAGGACAGGAACAGGTGGCGGTTCTGCACGATCCGGAGCGCCGTCGCGCGGGGTGCTTTCAGGGCCATTGAATCGGCCCTGCGCGAGGGGGTCAAGGCGGGGTATCGGCCCGAATCGGTTGCGGTCGCGAAAGAGCGTCGGGAACCGTTCGCGGGATTGTGCGTCGAACCGCGGGCCCGAGGGGTGCGAATCGAAGCGAGATGCGATGGACGTACGCGACGGACCCGGCTTGTTTCGGGGTCGTGACGTGATTGTGTCGGGAGCGATTCGGACGGGAGCATTGAAGTCCCACGGCGGACTTGGATGGCACGGTGCCCCGCGTGCCGCAACCTCGAAGCGTGTTCGTCGTTAGACTCTGGTCTCGGGAACGGACGCCCGACGAACGCGGCGAAACCGCCCCAGAAGTTCAGGAAGCCCACGGGACGCCATGACGGATCAGCCGGGGACAAACCAGTCACAAGGCAGCGGGCGGGCGTCGGACGCCGCGGATTCCGCGCCGGAGTCGGGCGGCGCGTCGGCGCGTGTCGCGCTGGAGTCGGTGAGTGCCGAGCGCTGGCGGCTCGCGCTGCAACTGATCAGTCGCTACGGGCGGCGGGCGTTCATCGTCGGTCTGGCGATCTCGCTGCTGATCCATTTGACAGGGTTGGTGATTTCATCACGGATCTGGTTCCGCTCGGGTGCACCGGGATTGCCGGGGGGCAACGGCGGCGTTGAACTGGCCGTGATGACCGAGGGCGAACTCGGCGATGCGATGGATGCCGCGCTTGAGGCGGGGGCGGTTGGCGGTGCGCCGGATCAGATGGCGGATCCGACGGTGAATGAGCCGCTGGCCGCGCTGGCGACGATGGATCCGACGGTGAGCAGCGGCGGGTTGGGCGAGGTCGGCAAGGGGATCGGCGCGGGTGACATCGGTTCGTCGAGTGCGGGGCTTGGCAGCGGTGGCGCGGGCGGAGGTGGCGGCGCGAGTTTCTTTGGCGTGGAGGCCAAGGGAGAGCGGTTCGCGTATCTGGTGGACGTGTCGGGATCGATGGAAGTCTTTGGCAAGATCCAGGCGCTGCGCTCGGAACTGTCGGCTTCGGTGAGCGGGATGTTGGAGACGTCGCGGTTCTCGGTGACGACATTTTCGACGGACAGCAATCCGCTGGGCGGGCGGAAGGGCTGGACGGAAGCGAACGAGAATGGAAAGCGCTGGGCCAAGCGGGCGATCGCGGCGCTGGTGCCGCAGGGCGGCACGGAGCCGCTGCCGGGGTTCAGGCAGATCTTCGAGTTGCGGCCGCGGCCGGATGCGATCTACTTCATGACCGACGGCGAGTTTGCACCGGAGGTGGTGGAGGCGGTGGCGCTGTTGAATCGGAACACGAAGATCCCGATCCATTGCATCTGCTTTGTGAGCCGCGACAGCGAAACGCAGATGAAGCAGATCGCGACGCAGTCGGGCGGGTCGTACACGTTTGTGAGGGGGCCGGGCCAGTGACGTGGAGAAACCACACCTGGACGCTTGGCGTGCTCGGCCTGATGGCGATGAGCGGCGTGGCGGCGGCGCAGCCCAAGGCAGAGCCGGGGGCTGGCGGCGGGTCGGCGCCTGCCGCGGGCGCGGCTGCGACTGAGCAGGCCGCGGAGTCGGTCGCGGTCTTGCGTGGCGGGCGCGGTGAGCAGCTCGGTGTGGTGGCGGTGAGCGTCGATGGTGTGAGCGTGGGCGAACTGGTCGCGGGTGTGTCGAGCGCGCGGATGCTGTCGTGGCATCAGGTGCGATCGGTGCGCGGGACGCTGGCGGACGCGGCGCGGCAGTACGAGAAGACGAGCGACGCGGCATGGCGCGGGATCGCGCGGCTTGATCGCGGCGATGATGTCGGCGCTGAGAGCGTGCTGGAGCCGCTCGCCAAGACGTACCAGATGCGCGGCGGGCCGACGGCGTGTGCCGTGTTCGCGGGGCTGCTGCGTTGTCGGCTGGCGCGTGGGGCGCAGACGCTGGCGGTTGAGTCGTGGACAGATTGGATGATCGCCGGTGAGGTTGCGCCGGACGCGGGCAAGGGTCCGGGTGTGAGTTCGTTTGATCGCGCGGAAAGCGTGCTGGCGGGCACGATGGACGCGACCACGGGACTGGTGACGACGCTGCCGCCGGTGTGGTTGGGCGTGCCCGCGGTGAAGGCGCTGGCGGGTGCGGAGGCGATGCCTCCCGAGGCGGGGCCGGGGCGGGCGCAGCAGTTGAAGGACTTGTATGTGCAGGCGGCGCGGTTTGAGAGCGGGCTAAGCACGCGGCTGCCGGCGCTGGACACGACATGGAGCGATGCGCAGCGATTGGTGTGGCAGGTGGTGGCGGCGCGGATCGGCGATGATGCAACGCGGCGCGAGGCACGCGCTGGGCTGGCGGCGCGGCTGAAGGGGGCGATTCCGGCGTGGCAGGATGCGTGGTGCCGCGTTGGTCTGGGGCGGAGTCTGATCCTCGAGCAGGATGATGAACAAAAGCGTGAAGGACTGCTGCACCTGCTGATGCTGGCGGCACGCGAGGATGGGAGCGACGTGTATCTGACCGGCGTCGCGATCGCGGAAGCGGCGGCGACGATGGCGGCGCGGGGTGATTCGGCGGGCGCGACGGTGGTGCTGGCGGATCTGTCGCGGCGGTATCCGGATCATCCGGCGATGGAGTGGAGCGTGATCAAGCCCTTGATCCGCGGTGCGTCGGCGATGCCTCGTGCGGCTCCGCGAGAGGAGCGAGCGGCGGAAAGCGCGGCGCAGAAGGACGCAAAGACAGGTTCTGAGAAGTGAAGGCTGGGTTGTCGGGCGGCGTGGGGCGCGAGATTTCGCGAAGACTTTGGGAGACGTACCGATCGTGACTGAAACTCACACCAATCTGATTCAAGTCGGCATGAGCATGGTGGGGCAGACGCTGGGGGCGGATGCCGGATTGGAGTCGCGCTCGCTGCTGGAATACATCCACGCGGGTGGACTCGTCGGCTATCTCATCCTGATCGTGTCGATTATCGCGGTCGCGCTGACGATCACGCACCTGCTGCAGGCGCAGCGGAACCGCATGGCACCGCCAGAGATTGTCGAGGCGCTGACGCGGATGGTGCGGAGCAACGACGTGCGCGGCGCGATGGAACTGTGCGCGACGCCGGACAAGCGATGCTTCCTGACCGGGTTGTTCGGCTCCGCGCTGCAGCGGTGTGCGCGATCGCCGTTTGGCTTCCTGGAGATCAGGTCGGCGCTGGAGGAGGCGGGGCAGCGCGAGATGGAGCGGATGCTCAAGCCGGTGGAAGGACTCGCGATCATCGCGGCGGTGGGGCCGATGATGGGCCTGTTGGGCACGGTGTTTGGCATGATCGGCGCGTTCGCGTCGATCGGCGGGCTCAAGGGCGCGGAGCGCTCGCAGCAACTGGCGGACTTCATGTCGCTCGCGCTGGTGACGACTGCGGAAGGCTTGATGGTGGCGATCCCGGCGACGATCGCGTACTCGATGTTCCGGCGGCGACTGGATCGGCTCGCGTCGGATGTCGCGGTGATCGCCGATGACCTTGCGGGTGTGCTGGAGTCGGGCGGCGGCGGCGCGCGTGCGGCGGCGCAGGTGCGCCCGGGCGCGGCGGCGGCGGGTGCGACGAATGGGGCGGCGGGAGCAGCGGGAGCAGCGCAGGGAGCGCGTGGAGTGGCCGCGACGTGATCTTCCGCAAGCCCAAGGAAATGCCGGAGGCGGGGTTTGACCTGACGTCGATGATCGACGTGGTGATGTTGCTCATTGTGTTTTTCATGATGTCGTCGCAGTTTTCGCAGCTGGAGAACACGCCGATGGATCTGCCCGCGCAGGCGGGCGGGCCGGAGGCCGCGCCGCGGAGCACGGCGGTGGTGATTGATCTGGACGCGCAGGGGCAACTGCGGATCATGGGGAGCGAAGTGCCGCTGGAGCGGCTGCCCGCGGTGCTGGCGGTGGAGCGGAAAGAGCGCGAGCAAGGCGAGGCGACGCAGCGTGCTGGGTTGATTGTGCGGGCGGATCGCAACTGTTCGTCGCGGCACTTGAATCGGTTGGCGCTTGCGCTGGCGGAGCTGGGGGCGCGGGACTGGTCGCTGAGCACGACGGGCGAGGAAGGGGGCGTGCCGTGAGATTCATGCCCCCGGCGAAGATTCATCCGTCGATCATCCGGCTGCCGCTGACGGCATTTATCGACGTGGTGCTGTTCATCTTGATCTACTTCTTGATCGCGGGCAGTCTTGCGCCGGAAGAGGCGGAACTGAGCGCGGGCCTGCGGGTGGAGAAGAAGGCTCTGGCGGCAACGGGGACGAGCGATGCGTCGAGCGTGGCGGATCTGACGCCGCAGGTGGTGAGTGTTGAGCCGGGTCCGAGCGGACGCGCGGTATATCGGATGGGATCGCGGGTGCTGACGAGCCGGAAGGAACTGGAGTCGCTGCTGCGCGAACTGCCCAAGGCGCAGGGTGTGATTGTGCGTGTGCCGGGGACGGTGACGGTGGACGCAGCGGCGGCGGCGCTGCAGGCGGCGCATGACGCGGGATTTACGAGGATCAGCTATGTGCCGGCGGCGTGAGGACAACGCGCAACGGGCGGCGGCGGCGCGAGCACGCGGCGTGCTGGTGGCAGTGGCTGCGGCGCTGGCGGTGGTGCCCGCGGGGTATGGGCAGCAGTCTGCGCCGGCGGAAGGCCAGAACGCCGAGGGCGCGAACGCCGCGGCGGAAACACTGCTGACGCCGGCGGCGCGGCTGGAGCATTATCTGGAGCAGCGCGGCCTTGACGAACTGCTGGCGGTGCATCTGCGGCAACGGTTGAAAGAGTCGAGCGGGGCGGAGCGGGTGCGCATCGCGGAGCGGATGGGAACACTGTTTGTTCGCCTGCTGAACGAGGCGCCGGACGCGGAGCATCGGCGCGCGGTGGAGGCGCAGGCGCGCGATCTGCTCAAGAACGTGGCGGAGGCGCCGACGTTTGAACTGCGGATCAATCTGCTGAAGGTGACGTACCTCAAGGCGCAGCAGGATGTCGAGCGAGATCGGCTGCGGCTGGCGAAACCCGAAGAGGTCGCGGAGGCGGCGCGGGTGCTGCGCGAGGTGGGGCCGTCGTTCACGGAACTGGCGGGGAAGCTGGACAATCGCGTCGATGCGATGGAGCGGCGCGAGGAGAACGGTCGCGAGATCGACCCGCAGGGGCTGAAGTCAGAGTTGAACGAGTCGCGGCGGCTGCGTTCGCTGGCACGGTATTACGCGGGGTGGTCGAGCTATTACCTCGCGGTGGTTGATAAGAACCCGGCGTTTGCGCAGGCGGCGATGGTGCAGTTTGGCGGACTGCTCAACGCGCCGAGCGGGAAGCCGGCGACGGTCGATCGCATCCCCGCGGGGCTGCTGAAGTATGAGCACGTCGCGCGGGCGGCGGTGGGGTGTGCGCTGGCGTCGGCGCTGCGCGGCAACAACGTCGATGCGTTGGCGTGGCTTGCCGCGCTCGATCAGGGGAATGAGGTTTCGCCGGCAGCGGCGGATCAACTGCTGCACGCGAAGTTGATCATCTTTGCGGGCGCGGGGCGATGGTCGGATATTGAGGCGGCGGTTCGCGACCGGCGCGGCGGGACGGGCGGGGGCGCGAGCATCAAGCCGCTGTCGACAGAAGCCGCGCGATTGCTCGCGGTGCTGGCGTTGGAAGGCGCGTCGACGACGAGTATCTTGCCCGAGACGCGTTCGATCATGGAACGGCTGGCGCAGGTTGCGTTGGGCGATCTGATCGCGGTGGGTGAGGCGGGGCAGGTGCTTGATCTGGTGCAGCGGTATGGCACTGCGCCGGTGGGGCAGCAGGGCTTCATGGGGCAGTACATCCGCGGCTTGCAGATCTATGACAAGGCGCGGGCGACGCACACAACTGCGGGAAACGCGGATCACCCGACGCGCGACAACACGCTGGTGGGGCGGTATCGCGATGCGGCGGGGTTGTTCGAGCAGGCGGCGGCGAGCCTCGATGCCGCGCGGTACTCGGGAGATCGCGCCAAGGCGCTGATGCTGCGGGCGCTGAGTCTGTTCTATGCGGGTGACCTGGGCGATGCGGCGGGGGTGTTTGTCGCGGCGTCGGACAGTGCGCCGACGGAGAATGAGAAGCGCGATGCGCTGTGGTACGCGGTCGTCGCGCTGGATAAAGCGGTGGACAACGGCAAGCCGTCGCTCGCCACTGAGCGTGATCGCGTGAGCATCTTGTACTTGCAGCTGTTCCCGGGGACGGAGAACGCGGCCAAGCTGCTGCTGCGTCGTTCTGGCGACGGGCTGGTGTCGGACGAGGACGCGGTGCGCACGCTGCTGACGATCGCCAAGGGCGAGGCGCTGTACGACATCTCGCGGCGGCATGCGTCGTCGATTCTGTTCCGCATGTTCCGCGGCGCGCCTGCGGCGAGCCGCACCGAAGCGGCGCGTCGATTCTTTGAAGTGGCCAACGAGATTGCGGGGGCGGATGAAGTCGCGCTGGCGAGCAGTGCGGAACCGCCGAAGGGACTTGATGTGCGGCTGCGGCAGATGGCGGAGGCCGCACTCGCGATGTCGCCGCCGGACTTGAACGCGGCGTCGCGTGCGCTGGACACGCTTGAGCGGCTGGCGAGCAAGAACGGCGTGGCGTCGGCGAGTTATGCGGGGGAAGTGCTGTTTCGGCGGCTGCAGATTCATCTGGCGCGCGGCGATGATGCCGCAGCGGAGCAGACGCTGGGGCAGCTTGTGCTGGCGGGCGGCGGATATGCGCCCGCGGGCGATCGGCTCATGTATCGTCGGCGCTTGGACGTCTGGCGGGCAAGCCCAGGAAGCGTCGCGGCGGCGCGGGCGCTCGTGGTGGTCGGCGCGCGGGTGGTGGCGCAGTTTGAGGCGGGGAAGAACCTGCCGAGCGAGCCGCAGGTGGCATCGGTGTATGCCCAGCTTGCGGAGGCGTGCGCGTTGCTGTGGACGTCGGAGCGCGACGTGGCGATGCGTGACGTGGCGATCAAGCTGGATCGATCGGCGATGGAAGCGGGCGTGCTGAATGACGCGCTGCTGCGGCGGCTCGGGTCGCTGGCGGAGGACGCGGGCGATGTGCCGCTTGCGCTGGATGCGTGGCGCGCGATGCTGACGGGTGTCGAGGCGGATTCGCGGGCATGGTTTGAGGCACGCTATCAGACGATTCGACTGCTGATGAAGACGGATCGCACGCGTGCCGTGGAGGCGATGGGGCAGCTCAAGTTGTTGCATCCTGAGTATGGCCCGGAGCCTTGGAACGCGAAGCTGAAGGAACTGGATGACGAGATGGGCGGCGTGTCGGTGACGACGCCGGAGAAGAAGGGGGCGTCGAAATGAGCGACCTCTTCGGCATGCAGCGATCGACGCCGGCGGAGCGATTCCTCGGGCTGGGCGGTCATCCTGGACCATTTGAACTGCTCGGGCTGCCGACGGTTTCGCTGAACAATGCGCAGATCGTCGAAGCGCTTGAGGCGAGACTCGCGGCGCTGAACGAACATCCGGAGGGCGCGACGCCGGAGGCGGATGAACTTCGCCTGACGTTGCACGCGGCGGCGGCGCAGTTGCTTGATCCGAGCGTGCGCGACCACTTGATCTCGGCGTGGAGTTCGGATGCCGACGCGGCGCGGGCCCAGCGGCTCGCGCTTGAGCAGGATGCGGTGTTGGTGCTGGGATCGATGGGCGGATGGAATCGTGCGAGCTTGCGCAGGCTTGCGATGCTCGCGCACGCGCGGGGGATTCCGAGTGATGATCTGGCGGATGTGCTGTCGGGCTTGACGCGACGTGCCGCGGCTTCGGGCGGGGCGAGTGCGTCCGCGACGAACGGTGGTGCGGCGGGCGTGAAAGCGCGGCAGACTCGCGGCGCGACGGGCACAGTGCCTGGTTCGGCGGCCGGGTCAGCAACGGGATGGGGCGGGGCGAATGGCAGCAGTCTGCCGCGTGTGATGGTGTCGACAAGCGCGACGGGCGGCAGTTCGACGCCTTCGGCGGTGGTGCAGGGCGGGCCGGAGATCGATCCGATCGTGTCGCTGGTGCGGGGCATCGCAATCGTCGGAGGCGGTCTGGTTGGCCTGCTCATCATCGTGTTCGTGATTGTGCTGCGGTTGATCGCGCCGCCGGCGACGGAGAACACGACGAGTGTGCCTTCGGGCGGTGCGCCGGTTGCAACACGCGAGAATGGCAACGCGGATCTCAAGGTGTCGGCGTCGGCAACGGCGGAGACCAAGCCTGCGGACCCGGATGCGACGCTGCGGCAGTTGCGTGCGGCGGTCGGTGACTTGGATGCGGAGCGAGACGCCGCACTTGAGCGGTTGATGGTCGCGCTGGAGGTGTGGTCGGATTCGTGGCCGGAGTGGTCGACGGATCGGACGCAGGCGGGCCTGTCGAGTGTGCTGGACGCGATGTACAAGCTTGCGCGCGATGATGCCGCGACGAATCGGTTGCTGGATGTGTTCATCACGAGTGCGGCGCGCGAATCGACGGAGCCGGTGACGATCATGCGTTCGGCGTGGGGAGCGGGCGTGCTCACGCGATTGCTGTCGGAGCGCGATTTGTCGATCGCCGCGTCGACGCGGGTGCGGGATGGTGTGGCCGCGGCGTTTGTGGGGCTTGGCACGCCGCCAGAGGCGAAGTTCGCGCCGGGTGCGCTGGCGCGGCTGAATGTGATTGCCAAGTCTTTGGCACAGCCGGCGGCGTGCATGCCGCGGGCGTGGAATGCGTGGCGTCGGGCGGTGGCGGGGGCGACGCTGACGGACGCGGCGGCGCGGCAGAGATCGCTGCTGCTCGCGCTTGAGGCGACGATGCTCTCAAGCAATGAGCCCAGCGGCGGTGAGGCGTACATGGCGAGCGTCGCGGAGCTCGTCGCTGGCTTGACGTGGAAGAAAGGCGAAGAGAGTCGTTCGTGGCTGCTGCGCTGGTTTGCGACGCCGTCGTATTCGAGCGGCGATCTGCACGCGTTGACCAAGGCGCTCGCGCTGAAGTCGGCGGCGGAGGGCGTGGATATCGCGATGGTGCTGCCGCCGGATGCGGTGGATCGCGTGCGTGCGGAGATGCGCGATCGGTATGCGCAGGCGTGGGGGATGGGCGACGGCACAGAGCGGCGGGTCGCCGGGTCGCAGTGGGTGGCGGCGGCGGAGCGGCGCGTGAGCGTGAGCCTGCCGAGTTCGGCGGTTGAGCAACTGACTGATGCGCTGGTGTTCTCGCGACTGAGTCAGGCGGCGGTGCTGGCGTACAGCGGCGAGCCGCAACTCGCGCAGACGCTGATCGACGGGCTGGATCAGGATGTGCCGCGTTTGCCAGCGACGACTCCCAAGCAGCCGGAGGCGACAGCCTCGCGGTTGTCGGAGTGGGGCGTGAAGTATGCGGCGGCGCAGACGGCGATTCAGCCGCGGGTCGAGCTGTTGTCGCAGTTGTCGCGGGGTGCGGCGATTCCACCGGGTGATGCGGACCTGATCGTGCGCGACGCGGTCGGTGGATCGGCGTCGAGCGTGCGGCGTGCGGCACGCGAGGCGGTGAAGCGATTGATCGACGAGCGGTGGGTGGTGAATGCGCTGCTTGAGGCGCTGCCGACGATGCCGCAGACGGTGGATAGTTCGGATCTGATTGATATGGCGACGGGCGGGCCACTGCCGAGCCTGCGCGATCCGCGTTGGCGGCACGAGGCAAGGCGGCTGCTGGTGCAGCGGTGCCTGGAGTTCATCGCCAAGGACGGGGAAGGGACGACGATCGACGCGCTCTCGGCGAAGATCGCGGAGAGCTATGAGGGAAGATCTGCGGCAGGACGCGCGGACGCGAGCGGCGCGGCGGGACTCTCGCCGGAGCATGCGGCGGAAGAACTGATGCGGCGCGTGCGACAGGAGGCGGAGGCGCTGGTGGCGACGGGGCGCGAGCCGATGAGCCTGGACACGATCCGGCGGCGTGCGGACGCGCGGGATCGGCTGGCGGTGGGGCCGGTGCAGCGGTTTGTCGCCAAGCAGACGGCGCTGGTGGAGATGATGGCGTATGCCGTGGTGGCGGAGCGTCCGGCGCGGGTGACAGGCGTGCGGCAGGTGATGGACGAGTTTGATCAGACGAGCCGCGGGGCGCAGCAGGTGACGGCGCAGGTGTGGGCCGCGGAGCGTGCGATGGTGCAGTTGTGGCGGCTGCGGCTGGATGATGCGGCGACGAGCGGCGGGGGTGGGACATGACGCGCGGAAGCAAAGGAGCACGGCGCATCGGTGGGCTGGCGCGCGTCGCGGTTGGCGTGGCGGTTGCATTGGCGGGCGTGGTGCTGCTGTGTGTGCCGGGGTCGATCGCGCAGCAGCGCGACGAGCAAGTGGAGCGGTACAACGCGCTGATTGCGAGTCGTGCGGCGGCGCTGAACACGCTGGATGGGCAGAATGCCGCGGCGTATCTCGCGCTGGCGGAGGATGTCGCGGAGGAAGCGCGGGACGCCAACAGCGTGCAGCTTGCGCGGGCGCTGTATGTGCACGCGGTGGATCTGGATCGGCAGCGCGGCGGCGGCGGGGCGATCGCGGCGAGTGCGCTGTTGGGGCTCGCGGATCTGTCGAAGGGAAGGCAGGAGGCGAGTTGGCTGCGGTCGATCGCGCTGACGCTGCGGCCGCAGGGGAGCTCGCCGGCGTGGGTGGAGCTGGAGCAAATTGCCGCCCGCGAGGACACCGCGACGAAGGCGGCGACGGTGCTGGGGATGATTCGGGCGGGGGATGGAATCGGGGCACGCACACAGCTTCGCGATCCGGCGGTGCGGGCGCTGCTGGATCGGTACGCGCGGCTGTTGTCGGACTCGGGGGCGGCGAGCGGTGTGGCGGGGCTGGAGCGTGAGGCTTCGCGTTGGCCTTGCCGTGAGTGTCAGAATCAGCGGGTGGTGAAGCGCGGCGTGAACGAGTATCGCGTGTGTCCGATGTGCCAGGGCGACCCGGGCGAGGCGCTGGGCGACGAGGACATGGCGGCGCAGTTGCGGCTTGAGTCGTGGCTGTTGTCGGGTATTCAGCGTTCGTGGGGCGCGCAGTTGGTGTCGGATCTGGGCACGCCGCTGCGCGAGCCGGATATTGCGATGGTGGCGGCGAGTCAGGGGGTCGACGCGAGCAAGCGGCGCTGGAAAGAGAATCAGTGGTCGCCGTGATGCGGGCTTTGATGCGTTGGGCGTGTGCGGCGTAGAGTTGGCCGAAGGAGTCACTCACATGGCAGAAGCCGCGGTCACCCCGAAGCCGACGATTACGTTTGATGATTTCGCCAAGGTTGACCTGCGCGTCGCCAAGGTTGTTCACGCCGAGAATCACCCGTCGGCGGATCGGCTGTTCAAGCTGCAACTGGATGACGGTTCGGGGACGCCGCGGCAGATCTGTGCGGGCATTCGCGGGCATTACACGGCGGAAGAACTGGTCGGGCAACTGATCATCATCGTCGCGAATCTCGCGCCGCGGGTCATTCGCGGTGAGGAGTCGCGCGGCATGCTGCTGGCGGCGAGCGACGCACCGAAGGACGCATCGAACCCGGACGCGCCGCGAAAGGTGATCGTGCTGGGGCCGAAGGCGGACATTGCGCCGGGCGCGATCGTCTCGTGAGCATGGCCTGAGATGCGAGGCTGGTTCTCCTACAGTTGGGCGTGAGTTCCCCCCGGGGCAAAGTGCTGGTCGCGATGTCCGGCGGCGTTGACTCGTCCGTGGCGGCTGCGATTTTGCAGCGTGACGGATGGGACGTCGTCGGCTGCTTCATGCGCCTGGGTTCGCCCGGGGAGACGCTGGACGAACTGATGCCCGATGAGGGTGCGTGCGCGACGCCCAAGATCAAGATCGGCCATCAAGGGTGCTGCTCGATCAACGATGCGGCGGATGCGCGGCAGGTGGCGGCGCGGCTGGGCATCCCGTTCTATGTCTGCAACTTCAAGAAGGACTTCGGGCGGATCATCGACTACTTCGTGGATGAGTACGCCCAGGGGCGGACGCCGAATCCGTGTGTGCGATGCAACGACTGGCTGAAGTTTGGAAAGCTGCACGAGTATGCGCAGCAGATTGGCGCGTCGCACGTCGCGAGCGGGCATTACGCGCGGATCGGCGTCGATGGTGCCGGCAAGCCGACGCTGCGGCGGGGCTTGGACGAGACGAAGGATCAGTCGTATGTGCTGTTTGGCGCGCCGCGCGAGCGGCTGCGCGACATGCTGTTCCCGGTGGGGGAGATGCCCAAGACGCGGGTGCGAGAACTGGCGCGGGAGTTTGATCTGCCGGTGTTTGACAAGCCCGACAGCCAGGAGATCTGCTTCGTCCCCGACAACGACTATGCGGGATTGGTGGAGCGCAAGCGGGCGGACGTGGCGCGGCCGGGCGAGATCGTCGATGCGGAGGGCAACGTCGTCGGCGAGCACGGCGGGCAGCATCAGTTCACGGTTGGCCAGCGGCGCGGGTTGTCGCTCGCGCTGGGCTATCCCGTGTACGTGGTGAGCAAGGACGCGCAGAGCAATCGCGTGGTGGTTGGGCCGCGGGAGATGCTGCTGTCGGGCGGCTGCACCGCGCTGGAAGCGAACTGGCTGGTGGATGTTGAGCGGTTTGCGCAGTGGGCGCCGGTCTTCGCGAAGTATCGGTACAACTCGGCGCCGGTGGCAGCGCGGGTGAAGGTTGGGCCGGATTGGCCGGAAGAGACGCCGTCGGGGCGGGCGGGCACGTTCCATGTGCAGTTTGACGAGCCGCAGTCGGCGGTTGCGCCGGGGCAGGCGGTGGTGCTGCTGGACGCGGCGGATCCGGGGCTGGTGCTGGGCGGCGGATGGATCGCGACGACGCGGCCGGTAGGATGAGCGCGGGGCGGGTTCGCGTGTGCCGCGGCGGCGCGGGATCGGCTATCTTCTGTGCGACGCGATCGAGCGATGATGGGCTCGATCGCGGAAGCGACATGGGCACACGTGATGACAACTCCGTCCCTGCGTTGATGGCTCCGCCGCGGCGGCGCGACAATCCGTTGACGCGCTCGTGGCTGGGTTTGCTGGGGCTGGCGTTCCTGGGGTTGGTGTTTGCGTTGTGCCTTGGGACGCTGCCGTACACGCTGGGGCTTGAGGATGGCGTGGCGCGGTATGACGCGGGGTCGCCGAAGGCGTGGGCGCTGCCGCCGTTCTGGGCGCATGCGTCGGCGGAGCAGGCCGCACGTTTGGCTGAGGTGACGCCCGCGGGGGCAGCGGCGGAGCGGTATTGGCTGGGCACGGATCTGCTGGGGCGGAGTCTGCTCTTGCGGAGTCTGACGGGCGGCGGGATTTCGCTTGGGATCGGGCTCGCGGCGGCGCTGATCAGCGTGGTGATTGGAACGGCGTATGGGCTGGTGTCGGGGTATGTCGGCGGGCGCGTCGATGCGTTGATGATGCGGATCGTCGATGTGCTGTACGGCCTGCCGTATGTGCTGCTGGTGGTGCTGCTCGCGGTGGCGGGCGATGCGCTGCGCGAGGAGTACATCGGGCGGGCGCGCGAGCGGCAGGAGTGGATCGTGCAGGAGTATGCCCGCGAGCAGGCGAGCGATGCGATGGCACAGCGGTCGCAGCTCGTGCTGGCGCTGGAGCGCGACGCGGCGACGAAGAAGCGGCTGGCGGAGCGGGCATTGGCGGCGGTGCCGCCGCGCGAGATCGGGCCTGCGGCGGAGCGTGCGATCGGGATTGTGATCCTGCTGGTGGCGATCGGCGGCGTGTCGTGGCTGACGATGGCGCGGGTGATCCGCGGGCAGGTGCTGAGCCTGAAGAACCAGCCGTTTGTCGAGGCGGCGCGGGCGGTGGGAGTCCCGACGCGGGGGATCTTCCTGCGTCATCTGCTCCCGAATCTGACGGCGCCGATCATCGTGTATGCGACGCTGACGGTGCCGCAGGCGATCTTGCAGGAGTCGTTCCTGTCGTTCCTGGGGATCGGCGTGCGGCCGCCGCTGCCGAGTTGGGGAAACCTGGCGGCGGATGCGCTGAGTGAGTTGAACCCCTACGAGAGCAACTGGTGGCTGTTGCTGTTCCCGTGCGTGCTGCTGGGCTTGACGCTGCTTGCGTTGAACTTTGTGGGAGAGGGGCTGCGCGAAGCGTTTGACCCCAAGCGATCCCGATGACAACGTCGCCGAACCAATCCGAGCCGGTGCTGCGCGTCGAGAATCTCGGCGTGAGCTTTGTGAGTCGCGGCGGGCCGCGGGTGCGCGCGGTGGATAACGCGGCGTTTTGCGTGTATCCGGGTCAGACGGTGGCGATTGTCGGCGAGTCGGGGTGCGGCAAGTCGGTGACGGCGATGAGCATTCTGCGGCTGGTGCCGGCGCCGCCGTCGCAGGTCGATCGTGGCCGGATTCTCTTTCGTGCCGGGCCGCGCGCGGAGCAGCGCGATCTGCTGACGCTGCCCGATGCGCAGTTGCGTCGCGTGCGCGGCGGGGAGATCGCGATGATCTTCCAGGAGCCGATGACGTCGCTGAATCCGGTGTATTCGATCGGCGATCAACTCGTCGAGGCGGTGATGCTGCACCAGGGGTTGCCGCGGGCGGCGGCGATCGAGGCGGCGATCGGCGCGATGCAGGACGTGGGGATTCAGAATCCACGGGCGCGTCTGCACGCGTATCCGCACCAGTTCTCGGGCGGCATGCGACAGCGGGTGATGATCGCGATGGCGATCGTGTGCCGCCCTTGGCTGCTCTTGGCGGACGAGCCGACGACCGCGCTGGATGTGACGATTCAGGCTCAGATTCTGGAGTTGCTGCGGACCCTGCAGCATGCGCGCGGCATGGGCATGGTGCTGATCACGCATGATCTGGGCGTGGTGGCGAATCACGCGGATGTGACATGCGTGATGTATTCGGGGCGCGTGGTGGAGTGTGCGCGGACGGCGGATCTGATCGCGTCGCCGCTGCATCCGTATACGCGCGGGTTGCTGGCGTGTGTGCCGGCGCTGTCGGACCAGCCGCGGACGGAGCGGCGGCGGCTGGTGACGATTCGAGAACTGGCGGATGCGCCGGGCGAGTTTGATCGTTTGCCGTCGGGGTTGCGGGCGTGGTGGCCTTGGCACGAGGCGCCGGCGGGGACGAAGATGGACCAGACGAATCCGGCGTCGGACTCGGTGCTGGTGGAACTGGAGCCGGAGCACTTTGTTTGCGTGTGGCGGAGCGAGATGGCCGATGCAAAGGCGATTGGCGTTCCCGAGATTCGGCCGCGTGTGGCGGCCATGGCCGGAGCCTGACGCATGCACGTGCTGATCCTCGCCGATGCCTTGTTTGCTTCGCGCGAGCGCTCGCTTTTGTCGCGGCTGGAGATCGGACTGGCTGATGAGGGCGTGCGGGTGCTGCACGCGATTCCGGAGTCGGCATCGCGGTCGGGGCACTCATTGTTCGGCGGCGAGGTGTTCACGCGTGCGGTCACGTACCCGGATCGCGCGATCCCGTTCACGACCGGCTTGCGTTCACGCGTGCTGCTCGGCTCGATAGCCAAAGCGCTGCAGGCGGATGAACTGCCGGATATTGACGTGGTGCATGTCTTTGGTGGTTCGGCGTGGCCCTTGGGATTGGATCTGGCGCGGCGGGCGGGCGCGGGGGTTGTGCTTGAGGTGTGGCGCTCGGGTCTGGTGTCGCAGGCGGGGGCACTGCGGCTGCGCGGGCACGGTGATGTACTGCTGGCCGCGCCTGACAGCGCGGTTGAGCGTGCGCTGCTCGCGGAAGGATCGGGGAGCACGGTGCGTTTGACGCAGTGGGGCGTGTACACGCCGCCGGAGCCGCGACAGGTGCTGCGCGATGGGCGTGCGCCCGCGCTGATGATGATCGGCACGGGGCTGGATGCGCGTGCGGTGCATGCGTTCCTCAGCGGCGTGGCGGAAGCGACGAAGGTCGCGCCGGATCTGCTGGTGTTTGCGGACGCGCTGACGGCGCGGCGGAGCGGCGCGTGGGCGATCGCGGGAAAGCTTGGTTTGCGAGATCGCCTCTCGCTGATCGAGGAGCTCGAATCGCGGCGCGACTTGCTCGTGCAAGGCGACATCATCGCGCAGCCGGAGGCGCGTGGCGAGCAGCGCAGCGTGATTCTGGAGGCGATGGCTGCGGGGATGGCCGTGGTGGCGGCCGCGGATCCGATGGTGCACATCTTGCAAGGCGGGGTGACGTGTCGGCTCGCGCCGAGCCATGATGCGTCGGCATGGGGACGGGTGCTGAGTGAGATGCTCACGAATCGCGAGGCGACGCGCGAACTGGCGCGACGCGGTCGCGAACACATCCGCGAGCAGCGGCGAGCGAGCGACCATGTGCGGAGCGTGCTCGCGGCGTATCACTGGCTGAACGCGACGGAACCGCTGCAGTTTGCGGCGAAGCCGTGAGCGAAATGGCGACTAGTTGTCTTCGCCGCGTGTGGGCAGTGTGACGACTTGCGTGAGTTGTTCGAGCAGGACACGCGGCACGCCGATGTCGGCGACGACGATCTCGCCGACGTATTCCTGTGCTTCGAGCGTGAGCAGGCCGGGCTTGAGAGCGGCGAACGTGACCGTGATGGCAGCGCGGATTGCGTGGCCCAGGGGCGTGCCGGTTTGTGCGTCGAGGCCGCTGGGGACATCGGCGGCGATGAGGATTGTGCCGTGCGGGCTTGCGGGGGCCGCGAGCTGGTTCATGGCGTCGATCGCGTGCTGGCATGGCGCGTCGGGGGCGCGTGAGAGGCCCGTGCCGAGCAGGCAGTCGACGATGATGGAGGGTGAACCGCCGCGCGGGCAGAGGCGAGCGAGGGCGGGGCGGAGGTCGCCGTCGGGACAGTCGACGACGGCGAGCGCGGCGCGGCGGGCGATGTCGCGCTGGATCGCGGCGTCGCTGCCGGGGCGCGAGGGCGCGACGGCGGCGGCGACGGCGCAGACACCGGCGTTGTCGAGGTGGCGGAGGAGGGCGAGGCCATCGCCGCCGTTGTTTCCGCTGCCGCAGACGATGAGAACGCCGGCGTGACGCTGCGGGTCGGGCAGGGCGTCGAGGGTGGAGAAGGCGACCTCGGCGAGTTCGCGGCTGGCGTTCTCCATGAGGACCATGGAGGGGATGGAGAACTCGCGGACGGCACGCTCGTCGAGTTCGCGAGCGGCAGCGACGGAGATGACGCGGAACTGGGTTGAGGCTGGGTCGAGCGGAAGCGCGGCGTCGGGGTCGGATGAGGCGGTGCTGCGGGCGCGATCGCGACGACTGCGATCGTCGGGCGCGGCTCCGGAGTCGTCAGACGGATCGTGTCGGGCCATTGGCGCAGTCTATCTGAGGGGGTGTGTGCGCGGGGGGCGAGTATGCGGGCGGCTGGTGGATGGGGACGGACGCGGAGGCCGGAGGGGGCCAAGGATCGGGCATGAGCAAGAGACCAACGCAGAAGGCCGTCGCGGAGTCCGAGATCGACGCGCTCACGTTTGAGCAAGCGCTCGCGGAGCTTGAGCGGTTGGTCGAGCGCATCGAGGGCGGCGAGCAGGGGCTGGAGCAGTCGGTGGCGGACTATGAGCGTGGGGCGATCCTTGTGAAGCGCTGCGAGGCGGTGCTGGCGCAGGCCGAGCAGCGCGTTCGCGATGTGACGAAGGAACTGGCGGACCTGAAGGGCAAGGGCCGCGGCGATTCGGAAGACGATTCTGACGATGGCGAGGGCGATGCGTCCGATGAAGAGTGAGGTGGAAGAGGTCGATGGACGGTGAACGAGTGAGGACGACGCACGGATGGCGCAGTATCAGTGGATGCTCTTGACTCTGGATCTGATCTGGACGCTGTTCATTTTCGCGTTTGGCGCGTGCGTCGGGTCGCTCGTGAATGTGCTGGTGTATCGACTGCCGCTGGGGATCAGCGTGGTGACGCCGCCGTCGCGGTGTCCGAGTTGCAACACGCAACTCACGTTCCGAGAGAACATTCCGATCCTCGGGTGGCTGCTGCTGCGTGGCAAGTGCCGCTACTGCCAGACCAAAATCAGCCCCGAGTACCCGATCGTTGAGGCGATCACCGCGGTGCTTTTCGCGGGCGTGTTCATTCTGTTCTATGTGCTGCCGGGCAACGCGTACGGATCGTGGCATGCGGGCGGGCTGGTGAACACGGGGCCGGAGTGGGCGGCGTCGGGGCTGGGGCTGACGTGGCCGACGCTGGTGGTGCTGTTGATCCTGGTGGGGTCACTGGTGGCGATGACGATTGTCGACGCCAAGACGTTCACGATTCCGCTGGTCTTGACATGGACGCCGGCGATCGTGGGCGTGGTGGGGCATGTCGGGCATGCGGTGTGGATCGAGGTGAGCCGCGGGCGGTTGCCGGATGTTGCGCCGGGGTGGAACTGGACGATCGCGACGCCGGTTGGGGCGAGCGCGTGGTGGGGGATCGGCGGGGCGATCGGCGGCATGGTCGGGCTGCTCGTGTCGAACCTGCTGCTCTCGTTTGGCTGGATCCGGCGGTCGTTCGCGGATTACGACGTATGGGAGGCGGAACTGCGAAAGACGCAGGAAGCCGCGGGCGAAACGGCGGAGGCGGGTGGCGCGGCGATGAACACGCCGGATGTGTGGGTGCAGTATCCGCACGCACGGCGGGAGATGATGAAGGAAGTGGTGTTCGTCGCGCCGGTGGTGGCACTGGGTTTCTTGGGCGGCGCGTTGGCGTCGCGATGGGGTGGAGTTGCGACGTTCAACCCGGTGACGGGACTGCTCGCGCTGTCAAATGAGCCGCCGCTGTGGCTGAGTGTGCTGGGCGGTGTGTTGCTGGGGTATCTGGTGGGCGGCGGCGTGGTGTGGGGGACGCGGATCGCGGGGTCGCTGGGCTTTGGCAAGGAAGCGATGGGGCTGGGTGATGTCCACCTGATGGCGGCGGTGGGCGCGTGCCTGGGGTGGATCGACGCGGTCTTGGCGTTCTTCCTGGCGGCGTTTGTCGGGGTGGCGTGGGCGGTGCTCGGGGTGGTGGCGGGGGGAAAGGTGAAGCGGTCGATGCCGTACGGGCCGTTCCTGGCTGTGGCGACGCTGCTGGTGCTTTTCTGTAAGCCGTTGATCGAGCGAGGGTTGACGCGATTGCTGCACGCGGAAGTGCCGATCAACCTGCCCTGAGTCGGTGGCGCGGGTCGGCGCGGAGTGGGCGGCGAAGAGTGCGCGGCATGGTCGGGCGTGCGCGGTTTCGGCGTCGATGGTGCCGATTCTGCGTGAAAAACGCGTGAAGGGTCGATACAGTTCGATCCGTCTTGCACGAGGCAACTCGCGAGGCCTCGTGCGGCACAGATCGTCCCGAATGGACCGGGGCGAGCACTCACAACTCGCCGCACACGCGGCATGCACGCAGGGAGCGTCACGATGCGCAGTTTCTCGAACGGGTGGAAGAAAGTCATTGGTCTCAGCGTTCTGGGCGTCGCCTTTGCGGGCATGCTCGGCGGCTGCGAGAACAACAAGAAGTCGGAGCTGGAGCTCGCCAAGACCGAGGCTCAGGAACTGCGCACGCAGAACGAGAGCCTGAGCACCCAGGTTCGTGATCGCGATGCCCGCATCGCCGACCTGCAGAACCAGCTCGCGACGGCGAGCAAGCCCGTGGACACCGGCGTCACCGGCGGCGGTGGTGGCGGGGTGCGCGAGCCCAAGTCTGAGGTGTTCGTGCTCGCCGGCGATGTGACCTTCGCCTCGGGTCAGGCGACGCTGACCAGCGCGGCTAAGAAGGAACTCGACGGCATCGCCCGCCAGCTCAAGAGCAAGTACTCGGGCGCGAGCATCCGCGTCGAGGGCTACACCGACAGCACCCCCATCAAGAAGAGCAAGTTCAAGAGCAACGAGGCTCTGAGCCAGGCACGCGCGGAGTCGGTTGAGAGTTACCTGATCTCCAAGGGCATCTCGTCGGGCAACATTACTTCGGTCGGCATGGGCTCGGCCAAGCCGAAGAAGGACGCGAAGTCCTCTCGCCGCGTCGAGATTCATGTCGGTAACTGACCGACGGATCCGATTCGGTCGATTCGAGTTGAATAAGTCTGTTTGTGACGAGTCGCGGGGTTTGACGCCCCGCGACTCTGTTTTTGAAGCGGGCGTGACGCGGAGTTTTTCAGAGGTCCGCGAATCTGCGAACCTTGACGGCTCGAAGTCGTAGCGTCAAACGGGAATGGTGCTGTAGCACCGCCCTTGAACACAGGAGATTCAGAAGATGGATTCCGGCAAACGCTACGCTCTCGCGGCGATGGTTGTCCTTTCCCTGTCCGGCACGGCTTTCGCCGGCCCCGGCTCGTGCGGCGCACAGACGGCTTCGTCCTGCGGCGGCGACAAGCACGACACCAAGCTGACGCTCGTGAGCCACGAGAACGGCGCTGAGAAGGACATCGTCGACACCGCTGTCGCGGCCGGGAAGTTCAACACGCTGGCTGCCGCCCTCAAGGCCGCGGGCCTGGTTGACACGCTCAAGGGCAAGGGCCCTTTCACGGTGTTTGCGCCGACCGATGAGGCGTTTGCCAAGCTCGGCACGGCGACGCTGGAGAGCCTGCTGAAGCCTGAGAACAAGGCCAAGCTGACCAGCATCCTGACCTATCACGTCGTCGCGGGCGAAGTGAAGGCCGCGGACGTCGTCAAGCTGTCGAACGCGACGACCGTCAACGGTCAGCGCGTGGACATCAAGGCCAAGGACGGCAAGGTGTCGGTTGACGGCGCGAACGTGATCGCCACCGACGTTGCTGCCACCAACGGCGTGATCCACGTGATCGACACCGTGATCCTGCCCAGCGACAAGAACGTCGTTGAGACGGCGGTCGCCGCGGGCAAGTTCAACACGCTCGCCAAGCTGCTGGTTGCGACGGGCCTGGACAAGGCGCTCGCGGGCGAAGGTCCGTTCACGGTGTTCGCGCCGACGGACGATGCGTTCGCGAAGCTGCCCAAGGAGACGCTCGAGAGCCTCGCGAAGCCTGAGAACAAGGAGAAGCTCGCGGGCATCCTGAAGTATCACGTCATCGCGGGCAGCCGCATCTTCTCCGACGCCGCTGTGAAGGCCGGCACGGCCAAGACACTGCAGGGCGAGTCGGTGAAGATCAAGGCTGACGGCAAGAACGTGAAGATCGATGGCGCGACCGTCACGGGCGCGGACATCGACACGGCCAACGGCGTCATCCATGTGATCGACAGCGTGATCCTGCCCAAGTAATCGGGCTTGATCGCTGGGAGCGAGTCGGTGTGTTTCGACTCGTCTGCCCTGACACATTTGACCCCACACATCAGTGTCTCGGCGGCCTCTCTCACGAGAGCGCTCTCTTGCCCGGGACCTGATTCCACGAGACGCCGCCGCCCTCCCCACGAGGCGGCGGTGTTATTTATGCTTCGGCGTCGGCTTCTTCGTAGCGTCCGCCGCGCAGTTCGCCCGCGAGGAAGCGATCGAGTTTGTCGTCCACTTCAGCCGGGGTCTTGGCGTTGCGGATGGCTTCGCGCAGGGGCTTGCAGGGTCCGAGTCGCTTGGCGAACCACGACATGCGGCGGCGGATCTGGAACATGGCATAGTGCTCGCCGCGATACTGCATCATCAGGCGGACGAAGCGCTTGATGGTGTCGATCTTTTCGAGTTCGGTGAGCTCGGCGGGCAGGGCTTCGCCTGCGAGCAGTGCCGCGGCGTCGCGGAAGATCCACGGCGTGCTGAGTGCGCCGCGGCCGATCATGACGCCGTCGCAGCCGGTGTCGCGGATCATGTTGATGGCGTCGTGCGGCTCGCGGACGTCGCCGTTGCCGATGACCTTGACGCGTCCGGCGGTCTTGGCCCGCACGGCGTCGACGACGCGCTTGATGCCTGGGCGGACGCAATCGCCCTGGAACTTCATCTCGGTGGTGCGGCCGTGGACGGTGATGCCGACGACGCCGACATCGACGAGTCGGCAGGCGAGATCGGGTGAGACGCCGTTCTCGTAGTCGGTCCATGACCAACCGAGGCGCATCTTGCAGGTGAGCGGAACGCGTCCGCCGCTGGCGGCGTCGAGTGCGCGGACGCAGGCTTCGGCGATGCGGACGGCGCGATCAAGATCGCAGAGGAGCTTCGATCCGCCGTCTTTCTTGGTGACCTTGTCGACGGGGCAACCCATGTTGATGTCGACGATGGTCGCGCCGTGATCGACGGCCCACTTGGCGCCTTCGGCCATGATCGCGGGATCGCTGCCGTAGAGCTGCATGCCGACGGGCTTGTCGAAGTCGTTGGTCTGGGCGAGGTCGAGACTGGTGGCGGTGCCGCGGAGCAGGCCGTGCGGGCTGAGGAGGTCGGTGCATGCGAGACCGACGCCGCCCCATTCGCGGCAGATGGTTCGGAAGGCGAGATCGCAATAGCCCGCGATGGGCGCGAGCAGCAGCGGAGTCTTGAGTTGGACCGGGCCCAGTTGAAGCACGGACGATCGTAGAACGCCGGTGGGATGCTCGGGCTTGGGTACGCAATGAGGGGGAATCGGCAGAACTGCATGCGGCCTCGGGCGGCCGAGTGCGTGAAGTCACGCGATGCGCACGAGGACCTGGCCAGCGGCGACTTTGTCGCCCTTGGCGACAAGAACCTCTTTGATGGTGCCTGCGGCGAGCGTGCGGACGCTGCCGATCATGGGTTGATCGCCGCCGACGTAGGTGGAAGTCATGCGCAGCGTGATGACGGCGTCGTTGACCTTGACGGCATCGCCGATCTTGACGTGGATCGCTTCGATGATGCCGGGGATGGGACTGCACGCTTCGCCGGGTCGACCGACGCTGAGGTTGTTCCAGATCGGGCGCGGGTTGAGCGGTGGGTCTGTACGGAGCGGGGCGGGCGGCGGAGGCGGCGCGGCTGCGGGCCTGGGGGGCGCGGCCGCACCACTCATCGCAACCGTGGGAACGATGGGCGTCGAGAGCCGGCCGTTGGGAGCCTTGGGAGGCGCGGTCACCGGTGCGCTCTGGACGCGGGAATCTGCGGAAGGCAGCGGCGTGCTCGCGTCGAGCAGTTCAACATCGACCTCGTAGGTGCGGCTTTCAACCGTGACATGGAGCTTCATCGCTGGTCCTTCGAGAGAGTCGATCGTTCGTCTGGAGCGGGATGAGTGAAGGTCGAGAGCGCATCGACGCGGAATGTCTATCCGGCGCGCCAGCCGCGCCGCGGTCGCGGACTGTGCGATTCCATCGCAGCCTTTCGGGCAGAGCGAACCCACGCGGACTGTCTGGCAGCGTGGAGCGGATGATGCAGTGCGCGGATGGAGATGATGCGCGAGCCCGGGCCTGCCACGAGCGCGACGACGGCGTGGATCACCGCGAGGTGCTCGGGTGGAACGGTGTGGCGTGGTGGTGCATGGGTGATTGGCATGTGGCGCCGCGCGGTTGGGGTGTGTAGAGCGGAGGGAAGGTCAGAGCGGGATGAGGCCGTGCTTCTTCTCGGGGCGAAGTTCGCGCTTGGTGCTCAGGACATCGAGTGCGCGGGCGATGTAGCGTTTGGTCGCGCTGGGCGCGATGACGTCATCGACCATGCGCCGCCCGGCGGCGACGAACGGATTGGAGAACGTGTCGCGGTAGAGCGCGGTGAGTTCGGCACGCTTGGCCGCGCTGTTCTGAGCCTCGGCGAGTTCGCGTTTGAAGATGACTTCGACCGCGGCCTCTGCACCCATGACGGCGATCTCGGCGGTGGGCCAGGCGGCGACGGCGTCGGCGCCGAGGTCCTTGCTCGCCATCGCGACGTATGCGCCGCCGAAGGCCTTGCGGAGGATGATGGTGATCTTGGGGACGGTCGCGGCGGAATAGCTGAAGAGGAGTTTGGCGCCGTGGCGGATGATCCCGCCGTATTCCTGCTGTACGCCCGGGAAGTAGCCGGGTGTATCGACGAGCGTGAGGATGGGGATGTTGAAGGCGTTGCAGAAGCGGACGAAGCGCGAGGCCTTGTCGCTCGAGTCGATGTCGAGCGAGCCCGCCTTGACGCCGGGGTTGTTGGCGACGATGCCGACGCTGCGGCCGGTGATGCGACCGAAGCCGATGATGAGGCTGCCCGCGAAGCCCGCCTGAACTTCGAGGAAGTCATCGTCGTCCACCAGGCGCTTGATCACGTTGTGCATGTCGTAGGTGCGGCGCGGATCGGGGGGAAGGATGTCGTTGAGCGCGTCGTCGGCGGGAACATCGCCGGAGTAGGCGAGACGCGGCGGGTCTTCCATGTTGTTGGAAGGCAGGAAGGAGAGCAGGCGGCGGCAGAGCGCGGCGGCGTGCTTGTCGTCTTCGGCGATGAAGTGGATGTTGCCGGAGTAGTGCATGTGCGCTTCTGCGCCACCGAGTTCATCGGCGCTGACGTTCTCGCGCGTCACCTGCTTGATGACCTGCGGGCCGGTGATGAACATCTGGGCGCGGCGGGTCTGGATGACGAAGTCGGTGAGCGCGGGGCTGTATGCGGCACCGCCGGCGCATGGGCCGCAGATGAGCGAGATCTGCGGGACGAGGCCGCTGAGAAGGGTGTTGTGGTAGAAGACGCGGCCGTAGGCGCCGAGGGAGTCGATTCCTTCCTGGATGCGTGCGCCGCCGGAGTCGTTGATGAAGATGAAGGGCGTGCCGGTTTTCTGGCTCATTTTCATCATTTCGACGATCTTGTCGCCGTGAACTTCGCCGAGTGCGCCGCCGCCGACGGTGAAGTCCTGACTGGCGAGATGGACGAGGCGCTTGTCGATGGTGGCGGAGCCGGTGATGACGCCGTCGGCGGGGAGGTCTTTGCCGTCCATGCCGAAGTGGGTGCAGCGATGCTTGGCGAAGCCGTCGCGTTCATGGAACGACGCTGCATCGACGAGGGCATCGATGCGCTCGCGAGCGGTGAGGTTGCCCGCGGCGTGGTGCTTGGCGATGCGTTCAGCGCCGCCGCCCATGAGCAAGGTGTCGCGCCGCTTCTTGAGGTCGGCGAGGCGATCCGCCATGGCGATTGACGAAGCGGGCTTGGCGGGCTGCGCGGCGGATGCGGTGTTGGCGGCGGTGGTGCTCACGGATGGTCCTTTCGCAGGAGAGGCAGCAGGGGAGTGAAGCGCGAGACCGGGAGGGAAGGGGAACTAGTGGGCGTGCTGTGGCGCGGGCTGGCATAGCTCGGTCAAGACACCCATGGAGGACTTGGGGTGGAGGAATGCGATGGCGGCGTCGTGTGCGCCGCGGCGCGGCTTCTCATCGATGAGGCGCACGCTGGCGGAGCGCAGGGTGTCGAGACGAGCGGCGAGGTCATCGACGGTGTAGGCGATGTGGTGCATTCCTTCGCCACGCTTGTCGATGAACTGTGCGATGGTGGAGTCTGGACTGGTGGGTTCGAGCAGTTCGAGTCGCACGGGGTTGTCGACGGGGCCGAGGGCGAAGAACGCGACGCGGACCTTCTGGTCGGCGACGACTTGGACGCCTTCAAAGCGAGCGCCGAGAACGCGTTCGTAGAAATCGCGCTGCGCGTCGATGGAATTGACCGCGATACCGATGTGGTTGACGCCGCGGGCCTGGATCATCGGGAGACTCCCGTCGATCGGCGAAGCCAAGGCGGGCGGTGAGGCGCGGCAGTCTCGCACACGCGTGTGGGCTGCCCGCGTTTGCCGCAGGCTTCTGATGAAAACATCTTAGGACAACGAGAGCGAAAAGTCATCAAAACAAGGCGATTGTGGGCGTGCGAACACGTGATTAAGGTGGCCGTGCATGCGATGTGATTCTCGCAAACGCGAATCAGATTCTCAATCGTGTGACGAGTTCATGGCGTTGTGCCGCGATGGTCGTCTGCGCTGGCGCGGCGGAGCTCGTCACGGAGCGAGAGAATGACGCGCTCGACGGCGATGACGGGCGTTGCTTGTCCGGCGAGGACATCATGCTCGGCCTGGTGCATGGCATCGCGCACGGCGGGCATACTGATGAGCAGGCGATCAAGCCGCTCGTGGAGAAGATCACGCAGCCAGCGCCGGTCTTGCTCGCGGCGACGGGTTTCGAGGAGGCCGTCGGCGCGGAGGGCCGCCGCGCGGGTTTCGATGGCTTCGAAGACGCTCCAGACGCCTTCGCCGGTGAGGGCGCTGCAGGTGTGAACGGTGACCGAGGAGTGGTCGGCGTGCCGCATCACGCGGGCCGCGGCGGCGTACTCGGCGGCGGCGGCGCGAGCCTTGGGCGCGTTGTCGCCGTCGGCTTTGTTGACGACGATCAGGTCGACGAGTTCGAGCAGGCCGCGCTTGATGCCTTGGAGTTCGTCGCCCGCGCCAGGGATGGCGAGCGCGACGAAGACGTCGGTCATGTCGGCGACGGCGGTCTCACTCTGGCCAACGCCGACCGTCTCAACGAGCACGATGTCGAAGCCCGCGGCTTCACAGATGAGGATCGATTCGCGGGTCTTGCGGGCGACGCCGCCGAGCGTACCGCCGCTGGGTGAGGGGCGGATGAAGGCGCGGGGGTCGGCGGAGAGTCTGCTCATGCGGGTGCGATCGCCGAGGATTGAGCCGCCGGAGACGCTGCTTGTCGGGTCCACGGCGAGCACAGCGACGCGATGCGCCCGCTCGACGAGCATGGTGCCGAGTTTCTCGATGAAGGTTGATTTGCCCGCGCCCGGCGTGCCCGTGATGCCGACGCGGAGCGAGCGTCTGGTTGCGGGGAGGATGTGCTCCAGCACACGCTGCGCGAGTACTTCGTCGCTTGGGAGGTTGGATTCGATGAGAGAGAGTGCGCGGCCGAGGATCGCGCGATCGCCGGAGGAGATGCCGTGGACGTAGTCGGCGACGCTGAGCGAGCGGCGTGGTGGGCGTGGGCGCGGCCCGGAGTGCGTCATGTCGGCGGCCCGCGCGACGGAGAGGCCAAAGCGTGCCGTCTCATCGCGCGGGTCGTCGTGATTCATCGTGCCTCCGGGCGTTGTGTGTCGGTCGTGGGGGCGTTTGCGCGCTCGAGTTCATCGAGGACGCGAGTGGCGGCCGCGCTGATGACCGTGCCGGGGCCGAAGACGGCGGAGACACCCGCGGCGAAAAGTGCTTCGTAATCCTGCGGCGGGATGACGCCGCCGACGACGAGCAGGATGTCCGGGCGTCCGCCGTCGTCGAGGGCGCGGCGGAGTGCCGGGACGAGTGTGAGGTGACCGGCGGCGAGCGACGAGACGCCGACGATGTGAACGTCGTTCTCGATCGCTTGGCGGGCGACTTCTTCGGGTGTCTGGAAGAGTGGGCCGACGTCAACGTCGAAGCCCATGTCGGCGTACGCGGAGGAGACGACTTTCTGGCCGCGATCGTGGCCGTCCTGACCCATCTTGGCAACCAAGATGCGTGGGCGTCGGCCTTCGCGGCGTTCGAATGCGGCGACGCGCGACTGGATTGTCTCGATCGCGGCGGTTTCGGCCGATTCTCGCATATAGACCCCGTGGGTGGAGCGGACTACGGCTTCGTGACGACCGAAGACTTTCTCCAGCGCGAGCGAGATCTCACCGACGGTGGCCAGTGCGCGGGCGGCGTCGATCGAGAGTTCAAGCAAGTTGCCCGAGCCGGCGCGGGCGGCCTGGGTGAGGCGGTCGAGTGCGGCGGTGACGGCCGCGCTGTCGCGCGTTGAGCGGATCTGATGGAGTCGATTGATCTGCGCTTCGCGCACCGCGCTGTTGTCGATCTTCAGGACATCGACGGCTTCATCGCGTGCAGGCTTGAACTTGTTGACGCCGACGACCGTCTGGCGGCCCGAGTCGATGCGGGCCTGGGCTGCTGCGGCGGCTTCTTCGATGCGAAGCTTGGGGATGCCCGCCTCGATCGCCTTGGCCATGCCGCCGAGGTCTTCGATCTCCAGGATGTGCGTCCACGCGCGCTGGGCGAGATCATGGGTCAGGCGCTCGACGTAGTAGGAGCCGCCCCACGGATCGATCACGCGGCAGGTGTCGGTCTCCATCTGCAGGAAGAGTTGCGTGTTGCGGGCGATGCGGGCGGAGAAGTCTGTCGGCAGCGCGAGGGCTTCGTCGAGCGCGTTCGTGTGCAGGCTCTGCGTGTGACCCTGCGTTGCGGCCATCGCCTCGATGCATGTGCGGACGACGTTGTTGTAGACGTCTTGGGCGGTGAGGCTCCAGCCGCTGGTCTGGCTGTGGGTGCGCAGTGAGAGGCTCTTGGGGTTCTTGGGGTTGAACGTCTGCATCAGACGGGCCCAGAGCAAACGTGCGGCACGGAGTTTGGCGATCTCCATGAAGAAGTGCTCGCCGATGGCCCAGAAGAAGCTCAGACGCGGCGCGAAGTCATCGACCTGCAAGCCGCGTGCGACACCGGTGCGAACGTATTCGAGGCCGTCGGCGAGGGTGTATGCGAGTTCGATGTCGGCGGTGGCGCCGGCTTCCTGCATGTGATAGCCGCTGATCGAGATGCTGTTGAACTTTGGCATCCTGGAGGCGCAGTAGGCGAACACATCTCCGATGATCCGCATGCTGGGCGCGGGCGGATAGATGTACGTGTTGCGGACCATGAACTCTTTGAGAATGTCGTTCTGGATCGTGCCGGAGAGCTGCGCGGGCTTCACGCCTTGACGCTCTGCGGCGACGATGTACATGGCGAGCACGGGGAGCACTGCGCCGTTCATGGTCATCGACACGCTGATCTGGTTGAGGGGGATGCCGTCGAACAGACGCTCCATGTCGAGCACGGAGTCGATCGCGACGCCCGCCATGCCCACGTCGCCCGCGGCGCGCGGGTGATCGCTGTCGTAGCCGCGGTGTGTCGCGAGATCGAACGCGACGGAAAGTCCTTTCTGTCCCGCGGCAAGATTGGCGCGGTAGAACGCATTGCTTGCTTCGGCGGTGCTGAAGCCCGCGTACTGACGCACGGTCCAGGGCTTGAGCACGTACATCGTGGCGTATGGGCCGCGCACGAATGGAGGAAGACCGGGGAACGAATCCACGTGCGTCAGGCCCGCGAGATCCGCGGCGTGATACTCGGGCTTGATGCTGATTCCTTCGGGTGTGCGCCAGGCCGACGCCTCGGGCGAGGCACCGGTGACATCGGCGACGGCGCGGCTCCACTGGGCGGGTGTGAGCGTCGGAGCGGATGGCGCGAGGGGGATGTCGGCGAAGTTGGGGATGCGCGTTGTGGACGCATCAGCGTGGGGAGAGAAGGCGGTCGCGTCGCGCGGTTGACTCTGGGTGGTGCTCACAGGGCCACTCCTTCCTGCTCGAGCAGTTCGCGGAGCGTCTTGACGACGTCGCAGCGGACGAAGATGAAGCGATCCACACCCGCGTCGCGGTAGGCCGCTTCGTTGGGGCCGGGGTTGCCCGCGAGTACGACGGTGCGTGCCCCTGCGGCGTGGAGTTTGGGCGCGAGCGTGCCGACGAACTCGGCGTACTTGGCATCGCTGGAACAGATGACGGCGATGGAGGCGCCCGACGCCGCGAACGCGGCCGTGAGCGTGGCGGGATCGGTGCCGCCGTCGGTGGTCTTCACGTCAAAGCCGCCGGCCTCGAAGAACCCGCGGGCGTAGTTGGTGCGGGCGAGGTGATCGGCGGGCGTGCCGACGCTGACGAGGGCAACGCGAGGACGCTGGCCGCAGGCGACGGCGTATTCGTCGGTGGCATTGCGGAGTTGCTCAAAGACCTCGCCGAAGGGGTGGGGCGTCATGGCGGAGATCGACGCGGTGGGCGTGTTGCCGAGGCTCAGGCTCGCGATGTGGGTTGCAAGTTGGCCGAGGGTGGCGCCTGCGCGGGCGAGGGTGAAGGCTTGGGCGGTGAGTGCGCCGGGGCGCGAAGCTTCAAGGCCGCGTGCCGCTTCGGACTGTGCGGCACGCAGCGCGGCGAGGACGGACGCGTCCGCGCGCTGCACCCTGACGCGTTCGATTGCCTTGCGGCGGAGGATCGCGAGGTCATTCAGCGGCGGCTCGGGGCGCTGCTCCGCCACGCTCGCGAACTCGCTCACACCCAGCAGCGCTTCCTTGCGGGTGGCGATATCGCGCCAGCGTGGCTGGGCGGCAGAGTCAATCTGCGCGGCGATCCAGCCGTCTTCGAGACAGACACGCATGCCGCCGCGGGCTTCGATCGCTTGCAGGATGATCCAGGCCTTCTCGACGAGTTCGTCGGTGAGGCGTTCGAGATACCAACTGCCACCGGGCGCGTCGACAACGCGATGGAGGTGGCACTCCTCCTGCAGGATGAGATGGGTGTTGCGTGCGATACGCCGCGCGAGCATGCTGCTGCGGGCGTCGGGTCGCGTGGCGACGAGCGCGGCATCAAACGGCTCGCTGCCGATGGTGTCGGCGCCTGCAAGTCCGGCAGCAAGCACACACACGCTGTTGCGCAGGATGTTGACCCAAGGATCGCGTGCCGCGAGCACGCGTTTGCTCGGGCGAACATGCATCTTCATGCGGGCGTTGGCAGCGGAAATGCCGCAGGTGTGGGCGATGGATCCCCAGAGGCGACGTGCGGCGCGCAGTTTGGCGATCGCGAGGAACTGATGTGTGCCCACGGCATAGCTGAAGAGAAGTTGTGAGGCAGCGGCATCGACGCTCATGCCTGCCCGAGTCATCGCACGCAAGTACTCGAGGGCTGTTGCCATCGAGAACGCGAGGTCTTGCGTTGCCGTGGCTCCGGCGTGGTGATACGGAGCGCTGCCGACGCGTATCGCGGTGACATGCGGATAGCGGTGTGCGGTCCACGCGGCCAAGTCGGCGGCGTGACCAAGTGCGTCGTCGAGAGCGACGGGAAGTTGGCCGTCGCGGGCGAGCACGGCGAGCGGGTCGGCGTTGAACGCGCCGCGGCATTCTTCGGGGGCGAGGTTTGCGTCGTGCCAAAGTGCCGCGAGTTGTGCGGCGGCGGGAAGGAATGCCGCGCCTGATTCGAGCGCAATCGCGATCATGTCGAGGTGTACGCCACGGAGTGCGGCACGCAGATCATCGATGCTGGAGATCATCGCGCCGTCGACGCCGGCGAGCGCGGTTGCGGCGGGGTCGTCAGGATCAAGGCCCGCGCGTGATGCCGCGTCGAGGCGGAGCAGGATGGAGGTTGCGCCGCCCGCGAGGTCATCGAGGATGGTTGCGTTCAGGCTGTCTGCGTCAGGGGCGTCTTGCTGCTGGCGGATGTCCCAGCCGCTGCGCTGGTGATCGAGCGGGATCGAGCCGCGCGTGAAGGGGGCGAAGCCACTGAAGCCCGAGGCGTCGGTGGTGTTCGCCCAGTCGGCGGCAGTGTAGAGGGGCTGGACGTAGATGCCCTCATAGGTGTGTGTGACGAGTTTGCGTTCGAAGGGAGCGCCGGCGAGGTCTTGTTCGACAAGGCTGCGCCAGTCCTGCGTGTTGGTGGAGGGGAACGCGTCGCGAGCATCCAGCGTCCGGGGCAGCATCGTGCACCTCGTGGCGCGGACGGCACGGATCGTCTCGCATCGGCGCGGACGATCGGTCAAAGCATCGCGCCAAGCAACACTAGGTTTGATATTGAAGACAGTCGAGTCCGCAATAGAAAAAGCTGTACATTTCAGGCCCGATTTGGCCCGCGACGCGGTTGGACGGGCAGTTGGACGCGGAGCGTGAAGCGTTCCGTGCCGTGGGCGAAGGGAAGGCCGATCCAGGACTCAAAGCAGGGGTGATCATCGGGGACGAATCGGCTGCGTGGCAGCCATGAGCCGTAGAGCCACTGCAGGGCGCGAAGTTCGAGATCCATCGCGCCGTCGAGGGTGATCTGGGCGACGTTGAGAGGTGGGAAGCGGTGGAGCCCGACTTCGCCGCGTGCGAGGCGTGCGAGCGAGCGGTCGTCGTGATCGGCAGGCAGGACGACGGCAACGAAGTAGCGGCAGTTGGCAAGATCGGTGACTTCGGGGTTCTCCCATTGGTAGCCGAGCCATTGGCCATCGGCGAAGCCATGGGCGCGGGCCCACGCCACGAGACGCTCGCATGCTGCGATCACGCCGCGGCCTTGGTAGGGGCGATCGACGCGGATGTAAGCGACGCGTCGGCATGGGAGCGACTCGAGCGTGACGGCGAAGGCATCCGTGCTTGCGCGGGGTGGCAGGCGCGAGATGCGTGTTGTGCGTGGAAGGAGCGATTCGAGCGCGTCGCGGTGCGTTGTGCGCCATGCGTCCAGATCGAAGCTGCGCGGCGGAGTACCGAAGCGCTGCTTGAATGCGCGAGAGAAGTCGGAGGATGACGTGAAGCCGCAGGCGAGCGCGATCTGGGTCAGCGAACGCGAACCCTTGCGCGAGATCAGCGTCAGGGCGTGATCGAGGCGGACGCGCTTGGAGAAGTCGGCGGGCGTCTCGCCGACGATGGCTTGAAAAACGCGATGAAAGTGGAAGGGCGACAGATGGGCGAGGCGGGCCAAGTCGTTCAGCCGCGCGGCCTGATCGCGATGCGCCATGAGATGATCGATGACGCGATTGATGCGTTCGAGGTAGGACGCCGTGGTGCGTGCGGAGCGACGACGAGCGGCCTTGGGCTTTGTGCGCGTTGGGGCGCGTGAGGGGTCGATTGAGGGATGAGGGCGCGAACTTCGCAAGATATGTCAAGATCCTTCGGGGCGCTTTGGTAGCATCGGAGGACTTGGGCCGCGGCAGTCGCGGGCCTCGAAACAGCGGGCGTCGGGGACGCAAGACACGGAGCGTATCACGATGAGAAAAGGCATGGTCGCGGCGGGAGCAGTGGTGGTGGGCGCGATTGTGGCGGGCGTCGTTTCGGCACAGGTGGGCCAGCCAGCGAAAGCGCCCGCGGCAGAGACTCAGGACGCAGCGAAAGGAAAGACGATGCGACTTGGCAACTTCTCGATCAGTCTGGCGGTCAAGGACCTGGCGGCGTCGCGAGCGTTCTATGAGAAGCTCGGTTTCCGCGTGGTCGGCGGCAATGCCAAGAACTTTGCCATCATGCAGAACGACGATGCGACGATCGGGCTGTTTCAAGGCATGTTCGAGAAGAACTCGCTGACGTTCAACCCCGGGTGGGATCGCGACAGCAAGCAGCTCGCGGAGTTCACCGATGTGCGTGAGTTGCAGAAGGCGCTGGGCGAGAAGGGGCTGACGCCGACCGTCAAGGCGGACGAGAACTCGACCGGGCCGGCGTTCTTGATGGTGATGGATCCGGACGGCAATCCGGTGCTGTTTGACCAGCATGTCGCCAAGCCGACGAAGTGATAGACGCGACGCGGCACGCCGCGAGACGATCGCGGACGACGGCGATACCCTGACGCCATGGACATCACGCAGCGGATCGCACAGTTTGAGAACATGGTTCAGGCCGACCCGAGCAACGACATGGCCCACTTTTCGCTGGGCGGGGCGTATGCTCAGGCGGGGCGGCATCTTGATGCCGCGGAGTCGTATGTGCGCTGCTTCCGCATCAACGCGGACATGTCGAAGGCGTATCAGCTCGCGGGCAAGGCATTCATCGATGCGGGCAAGAAGCCCGAGGCGATCGCCGTGCTGACGGAGGGGTATGCGGTCGCGGCCAAGCGTGGTGACTTCATGCCGCGCAAGGCGATGGGGGATCTGCTGACGTCGCTGGGCGAGGCGCTGCCGCAAGTTGAAGGGGCGAAGGCAGAGGCCGCGCCGATCACGGGGACGTTCATTGATCGGCGGACGGGGCGGCCGGGGACGCAGATGGAGCGGCCGCCGTTCCGCGGCCCGGTCGGCGAGTGGATCCGCGAGAACATCTCCAGCGAGTCGTTCAAGGAATGGATCCTGCAGGGGACGAAGGTGATCAACGAACTGCGTCTGGATCTCTCGCGCGATGATCACGCCGAGACGTACGACCAGCACATGCGCGAGTACCTCGGCATCGATGAGGAACTGCTCGCGAAGCTGACGAAGAAGTGATCGAAACCGCTGTTGAAAGAAAGCGGATCGCTGAATCATCGCACGGCCGCGTGTTGCAGGGTTGCGCGCGACGAGGGCGTGCTTTCCCGTCGCGCGCGATTGTCGAACGTGGACTTTTCGGCGCACGATCCAGCCTCGAAAATCCTGTGGTGGGGGCGTTGTTCCGGGGGTGCCGCTGGCGCGGCGACCCCCGGCAATTGACCTCCACGGCTTCGCCGTGGGAGGAATTGAAACGCGCGACGCACGATGCTCGTTGGCGTCGCCGTTGATCGGAGGTCACAACTGTCGTTTTGATGGCCAGGGCTATTGGATCGGGCCGTTGGACTGCGCCTCACGAAACGCAATCGGCCCGCTTCGCCGCTGGGAGGCGAGACGCCAATGAAGATGAGATCTCGGCCCGCTTCCGATCACGCGACTGCGGCGCGGATTTCCGCGGCCATGCGCTCGGCGGCGTCATGGATGCCTGCACGCCAATCGTGGTTGATCGGGGCGGCATAGATGACGCTGCGGCTGGCTGTGACAAGCACGCCGCGACCGTCGGGACGCAGCAGCGGACGGATGTCGGATGCGCTGCCGCCCTGTGCGCCATAGCCGGGGACAAGGAAGACCTGCTGCGGCATGCGTTCGCGCAGGGCGCTGCCGTCGTTGGATTTGGTCGCGCCGACCACTGCGCCGACGTTGGAAAGCCCGCACAGGCCGACATGGCTGGAGCCGAGCGTGGCGACCAGTTCACCCATCATCTCGGCGACGCTCTCGCCGCTCTGGAGGCGTTTGGACTGCACGGCGTCGCTGTCGGGGTTGCTGGTGCGCACGAGCACGAAGACGCCCAGGCCAGCGCCGAGGAAGGGTTCAATGCCGGATCCGCCGAGATAGCCGCTCACGGTGATCGCGTGGGCCTGGGCAGCGGCGGCCGATGCGGCGTAGTGGTGGGCCGAGATCCCGATGTCGCCGCGCTTGGCATCGAGAACGACAACCAAGCCGAGACGACGCGCCAGCAGCATGCATTCTTCGAGCACGGCGACACCGGCGGAGCCGTAACGCTCGTAGCACGCGGACTGGAACTTGACGGCCGGAACGACGCCCGCGACGGCCTCGAGCACGCCGACGGAGAATCGCCTCAGCGCGTCCGGGGCGTGCGGGCTGAGTTCACGCACCTGGGGCGGGATCGATTCGAGGACCGGATCCAGGCCGACACACACGGGAGAGCCGATGTCGGCGATCGCGGCATCCAGAACGTCAATGAACATGTTCGACTCGGTTCGGGCGGGCATGGGCACACGATATCCGACGCCGGGCCGACGCACAAAACCGGGGGGAGGCGGCTGGGGTACCCTCTGTTTGACGCATGAACACCCCGGTCAAACTCGACCTGAAGAAAGATCGCGGTCTGACGATCGAGTGGGACGATGGGACGACCTCGTACTACTCGATCGCCTATCTCCGCCGCATGTCGCCCTCGGCGGACATGAAGCAACTGCGCGAGGAGATGGCGAAAAACCCGCTGACGGTGCTGCCGGCGAATGCAGGGCGAGCGGGGGCGCTTGTCGCGACCGATGCGGAGATGGTCGGCAACTACGCGATCAAGATTTCCTTCTCTGACGGTCACGACACGGGGATTTACTCGTGGCGGTATCTGCGTGAGATCGACCCGGAGCAGCCGCGGCCTGACAGCATCGCCGGTTCGTGACGCAACGCGCATCGCAGCCCCAAGGACAACTGGAGTCGACCATGAACACGTATCACATGTGGTTCAATATCCGCGATTCGCGCAAGGATCTGGATCTGGCGGCCGCCGTCAAGGCCTACCTCGACTACCTCAAGAACAAGGGTCTGATTGAGGGCTGGAGCCTGTCTCGCAAGAAGTTCGGCTTTGCCCCGCCGAATCTCGGCGAGTTCCACTGCCAGGTGCACACGCGCAATCTGGCCCAGCTCGACGACGCGTTCTTTCTGGTCGCGACCCGCGACGGCGAGGTTGAGAACCTGCATCGCCCGGTCTACGCGATGGTGACGGACTTTGCGTCGGCGTTGTATCGCGATTTCCCGGACCCGGAGCGGGTGGTGCGGGCGCAGGGCTGACGTGCGCCACGGAGAAATACCGGCGGCTTGGGCGTACGTGAATCCGATTTGTGACGTGCCGCGAACTCGGACATGAGGCTCGGCTTGGGCCGTCCTCATCTGAGCAAAGAGGGTCATGTCAGCCTGTTGTCTGCCTGTTTCTGAGTGCGCGATGTCGGGATTCGCCAATCCATCCCAGTCCGGCGGTCGCGGGCGTTTGGTCCGCGGGCTGGTCGATGCGGCCCGTCGCGGTTATCATGCTCCGCACGCTTCCGACCGGGGGCGAGCGTCCGGTGCGATTCGTCGCCCGGTGGAGAAGCAAGCCCGCGTGTCCGATCTGCTCCTTCCCAACGTGGCCAAAGGTGACCCGACGGCGGTTCGCGCCTGCATCGATCGCTTCGGCGGTCTGGTGTGGTCGCTCGCTCGACGCATGTGCCCGACCGATGCTCAGGCCGAGGACGCGGTGCAGGAGATCTTCGTCGAAATCTGGAAGAACGCGTACAAGTATGACGAACGCGTCGCGTCGGAGACCGCGTTTGTCGCGATGTTGGCACGTCGTCGACTGATCGACCGTCGTCGTCGCGAGAGCCGCCGCATTGATAAGGGCGTCATCGTCGACGATGCTGGGCCCGCCGCACCAGCCCGCCAACCTTTGTCGGATGAGGCTGATGATGTCCGTCGGGCGAGCGAGGCTCTGACGCGATTGAGCGAGGAGCAGCAGCGGGTGCTGCGGCTGTCGATTTTCCAAGGCCTGTCGCACGAGAAGATCGCGACGTCGACGGGATTGCCACTGGGCACCGTCAAGACCCACGCGCGGCGTGGCTTGATGAAGCTGCGTGAACTGCTTGGTTTCGGGGCGATGCCGCAGTCGGACGAAGCTGGAGCGGGCGTTTCGCAAGGAGGGCGCGCATGAGCACGCTGCCCCCGAATCATCGTCTTCACGAGTTGCTGGCTGATCGGGCCCTTGAAGGGCTGGATGCGCAGCAGGCCGCGGAACTCCGTGAACTGCTTGACGTGTCTGGTACGGCCGAAGACGACAGCTACGACGTGGTTGCGGCGGCTGCCGCGGTGGGCATGTTCCCCGCGGGCGAGCGTTCGTCGCAGCAGATGCCGGCGTCGCTGCGGGCCAAGCTCGAGTCGCAGGCACGGGTGATCACTTCGACCTACGCCGAGACCGCCAAGCCGGATGTGATCGGAACGATCAAGCCTGCGTCGCGGTTTGCATCGCTGGGGTGGGTGGCGGCTGCCGCGTGCGTCGCGCTTGCGGCGGTGGCGTGGTTCGCGCGTCCGTCGTCGATGTACCAGCCGTTTGGCGTCGCGCCGCAGGTGGCCGCGGCCAACATCGTCGATGAGTTTGTTCGGACGACGCCGGACGCGAAGCGTTCGACCTGGGGCGACTTCAACAGCCTGGCCGATGGCTCTGCGCCGGAAATTCCTGGAGTGAAGGGCGAGGTCATCTGGAGCGAGCGTGAGCAGCGCGGCTACATGCGTCTGACGGGCCTGAAGCCCAACGACCCGCGGCGCGAGCAGTATCAACTCTGGATCGTCGATGAGCGCGGACTGAATCAGCGCGTCAGTGGTGCGATCTTTGATGCGTCGAGCGGCGATGTGATCGTGCCGATCGAGCCTCGGATCCGCATTAAGAACGCCGCGATCTTTGCGGTGACGATCGAACAGCCGGGCGGTACGTGGGTGTCGGACATGACGCGGCGCGTCTGTCTGGCCCAGTTGCCCAAAGGCTGAGCACGTCCGTCGCTTGCCAGCGATCATCCAACTGTTTGATTGAGCGTGTCGGCGTCACGCCGCCTTGGGGTCTTTGCCCGCGGCGGGGGGCTGCGCCTTGGAGCCTTCGGCGGGCACGCGGATGCACGTGCCGCAGTTGCGGCAGCGGACCGTCTTGCCGCGGGCGGCGCGAGGCACCGCCAGGACCTTGCGACAGGTCAGGTTCGGGCACATGATGCGAACGGCTTCTCCGGCCATGGTGTCTCCACGCCTACCGCTCGTTCATCGTCCTGAAATGCCTCGAGCTTCACACTCAGGAGCCTCACGCACGCTGGGTGTCGCGCGGCACCGTCCGAACAGACGGCAACGACCACACGTCCTAGGCTCTGGGGTCGGTGCGATGGTCCTGTAACACCTCGCGCCGCACGGCCTCGATCCTCTCCACGAGCCTCCCATGCCCGCCACCCACGACGTGCCCTCCCCCAGCGCGCCCGACACGGCCAAGGCCAGTGCGATCGCCCCCTTGCCGGATAACCCAAACGCCCAGTGTTCTGCCGTCGTCGGCTTGCAGTGGGGCGATGAGGGCAAGGGCAAGGTGGTGGACCTGCTCGCGGCGCAGCATGATGCGGTGGTGCGGTTCAACGGCGGCGCGAACGCCGGACACTCTGTCGTCGTGCAGGGACAGCGGTATTCGCTGCACCTGATCCCGTCGGGCATCTTGTACCCGTCGAAACTCGCGGTTGTTGGCAACGGCGTGGTGGTGGACCCTGCTGCACTGATCAATGAAATCGATGCTCTCACGTCCCGCGGCATCTCGACGGGCGGGCTGTTGATTTCGGATCGCGCCCACGTCGTCATGCCGTATCACAAGGCCGAGGATCAGTTGCGCGAGGCGCTGCTGGGCAAGGTTCGCACTGAGGCCGAGGGCGCAGGAAGCGTCGCGGAGATCGGCACGACCAAGCGCGGCATTGGGCCGGCGTATTCCGACAAGGTGCAGCGTGCCGCGGCGATTCGGATCGGCGACCTGCTCCGTCCCGATGTGCTCAAAGAGAAGATCGGGATCGCGATCGCGACCAAGGCGCCGCTCTTCCGCGAGATGAGCGGACTGGCGGACGTGAAGGACGCGCTGAACGAAGCCGCACTGCTGGAGTTTGCGTTGGCCGCGGGCGAGCGGCTGCGTCCGAGCATCACCGACACGACGTATCTGCTGCACGGCCTGCTCAACAGCGGCAAGCGGATGCTCTTTGAGAGCGCCAACGGCACGCTGCTCGACGTCGACCACGGCACGTTCCCGTTCGTCACCGGCTCGTCGGTGGCGGTCGCGGGCATCGGCACCGGCGCGGGCATCCCGGTGCAGCGACTGGGTCGCACCGTCGGCGTGATGAAGGCGTACACCACGCGCGTCGGCGGTGGGCCGATGCCGACGGAACTGACCGACGCGACGGCGCATCGCATCCGCGAGCGCGGCCGCGAGTATGGCACGACCACCGGGCGGCCGCGGCGCGTCGGCTGGCTGGATCTGGTCGCGCTCAAGTACGCGGCGATGCTCAATGGCATCACCTCGGTCTCGCTGATGATGCTCGACGTGCTCGCGGGCTTTGAGACGATCAAGGTCTGCACGGCGTACGAAGTCCGCGGCAAGCGCACCGAGCGATTCATCGCTGATGCGCATGATCTGGCGAAAGCCACGCCGATCTTCACCGAACTACCCGGGTACGGCGATGAGGTATCGGCGGCGCGGCGTCGGGACGAACTGCCCGACAACTGCCGTCGTTACATCGACTTCATCGAGAAGTCGCTCGGCGTGCCCGCCATGCTGCTCAGCGTCGGCCCGGATCGCGAACAGACCATCCTGCAATGACACCGGCGACGCATAACCCGAGTCTCGCGGCACCAGCGTTCAGCGCGGAGGTGCTGGCCGCGGCGCGGCGTGTGAGCGAACGCTGCCCGGGGGCCGAGCCACTGCTGCATCTGCCGGATGTGCATCCGGGGCGTTTGCCACGACACATTGCGATCATCATGGACGGCAACGGGCGCTGGGCCGCCGAACGCGGCATGCCGCGAAACTTCGGGCACGCGCAGGGAAGCGAAGTTGCCAAGGACTTGGTGGCGCACTGCTCCAAGCTCGGCGTTGAGGTGATCACGCTGTATTCGTTCAGCGTGGAGAACTGGAAGCGGCCGCGCGATGAAGTGGATGCGTTGATGGAGCTGTGCATCGCGTACTGCAAATCGCAGCGTGAGCACCTGCTTGCGAACAACATCCGCTTTCGCATGGTCGGGCGGCGCGAGGGCCTGCCGCAGGGCGTGCTGGACGCGATTGATGAACTGACGGCCGCGACGGCGCATTGCCCGGGCACGACGTTCTGCCTCGCGATCAACTACGGCGGGCGCAGCGAGCTGGTGGATGCGATGCGCGGGATCGCGCGGGACGTGGCCGCGGGAACGCTCGCGGCGAGCGAGATCGACGAAGCAAGCATCTCGCGTCGGCTCTACACCGGCGGCTTGCCCGACCCGGACTTGCTCATCCGTACGGCGGGCGAGATGCGGGTGAGCAACTTCCTGCTGTGGCAGATTTCATACGCCGAGCTGTACGTCACGGATGTGCTGTGGCCGGACTTCGGCCCCGAGCGTCTTCACGAGGCGATCCGCGCGTACGCGGGCCGCTCGCGCCGCTTCGGCGGTCTTGATGGAGTGTGATCACTGCGGGCTGCGGTGGGCTGAATCTCGCGAACCGGGCGAGTGGATTCACATCTTGGGCGTGAACGTCGCGCCGTCGTGGACGTCGCACGAGACGATCTGGCCGGCCTCAAACTGCGACGCCTGCTGGCGCGGGTCGGTGAGCGTGAGCGCGATCGGCACGCCCGCGTTGACGACGACGACATTCTGCGCCGAATCAACCGAGACGACGCTGCCCTGCACGCGACGCGGACGACCGAAGACCGGCTCGATGTAGCGGCCGCCGGTGCGGACGAGGTCGAGGCGACGGGCCTGGGCCTTGATGGATCCGATGAGGCGCTTGTCGATTCCTGCGGGCTGCACGTTCTGCGTGGGCTGCAGGTGGAGTTCGTAGTTGGTGTTGGGCACGCCGAAGACGATGTGGCCGGGCTTGGTGGCGCTCGCGGCGACGATGTCGAGGCAGGTGCCACGGGCGAGCGTCGGATCGATCTTGGTGGTGGGGGAGGGCGTAATCATCGTGGTGAAAGCATACGCCGCGGCACGCTGCCGCGCTCTCGCATTTTGGTCCGACTCCCCCAACGATCTCGCCATGTCGCACGCCGCAAACGCCGTCACACTCTCGACCATCACCGATCCAGCCGAGACCGAGGTGGTTGCGCGGCTGGTGAGCCTGGCCTTCGGCGGCGATCTGCCGGGCTGTCGGGAATGGATCGCCGCGGGGGGCGTCGACAATCTGCGTGTGTTGCGCGATGCGCGCCCCGGCGTGCCGCCGATTCCCGCGTGCATGCTGCGGATCCCGATGGGCGTGTATCTCGGCGGTGCGCGGGTGCCGATGCTGGGCGTCGCTGGCGTCGCGGTCGGGCCGGAGAGTCGCGGCCAGGGCTTTGCGCTGCGCATGATGCGTGAAAGCATGATTCAGGCCGCGGCCGACGGCTGGCCGCTGGCAGGCTTGTATGCCTCGACGCAGGCGCTGTATCGCCAGGTCGGGTTTGAACAGGCCGGCGATCGCTGCGCGATCACGCTCAAGCTTGGGCAACTCGGGCTGCGCGAACGCGGCACGCCAATCACGCCGATCAGTGATGCAGATTTGCCGGAGGTGAAGGCGTGCTACGAGGCGCACGCGCCGCGGCACGATGGCACGCTGGCACGCGGCGACTACATCTGGAATCGCATCCGCAAGTGGCGTGATGCCGTGTACACCGGGTTTGCGACGCGCGATGCGAGTGGCCGCATCGACGGCTATCTGTTCATGAATCAGAAGCGAAAAGACAACGGCAAGATGGATCTGGCACTGAGTGACTTCTGCGGGCTGTCGGCGTCCGCGTATCGGCGGTTGCTGGGGTTCTTGGCGGACTTTGCGATGATGGCCGATACGGCGACGTTTCATGCGGGGCCGCATCATCCGGCGCTGATGCTTCTGCCGCAGCAGTCGTTTGAGATCAAGCATCACGAGTTCTGGATGTTCCGCGTGCTGGACGTGAAGCGGGCGATGGAACTGCGCGGCTGGCCGCGCGGCGTTGCGGCGGAGATCTCGCTCGACGTCAACGACCCGTTGCTGGACGCGAACCACGGGCGATGGGTGCTGCGCGTGCGCGATGGCAAGGCTGTTGCCGAGCGCGGCGGCGACGGTGCGATCCGTATCGATGTGCGTGGGTTGGCACCGCTTCTGACGGGCCTTCAGAGCGTGCAGGGGCTTGTGCTTGGTGGGCTTGCCGAGGCGGGAGACGAGGCGATTCACGACGCCGCGGCTGTCTTCCCGGGCGGCATGCCTTGGACGGGCGACTTCTATTGATTGACGGCGGGGCAAGACTGCGTGGCTTGGCTGGATCAACTTCGTCAGATATCCTTCCGAAATACAAACAGATCGGCGTCGGCGGCCCGAGAAGCATCAGAATGCAGGAACGTTCCACAAGAGTCTTGCTTCGACAGCAAGGAGCATTTACTATGGAAATACCGAGGCCGTGACGCCCCGGGGGGACCAGTTGTCACCGATGCGTTGTAATCCGCACAGCGGTCGGTGTGTCGTTTTCATTGTTTGACAGAGGAGAAGACAGATGAAGAAGATGATGGCTCTGGCCGCCCTCGTGGCGGCGACGGGCGCGGCTTCCGCGGCCCAGACGTACAACGACGCGGTTGGCGATCTGTTTGACAACAGCTTCGGCCACCTCGACATCCGCAGCGTCACCCTCAGCAACACGGCGACGACGCTGTCGATCACGCTGAATCTGAACGGCAACGTGTCGGCCACGACTTGGGGCAAGTACCTGTTCATGTTCGACATCAATGGGAACGCCAGCGGCCGTGCTGACAATCCGTGGGGCCGCTCGATCAACACCAATGGCCGCCTGAACGACGCCTTCATCGGTTCGTGGGTTGACCAGAACCCCGATTCGTTCGCCCAGACCTGGCGCGACACCGGCGGCTGGAACCAGACCAACACCGTCGCCATTGACCGCAGCCTCGCCGCGATCGGCACGATCAAGTACACGATCAACCTCGCCGATCTGGGCATGGTCGCTAACGGCAGCACGATCTACTTTGATGTGATGACGACGGGCGACGTCGGAAACCCCCCGGGCGTCGATCACCTCAGCGTCGCCGGTCCGGCGACCCCGGGTTGGGGCACCGAGTCGACCGCAGGCAACTACGTGGCGTACACGCTGATCCCGTCGCCCGGCACGCTGGCCCTCGTCGGCCTCGGCGGTCTGGTCGCTGGCCGTCGTCGTCGCTAAGTGATTGCGGTTCCCATTGTCGAATACCGTTTCTACGCGGAAAATGATGTATTCACTCACCCCCGTCGGATCTCGACGGGGGTGTTGTTTTTGGGCTCGGCAACGTATTGGCGGGGGTCAGTCCAGTTCGTGTCGGACGTGCTCAGCGATCGTGCCGCGTGGGCGGATGAGTTCCGCCGTCTCGCCGGTGACGAGCACCTCGGCGGGCAGAGGCTGATCGTTGTACGTTGACGCCATCGACATGCCGTACGCGCCGGCGCTGAAGACCGCGAGCACATCGCCGCGTTTCACCGGCGGCAGCGGGCGGTCCTTGGCGAGGAAGTCGCCGCTCTCGCAGATCGGTCCGACCACGTCGCAGGGCGTGAGGCTGGGCATGGGCATGCGTTCTTCGCGGCGGGGCGGCAGGAACTCGTGCGTGACGCGCACCGGCCAAATGAAATGGAACGCCGAGTAGAGGCTCGGGCGGATCAATGCGTTCATGCCGGCGTCGCACACGAGGAAGGTTTTGGCGCTGCCGCGTTTGACGTAGCGAACTCGCGTGAGCAACACGCCGGCGTTGGCGACGATCGTGCGGCCCGGTTCCATGACGATCTTCAGCCCCGCGTCGACGCGATCCTTCAGCAGCGGCACGATCGCCTGCGCGTACTGGGCGAAACTGGGCGTGCGGCCCGTCTGGTAGTCCGCGCCGAACCCGCCGCCGATATCGAGGTTCTTGGCGGGCGTGCCCTGGGCGGCGAGCGCGTCGAGGAGCGAAAGCAGTTTCTTGATCGCCTCGACATAGGGCGCGGTCGTGTAGATCGGTGAGCCGAGGTGCATGTGCACGCCGCACAAGTCCAGCGACGCCGCGTGCTCACTGCCGGGGCCGAAACGCTTAAAGATGCTGGCGGCGTGCTCGATCGGCACGCCGAACTTGTTCTCCGCCTTGCCGGTGGTCGTGTACGCGTGGGTGTGCGCGTCGACATCAGGATTGACGCGCAGCGCGGCGACGGCACGCTGACCCGAGTTCTGGAAGACCTCCGCGGCGATCGCCGCGAGCACTTCGAGTTCCTCTTCGCTTTCGACGTTGAAGCACGCGACCGGCCCGCGCGACGCGAGGGCTGCGGCATCGCGCCCGGGCGCGCCATCGCGAATCACGGACGTGTTGCACAGCGGGCTGAATCTGCCGTCGAGCGCGGCACGGATCTCATCGTCGCCCTTGCCGACGCCCGCGAAGACGATGCGTGACATCGGCACGCCCGCGAGCCAGGCGCGTTCGAGTTCGCCGCCGCTCACGACGTCCATGCCGAGGCCGAGCGAGCCGATCAGACGCAAGATTTCCAAGTTGCTGCACGCCTTCACGGCATAGCAGATCGTCGGTCGCAGCGCGGCGAAGGCGGCGGTCAGGCCGTGCACGTGGTTGCGGATCGTTTCGGCGGAGTAGACGTACGTGGGCGTGCCGAACTCATCGGCGATGCGTTCGACGCTCACGCCGTCGGCGTGCAGCACTCCGGATTCGTAGGTGAAGTGGTCCATGCCGAGTGTCCGCTGCGTGCCTGCTTCTCGCGGCCCATGCATTGCGTGCGAGATCCGCCGCAAAGCGTAGTGCGAAGTCGCCAAGCCGGGTACATTGTCCGGCATGCTTCTACAGAGTTCGCTCAGAAAAGTGACGATCCGGCTGGCCGTGGCGGTGTGTGTCGCGTCGCTTACGTGCCAAGCGCCGGCCCGGGTGGACTACGCCACCTATGCCGTCGCCGCCGACCATGAACTCGCGTCGCAGGCGGGGGCGGAGATTCTGGCGGCGGGCGGCAACGCGGTCGACGCCGCGGTCGCGACGAGCTTCACGCTCAGCGTGGTGCGGCCGTTCTCGTGCGGCATCGGCGGCGGGGGCTTCATGCTCATCCACCTGCGCGAGGACCCGAAGAACCCGGGTCGCGCGCTGAATGTCGCGCTGAACTATCGCGAGCAGGCTCCGGCCTGCATGACGAGCGACTACTACGAGAAGCTGGACGCGGCCAACATTGCCGCGGGGCGTCCCGACCCGGACAGCAGCACCAAGGGAGCCCACGCGGTCGCGATCCCCGGCACGGTCGCGGGGTTGCTCGCTGCGCTCGAGCGCTTCGGCACCATGCCTCGTGAGGAGGTGCTGGCGCCCGCGATCCGCGCGGCACGCGATGGCTTCATCGCAGACAAGGCATACGTCGACGCGGCCAGCGACGCGACGAAGTGGATTGCGGCGCATTCGAAAGCCGCCGAGCGCTTCCCGCTCGTGTGGGAGACCTACGCCGCCCGCGGCACGCGTGCGGTCGGCGATCGCATCACCAGCCCCGAGCAGGCGCGCACGCTGGAACTCATCGCCGCGCAGGGGCGAGACGTCTTCTATCGCGGCGAAATCGCGCGGGCGATCGTCGAGTCGATCACGCGCGATGGCGGCGCGATGACGATGGCAGATCTCGCGTCGTTCACGGTCTCGACGATGGAGCCGCTTGCGACGTCATTCGGCGGGCGCGCGATCCTGACCTTTCCTCCGCCGTCGTCGGGCGGCATCGTGCTGGCCCAGACCTTCGCGACGCTCGACGCCCGCCGCGATATGACGATCGCGAGCCTCAACGCCGGGCACGACTCGGGGACGTACCTGCACTTGCTTGCGGAAGTCTCCAAGCACGCCTTTGCCGATCGCGCGCGGTTTCTCGGCGACCCGGCCAAGGTCCACGTGCCGCTGCGTGAGTTGCTCGACCGCGACATGCTCGCCCGCCGCGCGCAGTCCCTCGACCCGACGCGCACCTTCGCCCACGACACTTACGGCATGCGGCTTGAGGCTCCCGCGCCCGCCGCGATGCCCGACGACCACGGCACGAGTCACTTCTCGGTGGTCGATGCCGCGGGCAACGCAGTGGCCTGCACCGAGACGGTCAACCTGCTCTTTGGCTCGCTCTTGGACGTGCGGGGCTACGGCTTCGTCCTCAACAACCAGATGGACGACTTCCTCACGCGCCGCGGCACGGTCAACGCCTTCGGCCTGGCTCAGGACGAACGCAACCTGCCGGCACCGGGCAAGCGCCCGCTCTCGAGCATGTCGCCGACGATCGCGCTCGACGGCCCGCCCGACAGGAACGCGAGCAACGTCACGCTGGTGGTGGGGGCCTCCGGCGGGCCGCGCATCATCAGCGGCACGCTGCAGGCGGCGTTGAACGTGATGATGTGGGACGTGAGCGCGGCACAGGCGGTGGGGCTGCCACGGATGCACCATCAGTGGACGCCCGACGAACTGGAACTGGAACGCCCGCTGCGCAGCGGCGACGCCGAGGCGGACCTCAAGAAACTCGGGCACACGATCACGACCCGCGGCGCGTCGGCGGTGCAGGTGATCCGCACGAGCAAGGTGGAGGGGATGAAGTGGGACGCGGCGAGCGACCCGCGAAAGGGCGGCAAGCCCGCGGGGAAGTGACCCGTTGGAATGGTGAGCAACGCAACAATCGGGCATCGGATTCTTGCATCATCTTCCACCCTCTTTCTGCTCTCTGCCTTTTCTCCGTGTCCTCTGTGTTCGGTCTTTGCGGCGTCGCTCATCCGCCGCCCGCGTTTGCTACGATTTCGCCGAGGAGTTTCATCCGCATGGTGCAGGCCGCCCCGTCGTTGTTTGTCCCGCTGGTTCTCGACGCGTCGCGCTGGGAGAATGTCCAGCCGCTCTATCAGGCGCTCATGGACCGGCCCATCGCGTCCGCCGCCGAACTCGAGGCGTGGATCATCGATCGCGGCGAACTCGACGCGGCCGTCAACGAGACGCACGCGAACCTCTACATCACGATGACCTGCCACACCGACGACCAGCACGCGTCGGCCGCGTATCTGCGCTTTGTCGAGCAGGTGATCCCGCTCATCAAGCCCGTGGCGTTCGAACTCGACAAGCGGCTGGTCGCGCTGAGCGCGCAGTATCCGCTCGACGAGAACCGCTACGGCGTGTTCCTGCGTGACACGCGGGCCGAGGTCGAACTCTTCCGCGATGCCAACGTGCCGATCGAGACTGAACTCGCGCGGCTGGGGCAGAAGTTCGAGACCGTGTCGGGCGCGATGTCGGTGGTCTTCGAAGGCCGCGAGCAGACCCTGGCACAGATGGGCCGCTATCAGGAAGTGACCGATCGGGCCGTGCGCGAGAGCGCGTGGCGCACGGTCGCGCTGCGGCGTTTGCAGGACAAGGACACGCTGAGCGATCTCTACGACCAGATGGTCAAACTGCGGCATCAGGTCGGCGTGAACGCGGGCTTCGCGGATTTCGTCGGCTACGCGTACAAGAGCAAGCACCGATTTGACTACGGCGTCAAGGAGTGTCAGGAGTTCCACGAGGCGTGCGAGAAGGTGGTCGTGCCCTTTGCGCGCAGGCAGGAAGCCAAGCGGGCCGCCGCACTCGGCGTGGATGTGCTGCGCCCGTGGGATCTGGCGGTGGACGTGAAGGGTCGCGGGCCGCTGCGGCCCTTTGAAGGCGGCCAGCAGTTGATGTCCAAGGCCGTCGCGACGTTCAAGAGACTCGACCCGCGCCTGGGCGAGATGCTCGCGTCGCTGGGCGACGGCAGCGAAAGCCGCGGCAGCGCGAACGGAGCGAATCTTGATCTGGACAGTCGCAAGGGCAAGGCCCCCGGCGGCTATCAGTTCATGCGCGACCGCTCGCGCAAGCCGTTCATCTTTATGAACGCCGCGGGCCTGAGCCGCGATGTCGACACGATGTTGCACGAGGCGGGGCACGCGTTCCACTCGCAGTTGTGCGTGGACGAGCCGCTCTTGGCGTATCGCACGTCGCCGACGGAGTTCGCGGAAGTGGCGAGCATGTCGATGGAGTTGCTTACGCTGCCGCATCTTGGTTTGGGCCCTGCGGGCGGGGGCAAAGACCCGCGCGGCCCGGGCGCAAGCCCCGACATGCACGACTGTTTCTATGCGGACGAGGTTGATCTGCAGCGGCACCAGCGGCAGCAGATCGAGGGCAGCGTGCGCCTGCTGCCGTGGATCGCGATGATCGATGCGTTCCAGCACTGGGTGTACGCGAACCCCGCGCACACCCGCGAGCAGCGCACGGCGGCGTGGCTCGATCTCGATAAGCGTCTCGGGTCGTCGTGCTCGTGGCTGGGGCTGGAGCAGTTCCGCGCCATCCAGTGGCAGCGGCAGCTGCACCTCTTCACGCACCCGTTCTACTACATCGAGTACGGCATCGCTCAGCTCGGCGCGCTCCAACTGTGGCTGATGGGACTCGAAAGAGGCGAGCGGACGGCGGTCGATCACTATTTGAAGGGCCTCAAGCTCGGCGGCAGCAAGCCGCTGCCGGAGTTGTTCGCCGCCGCCGGGCTGAAGTTCGACTTCGGGCGCGACACCGTCGCGCGATTGGTCGATCGCGTGGAACGCGAGTTGGAGAAGTTGCCGGAGTGAGCGGTCGCGCGGCGCACGCCGGGTGATGCGATTGTCGTGACGAGCCCGAGGCGCGAGCGAGGGCTTCGGCGGGCGATTGGGTCACGACGATCGCGCGTGCTTGCGATGAAATCATGCGACGACGCTTCGCGTGTCTTTGCACAACCGCGGCCCTCGCTCGCGCGTCGGGCTCGTTCAGAGGGACGCGTCGGCTCGCGGCGTGTCTTGGCGTGAGACGATGATCAACCCCACGTCGTGACGTGCCAGTTCTTCTTGCCGCGGCGGAGCGCGATCGTTTCGCCGTGCAGGAGATCGCTGGTCTTGAGGCGGTCATCAGCCCCGACCTTGCGGCCGTTGACACTGACCGAGCCATTGGCGAGGAACTCGCGCGATTCGCGCTTGCTCTGGGCCAGCCCGATCTGCACGAGGAAGTCGACCAGGCCCACGCCGTCGCCTTCGAGTGCAGTCTTGGCGTGTGCGCTGCTGGGCGCGCTGGCGAGCGCTTCCTTGAGCGTGCGTGCGGGCAGGCCGGCGATGTCGCCGCTGAAGAGAGCTTTCGCCGCGGCCTCGGCGTGGTCGCGCTCGGTGGGGCCGTGGATCATCTCGGTGCAGGCCCGCGCCAAGGCACGCTGGGCTTCGCGTGCGCCGGGATTCGCCTTCTGCGCCGCTTCGAGCGCGGCGATCTCATCCTGCGAAAGCAGCGTGAAGGTCTTGAGGAATTTGACGACCTCATCGTCGCCGGCGTTGAGCCAGAACTGGTAGAAGGCGTACGGGCTGGTGCGATCGGCGGTGAGCCAGACCGCGCCGGACTCGGTCTTGCCGAACTTGGTGCCGTCGGACTTGGTGATCAGCGGCCAGGTGAAGCCGAAGGCGTGCGCCCCGCTCTGGCGACGGCCGATGAGGTCCATGCCGCAGACGATGTTGCCGAACTGATCGCTGGCGCCGAACTGCACCGTGACGCCGTGGTGGCGGTGGAGGTAGTCAAAGTCGTACGCCTGCAGCAGCATGTACGAGAACTCGGTGTAGCTGATGCCCTGATCGCGATTGGTGAGGCGTTCACGCACCGAGTCCTTCTGGATCATCATGTTGACCGAGAAGTGCTTGCCGATGTCGCGCAGCGCGTCGATGTACGACAGTTTGGTGAGCCAGTCGGCGTTGTTGAGCAGCGCGGCCTTGTTGGAAACGCCGCCGAAATCCAGCAGCGGCTCGAAGATGCGGCGGATGCCCGCGACGTTGGCGTCGATCATCTCGGCGGTCATGAGCGTCCGCTCGCTCGACTTGCCGCTGGGGTCGCCGATGAAGCCGGTGCCGCCGCCGACGATGGCGATGGGCGTGTGCCCGGCCCGCTGCCAGCGCACCAGGCCCATGATCGAGACGAGGTTGCCGATGGTGAGCGACGGCGCGGTGGGGTCAAAGCCGCAGTAGGCCACGGCTTCGTGCGCCGGGCGCGACGCGAGGTGCTGGCGCAGCCCGTCTTCATTGGTGATCTGGTGCACCTGCCCGCGCCAACGCATTTCGTCGATGAAGTTGCTCGCCATAGGGGCGAACGATAGCGACTCAGGCGGGCGGCGGGCCGGGGCGACGGGGTGTGGCAGGCCGACGCCGCCGCGCGACGGGCCGGGAGGCATCCCCCGAACGCAGAAACAAAGCGTTCGCACGCCGACCGCCGATCTATGGTTGCCGCGGGGCGTATGGAACAGGCCGCCGTTCCTTCGCGACATGCCCTGCCCAACCGGAGCCACGCCCGTGCCGACTTGCTCTCGCCGTCTTGCTGCTGCTTCCCATGTGACCGCCGCACGCCGCTCGCTGTCCTGCGGCATGTTGCTGGCGGCGCTGGCGGCTGCGTGCGTGCTTTCGCTCGCCGCCGCGCCCGCGCTGGCGCAGTCCGTGCCGGGAACGTCGAAGGTCGCGCCGCCCAAGCCAAAGCCCAAGCCCGAGAGCAAGCCCGAAGCCAAGCCCAAGGACGAGCCATCGACGCGCCCGGACGGCGAGACTGACGGCAAGTCCGGGAGCAAGTCCAACGAGGAGCCCGATGCCGCGGGGACGGGGCTTGAGTTCACGGGCGAGAAGGTGCGGATCGAGAGCGTCGGGTTCGCGATGGAGCTGCCCGCGAGCTGCCGCGCCGAGTCCAACGGCGTCGCGGGCAACCCGGCGATTCAGATCACGCCCGCCGATGGGACGTGGATCATCAACGCCACGGTGCAGCGCAGCGGCAGCGGCGGCACACTCAAGGAAATCGCCGACGCGATGAGCCAGCAGGCGACAGGCGCACAGCTCAACCCCGCGCAGCTCATGGATCGCGTGAGCAATCTCTCGATCGGTGGCCAGCCCGCCGAACGCTTCTATCTAAAGCGTCCCTCGATCGAAGCATCCAAGCCCGCACTGATCAGCGGCTACACAATCTTCGAGCCGCTCAAGGGCCAGTTCGTCGTCATCGACGTCACCGCCGGCGAGCCGCTGTGGACCAAGGCGCGCCCTGCGTATGAGACGCTGGTGGCGACCGCGACGTTCGAAGATCCGAAGCTGATCGAGCAGGGACGACGCATCGCCGTCGAGGCGGGCATCAAGCTCATGGCCGACGTCAGCCCCGCGGTGCTGGCGGAAGTGGTGGGGACCAGCAAGAAGGAACGCTGGGAACGCATGGCCGTGCCAGCGACCAGCGGGGCCAACGGCGATGATCAAGAACTGGGGTATCGCCGCATCACGACGTGGATGGGCAAGCGCGGCGAAATGGAACTCGGGCGCGATCGCGCCCGCATGAGCGGCAGCGATCTGGATGAAGGCGCGCTGGTGCAGATCCAGGCACGTTTGCTGCTGCCGTCAACGAAGGTCAGCGGGCAGGCGTCGGGTCAGCGTGCGGTGATTGATGTGTTCAGTTCCTTCTTTATGGCCAAGGATCGCGCGTCCGAGGCGTGGGTCGTCAAGATGACCCAGCGCGATGGCGCAAAGGCGGTCACCAGCACCGAAACCGGGGCCCGCGTGGGCGACCAGATGACCGTGCGGATCGACGATCCCACAGGGGCGACCCGCAACCTCGATCCGGTGGTGCGAGGTGGGGGGTATGTGAGCCGCGTTGAGGGGTATCTCTTGCCGCAACTGCTGGTGCGGTCGAAGATTCCGATTGAGTTTGGGTTTTATGCGTATCAGTCTGAGTTGTCGCGGATCGCCCTGCGAACGGATGTGCTGGAGGCGGCGAAGGACGCTCCGGGCATGTGGCGGCTGACGACCAAGTTGCACCCCGACGCAAAGCCGCAGGTCATGACGCTGAACGAGCGCGGCGAGGTGGTGCGTACCGTGCTGGCGGACGGGTCGGAGTGGACGGCGACGACGCTTGAGGAGTTGCGTCGTTTGTGGCAGTCCAAGGGTCTGCCGCTGGACTGAGGGGCGCGACGGGGTTGGTCAAGGTTTGGAAACTTTGATCTTCACGGCACGTTGACACGCGACGGCGGGGGCGTATTCTTCCCTCCCCGAACTGCTCGGGGCGTTGCGCGCGATGTTGGGTTTCGGTGGTTTGTTCTCTTCGCGTGCTTCGAGGGTGGCTGGCGGCAAGCCAGTGGGTCGACACTTCCGCACCAAGCACCGGCCGGGTCGGCCTGAAGCGACCCAGTCGCTGTCACTGTCGCGGATGACAAGTCGGTCGAGAGTGTCGGGTTGGGTTGGTTTGCGTCGAATGGTGCCGGACAGCTTCAAGTAGACACGAGACGAGTGAGCACACGATGACGGGCGGCAAGATTCGAATTCGGATGGAGGCATACGACCACCTGGCCCTCGATGCGTCGGCCAAGGAGATCGTTGAGCACGCCAAGCGCACGAACGCGAAGGTCGCCGGCCCGGTGCCGCTGCCGACCCGTGTCGAGCGTTACACGGTGCTGCGTTCGCCGTTCATCGATAAGAAATCGCGCGAGCAGTTCGAAATCCGCACGCACAAGCGGATCATCGACATCATCGAACCCAACGCGCGCACGGTCGAGGCTCTCAATCGCCTCGTGGTCCCCGCGGGCGTTTTCGTGAAGATCAAGGCGTAAGAGATTCATCATCGGGCCGCGGGCACATCTGCCCGGGGCCCGGTTCGTTTGAGGCGAGCGACGCTCGCAGCGAAGTAGAGACTGACTATGGCTCCGACTCTGATGGCGAAGAAGGTGGGCATGACCCGCGTCTACACCGACGCTGGCGTCTCTGTGCCCGTGACGGTTCTGCAGGTCGGCCCCTGCGTCGTCACCCAGATCCGTACTCCTGAGAAGGACGGCTACGCCGCGGTGCAGATCGGTTTCGACGAGGTGAAGCCCCGTCGTTCGACGATGCCCGTGATCGGCCACGACGCTGCCGCCGGCGCCGCTCCTCAGCGGTTCCATCGCGAGTTCCGCGTCGACGCCAAGGACGCGGGCAACTACAGCGTCGGCCAGGTGCTGACGGCCAAGGACCTCGAAGGCCAGATGTACGTTGACGTCATCGGGACCTCCAAGGGCAAAGGCTTCGCGGGCGTGATGAAGCGATACCACTTCAAGGGCATGTTCGCGTCGCACGGCACCGAACGTAAGCACCGCTCGCCCGGTTCGATCGGCGGCCTCTGCTCCAACCGCGGCTTCGGCGGCGGTCTGGCCAAGGGCAAGCGCATGGCTGGCCACATGGGCGATGAGCGCGTCACCTGCCGCAGCCTCGACGTGATCCGCATCGACGCGGACAATGGCCTGCTGCTGGTTAAGGGCGGCGTCCCGGGTGCGAACACCGGCATGGTGATGATCCGCCCGGCGGTTCGCCTCTACAAGAGCAAGGCCAAGAAGGTTGCCGCCGCGGGCAAGTAAGCCGCGAGCGGGTTGAATGAACGATTCCGAGTTGCATGACTCGGTGCGAAGTTGAAGGTCTCGTTCGTCGGCCCGGACAAGGCGGGGTCGGCGAGCTCGAAAGGTCGGACAGGGAAGACAACGGTTCAACGAGCCGCCTTCCGCGAAACCATCGAGCAAAGACAACGTTGGGTTCTTCGGGCCGCTCGGCCCGGACAACCTAAGACAGCCGAGTCGAGGCTGACCCAGGCCCGTCGCACGCGAGTGTGACGCTCCCGACGGAGGGAACTGGACCTGAGGCAGCTAGGCGAATGGTCGAGCGGCGGGACGATGGCGTCCCAAGGCTCATAAGGCGTCGGACGAGGTAGGACGATGGAAGTCCCCGTCTACAACATGAAGGGCAGCCAAGTCGGCAGCCTGAAAATCGATGAGTCCGCTCTTGGCGGCGAGATCAACCCTGCTCTCATCAAGCAGGCGTATGTCCGCTACCACACCAACACGCGCCAGGGTTCTGCCCGCACGAAGAACCGGCACGAGGTTGAGGGCTCCACCCGCAAGATTTACAAGCAAAAGGGCACGGGCAACGCCCGTCACGGCGACAAGAAGTCCAACCTCTTCAAGGGCGGTGGCCATGGCCACTCCAAGAAGCGGACACGCGAGGACTTCCGCCCCGAGATGCCCAAGAAGATGCGGCGCAAGGCCAACCGCTCGGCGTTCCTCGCCAAGCTGCTGGACAATGAAGTCCGCATCATCGACAGCCTCGGCATGAGCGAGCCCAAGACCAAGGCGTTCCGCGAGTTCCTGGAGGCCATCAAGGTCGACAACTCGGCGGTCGTCGCGCTCAACGGCGGCAACGCTCAGGCCAAGAACGTGCTGCTCTCGGGCCGCAACGTCGACGGCGTGACGCTTGTGCAGAGCGATCAAATCAACGTGTTCAACATGCTGAACCACCGCTACCTGGTGATCGGCAAGGCGGAACTCGAGGCGTGGCTGAACGGTCCGTCGTCCCAGACGGGCAAGTCGGCCAAGACGGCTCCGCTGGGTCGCACCGCGAACGGGGAGGCCAAGTAATGCCCGCGAATGTCGCATCCACCGACATCATCAAGAAGCCGCTGCTCTCTGAAAAGAGCACCTACGCGATGAACGAGCAGAAGCGGTACAGCTTCATCGTTGATCGCCGCGCGACCAAGACCGAGATCAAGAAGGCGGTCGAAGAGATCTACAAGGTGCGCGTGATCGGCATCAACACCATCGTGCGGAAGACCGAGGAGCGTCGGACCAAGTTCGGCCTCGTCCGTCCGGCCGACACCAAGAAGGCCATCGTCCGTCTGCACGCGGAAGACACGATCGAACTGTTCTAACGACTGTGAGCGATTTGCGAGGTCGGCCCCGCCGCCCTCGAGTGAAGAAGCGAGACACCCATGCCCATTCGTGTCTACAAGAAGACCAGCGCCGGCCGTCGCAATGCGTCGGTCAACATGCACGCTGAAGTCACCAAGTTCAGCCCCGAGAACAGCCTGCTGGTGAAGCAGGTCAAGTCCGGCGGCCGCAACCACTCCGGCAAGATCACGTCGCGCGGCATCGGCGGCGGCGTGAAGCAGATGTACCGTCTGGTCGACTTCAAGCGCAAGGACCGCGACGGCATCGAAGGCACCATCATCGGCATCGAGTACGATCCCAATCGCTCGTGCCACATCGCCCTCGTCAAGTACACTGACGGCGTCAAGCGGTACATCCCCGCGGCCAACGGCATGAAGGACGGCATGAAGATCGTGTCGTCCAAGCAGGCGGTCGAGCCGACCGTCGGCAACGCGATGCCGCTCAAGTTCATCCCGACCGGTCTTGAAGTGCACTGCGTCGAGTTGCTCCCCGGTCGCGGCGCTCAGATGTGCCGCTCCGCCGGTTCGTTCGCTCGCCTGACCAACCGCGAAGAGGATTACGCGACGCTGGTTCTGCCCAGCGGCGAAGTCCGTCGCGTTTCGGTCGAGTGCATGGCCACGATCGGCCAGATCGGCAACCCCGATCACCGTCTGCGTCGCCTGGGCAAGGCCGGCCTGACCCGCCTCATGGGGCGCCGCTCGATCACCCGCGGCGTCGCCAAGAGCCACCACGCCCACCCGCTGGGCGGCGGCTCGGGTCGCTCCAAGGGCAATCGCCCGCCGTGCGGTCCGTCGGGCGTTCTGGCCAAGGGCGGCAACACGCGTAACCGCAAGAAGTTCTCGACCAAGTTGATCATCCGCCGTCGCGTGAGCAAGCGTTACGGTCAGAAGAAGTAAGCAAGGCACAGGCAATCGGCATTCGGCAGTAGGCATTCGAAAGTGGCGACAAGAGCCACGAGGAAAGAAGCATGGGTCGCAGCCTGAAGAAAGGTCCGTACGTCGACGAGAAGCTCTTCCGCAAGGTCGAGGCGCAAGCCCAGGCCCGGCGCAAGGAGCCGATCAAAACGTGGGCGCGCCGCTGCACGATCGTCCCCGAGTTCGTGGGCCAGACCTTCAAGGTCCACAACGGCAAGACGTTCATCGACGTGTTCGTGACCGAGGACATGGTGGGCCACAAGCTCGGCGAGTTCTCGATCAGCCGCACCTTCCGCGGTCACACCAACAAGAAGGAAGGCATCGACGCGGGCGGCACCGCCGCTCCGGCCGCGGGCTGATTGCCGCGGGGTTGAGATGACAGGCGTCGTTCAAGTCAGGTTTTCTTCGCGGCCCGTCGCCGCGTGAATCGAGGAAGGTTCCCGTGAGACTGCAAGGCAAAACAGTTCGGACGCTGGCCGAAGCCAAGGGCGTGAGCATCATCACGCTCGCGCAGGCCATCGAGCGCGTCGGCCTCAAGGGCGACGATGCTCTGTCGGCCGTCGCCAACTGGATGGAAGGCCGCGATCACCCGCGCTGCAAGGCGACTGACGTTGCCAAGCTGGCCGGTGCGCTCGGCGTCGCCGTCAAGGACATCGCCCGCTTCACCAGCCAGGTCATGCACCATCGCGGCTCGCCGCGCAAGGCCGACCTGCTCGTTGAGCTGGTGCGTGGCAAGAACGTGCTCGACGCTGAGAACCTCCTCCGCTTCAGCACCAAGCGCGCCGCCGTCAACGTGTACAAGGCGCTTCGTGCGGCGACCGCCGAAGCCCAGCAGCACGAAGTCGACGAGTCGCGTCTGTTCGTCGCCGAGGCCCGTGTCGACGACGGCCCGCGCATGAAGCGTTTCCAGCCCAAGGATCGCGGCCGGGCGCACAGCATCATCAAGCGGTTCAGCCACATCACCATCACGGTTCAGGAGCGCGCCTAAACGAAGCACGCCGCCCCGGCGGCCTTCGGAGCGAACGAACACATGGGACAAAAGACTCAGCCATTCGGTTTCCGACTCGGCATCACTGAGGCCCACCGCAGCCGCTGGTACGCCCCCAAGGCGCTCTACGGCGAACTGCTGGTCGAGGACTACAAGATCCGCGAGTACCTCGACAAGCGCCTCAACCGGCGTCCCCCGAATGCGGCCGTGTCCGACATTCACATCGAGCGCACCCGCGAAGAGCTCAAGATCATCATCAAGACCGCCCGTCCGGGTCTGGTGATCGGTCCCAAGGGCGCCGAAGTGGAGCGCATGACCGAAGAGCTCCAGTACATGACCGGCCGCAAGGTTGCGATCTCCATCATGGAGATCAAGAACCCCGACGTCGATCCTCAGCTCGCGGCCGAGTCGGTCGCCGAGCAGCTCGTCAAGCGTGGCTCGTTCCGCCGCGTCGTCAAGATGCGTGCCGAGGCCGCGATGAACGCGGGCGCCAAGGGCTGCAAGATCGCGATCTCGGGTCGCCTGGGCGGTGCTGAAATGTCGCGCGTCCTGGACGTGCGTCTGGGCTCGCTGCCCCTGAGCACGCTGCAGTCGAACATCCAGTACGGCTTTGCTGAGGCGAAGACGACGTACGGCGTGATCGGCGTGAAGTGCTGGATCTACAAGGGTGAGTACACGACGGAGCGGACTGAGGAAGAGTCCAACGCGGCGGGCGGTCGTGCCCGTGCACGCGGCCGCAAGTGATCGATCTGTTTCTGAACTGACACGAGTTTCGCCGCGTCGAAGAGTGATTCGGGCGGCGGTTTGAACGGAGCCGAGCAATGGCGTTGATGCCAAAGCGAGTGAAGTACCGCAAGGAGCAGCGGCGCGTGCGCGACCGCAAGGCGACCAAGGGCAACTATGTTGCCTACGGCGACTACGGCCTGCAGGCGCTTGAGGGCTGCTGGCTCAAGGGCACGGTCATCGAGGCCGGTCGCGTGGCTGCCATGCACTTCGTCAAGCGCGAAGGCAAGCTGTTCATCCGCGTCTTCCCCGATAAGCCGATCTCCAAGAAGCCGCTGGAAACCCGAATGGGTACTGGTAAGGCGGAGACGGATTACTGGGCGGCCCGCGTGAAGGCCGGCACCATGCTCTTTGAGATGGCGGGCGTGCCTGAGAACACGGCCAAGGCGGCCTTGGCCCGCGTGGCGATGAAGATGCCGATCCGCTGCCGCTTCGTCGGTCGCCGGGTCCGCGTGTAATCGAGACGGAAAGTCCTGTCCCTGGCCGCGAGTGTCGGCGGGGCAATGCAAGTGAGGTTCGAGTTATGACGGGCGCGGAAGTTCGCAAACTGCGTGATGACGAGATCAAGGCCGAGCTGGGTCGCCTGTCGACCAAGCTGTTCGACCTCCGCACGCAGACGACGACGGAGAAGGTGGAGGACACCTCGCAGTTCAAGAAGCTGCGCAAGGACATCGCCCGCCTGAAGACCGAAGCGACGGCTCGTTCGCACAAGGCCGCCGGCGCGAAGAAGTAAGCACACAACTCTCGTCAGTCTGCACGTAGGAACGGATAGGAACGATTCACATGGCGACGACCAAGTCGACAACCAGCAAGACCGCCAAGGCTCAGACCGCCGCACCCGAAACCGCTCCGAAGGGATCGAAGGTCGGCGTGGTCGAGTCCGACAAGCGCTCCAAGACCCGCAAGGTCGTGCTGTCGTACGTGGACATGCACCCCAAGTACGGCAAGTACATCAAGAAGCGCACCGTGCTGCACGTGCACGACGAGAACAACGAAAGCCGCACCGGCGACGTCGTCGAAGTCGCGCAGTGCCGCAAGCTGAGCAAGACCAAGTCGTGGCGTCTGGTCCGCGTGGTCGAGAAGCGTTCGGAGCAGGCGGCGGCGATCGCGTCGGCCCGCGAGGTGGTGTAAGTCGTTCGAGCAAGTCACACACAAACGCGGCCCGTTGCCGCGGAGTTGAGTAAGCCATGCTGCAACAAGAAACACGCTGCGAAGTCGCGGACAACTCGGGGGCGAAGATCGCCTACGTGATCCGCGTGTACGGCGGGTCGACCGGTCGCGGGAAGTTCACGCGTCGTGTCGCCGGCGTCGGCGATCGCGTCTTCGTGTCGATCAAGAAGGCTCTGCCCGGCGCCGACGTCAAGCCCGGCGACAAGAGCAAGGCCGTGGTCGTCCGCACGACCAAGCCGACGCGTCGCGCCGACGGCTCGTACGTCGCGTTCGACTCCAACGCCGTGGTGCTCATCCAGGACGACGGCAACCCCAAGGGCACGCGCATCTTCGGGCCGGTGGCTCGTGAACTGCGCGATCGCAACTACATGAAGATCGTTTCCCTCGCGGCGGAGGTGGTGTGATATGGCAAAGCACGTTCGCAAAGGCGACCAGGTGATGATCACCAGCGGCGACCACAAGGGCACCGTCGGCGAGATCTCGCGCATCGACACCAAGAACGATCGCGTCTACATCAAGGGTGTGAATCTCCGCACCAAGCACCTCAAGCCCACCCGCATCAACCCCCAGGGCGGCATCATCACCAAGGAAGCCCCCATCCACATCAGCAACGTCAGCCCCGTCATTGACGGCAAGGCCACCCGCGTTCGCTTTGAGACCAAGAGCGACGGCAGCAAGGTCCGCGTCGCGGCCAAGGGCGGCAAGGTTCTGGGTGTGGTTCGCGCCGCCGCCGGCAAGTAAGCACACGACGTTCGAGCAGCACTCACGCAGCAGTCAGATTCGGTTCCAGAAGGATTGAACGATGTCGAAGGACACCAACAAGCCCCAGGGCGCAGACAAGCCGGCGAAGGCCGAAGGCGCCAAGGGGAGCAAGCCGGCCGGCAAGGGCGGCTCCAAGCCCGCCAAGGCGCACGACGCCGCCGCCGAGGATCTCGGTCCCAAGGTTCCGCCGCGCCTCAAGGTGAAGTTTGACACCGAGGTTCGTGCGAAGCTTGGCGAGCAGTTCGGGCTCAAGAACCCGATGGCTCAGCCCCGCCTGGACAAGATCGTGCTGAACGTGAACATGGGCCGTCACCTCGAAGGCTCCAAGCTTCCGCCGCACGTCAAGGCGCAGGTGCTGGACACCCTTGTGAAGGTCACGGGTCAGAAGCCCGTGGTGATCAAGGCCAAGAAGAGCGTGTCGAACTTCAAGGTCCGCGAGGGCTTTGAGACGGCCGCGATGGTCACGATCCGCCGCGAGCGCATGTGGCACTTCCTGGACCGCCTGATCAACCTCGCGACCCCGCGTATCAAGGACTTCCAGGGCGTTTCGGACAAGGCGTTCGACCGCCAGGGCAACTACGCGATGGGCGTGACTGAGCAGGGCGTGTTCCCTGAGATCAACATGGCCGACGCGCAGTTCACCCACGGCATGCACATCAACATGTGCTTCCGCAACTCCAGCAAGGAACTGAGCAAGTTCGTGCTGGCCGAGCTGGGCATGCCGTTCGTCAAGCCCGAGAAGAAGTAACACCCCAACGGTTCAAGTTTCAGGAATCAGCAGCAGGCCGGCGACGTGCCGGCGGAGAGCGAAGCGATGACGACCAAGGCTCAGATGGCGAAGTCTCGGCGGAAGCCCAAGTTCAGCACCCGCGTGGTGCGTCGCTGCGAACTCAGCGGCCGCGCCCGTGGCGTGTACCGCAAGTTCCGCATCTCCCGCATCATGCTCCGCAAGCTCGCGCTGGAGGGCAAGATCCCGGGCATGCGCAAGGCCAGCTGGTGATCCCGCCGCGTCCCCGGGGCGTTTGCCTCGCGGAGCGTTCAACGACAGATTCGCACGGTTTTTGACTCACGAGTTTCAACGCCCACAGCCGGCACGCTTTCCAGAGGCCGACGGGCACGAGGTGATGAAGATGGCGATCGGTGATCCAATCGCGGACATGCTGACCCGGATCCGCAACGCGGTCCGCAACAAGTCCAAGACGGTGACCTGCCTGAATTCCAAGGTCTGCCGCGGCATTCTCGCCGCCATGCAGTCCGAGGGCTATATCGACGGCTTCGACGTCATCGACGACGGGCGTCAGGGTGTGCTCAAGGTCCGTCTGCGTTACGGCCCCGGCGGCGAGCCCGTGCTCCACAAGATCGAGCGAGAGTCCAAGCCCGGCTGCCGCGTGTACGCCGGTTGCGATGAACTCCCCTCGCCCCTGGGTGGCCTGGGCATCAGCATCGTCTCCACCTCGCGTGGCGTGCTGAGCGATCGCAAGGCCCGCGCCGAGCGCATCGGCGGCGAACTGCTGTGCACGATCCAGTAAGAAGGCATCGGGCATCAGGCATTGGCCATTCGGGAAGACAAAGGCAAAGACAAACGGCGGAAGCCCGGCAGGCTGACAAGAAAAGCAAGTCGGCGAGCCAGACGCCTTGGAGAAGTTGATCATGTCGCGTATCGGTAAGAAGAGCGTTGAGATTCCCGCGGGTGTGAAGGTCGCTGTCAAGGACCACACCATCGAGGTGCAGGGCCCCAAGGGCAAGCTGTCCTTCACCGCGCGCCCCGAGGTTGCGGTCGCTGTCGCCGATGGCGGCAAGGCCGTGAACGTCGGCCTGGCTCCGGGTTTCACCCGTGAGAACAAGGAAGCCAACGCTTACTGGGGCACCACCCGCGCTCTGGTCCGCAACATGGTTGAGGGCGTGACCAAGGGCTACGAGAAGAACATGGAAGTCATCGGTGTGGGTTGGGTCGCTGCCGTCACCGGCAAAAAGCTCAAGCTCACGGTCGGCTTCGCCAACTCGATCCTGATGGACATTCCCGACGGCGTCACGGTGACGGTCGAGAAGGAAAAGGTCAAGATCGTCGGCACGGACAAGCAAGTGGTGGGGCAGTTCGCGTCGGCGATGCGTGCGAAGCGCAAGCCCGAGCCCTACAACGGCAAGGGCATCAAGTACGCCGAGGAAGTCATCAAGCGCAAGCAGGGCAAGCAGTTCGGCGCCTAAAGCCCGAGCAGACGACGTTCAAAGACATCCGCCGCGTCGTTCACGATCGACGCCCGCGAAAGAGCAGCAGAGAAGCGCGAGAGCGCATCACAGAAGGAAGTTGGCGATGGACAAGCAGACCAACAAGCAGCAGCGTCGGGCCCGCCGTCGGATCGGCATCCGCAAGCGGATCACCGGTACCGTCGAGCGCCCGCGGCTGAGCATCTACAAGTCGCTCAACCACATCTACGCCCAGGTGATCGACGACCTCTCGGGCAAGACGCTCGTGAGCGCGTCGACGTCCGACAAGGGCGTGAGCCTCGAGAAGACCGGCAACTCCGCCGCCGCCGCTGCCGTGGGCAGCAAGCTGGCCGAGAAGGCCAAGGCCGCGGGCATCAAGTCGGTGATCTTCGATCGCGGCGGGTTCCGCTTCCACGGTCGCGTCAAGGCTCTGGCCGATGCGGCTCGCAAGGGCGGCCTCGAGTTCTAAAGGCCTGAGTTTCGAAGACAGTTTCTCACGACGACAGCATTCGCAACCGGATTTCAATCAATCGATCCGTTCGCAGCAGCGAGACAGAACCATGGCAGAACTTCTGGATGATGTTGGTTCAATCGAGTCCACCACGGTCGGCGTGTACCGCACGTCGGCGACGGTGAAGGGTGGTCGTCGCTTCTCCTTCGGCGCGCTGGTCGTCGTCGGCGATCGTCGTGGCAAGGTGGGCTTCGGCTACGGCAAGTCCAACGAAGTGCCGCAGGCCGTCGAGAAGGCCCAGAAGTACGCCAAGAAGGACATGGTCGGCATCCCGATGGCCGGCACCACGCTGCCGCACGAGGTCGAAGGCACCTACGGCGCGTCGAAGGTCCGCCTGCTGCCCGCGTCGCCCGGTACGGGCGTCGTCGCTGGCACGACGGTCCGCGCGATCCTTGAGATGGCCGGCATCACCGACTGCCTCACCAAGTGCTACGGCTCGACCAACTCCTTCAACATCGTCAAGGCCTGCTTCCACGCCATCGAGCAGCTCAAGCAGCGCGAGCAGATCGCGGCGGCCCGCGGCGTCACGCTGGGCATGTCCGAGATCGAGCAGAAGATCGACGCTGGCAAGAAGTTCGCCATCGTCGCCAAGGGCGAGAAGATGAAGGGCCCGGTCAACACCATCGGCCAGGAGCGCAAGGGTCGTGGCGGTGGCGGCGGCCGTCGTCGTCGCGGGCCTGAGGGCGATGCTGGCGGCGGTTCGGGCGGTGGGGCACCGGCGGGCGGCGGCGAGGCCGCGGCTCCCAAGGCCTGAGCACATATCCCGTCGGGTTCGAGAAGCGATATTCACGTTTGAGCAGAGTTGGCTTCGGTTTGAAAACAGTCGAGATTCACTGGACGGGCGGCGGCGGACCCTTTGTCCCCCCAGCCTCCAGCGGAGTGTTTGAGTCATGATGATCCACGACATCACGGTTCTGGCTGGTCGGCACAAGCGTCGCAAGCGCGTCGGTCGCGGCGAAGGCTCGGGCCACGGCAAGCAGTCGGGCCGCGGTAACAAGGGCGCGGGTTCGCGCTCGGGCTACGCTGCCAAGCGCGCCTTCGAAGGCGGCCAGATGCCCTATTTCCGCCGCCTGGCGAAGTTCGGCTTCACCAACGCCCAGTTCAAGAGCCAGTTCTGGATCGTCAACCTCGGCGTCATCGCGGCTCACCCCGCGTTCGCCAAGGGTGGCAACGTCAACGCTGAGACCCTCATGAAGGCGGGTCTCATCCGCGACGACAGCCGCGACCTGAAGATCCTCGGCGGTCTGGCCAAGGCCGGCGAAGAAGGCCTGAAGGTCAAGCTGAACATCAAGGCCCAGCGCGTGAGCGACAAGGCCCGTCAGCTTGTCGTCGCCGCCGGCGGCTCGGTCGAGGAAATCGGTACGCGTCGCGACAAGAACCGCGGCATCAACCGCAACAGCGACGATCGCGCGCCCAAGAACCTCACCAAGAAGCTCAAGCGCGGCAGCGGTTCCAAGGCCAAGAAGGCCGAGGCCGCGGCTGACGCGGCCGAGGGTGATGCCAAGGCGAAGCCCGGCAAGAAGGCCTAATCTTCGGGTGTCCAGAGCCCGCACGCATCGCGTGACGGTGCATCGCCCGATTTCGTGTCTGCCGCCGCGCGATGGATGCGCGGGGGCCATGAGGGGCGACTGGCGCGTCGGTGTTCCGCCGACGCGGGTTTTGCCCGAGGATTGTGCATGCTTCAGACGTTGCTCAACGTCTTCAAGATCGCTGAACTCCGCAACCGCGTGCTCTTCACACTGGGCATGCTTGTGGTGTTTCGTCTCGGCCACTGGGTCCCGCTCCCGGGCGTGAACCAGGAGAGCCTTGCCGAGCACTTTAAGCAGTCGACCGATGGCGAGAACGCCTTCGCGACGATGGCGCAGTTCGTGTCCATCTTCTCGGGTGGCGCGCTGTCGCACTCGACGATCTTCGGCCTGGGTATCATGCCCTACATCACCGCAGGCATCATCTTCCAGCTCTTCTCGACGGTCAGCCCGGCGATGAAGAAGCTGCAGGAAGAAGGCGCCACGGGTCGCCAGAAGATCCAGGAGTGGACGCGATACGCGACGGTCGGCCTGTGCATCATGCAGGGCTTCGGCTGGCTGACGTACATGCGCCAGCTCAACATGATCTATCCGCAGTACGCCGCCCATCCGCTGTGGTGGGTGATGGGCGTGCTCACGCTTACCGCAGGCACCATGTTCCTGATGTGGCTGGGCGAGCAGATCGACAAGCACGGCATCGGCAACGGCGTGTCGATGATCATCATGGCCGGCATTCTCGGCGGCTTCCCCGGCGCGATCACCTGGGTCATCAACAACTTCAATCCCGCCGAGCCCAACAAGCTCAACTACATGAGCCTCGTCTGGCTGGCTGTGATGTTCGTCGGTGTCATCGGTGGCTCAGTGCTCATGACGGTGGCGCAGCGGCGCATCCCGATCCAGCAGGCCAAGCACACCCGCGGGCGGCGCGTCTTCGGCGGGCAGAAGTCCTATCTGCCGCTGAAGATCAACCACGGCGGCGTGATGCCGATCATCTTCGCCAGCTCGCTGATGATCTTCCCGTCGGTGATTTTCGCCGGCATCCAGCAGTGGGCGGATCACAGCCACCCCGGCACGTGGATCTCCAAGACTTCGTCGTGGTTGCACACCGCGTTCACGATGGGCGAGTTCCCGTATGTGATGCTGTACATCCTGATGGTGTACTTCTTCTCCTACTTCTGGATCACGGTCCAGTTCAACCCCGAGGAGATGAGCAAGCAACTGCGCGATCACGGCTCGTTCATTCCGGGCCTGCGCCCCGGGCCGCGTACGGCGGAGTATCTTGAGACGGTGATGAACCGCATCACGTATGTCGGCGCGGGCTTCCTCGCCGTCATCGCGGTGCTGCCGATGATCATCAACAAGAGCCTCAACATCGACTTCTCGGTGACGCAGTTCCTTGGGGGTACGGGTCTGCTGATCGTGGTGTCGGTCTCGCTGGACTTCCTCCAGCGCGTCGAGGCGAATCTGCTGATGCGGAACTACTCGGGCTTCCTGGCGACGGGTGATGACAACAGCGGGCCGCGTCTGAAGGGGCCTCGATTCTGATCTGGTTCAGGTGGTGTTTGATCCGTCCGCGGGCGGGTCTGATGGAGATCTATGGGTAAGCAGGACGACAAGTTCACGTTCGAGGCCGAAGTCACGGAAGCCCTTCCCAACGCGATGTTCCGCGTGCGTCTGCCCAACGAGCAGAAGACCGAGGTGCTCGCGTATGTGTCGGGCAAGATGCGGATGAACTACATCCGCATTCTGCCGGGCGATCGCGTGACGGTGGAGATGAGCCCGTACGACCTGAGCAAGGCGCGGATCACCTTCCGGCATTGATCGTGCCGAGGTGGTCGGCGGCGGGTGGCGAGTGCCGCTCACGCCGAAGTGACTTGCGAGCACGTTCTTGATAGTTACGTCACCGCCCGGGCTTCCCCGGGCGGTGTTTTCATTGGTATGGATGGTTTATTCCATCTGGAGTGGCAATGTCTGAATCCTGAGGTAGGTTTGAGTAGGGATGTCTGTTCAGTGGTGGGAGCGGGCGCGTCCGGGTGCTTTGTCGCGCTCTTGTGGAGCTCTGCCATGAACAAGAAGTCCGTCTGCGCTGTGTTGTTGGCGTTCGCTGGTTCCGCTTCGCTCGCTTGGGCGACGCCCAAGGCGTACCTCGAGGTGTACGACGGTGCGGCGTGGCGCAAGTCCGTCGGCGTCGTTGCCGGATCGACGGTGCAAGTACGCTACATGGTCGACTGGACCGGCACCACCGCGTACGGCCTCAACGGCGTTCTCACCAAGTTCCAGCTTGATGGCGTTGAGAGTTCTGACGAGATTCCCGGGCGCGAAAACACCAGTCCGGTGCGTTCGACGCCGTTCGACTACGGCGGCGGTGGTCTTGTCGGAGCGCAAGGGTCGGGCGCAAGCTATCGCGTCGGGCAGCCCGGCCCGGGCGGGACGATCGGGTTCTTGAACTTTTCACAGCAACCCCCGAACGTCTCAACCAACTTCACCACTGCACGCGTGGTCCAGCTCGGTGCGTGGACTGTGAAGATGTCCGCATCACGCGCGCTCGGCTCCTCGATGAGCCTCTCGGCTCTGGTGTCGCAGACGCAGGGAACCGGAACGGGTGACCCCACCAATGCCTTTGCGTTCTACGACTCCGTTTCGTCCTCAGCCACATCCTTCCGCGAGAGCGGGATTGTCGAAGGCGCGACGATCATCATCGTTCCCACGCCGAGCACGCTCATGATCCCAGCGATCGCGATGGGCGCCGGCATGGTTCGTCGTCGGCGCATGAGCTGAGGATCCGCGGCAGGTTCAGCGATGAACCATGAGGCGACTGACTGACCATCGCACCGAGGCGGGCCGACCCGTCTCGGTGTTTGCGTTGTGTCCGGGATATCATGGACGGCGGGGTGGCGGCGGGCGGCGTTTCTCGTGAAAGCTGCGCTCAAAATTGAAGGCGGCGGGCTGACTCCACGAATCGGGTCGCCTAAAGTCCGGGTCCATTGACGCGCGGGCGGCGGCTGCCCATGCGCGGCGGTTTTGCGAGGTGCACGATGAAGGTGAAGGCAAGCGTGAAGCGGATCTGTGGCAACTGCCAAGTCGTCCGCCGCAAGGGCAAGGTCCGCGTGATTTGCAAGACCGATCCCAAGCACAAGCAGGTCCAAGGTTGATGAGGGGTTGATCATTCCCACGCGTGGCCAAAGCCTGCGGGCGCGGCTGGCGTGGTGTCACGATTCGATTGCGGCCGCCCGGCGGTCGCCCTGTCGATGACAGGCGTTGAACACGATTTTCAGGAGCCTCGGCGTGCCACGTATCGCGGGTATCGACGTTCCCGACAACAAGAAAATGCTTTATGCCATGGAGTACATCCACGGCATCGGCCCCAAGTTCGCCAAGGCGATCCTCGCCGAGGCCGGCGTGGACCCCGACCAGCGTGCGCGTGACGTGGACGAGGCCAAGCTCGCCCAGATCAACGCCATCATCGACTCGCAGTACCTCGTCGAGGGTGCGCTGCGTCGTCAGGTGCAGCAGAACATCCAGCGCCTCAAGGACATCCGCTCCTATCGCGGCGAGCGCCATCGCAAGGGCCTCCCGGTCCGCGGCCAGCGCACCCAGTCCAACGCCCGCACCCGCAAGGGCAAGAAGAAGACGGTCGCCGGCAAGAAGGGCGTGAAGGCGAAGTAAGAAGGCATTCGGCATTGGGGATTCGGCATTCGGCGAAGACCGCCGCGTGTCCGGACCTCGGTGTCGCGTGTGGGTTCATAAGCGGCAGGTTCCGGTCCCGAGTGCCCTGTGCCTCGTGCCCAGTGCCTGTCCCAGGAAAATCGGGTACGACCCATCGCGGTCGGATGATCCGAGGAGATTGCAATGGCCAAGAAGGGCAAGATTCGCAAGAACGTCGTGCGTGGCATCGCCCACATCAAGGCGACGCAGAACAACACGCTCGTCACCATCACCGACATGAACGGCGAAACCATCGCCTGGGACTCGGCCGGCACCATCGGCTTCAAGGGCGCTCGCAAGAGCACGCCCTTCGCCGCGACCCGCGCCGCCGAAACCTGCGGCCAGAAGGTCCGCAAGATGGGCATGACCGAAGTCGAGATCCGCATCAAGGGCTCGGGCTCGGGTCGTGAGAGCGCGGTGAACGGCCTGGTCTCCACCGGCCTGCGTGTGACGGCGATCGAGGATCACACCCCGGTCCCGCACAACGGCTGCCGCCCCCGCAAGCGTCGTCGCGTGTAATCAAGAGTCATCGTCGTCCGCGTGTGCTCGGCGTGCCGGGTCACGCGGATGTCGTCATGGGTTGAATCGTGAAGGGAGCGGCACGCCGCGCGAGCGTCGGCCGCCCAGCAAACTCCGCAGAAAAGACCACTCGTCGCTTCAGCAGGACGAATGTTGTCTTGAGCCGGGGTGTGCCGTCCGCAAGGGCCCTGCTGAAAGAGAAGGATGGATCACATGAGGTTCCGTTGGCGCGGTCTGGAGCTCCCGACTCGGGTGCTGGCTGATTCCCGCTACAAGAGCGATGTCTACGGCCGATTCTCCGTTGAGCCTTTCGAGAAGGGCTTCGGAACGACCGTCGGCAACTCGCTGCGTCGCGTGCTGCTCTCGAGCCTCGAGGGTGCCGCCGTGACGTCGATCAAGATCAAGGGCGCTCCGCACGAGTTCTCCAGCCTTCCCGGCGTGATGGAGGACGTGACGGACATCGTTCTGAACGTCAAGAACCTCATCGTCCGCCTCGAGGGCGATGAGCCCAAGACGATGAAGCTCGCGGCACGCGGCCCCGGCGAGATCACCGCCGACATGATCGAGGCCGACACCGCCGTCACCATTCTCAACCGCGATCTGGTCATCGCCACGCTGACCGACAAGATCGACTTTGAGATGGAGCTGAAGGTCGCCAAGGGCCGCGGCTATGTGCCCGCCAGCGAGCAGTACGAGAACGAGGAAGAGCAGGAAATCGGGCTCATCCACGTCGACGCCATCTACTCGCCCGTGCAGCGCGTCCGCTACAAGGTCGAGGAAGCCCGCGTCGGCCAGAAGACCGACTACGACAAGCTCACGATGGAGATCTGGACCAACGGCACGCTCAGCCCCGAGATGGCGCTGGTCGAGGCCGCCAAGATCTTCCGCAAGCACCTCAATCCGTTCGTCCAGTACTTCGAGATGGGCGACGATCGCGTGAGCGACGAGGCAGCGGCGGCGGCGGGGGTCGACGAAGACCTCATCCGCAAGCTCAACCTCTCGATCAACGAGCTCGAACTGTCGGTCCGCGCCAGCAACTGCCTGGAGTCGGCCCGCATCGAGACCGTCGCGCAGCTCGTCGTCATGACCGACGCCGACCTGCTCAAGCTCCGCTCCTTTGGCCGCACCAGCCTGCGTGAAGTGAAGCGCAAGCTGCTGGACATGGGTCTGGACCTGGGCATGAAGCTGCCCGACGGCTATCAGGTGACCAAGCCGGAGATTCCGGCCTAAAGTAATGACCCTGCTCCGCCCGTCCGGTTTGCCGGTCTGGCGAGGGTGGGGGAGAGCCGGCGCCCGTGGCCGGGTCTTTCGAGAGGCTTCTTTCGCGGGCCGGGCAGGGCCTGACCCGCAGTTTGTCTGGAGTTGTCAGTCATGCGCCATCGTCGAGCCGGCTACCGGCTGAATCGAACCTCGTCCCACCGCACGGCATTGCTCCGCAACCTCGCGGTGGCGCTGTTCGAGCACGGCCAGATCACCACGACCATCCCGAAGGCCAAGGCCGTTCAGCCCTTCGTTGAGAAGATCGTCACCCTCGCCAAGCGTGGCGACCTCGCGGCCCGCCGCATGGTCGTCGCCAAGCTCGGCGGCGATCGCCGCGGCTTCGACTGGCTCTACCTGAGCAAGAAGCCCGACGAGGCCGAGACCAAGGCCGTGACCGCCCTCCGCGATCGCGCGGCGGAGTTCTTCAAGGGCGTGCCCGAGTCGTCTCAGGTTGAGCGCAACCGCTACGGCGAACTGCGCAAGGCTCCCAAGGTCGTCAAGCACATCTTCGAGAACGTCGGCCCGACGTTCGCCGATCGTGCCGGCGGCTACACCCGCATCATCAAGCTCGGCCGCCACCGCGTCGGCGACGGCACCGAGCTCTGCGTCCTGCAGTTTGTGGGCGCTGAGGAAGGCCCGGAGATCGGCGGCAAGGCCAGCGCCCGCCGTCGCCAGGCCGACCGCCGCACGGCGTTCGCCGCCAAGGTCCGCAAGGAAGCCAAGGCGACCGAAGCCAAGGCCGAGTGATTCGCGGGGGCTCTGACGGTGGCCCGGATTTCCAAGCCGGGCCAGATCGCCGAGCGAGGCGAGCAAGTCGGAGTTCGAGCGGACACGACAATCAAGTTCATCCCCGGCCCGCGAGCGATCGCGGGCCGGATTGTTTTTGTTGCGTGCGTGGCGTCGCGCGAAGGTGCGCATGTGCAGAGAGGGCGTGCCGCCCTCTCCGCACCTCTCCCTGCCCAGAGAGCCATCGCGCCGAATCTTCGCCCTGAAGCGACGCCCGGTTCATGCGGCGAGCGATCAATCGCGTGCTGCCTGCTCGTCGTCAACGTCACTCTTGCGTCCGCTCGCCCCAACGGGGCGACGGTGTATCGCCACGGGTGGAGCGGCGGCGCGGCGCAGCCCGCCGACGCGCAACCCGTGGAACGCGTGTTCTGTCTCGGTCCGCCCCGGCAGGGGCGGCGGAAGCCCATCAAGCCAGCCGCGTGGTGTTGTGGTGCTTCGCTCCACACGACGCGTCGCGTTGGGCTGCCCGCGCCGGGAGTCGTCGCGCCCAACGTTCCTCGGCATCGCGCCGTTGCCACTGTGTCACTGCTCGCGCCGGGAGGGGTTGCACCCCTCGCCTGCACCCCACCCTGCAAATCCACCGGCCACACACAGATGTGTGTTCCCGCGCGAATGTCACAGAGCGTTGAGCCTTTCTGAGCCGGGGTTGCAGGGGGCGGCCAGCCCCCTGCACTTGCCGTGCCTGCAGCCGCAGTGCTGTGCTCCGCCGACGGGCGGCGATCGTGCGTCGATCGCCGCGTGCATCGGATCGTTCCACGCGTTTAATGTGTTGCGTCGGCGCGGATGCAGAGAGGGCGTGCCGCCCTCTCCGCACCTCTCCCTGCGATCGCTGCGCATCCGGAGACTTCACTCGGAGTCGTAGAATCGGCAATGGAGAGTTCTGAAGCGCGAAACAGGGAGTATCTGCCGCCCAAAGCTGGCGAGCCGCCGCTGCACCGAGCCGCGCGAGAGGGCGACCACGCCGCGATCCGCAGGATCGTCGCTTCAGGGGCAGACGTGAATGCCGTGTTCGACATCGGCCTTGATCCTGGCGCGACAGAGTGGCCAGCAACCCCGCTGATGGTCGCCGCGGGTTCCGGCGATGGGGCGACCGATTCAACCGTGGCGTTGCTGTTGGAACTGGGCGCTGACCCAAAAGTCATTCTCAACGGGGACTCGGCAGCGACGTTTGCGGTGAAGGGACTCGGCTGGAACTACAAGCCCGGCGGCGATGCCGCTCGTGCCGGGCGCTTACTCGATGCAGGTAGTCCCTTGCCCCAAGACCCGGAGGACTTGAATCGGCTCTTGTGCGACGTCGCTGCGGCCGGCGACGCCGAACGCGTGAATCTGCTGCTCGAGCACGGGCTGAATCCCAACGGATACTGGGACCCTGTCGCGGCCCGCGAGAACCACCAACGCATGATGGAACACATGGCCGAATACCGCGCCGGTACGCCCGAGCTGTTTGAAACCATTCCGCAGGAGTTCCGGGAGTTCATGGAGGACGGGGTGCGGGAGATGGAAGCGGAGATGATTGAGCAGCAAGTCTCGGCTCCCTCCGAGTACGAGATCCCGCTTTTCCGAGCCGCCCGGTCGGGGAGTGCCGAATGTGTCCGCTTGCTCCTCGCGGCCGGTGCGGATCCGAAGGCACGGGACAACTCGAAACGCACGGCGATGTACTGCGCAAACTCCGTCGACGTTGTCCGCGTGCTCATGAAGGCGGGGCTGCCGCGGGAGGACGTTGATGAGTACGGATGGACCCCGCTTGTCAGTTTGTTCAGCGATGGCGAAAGCGCATTCTCCGGCGTCAAGGCGCTCATTGAGGCGGGTGCAAGCGTCAATGCCGCTCACGACCGGGGCTACACGGTGTTTATGTCCGCGGTCGGATCCGGCCGCTACCCGGCCCTGCTCCGCCTGCTCGTCGCCTCGGGGGCCGATCCGCACGCGGTCTCCGAACTCGGCTACAACGCGTTCCACGCCGCCATCGATGTTAACGGCGAGGCCAATGCCGAAGAGTCGGTGCGCGACACGCTGGGCTACCTCAAGGAACTCGGCGTCAACATCGAACACCGCAACAAGAACGATCAGACGCCGCTCGCTCGCGCGATCGAAGACGGCACTGATATCGAAGTCCAGGTGCTCTGCGAACTCGGCGCGGACCCGAACGCCGTCTGTCGAAAGCACGATTGCAGCGGCGAGTCCTGCACACGCATCGAACTCCCGCTGCTCTTCCACGCCGCCAACGGCGTTGGCGTGGACAAGGACGTGAAGACCCGAGCCCTGCTCCGGGCGGGCGCGGACCCGCTTGCAACGGACGCCGACGGCTTTACGCCGCTGATGCATGTCATCGCGTCGCTTTGTCGCGATGCCACCGACTACGACGAGTCGTATCAAGCGTTCTTGAAGGGATTGAGCGGGGTGCGCCTTGAAGGTCAGCCCATGCCGAACAGCCGCGACGAGTTTGTTGCCGCGGCCGAACCGGTGCTTCGCGAGTACGTTGAGAAGTTTGCAAGCCAGATCCCGGTGTCAAAGGCATCGGTCTACGCGGACACATGGCGCAAGGAGAAGCTCTCTTGCATCGTGTCACTCTGCGCGTACGAGTGTTGGGCGCGGCACGAGCGTGCGACATTCCGGCCGACTTGAGCTTCTGCGGGGCAGCGGGTCGCTCGCGTATGCCGCCAGTCTCACGCCGCTACCGTCGCTGACGCCGTCTCGCTCCACGGCCCGGGTTGGCCCGCGGTGTTGACCCAGCGTGCGAGGTAGTGGGCCTGTTGTCCGCCGCGGGCCGCGTCGAACGACAGCGTGGCGTGGCCGTCGCTGATGCTCTGGACATAGCGGAAGGCGTCGAGATCTGAGGGGGCGGGGCTGCCGGGCGGGGTGAACGCGACAAAGAGTTCGGCGCGGGCCGCGCCGCGCGGGCGGGCGGTGCGTCCCCGGGCGTTGCCGCCGGGCGCGAGCGCGGCGGTGTCGAACAGGCGGAGCGTGTGCGTGAGCCGCGCGCCCGCGTCGACGATCGCGACCCGCGGCGAAGGCGGCGGGGGCACGACGCTGCGGCGCGGCGACGCGACGGTGATCCCCAGGCTCGCGCGGTCGCCGTTGGTCACTTCGGGGAGCGACTGCAACTGCCGCACGATCGGGCGCAGCGCGGCTTCGTAGGCGGCCCGGGCGTGTTGCTTGTTCTGGGTCGCGGCTTCGGCGGCGTTGCGGGCCGCGACGGCGTCGGCAAAGGCCGAACTCCACGCGCTCGCGGCGTCGTTGGCGGCGATGAGCAGCGCGGGGTTGACCGGCCGGTCGAACTGCCGCGCGTTGACGCCGTCGAGGAG
>JANRKB010000019.1:0-6499 GCA_033763695.1 Planctomycetota bacterium | reverse complement strand
TGTCTCATGTCTCATGTCTCATGTCTCATGTCTCATGTCTCATGTCTCATGTCTCATGTCTCATGTCTCATGTCTCATGTCTCATGTCTCATGTCTCATGTCTCATGTCTCATGTCTCGCGTCTCATGTCTCCCGGTCTGATGCCTCGCCAATGGGTCGCCTGCCGCGGGAGCGATCGAGCGCCTGACGCAAGATGCCCACGTCAAGATGGTCACGTCAAGATGGTCATCCCAGGGCCCGGGGTTGAGCATCTTGAAATGGCCATCTTGAAGAGCGGGGCCAAGTCAAAGCGAACAGCGAAAAGCGAAAAGCGAAAACGATCCGTCCAGCACGCTCGCGCCCGGCGTCTCTCGTGCCGCTGATGTCGGAGGTGATGCGCACATCGATCCCGTGCCACTGATGTCGGAGGTGATGCGCACATCGATCTCGTGCCACTGATGTCGGAGTCTTCGACGACATCAGTGCTCTTGGACGAGTTGCGTGGGCGTCGGCTCATCAGCACCGAGATGCTCGCAAAGCCTCACATCTCGGTGGCACGGGAGGCGGACACAAAGCTCACAACGAAAAGCGAAAAGCTCAAATGATCCGTCCAGCACGCTGGCGCGCAGGCATGCGGCCGATCGATCCGCTGGGCGCGACAACTGATCCCCTGGACGGATCATTCTCGCTGTTCGCTGTTCGCTGTTCGCTGTTCGCTGTTCGCTCACGCGAACAGTGCCGCGCACTTCTCGCGGCGTGGGCCTTTGTCGTCCATGACGACGAACTCGTAGCCCGCGTGCATTGCCGCCGAGCCGTAGGCGCCGTCGGCCCGCAGCGCGTAGAGCGTGACGTTGAAGTTGGGTCGGCCTTTGTCGTCCAGCAGGCGCGGCGCTTTGGTGCGATCGGCGATGTACTTCAGCGTGTCCAGGCACGCCTCGGTGGGCGTGCGACCCGCGGCCATGCGCATCACGGTGTGATACGCGCCGCAGCATTGCAGGTTGGCCTCGCCGCGGCCGGTGGAACCCGCCGAGCCGATCGCGTTGTCGGTGTAGAGGCCGGAGCCGACGAGCGGCGTATCACCAACGCGGCCTGCGATCTTGTAGGACAGGCCGCTGGTGCTGGTGACGCTGGCGAGATCGCCGCGTGCGTCGCGGGCGGAGACGTGGATCGTGCCGTAGGTGAAGGGAACGCCGGGGGCTTGGCTCGACACGCCGGGCTTGGGTTTGTGCGCGGTGGCAGACGTGTTGACGTTGGTGTTGACAGGCGCGTCGGCCACGCCCTCGGGCGTGCCGGCCCACAGCGCGGTGCCGAAGTCGCTCTTGCCCTCGTTCTCGCTCAGCCACGCATCGCGCGGCGAGAGATTCGCCTTCCAATCCAGCCACGCCTTGCGGCTGCGCTCGGTGAGCAGGTCCTCTTGCGGAAAGCCGAGCAGGCGTGCGAACTTGGTGGCGCCTTCGCCCGCGAGCAGTGCGTGATCGGTGCGGCGCATGACTTCGAGGGCCAGGCGTGCGACGTGCCGCACGTTCTGCACGCTGGCGACCGCGCCCGCGCGATGGGTGCGGCCGTCCATCACGGCGGCGTCGAGCTCGACGATGCCGTCCTCGTTGGGGAGCCCGCCGTAGCCGACGGAGAGTTCTTCGGGGTCGTCTTCGACGAGTTGAATGCCGGCGACGAGTGCGTCGAGGAGCGGGCGGTCCTGGCGGAGGAGTTCAAGAGCACGCGGACCGACGTCGAGGGCGTTCCAAGAACCGATGAGCGTGAGCATGGAGAAGGGTACGGGCGTGGGGGAGGGGGTGGGAAGACAAGGAGACAGGAGACATCAGACAAGGAGACATCAGACAAGGAGACGAGGGGAAGAATCCGCCGGTCTCATGTCTCATGTCTCATGTCTCATGTCTCATGTCTCATGTCTCATGTCTCATGTCTCATGTCTCATGTCTCATGTCTCATGTCTTCCGGTCTGATGCCTCGCGATTGGGTCGCCTTCTGCGAGACCCTTCGAGAGCCCGGCGCAAGGTGCTCACGTCAAGATGGTCATCCCAGGGGCCGGGGTTGACCATCTTGAAATGGGCACCTTGGCCAGGGCAAAGCGGAAAGCGAAAAACAGCAAAGCTCACATGAGCCGTCCAGTACGCTCGCGCCCGGCGTCTCTCGTGCCGCTGATGTCGGAGGTGAGCCTCACATCTCGGTGGCACGGGTTCGTCGCGACGACTTCTTCACGGCGAAGCCGTGGAGGTGAATAGCCGTGGGTCGCCGCGCCCCCGGAAGTCAGCGGCACCCACGGAAAGCCCCGCCCATTGACGGGATCGTCGAAGGTGGATCGTTTGTCGCACGATCCACCTTCGACAATCCTGGACGAGGGGGATCGGATTCGTCGGGTGTCGCTACGCGACGACCCGACGCTATTGACCCGCACGGCTTCGCCGTGCAAGGCCGACGGTCGGTGGACGAAGTCGTCGCGTATGACTTCTTCACGGCGTAGCCGTGGAGGTGAATAGCCGTGGGTCGCCGCGCCCCCGGAAGTCAGCGGCACCCACGGAAAGCCCCGCCTTAACGACGGGATCGTCGAAGGTGGATCGTGCGATACACGATCCACGTTCGACAATCCCGTACGAGGGGGATCGTTTTCGTCGGGTGTCGCTTCGCGACGACCCGACGCTATTGACCCGCACGGCTTCGCCGTGCAAGGCGGACAACGCAAAGCGCAAAGCGGAAAGCTCAAATGAACTGCTCAGGTGATCGATCCGCGAGGAGAGACGCTTGCTCTGCTTCACGCGACGACCGATCTGCTGGACCGCTCATTTGAGCTTTGCTGTTTTTCGCTTTGAGCTTTGAGCGTTCTGCTCTGTGCTCTGTGCTTCCGCACTCCGTCTCTTCGTCTCTTCTCGCTCAGTTCGCCCCAGCCACCGTCAGGTCATCGAACCCGCCGAGCACGTCATTCACCGCGGGCTTGCCTGTCGCGTCAAGCTGCGGCGTGCCGCTGTCGGTCTTGAGGCCGATGCCATACACCAGCGCGTTGGCGTTGTTCTGGAAAAGTCCCCGACCCGCCTGCTTGTCGCCCTTCTTGAGGAACACGCCGTCCTTGCCCGCGCTCTGCAGCATCACGCGGCCCTTGGCCGAGCCCGCGAGGATCTGGTCCGCGTTGAGCGTCGCGGTCGCCTGCACCGGCGTGCTGGGGTTGCCCAAGAGCGCCATCAGCGTCGTCTGGCGATCGGTCGCCGAGACATCCTGGCCGAGCATGCTCTGGGTCTGCTGGTTGGCGTTGGCCTTGCCGCTGTTGGTCGCCTTCAGGAAGCCCGCGTTCTGGGCCCAGTAGAAGCGTGCCGCGGGCTGGTTGCTGGTGGTCTGGTCATATTCCGCGGCGAACTCCTTGATATCCGACACGGGACGGAGGTTCGCGGTGTCGTCCTGCACCCACGCCAGGATCGGATTGCCGAAGGAGTCGACGAGGTCGGGCATCTGGTTCTTGCCTTCGGCGTCGGTGTTGCCTGCCTTGCCCGCCTGCTGGATCACGCTGCCGCCGTCGTTGTACTGCCCGACGAGTTGCTTGGCCGGGGGCGTGTAATACGACTTCTTGTCGGTGCTCAAGAGCGAGAGATTGACGTACACCTTGTTCGCGGCGTTGGCGGTCGGCCCAACCTGAATCGTGTCGCCACCCGCGGGGTCGGCGCTCACACGCCACGCACTGGGCTTGACCTTGGCCACGGCATCCTGCCCGAGCAGGTCGAGCATCATGTTCTCCATCGACGTGAAGCCTTCGGTCAGGTTCTCCTGCGCGCCCATTTCACGCGGCGAGAAGTAACCGGGCAGACGACGCTGGTCCTGCTGGAACGCCGACACCGCGTTGAGCAGGTCGGTGAGCTGCGTGTTGGTCGTCGCCTTCTTGGCGGCGTCGCGGACGCCGGCCAGTGCGGGCAGCACGATCGCGATCACCACCACGATGATGAAGATCACCGTGAGCAGTTCGACCAGGCTGAAGCCGGGACGAGTGTCTCGGCCTGCCTGCCGGGAGCTGGGGCGGGGGCTGGGGCGGCTGCTGGTGGGCTGCGTCGTGGTTGCGTGCGTCATCGTCTGATCCTTTGCCAAAGCCAGCGGCGGGCCACGCCCTGATCGTGCTTGGTTGCGACGGGCCTGTGTCCGATGTGATGCCGGACCCAGAGCATACCCGGCCCGGGGTCGATTCGTTGCGAGTGCCGCGGGGGTTCCCTCGACGCGATCGGTGGGCCAAAAACGCCGATTGTCGGACCCGACAGCGTGATTTTGGAGTATCAATGGCCGGGCTGGCATCCAAGAAGCGACGCGCGGCTCGGCCGCGGACTCTTCCCCGTGGGCATTGCGGCGCGACGCCAACCGCGGCATACTGCGGCACAGAGACAGACGGTCTGATGCGACGCACGGGCGACGCGACGAGATGGAAGCGATGAGACGGCTGCGTTGGAACGAGATGAGTGGCGACGCACGCGATGCGGCATTGCGCGATGCCGCCGCCGCACTGCGCGATGGCCAACTTGTCATCGCTCCCACCGAGACGGTCTACGGCGTGTTTGCCCTCGGCAGCAATGCCGCGGCGATCGATCGCCTGCGCACGCTCGCCACGCCGACCGATGGTCAATCTGCCCAGCCCGCAACCGGGCAGGCAGCCTGGCACGCCACATGGCACGCGCCCAACGTCGCCAGCGTGGAGTCGACGCTGGGGATCAGCGCTCCGGCCCATCGGCGGCTGCTGGCGCGGCTGTGCCCCGGGCCGCTGCAACTGCTCGTCGAGCAATCACCCGCGCGACGCGCTGAGGTGCTCGCGGCGCTGGGCGTTGCGCCGGGCGTGATTGATGATGGCGGGGCGATCAGCGTGCGCGTGCCGCTGGACGATGTGGCGCAGGGCTTGATCGCCGCGGCGGGCGTGCCGCTGGTGGCCCAGCGTGCCCCGGTGGGACCGGACGCATCCGGGCCTGATGTTCCCGGTGTCGCGATGCTGCTTGATCGCGGCCCGACGCGGCTGGGTCGTTCGTCCACCGCCGTGCGTCTGCTCGCGGGCGGCGGCTATCGCATCGTGCGCGAGGGCGCGATCGCGGCCAAGACCATCGCCAAGACGCTCGAACGCGAGGTGCTCTTTGTGTGCACCGGCAACACCTGCCGCAGCCCGATGGCGGAGGCGATTGCGCGGCATCTGCTGCAGGGCCGCACGCCCGACGGCATCGTGATCACGGCCCAATCCGCGGGCGTGTCGGCGGGTGAGGGCGATCCGACCACACCCGAGGCGCTGGTCGCGCTGGAGGCGATGGGGATCGTGCCCGAACGCCGGCGTGCCCGGCTACTCACGCGTGCGATGGTGCACGAGGCCGAGGTGATCTACACCATGACCGCGGCACACCGCAAGGCGGTGCTCTCGCTCGAGCCGGGTGCGGCGGACAAGGTCTTTGTGCTCGATCCTTCGTCCAAGGACATCCCCGATCCGATCGGCGGCCCGCTGGAGGTCTATCGTCAGACCGCCCACCGCCTGCTGGATGTGATCCGCACGCGGCTGGCCGGGCTCGATCGTTCACCCGCTCCCAACGCCTCCAACACGGAACACTCGTCATGAGAATCGCACTGGGCGCAGACCACCGCGGCGTCGCCTCCATCCAGGCCCTCTCCGACAAGCTCACCCGCGAAGGACACGCCGTGCAGATCCTCGGCGAGTGCAGCACCGGCCAGTCGTGCGACTATCCCGAGCCGGCCTACCTCGTCGCTCGCGCCATCGCCGACGGACGCGCTGATCTGGGCGTGCTGGTCTGCGGCACGGGCATCGGCATGTCGATCGCCGCCAACAAGGTCAAGGGCGTGCGTGCGGCCGTGGCCCACGATGAGATGACCGCCCAGCTCTCGCGCTCACACAACAACGCCAACGTGCTGTGCCTGTCGGCCGACCTGCTGGGCCAGCCGCTGATCGAGAAGATCGTCGGAGCGTGGGTCGCCAGCAGCTTCCAGGGCGGACGCCACGCACGACGCATCCGCAAGATCGAAGCGATCGAGGCAGGGCTGGACCCCGCCAGCGTGCATGAGTGAGCGGAGGAAAGAGACGGAGAGACGAAGAGACGAAGAGACGGAGTGCGGAAGCACAGAGCACAGAGCTCAAAGCTCAAAGCGAAAAACAGCAAAGCTCAAATGAGCGGTCCAGCAGATCGGTCGTCGCGTGAAGCAGAGCAAGCGTCTCTCCTCGCGGATCGATCACCTAGGCAGTTCATTTGAGCTTTTCGCTTTGCGCTTTGCGTTGTCCGCCTTGCACGGCGAAGCCGTGCGGGTCAATAGCGTCGGGTCGCGGCGCAGCCGCACCCGACGAAAACGCCCCCTCGTACGGGATCGTCGAAACTGGATCGTGTATCGCACGATCCACCTCCGACGATCGATGTGGTACTGCACGGCGAAGCCGTGCGCGTCAATAGCGTCGGGTCGTCGCGTAGCGACACCCGACGAATCCGATCCCCCTCGTCCAGGATTGTCGACGGTGGATCGTGCGACAAACGATCCACCTTCGACGATCCCG